>JBCCKS010000009.1:0-63506 GCA_039027295.1 Pseudomonadota bacterium
CCCAATAATAAATTTTAAGATTATCCGGATTTTTTACAAAATTTTGCAAGGCCAGCACAGCCAAAAAGATGAATAAAATGCCAGTAGTTTCAGGATGAATAATATAAAAATATTTATATCCAACACTATTAAAGACGTATAAAAGCCCTGCAATAAAAGCAATAACGTGGCTTTTAAAGAAATTTACAATGACATAATAAAAGGCAACTAAAGAAGCAAGACCAATGGAAAAAAGTATGAAGCGTATCCCAAAATACAGAAAAAAATTACTTTCGATACCAAATAAAACAGTAAAGAGTTTTATTGGCACAAGCAGAAAAAAATTAATTCCAAAATAAGTCCAGCCATAATACTTACTATGATATGATTCATGCATATTATATGTTTTAAGAAGTGACTCTACTGCACTAATGTGGCTGGCCGGATCGACCTCAAATGCTGAAATTAGACCAAGATCTTCAACCAGAAGAAAAGCAAGAGGTAAATACACTACAGAAAACAGAAAGATAAGCCAGGGTAAATAATGCTTTTGATGATCAGAAATCAATTCATGGGCACGCACAGCAAAATTATCGAAATATTTTGATAAGCTTTTTTTAAATTCAGATAGTTGAAAATTACTCACTACAGTTCACCTAATAACAAACGAATTTTTAGCAGATTACTTAATTATTCCAAGCCTCTAAAGCTACAAAGCTCTTTTGGGTCTAACTGCCCCCAGATAATTAGAAGAACCTCAAGCTTGAATTAACGGTGTATACAAAACAGCTATCGTAAGTACAAATCAGCTAGAGCTCATGCTCGTGATCTTTAAAATAGTGATGCTTATAGTCTGAAATCACGTTACGAAGCTCTGTTACAGCGGCGGTATCTGTTGTTTGCTTGGTCCGCATCGCTTTAACAATCATCTTATGAAGAAGTGTTGTGTGTTTTTCATAGTCTTTTATTTGATCTGCAGTTGCATCAGCGGCAGGAAGTTTCACTCGCTGTGCTAAGAAATATCGGGAGGCCATATACTGAATTTTTTCAGCGTGATCTTCCTTATTGAAAGTCCACCTTGCAATCGTATGATAATCAACATCGCTTTCTCCATCCAACCTATTGATTTCATTCATAGATTTTTCAATCGTTTCAGCATGTTCCATCAATTCCAAAAAGCGACCCTCGTCACCGAAGATACCACAAGGGATTTCGCAATGAGCAAATGAACTTAGTGGATATAAAGTCAATGTCATTAATAAAATAAATATAGAATTTTTCATATCTCTCCCTTAATTAATATTATTATAGGAAATTAAGGAATTCATACAATATCTAATACAACCTTATAATCTGGATTATTCTTATTAAGGAGCATTTTAAGGCCAATTAGATGAGGAAGTTCCACAAGCATTCCTATTATTAAAGCGGCGTAAATAACAGGCTGGTTTGGAAGTGCTATCATAGTGATAGCAAGCATTAAGGGGGCATTTCTCGCCGCTGTCGTCATAGAAAATAAAACATGATTTTCATATTTAAATTTTGCTATATTAGAAATCATCTCACTTAAAATATATGTTGCCGTAAAAAATGTAAAAATTGACAACAATATAAGAGGAACAATAGTGATGTACGAAATCAAAACACCTAAATTTGCAGCTAAAATTTGAGTAATCAGAATACTCAATAAAATTGGAATGAATATAGATGATGTTGACTGAATTATCTCAAAATTATTTTTAGTGAGAGTACGTTCGCAAATATAACGTAAAACTAATGCTGCTATTAAAGGAATGAGAAACCACTGCCATACTGTTTCAAATATGCTGTAAGAGATTGTTTCAATAAGATCAATTCCAAAAATATGAAGATAAAAAGGGTATAGCAAAAGCTGGCTGATCATATTAAGCGGTATTAGTGCTGCGCCTAGAGCCGTATTCCCCTTTGCGAGCTTCGTAAATCCCAAAAACCAGTCTGTACAAGGCGCCATAAAATAGATTACAAGCCCGATAAAGAAAAGCGGATATTCAGAAAGAAACAAGGACGCAATTCCATACCCAATCAGCGGAATAATAATGAAGTTTGTTACCAATACGATTCCAATGAATGGGAGGTTTTGCAAACTAGACAAGACATTTTTAATACGGACATCAAACAGTAGTAAAAAAACGAGCAGTAAAATAGTAATATCTATTTGATTGGATAGTATCTCTTCTATATTTGGGAAAGTGAAACCTAAAATTATTCCCATAGCTATAGATGCTATTAAGACGATTACTGTTCCTCGCCCAGACATGAATTCAGCAAAATGGTGAATAGATTTAACTAACATACACATTCGCCTTCACAGCAGCTTAAGTCATCAAGGAGAAAGCCCATTTCTTCATAATCACTAATAACTGGACTTTGTTGTCCCCAACGGCTCAATATTTCACTCACCACAACAGCAAAACGTTGTCTGTATTTATAGATAAAACAAAAAACAGCTTTATCATGTTGAACATTAGGACCTACTAGAAAGACATTTTTATGTTTTGTGCTTTCGTCATGATCAGTTAACTCAGCATATCCGTTAGGAAAGTTAAAAAGCTTTCCTGCAAGGCTCTGTTTTGTATCAAAGCCCGTTGCATCAATTGCAGGGTGTTCCAAAGTGAAAACATAACTTTTCGTGCGAACTTCTTCATCTGTAATTTTTACAGCCATCTCTGAAATAAAGTCAGCTTTTCCGCTATCCATTAGTGAACGCACGCGAGAGAAAGTAAAAGGACTTAAACCATAACTTGAGTCGCTAACCCTCTCATTCCACGGTGCATTTGGGTCAATCACAATAACGCTGGAGCCGTTCTGAACCAAATGATAAGCAGCTTCCATTCCGCTTTCTGATCCTCCAATAATCACATGATGTCCCACTGGAAAATCTTTATATGATTTTTCAATCCTCACAGTATGGGGAAGGGACTTAGGAAATTGAAATTCGCCGCCTGCCCAAATCAAATTACGACATTTTAACTCGCCTTCATTTGTAGTGAGAATAATAATGTTCTCCTCGTCAAATTCTACATCTTGAACTTCAATACCTTGTTCTATTTTTAAAGCATGGGCTTCAGCAACATCATTTAAGTAATCTGTATATTCCTGGCCTGAAGGATGTTCTTCTTGTAAACCAAAAGCAGGTGAGCTTGTCGGGGTAACAGCATTTAGATCAACCGCTCCAAAAAAATTTCCTGTAAAAGACGGTGAAATGAACCGTGTTTCTTTTGGCCATTGAAGCAAGCTTTCTCCGACACGCCCTTTCTCGAGGACTAATGCAGGAATTGCACATTGCGCAAATAAAGCTGCTGTGCCGATACCTGCCGGCCCTGCCCCGACTATCACAACTGGAAATATTTTACTCATGATTTGAATTCTTGTCTGGCTTGTTCAAACCAGTCTGTAACGTTTTTTAGGTGATCTTCTCCCCACATATCTACAAATTTCTTAGTATGTATATTTTCAAGATTATTTAGTTCTTCAATACGTTTTTCAATATATTCAGGTGCTAAAGGAATATTACAAAGTTTTGTAATACAATGTTTCCAATCTTCATAATTTGATAGTTTCATAGTTATGCTGCCTCTCTAAACCATTGCGGGAATGGGTCTTTGACTTTTTGTAAAGTGTCTGGCGCTTCCAAATAATTTTCAACGAGGCATTTATCTAACTGCTTATGAAGAGCCTCTTTATCCATTTGCCCAGTTAAGCCAATAAATACAATTTCTTGACGACGATCACCATACTCTTCCGTCCAATATTGCTTTATAACATTTTCAAATTGATGATCATCTGGCCGCTGGTCTTCAGGAATAGAGGCCCACCATCGTCCTATACCATGATGTCTCGTAAAAGCTCCTGCTTGGGAGACCTCTCCTGCAAAGTCAGGACGTGACGAGAGCCAGAAAAATCCTTTTGCGCGAACAACACCCGGCCATTGCTGATTAAAAAATGAGTAGATCTTTGTTGGATCAAAAGGATGACGTGCGCGATACACAAAGCTTGTGATTCCGTATTCTTCTGTTTCAGGCACATGCTCTTCTGGATTATAAAGCTCTTGTGCCCACATAGGATGCTCTTGCGCCTCTTCAAAATCAAATAATCCTGTATCCATCACCTCTTTCATATCAACTTGAGATAAGGTGGTTTCAATGATTTTAGCTTTGGCGTTGAGGCCGCGAATAATCGCTTTGACAGTGTCTAATTCCTCTTTTGAAACCAAATCAATCTTATTCAAAATAATGACATTAGCAAATTCCATTTGCTCAACTAGTAAATCAACAAGCGTGCGTTCATCGTTTTCGCCGAGGCTCTCACCCTGATCTTTTAAGAAATCTGTTGAACTGTAATTTTTAATGAGGTTCGCGGCGTCAACTACAGTGACCATTGTATCCAGCCTTGAAACATCGGAGAGGCTATGACCATCTTCATCACGAAAATCAAATGTGGTCGCAACGGGTAGAGGTTCAGAAATCCCAGTACTTTCAATTAAAAGATAATCGAATTTGTTTTTTTGAGCTAAATCACGAACCTGTTTGAGAAGATCTTCACGAAGGGTACAGCAAATACAACCATTGCTCATTTCAACGAGCTTTTCTTCCGTACGAGATAAATCCGCGCCGCCCTTTTCAACAAGCGCAGCATCGATATTCACTTCACTCATATCATTTACAATAACGGCTACTTTCTTACCTTCACGGTTATTCAGAACGTGATTTAGAAGTGTCGTCTTACCAGCGCCTAAAAAGCCAGAAAGAACGGTTACAGGAAGTTTTTTCTCAATTGTTTGAAGCATAGCCAAACCCTTCTTGATTTTTAAAATGTTATAATATAACAGTTTTATATCCTAACAATTTAGAATTGCAAGATGTAATCAATAGATGACCCACCTTAATTTACAGCCCGCTTCGGAGTATTGTGAAACAAACGGATATCGTTTGACCAAGCCTCGTCTAGAGGTTTTGAAAATCATTTCCTCTAGTGCCAAACCTATTGGAGCATATGAGGTATTAGAAAAGCTTGGGTCTGCCATCAAAAATCCTAAACCGCCTACGGTCTATCGCGCGATTGATTTTTGGAAAGATCAGGGATTTATTCACCGCATTGAAAGTCTGAATGCCTATGTCGCGTGCGAGGCAGGTCATCGTCACAAAGGATCACAATTTATGATTTGTAATGATTGCGGCCTTGTTATTGAAACGCATCTTTGTGAACTTCCCGAGGCTTTAAAGAATAGTACAATCGAAAATACATTCGCCCCCTCACGATGGAATTTTGAAATTCACGGGGTATGTAAAGATTGTGGTTAATTATTCAATGATGGTACGGGTGGTCGGATTCCAACCGACACGTCCGTGAGGACACCAGATTTTGAGTCAGTTCAGATAACAGGTGTGAAAAATTCAAAATAAATTTATCAACTTAAAATCAATAACTTAATTGCCAAAAGGTTAATTTTTTTATTCTCTTAAATTATCCTTTATTCTATTCAAGTGTCCCATGAGTGTCCAAAAGATTCAAGAAAAATTATAAAAGTATAAATTAACTTCTTTAATCTTATCCTAGGCATTGCAGAATAAAGTAGCAGAGCTTTTGGTTCGTCAATAACCTTTCTCTAAATCATCTTTCATGCGTTCAATGACTTCAGGATCAAGATGTTTTTCAAGGGACATAGATACAGTCTGGACAGCCGCCGCTAATATAATACCTGTAAAAATTATACCAGTCAGTGCGATCAACACAGATAAAAGTTTTGAGACCTTTTTTAAAGGACGCATATCACCATAACCAACGGTTGTTGCCGTTACAAATGACCAATAAAGTCCATCAAACTTATTCCATTTTTCAAGATAAGTTACAATTTGTCCTAAACATATAATCACCAAAACTAATAGTAATAAGAGCGGACTTACAAAATAAATAGCCCAAAGAAAAAGTTTTAGGAATGTTAATGTAAACTCCATGTCCTATGCCTTTTGAAAATCACTCTTCTCGTACTTTACGCCAAAGAAAATAGAGTAAAGAACAGGAACGATGATTAAGGTGAGTAGGGTTGCAAATAGTAATCCGAAAATAATCGCAACAGCCATTGTCTCGAACATAGGATCATGCGAAATCCATAAGGGTAGCATTCCGCCGACGGTTGTACATGTTGTAAGCACAATAGGCCTTAAACGCTGCTGACACGCTTCTATAACAGCTTTTGCAGCTGGGCGTCCGTTATTGTCTCTTTCAATATTGATACGATCAATCAATACAATGGCGTTATTAATGATAATTCCTGCGAGCGAGATAATGCCGAGGATCGTCATGAAGCCAAAAATACTATTGGCGATCAGCAGGCCAAATGTCACACCTATTAAACCTAATGGTATCGTCATCAGAATAATTGCTGTTTTGCGTACTGAATTAAATTGTGCAACCAACAGCAGGAAGATTAACATCCCAGATATTGGCAGTTTATCTGCTATAGACTGGTTAGCGTCACCAGAGGTTTCGGATTCCCCGCCCAATTCATAACTATATCCTCTTGGCCAGCTTTGAGCTTGCGCTTCAAGCCAGGGAAGAAACTGATTTGAAACCTCGGTTGCTGTGATGCCAGGCAAATGCAGTGTACGCACTGTAATCGTCCGTGTACGATCACGACGTTTGATAATCGCTTCTTCCCAAACGAGTTCAATATCGGCAACTTGCTTTAAAGGGACAGACTTGCCGCTGCCCTGCGCATAGACTGTTAACCCGTCTAATTTATTAAGATCTTCACGGTCGACGGAAACAGAGCGCAATTCTACAGGAATAATATCATTGCCTTCGCGGTAATCAGTCATTCTTAAACCTGATAAGCCAGTATTCAGTGATAAAGCGACATCAGAATTTGTCACGCCAGCGCGGCGCGCGCGATCTTGATCAACTTCAATCAGCAGTTTTTTACGTTTTGGTCCCCAATCATTATTAACATCACGAACACCTGAGATAGACAGAAGCTTCTCTTTAACCGGGGCCATGATTTCATAGAGCTTATCAATATTATCGCCTGAAATACGCACTTCAATGGGGTAATCAATAGGGGCTCCATTCTCCATTTTACGCATTTTGACTTCCAAATCAGGATATTTTGAAAAGGCATAGTTGGTGACATCATCAATGACGTTCTGAATAGCGTCATCTGTTGTTGTATTGATGATCATAGCGCCAATATTGGTTTCTTCCTGATCCGGATTGATCGCCAAAACATAGCGCGGTGTGCCCACACCAATGAAACTTAAAATATCAACGACACCTTCTTTTTGGATGTCTGCCTCGGTAACCACGCCTTTATCGTTTTGCAAAATATAAGTCTCAATATCCTGCATAATCGCATTGGTGACTTCAATATCCGTGCCGCGTGGCATATTGAATTTTGCATTGATAATTGGATCTTCCCGCTCCGGAATAAAAACTTGCGGAACATAGGCGAGTAACTGCATAGCCATAAAGAACAGACTGATAGCAGCAAGGATTGGTAAAAATTTAAAGCGTAGAGATGGGAAAAGAAGAAGGCGGTAAATTTTATACATGAGGCTCTGATAAGGTTCTTTTTTTTCATCTGAGCCTGCAGTTTTTATCTTCATAATGACGGTCGTGAGGATCGGGATAACTGTCATCGCCATAACCCAGGACGCAATCAAAGCAATTGAGACAACCCTAAAAATATCGGCTGTATATTCCCCTGTTGCGGACTCTGCCAGAAAGATTGCCAGAAATGCAGAACATGTTGTCAGCGATGAAATTAAGAGCGGGATCGACATTTCTTTCCCGGACTCAATCGCAGCTTTATATTTGTCTTCACCATTTTCACGGCGGATCTGAATGGCCTCAACCATAACGATTGCGTTATCAACCAGAAGCCCAAGGGCAATAATAAGCGCCGCCAATGAAATCTGGTTCACGGTAATCCCGAAATAGCTCATGCAAACAAAGGTGATCACAATGGTGGTTGGGATAAGGGAAGCAACAATAATGCCGGTGCGGAACCCAAGAAACGCAAACATGACAAGTGCCACAATTGCAATGGCCTGTATAAGGTTTGACATGAATGAGTTAACAGAGTTTTCAACCAAAGTAGGTTGTGAGAAAACACGCTTTAAACTCACGCCAAAAGGATAGGATGCTTCGATTTTAGGAACCGCTTCATTCAGCTCTTCATCGAGAGCAAGAATATCACCGCCCTCTTTCAATGATATTGCGAGAACAAGCGTTTCCTTGCCCTGATAGCGGGTCATTGAAACGCGCGGCTCAACATAAGCGCGCGTGATTTGGGCGATATCGGAAAGATAGACAACGCCGCCACTGGGGACTTGCAGTACTGTGCGCCCAAGATCTTCTACACTTTCAAAATTACCTGTTGGTTCCAGAACAATACGTTCCTGACCAATTCTAATATCACCGCCGGCATCAAGGATATTTGCACTATCCAGCGCGCTGGCAAGGCTGGTTGGCGAGATGCCAAGCTCCTGCAACCGGGCGCCGTTATATTCAACATAAACAACTTCATCCTGCGTCCCGTGAATATTGACCTTGGCAACGTTATCAAGCTTGAGCAGATTATTGCGAACCTCATCTGCAATCTCTTTTAATTCCGCCGAAGAAAATCCCTCACCTTGCAGGGCGTAAAGAATACCAAAAACATCTCCATACTCGTCATTGACTATGGGCTTACGCGCACCAGCGGGAAGCTTGCCTTCATCAACCAAATCATCAACTTTGCGCCGGACTTTATCAAAGAGCGGGCGCATTTCTTTATATTTTTCCAAAAAGTTGACGGTGATAATTGAAATGCCGTTACGAGATTTACTTTCTACGTAATCAACTTCTGGAATTTCTTGTAATACTTCCTCAATCGGGTCGGTGACCAGCTGCTCTACCCTTAGCGGGTTTGCCCCTGGAAAAGGTGTGCTGACTGTCACACTGCGAATGATAAAACCTGGATCTTGCTGCTTTGGGAGACTGAAATAGGCTGAAATGCCTGACAACGCCAAAAGCGCAACGATCACAATCGCGGTAATATTGTTTTTCATTGCAAAGGCTGTCAAACCCTTGCCGTTTTTTAGTGAGTTTTGTTCTTCTTCCGTGAGATTTTTGCTCATTCTTCGGATACTTTCACTTCCATACCGTCTCTTAAGACAGACACACCAGCCGTCACAACCTTCATACCGGGCTGAACACCACTGACAATCTCTATGCCTTCTTGTGAAATTTGCCCTAGCGTTACGGGAACTCGCTTAATCATTACGCGGTTATCCTGACCAGTCTGAACGGTATAAACAAAACGTCCATCCTGATCCTCACCCACAGCGAAACTGGGCAGAACAGGGGCAGAGACTTTACTTTCATTACGATTATCAATTGTGAATGTAACATTGGCCGACAGACCGGATTTAAGGGCGGTTTTATCTTCATCTACAATCAAAACGTCAACCGGAAAAGTTGTACCGCCATTCACAGCTGCGACGCCGACCTCTTTAACAATGCCCTGATAAGTTTTGTCTGGAAGTGCAGAAAAACTAACCGTAACAGGCATATCTTTTTTTATGCTTGAAATAGCGCTTTCGGGAATGTCCAGCTTTACTTCCAGTCCTTCACCGCATGTTGCTGTAATGACTTCTGTACCGGCGGATACGTTTTCACCACTATCGCCTGGAATAGACGCAATCTGGCAATCAGCTTTAGAACGAAGCTTTGTATCTGATAAATCTTTTTGTGCGATTTGTAGGGACTTATTGGCTGCTTGCGTAGAAGCCGCTGCAGTCTCAGACGCAGCACGCGCATTATCCAAATCGCTGCGCGAGCTATTACCGGCTTCGTAAAGTTTTTTAGTTCTTTCATATTCAGCCTTAGCACTGCGCAGTTGAGATTGGGCTTCGACCAAAGAAGCACGCGCGCGCTGCGTTTCAAGCTCATATGTTGAAGGATCAAGTACAGCGATAACTTCATTTTTTTTGACAGCTTGCCCAACTTCAACAGGAATACTCTCTATTGTGCCGGAGACTTTAAAACTGTAACTGGTTTGATTGGAGGATTGCAGCGTACCGGAAAAACTTCGTTTGAAAATGCCGCTACCGCTTTCAACAATGACCGTGCGAACTTCACGTAAAGGTGCCTTAAGCTCTGCTTCCTGTTCTTCACCGCAAGCTGAGAGGAATAGCGTTACACCGAGCAATAGGGTATATTTGGCGATATTGAGTGACTTAAACATTGGGCTATCCTTCGTTGCTTTTGAAGTTTTTCTGATATTCTGCAAACGCAACAAGACCAGAGAGAAGGCCCAAAACCAGTGCGGGTATAAATGTTCCCCCAATGAGGAAAAGATGTGTTCCAATTGCACCGATCATAATGCACACAAGAAGACCCGCAGCATAAAGAGAGATTTTAGGAACTAAAAGTGCCAAAGCCCCGCTTACTTCTAAAACGCCTGTGAGATAACGAAACCATTGACCAAAACCAATTTGATCATAGAGCGCAACCATATCTTCAACACCGGCCAGTTTTGAACCGCCCGCCCCTAAGAATGCTAGAGCTAGTAGAATTTTCAAAGCCCATAAGCCATAGATTTTAAGTTTATTCATCATTCTCAGCTCCTCTTTCGTTTGTATTGGCAACGCGTTGTATAAGCTCGTCAGAAAATTGAATACGTTGCGTATCGGTTAGGAAAAAATCATAAGCGCCGATGGCACGTTGAACATTCATAAGATCAATAAGAAAAGCGTAAACTGCGTTCATGGAGCCCTCCCGCGCAGCAATTAATGTATCCTGCGCATCCAGAACGTCCGTAATATTTTTTGCACCTTGCGCGTAAGAGTCATTGATCAAATCGTAGTTTTTTTGGGCTGCTGTTTCAGCTTGTTTGGCAAGAGGTATAGAATTGTAAGAGGCATGCGCGGCCTCAAGATTGTTACGAATATCCTGTTCGATCTGGTTTTTTAAATCTTTGAGATTTATCTCAAATTGCTTAATAGCCAAACGGCTTTGCGCAGATCTGGCAGAACGCGCCCCGCCTTCATAAAGCGGCAGTGAAAGCTCAAGTCCCACACGCCAGTCATTATCTTCTGCTTGAATTCCACCTGCTGCACGATCTTCATCAAAATTGCTGGTTAATTCGCTTGTTAGATTGAGTTCTGGTAACCAATATGCGCGCTGATCACTCTCAAGCTGACGTTTACTGGCATTGATACTGGCGTGCGTTTGTTTAAGCTCGGGCGCTCGATCCAAACCAATATCAACAAAAAAATCAGTCAATGCTTCAAGATCATACGTGTTTTTAATCAGTGTTGTAATGCGTTTGTCACTAATGAGGAGATCTGGGTTTTCGAGGGTTTCTATTGTTGTGTTGAACTCTTCATCAATCGGGCGATTAAGAATTTGATTAAGCTGCTGGCGCTGCTGCTCAAAACTTGATTTGGCTTGTAAAACGGCCTGCTTTGCATTTGCCAGCTCGCTTTCCCAGCGAAAAAGGTCAGCCGCTGTTTGCGTTCCAACCTCAACACGATTTTGTGCCAAACGATAGTTTTCGCGCGTGATATCAAGATTATAACGCTCCTGCTCAAGTGCGGTTTTCTCAAGCAATACATTTAAGTATGAGTTTACAGCCGCTTGTGTGATATCCAGCTCGACCTCTCGCAGAAGCTCTTGCTGCGACAATGCGGAAAATTTCTCAATTGTAAACGCTGCCCATCGCTCTTCCACAAAAAGCGGCTGTACCAAGGAAATAGATCCATCAGTTGAGTTTTCAGCCAATGTCCCGGCGCGGATAGCTGCCGTATCATCTTTACGGGTTGTATAATTAATCGATGAATTGATCTGAGGCAGCAAACCGCTTCTAACTTCATTCACAGACTGGTTGGCACTTTCCGCCTGAAGCCTCTGCGCAGCTAGTGACAAATTCTGGTTGACGGCTTGCCGCGCGACATCGGTTAAGGAATAATTTCGATCAATATTTTGTGCCAATTCATTGATTAAAGTTGCTTCACTCAAAATATCAAAGCTGGGCGCGATACGAATTTGCCGCGATGTCTCCATATTGATCATGAGACGGCTGGAGCTTTCAAAGAAAACAGGGAGATTGGATGCCGGTGTTCCAAGCAAAACCTCTTCCATATGCAATGCTGTACGGCGCGCAAGCTTTTCCCAATCAGCCGTCGGCACATTCGTAGCTAAGGCACCAAGCCTAACATATTCTTCTCCAATTAAAGAAAAACTTGTGATTCCTCTGGCATTTACAGCACTTATGAGAGCCTTTGTTTGCACCTGATTTGCGCCCGGGAAAAATCCGTAGAGAACCGCATCCGTATTAGCAGGTAAAGAGATTTCACTAACATCGCTGCTGAAGGTTTTTATTGTTAAATCAACACCAGCTTTTTTTGCCTGCGCTTTCGCACTTTGTATCATCTCAGGCTTTATACTAGCTTGCGTTCGTGGATTGGAAATCAAAACAACATTGCTGAAAGGTGCAACAGCTTGAAGGGCTTTTAATTCTTTTTCAAAATCAAAATCGAAGGTAATGTAATTTAGGTTTTTCTTCCCGCTACTATTCCCGGATAACGGCAGTCCGGAGAGCCGCGCATTAAAAATATAAGGCAAAAATGTAGGCTTTGAAAAAGAGGGGTTTAGTCCAAGACTTTGGTTTGCCGAGACATCGAGCACGAGCACCATATCGACCTTTTTGTTCGACAAAGCTGTATTCAAAAGCGTTTGCGCAAACTCAGGGCCCTCATTATTTTTAACAGGATAGCTTATAAAATTAACATTACGATCTCCTTCAAGTAGAGCTTTTATTTCATCTTTAAAAATTTTAGCCTGCGGATTTTGTGTGCCTTGCGTTTCAATGACAGCGATATTTAATGAATGATGCGCGTGTGAATGACCCATGCTGAAAAGCATAAAAATAACAGTCATTAAAATGACAAGTAGATTTTTATTGCGCAAAATCATATTTTGAACCTAGTTTAATGCATAAATATAGTAAATAGATTTATTTGCAGCACATACTGTGCAAATTTGCAGCATTTGAGTTTGTCTATGGATAATTGGGAAGAAGTTAAAACAGCCTATACAGTTGGTGTTCTTGGAACCGTAACAGCGGCTTCCAATAGTTTAGGTGTCCACCGCGCAACTGTCATTCGTCATATTGACACACTTGAAGAAAAGCTTGGACAGAAACTTTTTATAAGACATACAAATGGTTACACGCTTACAGAGGCCGGAGAAGAACTAACCCGTGTCGCAAAAGTTACAGATAAACAATTTCGTTTGCTTTCTGGACGGATAAAAGGCCAACTTGGGTCAATAAAAGGTGAACTGATTGTTACTTCACTTGATGCTTTAGCCCCAATTATATTGCCTCTTATAAGAGAATTTCATGAACAACATGCCGAAGCCCGAACGGTGTTTATCGCATCTGAAGAACTTTTACGTCTTGAATATGGTGAAGCCCATATTGCTCTACGGCCAGGTAAGAAGCCTAATGCAGAAGATAACAAGATTATTCCATATGGCACGCTTAAGTTCGGCTTATTTGCGACAGAAGAGTATATCGAGCAATATGGAAAGCCTAAAGACATGCAGGATCTTAAAAACTACCGCATGATTGGGCGTTATGACCATCCCAAAACATATTTTGAAAAATGGATTAACGATAATATACCATCAGAGCAAGTTGCTTTAAAAGCAACAACGCCTTTTACAGCCTATCAAGCTGTTTTAAATCACTTAGGCGTTGGTTTTTTGGCTTCTTTTATTCAAAAAGAACATCCCAATCTTATTGAAATTTTGCCTGCGGACGAAAATTGGCATGTACCACTTTGGCTCGTTATTCATAAAGATATGTATCGCACAGAAAAGGTAAAAGCATTCTTGGAAATCATAATGAAATCTGAAGGGTAAGATTTTGGAATTAAAAAATAGATTAATTAAGTGTGAACTCTAATTTTTACAATATATAATCGCTCTATGGCGGATAACAACAAGGCCATGGACTATATTTCAACAGGGCAATATGTTGGTGATCTATCACGTCAAACTGTATTGTTTGGTGAAGCCCCTACTCTTAAAAGACTATTGCAAAGATGGGCAAATGACACAAGAGCGCCATAGACTATATGCCAAGAATAATTTTAAGTATCTTTTCAATACGCTCTCGAGGTTTCTCATGATAGCTTTTCTTAAAGCCATACATCGCCTTATGATATGGTGTTCCAATCATTGAATGCCCTAAAATCTCGGAGAGAAAAGCCGGGTCTTCTTTTGATTTGATATATCCCTTTTCTTGTCCGAAACCAATCATATTCGCCACATGCTTGAACGACAGCTCATATGCTTCCTTGTAAAAGCTTGTTGAGATGTCTGGATTTATCATCGCCTGACCGAGCATAACTTGATCAAAACGCCTTAAGTCTTTTTCACTTAGTAAGCCTAAAAGATTTACACCAAAATCAATAAGTGATTGTCGATAGTCTTTAAAATTGTCTGGTGGCGTAAATTTAGCATCAAAAAAACGTTCATTTTCATTATGCACAAAAGCAATAAGAACAGACTTTTTATCACCAACTTGATTATAAAGAGTAGATTTTGAGACCCGCGCTTCTTTGGCAATCATATCTGTTGAGACAGGATCATATCCATGTTTAAAAAATAGCTTACGTGCAGCGTTTATAATACGCTCTCTAGGTTCTGGGCCTTCTATCTTTACGCGTGGCATAATTATTATTTATTTCCTTGATTAAGTTTGTATTAAGTACTATAACGTACTATTATAGTACAAGACAGTATTAATTTAAAGGATAGCAAGATTATGGCTCATATTGCAAGAAACGTTGAAAACATTGGACTCGGAATAGCTTCGTTCTGTGTGAACCGTAAATGGCTAACCATACTCATGTGCATCATAGTAATATTAATTGGTGGTTTTGGGGCTAGCAACCTTAAATTCTCTGGCGATTATCAGATATTTTTCGGCTCTGAAAACCCAGAGCTTCAAACATTCCTTAAATTTGAGGCAACATATGGTAAGGCAGATAACATTCAATTTGTTGTCATCCCCAAAGAGGACGATATTTATCAACCAAAGGTAATCAAAGCTGTCCATGATATTACCAATAAAGCATGGACGCTGCCGCTAGTCTCCCGCGTTGATAGTTTAACCAATTTTCAGCACACTTATGCCGAAGGTGATGAACTGATTGTTGAAGATTTGATTTTTGATAAGGATGAAATCGATCAGCTTGGTCAAATGCAACGGCTTCAAAATATTGCAGAGAATGAGCCATTATTGCATAAATTCATTACTGCTCCTGATGGCGGCGCAACAATTATCAATGCTGTTTTACAAGTAGATCGATCAATCGCAGAAGATGTATTGGGCGCGGCGCAAGCGGCGCGTGATATTCGTGATGAAATAAATGCAGCGTACCCCTCAGTCGATGTAAAACTAGCGGGTGTTTCTATGCTCTCTTCTGCCTTTAGCGAAGTCGCGCAAAAAGACTCAGCAACGCTTATTCCCGCCATGTATCTTGTGATTATTTTGGTCATGCTCTTGATGCTGCGCTCGATAATGGCAACGGTTATAGGCTTATTTATTATTATCCTCTCAACCATCTTTGGTATGGGAATTGGCGGCTGGCTTGGTATTGAACTCACGCCGATTTCAATCGCTGCACCAACAATTATTCTAACGATTGCCGTTGCCGATGCTGTTCATATCATTGCTGCTTTTAGACAACGTATGCAGCGGGGTATGGAAAAAGTTGAGGCGATTATTGATGCAACGGCCATTAATACTTTCCCTGTAACCCTAACCTCTTTAACGACTGTGGTTGGATTTTTAAGCCTGAACTTCTCAGATGCCCCGCCCTTCCATCATCTAGGAAATATGACTGCAGCCGGTATCTTCATAGCATGGCTATTATCTATTACATTTTTACCAGCCATTATGCGTGTGCTTCCGATTAAATATAAGGAATTAGACGCTGATAAACAAAATAGCTCAATGATGAAAAATGTCGGGGCTGTGATTTACAATCATAAGAATAAAGCTTTCTTTGCAACGCTTATATTCTGTATTAGTGCAATCTCACTTATTCCAAGACTTGAATTTAACGATGTCTGGTCAAAATATTTTGCACCGGGTATTGATATCAGAGATTCAATCGATGACACGCGCCCTTATTTTGGCACGGATAATATCGAGTTTGTAATAGATAGCAGTAAATCTCAAGCTGTGCTTGAGCCAGTCTTTTTGGAAGATGTGAACAAATTTGCTGAATGGCTTAAAACACAGCCAGAGGTCTCTCATATCTATGCGGTTTCCGATATTATGAAACGGCTGAATAAAAACCTGAATGAGGATCAAGAAAGCTTTTATAGCATTCCTGATAACCGGAAAATGGCAAGCCAGTATTTGCTCGTGTATGAGCTATCATTGCCATACGGCCTTGATCTGAATGACCGTATTGATATTGATCGTCAAAGAACGCGCGTGACAGCGACAATCAAGGATGTGTCCACGGTTGAGGCTAGAACGCTGATTGAAAAAGCCGTAACGTGGATGGAAGAAAACAACAATTCCGGCGCATCTGTAAGTGCAACGGGATCAACTACGCTCTTTAATTACATTGCAGATCGTAATGTCCAATCGATGTTTAAAGGCGGGATTGTGCTAATCATCTCTATCTTTGTGATTATGGCTGTATCCTTTAAATCAATCAGAATTGGTTTACTGAGTGTTGTCTTAAACTCGCTGCCGATTATGGTTACGTTTGGCCTCTGGTCTGTCATTTCAGGAACAATAGGGTTTTCTATTGCGGCCGTTGGCGCAGTTGCGATTGGCCTTGTGATCGATGATACGGTGCATATGATTTCAAAATATATGCAAGCCAGCCGCCATAAAGGGAAATCCAATGAGCAATCTATTCTTTATGCTTTTGATACAGCCGGAACAGCTATCCTTGCAACAACGGTCATATTGACTGCCGGATTTGCGCTTCTTGCAACATCATCCTTTAAACCGAATGTTGATTTGGGTCTCATGACTTCAATCGCAATCATGCTGGCTATGGTGATCAATTTTCTCGTAATGCCAGCACTTTTATCATTTTCAAACAAAGATAAGAAAGGAGACTTATCATGAGAAAAATAATAAGCGCTGCGGCAATCGCTGTGTGTATGACTTTTGCACTGCCAGCAATGGCACAAAGTCCAGAAGAAAAAGGATTTGCGATTGCTGCTAAGTCAGATCGCATGGATAAGGGGTTTAAATCTTCTATCGCCAAGCTCACAATGACGCTTAAAAATGCAGCTGGTGATAAAACCGTGCGTGATTTAGAAATTAAAACCCAAGAAAAAGCCAATGAAGATGTGGGCGATAAATCAGTCACTCTCTTCTTTACGCCGCCAGATGTTGAAGGCACTGCGCTGCTCTCACATGCAAAGATATTGGATAGTGATGATCAGTGGCTTTTCTTGCCTGAACTCTCGAGAGTAAAGCGTATTTCTTCATCAAATAAATCTGGCCCGTTTGTAGGATCAGAGTTTTCGTTTGAAGATTTAACAGCCGCTGAACTTGGAAAGTACGAATACAAATATATCGAGACAACAACACTTGATGGCTTGAAAGTCGATGTTTTAGAACAAGTACCACTCTATAAAAGATCAGGATATACAAAGCTTGTGGCGTATTATGATCAAGATATAAACCAGCTGCGCAAAGTAGAGTTTTATAATCGTGGTGGCAGCCATTTTAAAACACTGACACAAAGCGAATTTAAGAACTTTGGCGGTACAATCTATCGTCCTATGGTGCAGCAAATGGATAATCATTTAACTGGGAAAAGCACAACATTACGTGCTGAATCTTATAATTTTGGAGTAGATTTAGATGAAAACGAGTTTAGACCATCTGCGCTTAGCCAGCTTTAAAACTATTGCCTTTTCCGCATTAGCCGTTTGTGTTTTTTCCCAAACAGCTTTTGCGGATGTGAGTTTCACGCCCTCTGTTGCAACTGAACTGCGCTATTTTCCTGAAAGCCCCGCTTATGACGGGCAATTAGAGAATTTTCAACCCTCCATTGTTTTTAGCGGTGAAGGCCGTTGGACATCAGATGATCGTCGTAAGCGTGTTCGCTTTGAACCGTTTTTACGCCTAGATGCACAAGATAATGAGCGTACTCATTTTGATGTGCGTGAACTCACCTACTCACAGCGTTTCAGCGATTTTGATTTGCTGGTTGGTAATGGCCAAATCTTTTGGGGCGTGGCTGAAAGCCGCAATGTAGTCGATGTGATCAATCAATTTGATGTAGTCGAAAATAACGATGAAACCGACAAATTAGGCCAGCCGTTAATTCGGCTTGGTAAATTCACTGATATTGGCCGCTTTGAGGCTTATTATCTGCCTTTTTTTAGAGAACGGACATTCCCCGGCTCTGACGGTCGCCAAAGAACGGCTTTGATCGTTGATACTGACGAAGCCGAATATGAGCGAGGCGGTGAAGAATTTGCGGGTGATTTTGCCCTGCGTTACAAACACCAGATTGATAAATTTGATATCGGGGCGCATGTCTTTTACGGGACTGCCCGTACGCCGTTCTTTGAAGTCTCAAGTGATGGATTGCGCTTGGTCCCTGTTTATCAGGAACTCGCTCAAGGCGGCGTGGATGTTCAATGGACAAGTGATGCATGGCTTTTAAAATTTGAGGGGATTACGGCCAATCAAAGCGGCGATACGTTCCTCTCAACCGTTGCCGGATTTGAATATACATTCTTTGACGTGAAGCAATCAGGTATCGATATTGGACTTCTTACAGAGGTTTTATATGATGGCCGTGATCAAGATGAAACTGCCCTTAACCTCTTTGAAAATGACGTATTTGTGGGTAGCCGGATCACATGGAATGACGTTGAGGAGAGTGAATTGCTCCTTGGCGCTATTGTCGATTGGGAAACGGGATCAACTTTTAGCTCAATAGAATATGAAACCCGTATTGACGATAATATGAAGTTTGAAGCCGAAGCCCAATATTTAGCCTCTCCTGATAATAATGCCCCTTTAGAAGCAGTAGAGCGTGATAGCAATGTTACCCTTCGTTTAACGCGGTTTTTCTGATGGCTAAATCTCATGCTCACGACCATCTAGAAAAGGTTGAGGTCAAAAGTCATGAAGAGCTGCGCGAATGGTTTGAAAAGAACCACGCTCAAAAAGAAAGCATTTGGATTGTGACATACAAGAAAGTAGTACCAGATAAATATCTCGCCAATACGCATATCGTTGATGAATGCGTTTGCTTTGGTTGGATGGACGGGCGGCGCATGAAACTAGACGATAAGCGCACCATGCAGCTTTTAAGCCCTAAAAAAACAAAACATTGGGTCAAGAGCTATAAAGAGCGGTATAAACGCCTTAAAAAAGAAGGTCGCATTCACCCTTTGGCTGAAAAACAAATTCAGGCCGATAAGAAATCCGGCGCATGGGATTTTATGAATGACGTTGATAATCTGATTATGCCCGATGATTTAAGGGAAGCACTGGAAGCAAAGCCGCCTGCAATGTCGAACTATGAAGAATTTCCAGACTCCGCAAAACGCGATATTCTCCGCTGGATTAAATTGGCAAAACGTGATGAAACACGAGAGAAACGGATCACTGAAACAGTATCAAAAGCCGCCTGTAATGAACGGACAAGTGGCACAGGGGTTTCTTAACAATATCTTTTAAACCGATTTAAAGGCTGCCTAGTCGCCTTAAATTATGTAAGGCGGGATATTTGCTTTTTATAATTTCGTTAAAGTCAGTAGCTCTTTATTTGCCGAATAGAGCATTATTTATCTTGGTTAAAAAACCTTATCTATTTTTTAAACTAAACACCTTAACTTGCAATTAAACTGCAAATGTATAACATTTTAGTATCCTATTATTTTAGGTTTTTTAGAAAAACTACAAATAACCGTTATTTTAGTATCCTGTTATTTTAGATTTCTAGATAAACTCCAAATAGCTGCTATTGTAGTATCCTGCTATTTTAGATTTTTTAGAAAATCGATTATTTGTGATTTTAGACCTTTATATTGTTATTATTGTAAATTTATACACCACCTCGTTTCACTTTAATCAATCTTACGCTTAAATTGATCTATAGTCCTCAATAAAACCCCTCTTTTCTAAATTATGGTTTGACGGCTTCTACTTCATTGCATAGGCTTTAAATGAGCTTAGTTAAAGCTTGAGGTGTCGTAACCTTTCCTAGACGGGCAAATGCATCAGCCCGTTATCAAAGATGCTGCTTTCTCGTTTGTCGAGGAGGTGGCGGAATATAATACGGTGAAAGCTGGAATACGCTGCACCGTTCTAGGACGGTTACGAACTCCTCGGCTCCTGAGCAATGCTCGGAGCCGTTTTACTATCAAATCAAGGAGTTTAAAAATATGATCAAAAATATCACAGTTGAAGAAATTGAAAGGCAATTCTTCAAATATCATCTATCTCAAGTCGGACTAAGTGAAATAGAAGTTTCAATGCTCAATTCATATCTATATCTAATCGAAGATTGGAGAGAAAAGCCCACTCAATCTAACCGACATCTCTTTTCTTTTGATTCAGAAAAAGAAGGCAATGAAGGTGCGCTATTTGGCCTCAAAACAACATTTCAGGAACTAGAAGAAAAGGGAATGATTGAGATAGAAACTCTTAATGATGGCTTAAGAGTTAATATTAGTCCCTACGTTCTAAAAATTTATGCCATTGCAGAACAATTACAAAAAGAGTGGAGCATATTTTTTAGAGAGAACGTTTCATCTTATACGGATCAGACAAAAACAGAAGCCGTTAGAGTAAGCGCAATGCATTATCTCGAAGAGAATTATGAACATTTGCTTAAATTTAGGCGCTTAGTAAATGAGTTTGATTTTAACAAATCGGATTCAATCGATACCCCTTGGAGCTTGTAATCATGACGTTAAAGAAATCAAAAATAATTATCATCCTAACAATTATTACTTTATCCATCATTGGTGGTGTTTATTTATTGAACAAAGAAGAACCTCAAACAAAATCTGCAGGTGAAATATTAAGAGAGCAGAGAGCCAACTCAGAAGAAAAGCTCAAAAGACTAAGAGAGTCAGGAGAGCAAAATGACGAAGCCTTAAGGAGATGGGGAATGTAGATACTTTATATTCCTGCAAACAACTCTAGCTGATTAGGCAAAGTATTAGCGCCTGTTTTAGACTTAAGTGTTAGGTTTTTATGGGTCGGGCTATTTGAATGGGCAGCACTTTCGATCTTTTGACCTATCAGATGCTTCTCCCTTTCTAGTTTCTCAACTTCTTCTCTTACTAGGCAATCTCGATCTTCAATCCAGCGCAAGAACTTAATTTCACATACCATAAGCTTAGAATTCTGTTTGACGAAAGCTGGTGCTACACCATTTTTTTGACATCTAGCTCTCAAATTCCACAATGCACTTTCTGTGTAAGCTGGATGACGCATTGCCATTTGTTTTATCGTATAAAGAGCAATGGAATTAATCTTCAATTCAAATTTATATCCTCATTTAACATATCACTAAACCCAAATAAGGGTCAAGAAAAAAATGAGTTAAGTCATTGATTTTAAATGTATAATTATACTTTTGTATAATTATACATGTATATACTTTTCTGCTAAGACCGCTTAAATAAAGGGCTAATTGTCACTTTCAATGAAGCTACTTTTTTGTTACTAAGCGAAAAATGCGAAGCAAATATCTAAGTTTGAATATGATGTTTTCGCTTGCCAAAAATTTTACTATTCATGCTCGCTACCACTTTTTTCGTGTGTGCATCAGAAAGATGGGAGTAACGTTTTGTCATTTCCAATGTTTTATGACCAAGAATTTGAGCAATATCAATTAGGCTTGCTCCATCCATCGCCATGTAAGATGCCGCGCTGTGACGAAGATCGTGAAATCTAAAGTCTTCTAGCTTTGCGTCTTTAACAGCGCGATCCCGTCCTTTACGAATGTTAGTTGGGATGTGATTACCGCTTTTAGTACTTGGAAAAAGTAAATCAACGTTGGCTTTGCGCTTATTATATAATTCTAAAACCAACTCCAGCGCATAATCCTGTAACGGCAAAATTCGAATTTCACCGTTTTTTGTTTCATTCAGTTGAATGACTTCACGGTCAAAATGAATATTCTGCCATTTGAGCGAGAGAATTTCATTTTTCCGTGCGCCAGTGCTTAGGGCTAAAACAACGATTGTATAGAGATATTTGTTACAGCTTTGGTAACAAGCGTCCAATAATCTGAATCTCTCCTCTTTAGATAGATAGCGAGTGCGGCCTCTAGCCTCTTTTAATTTTGACACCCTCATGCAGGGATTATCATTCGTCCACTCCCATTCTTTTATAGCAACGGTAAAAGCATGACTTAAAACAGCCATGTAGCGATTGACTGTTCCGTTAGAACGCATTTTACCTGTTTGGGCAATCTTGGTATTTTTAAGCTCGTTTCTAAAAGCAGTAATAATAGAAGGAGTAACTTCCTTAATCGTTAAATTACCAATTCTATCCTTCCAATATTCGAGCTGCTTTAACTGGTCATATTGTGAAGCTTCAGATTTGAGTGGTAAATTTTCTTCAACGTAACGATCAATCAAATCCGCCATCGTTTTTTTCTTGGATGCCGAGAAACTAAAATATCGTCCTTCATGAATGGCACTTTCGGTATTTCGTGCCCAAGCCTTCGCCTCGGTCTTTGTATTAAAAGTTGCTGTTTGAACGGGATATCCTTTTACCCGCACTTTCACACGGTAAGATTTTTCGCCTTTTGTATTTTCTCTTTCTTCAATCGCTGCCATTTTCTTCTCCAATTTCTAAAGTAACAGAAAAAAGTTAATTTTTACTGTAAAATCAATAGGTTAAGAGAAATTCAAAGTTATTCTTCTGGCTTACTCTGGTTTGTTCAATATCGGGAAAATTAGAGCCGAAAACGCTTTTCAGTTCCAAGTGTCCCATAAGTGTCCCATGGACGCTTTTTGACGAATTTTCACCTTTGGTAAAAACTCAAAAACCAGTGTTAAGTGATTGATTTTAAGTGGTGCGGGTGGTCGGACTCGAACCGACACGTCCGTGAGGACACCAGATTTTGAGTCTGGCGCGTCTACCAATTCCACCACACCCGCACATCTGATTTCAAATGTTTTACGCGGGCAAGCGGCAGAATTCAAGCCCTGAAATAGCCTATTGGTTTTATTGGGTTTTTCCTGTCTAATATTGATATGTCTATCAGAAGTCTCTCAGATTTACTCAATGATTTAAGCCTCGTCTTCACAAAAGAGAAAATCTCTGTGAATGACCTCATCATTGCATTTCATGAGCGTGGCTTTGGGTTTTTCTTATTTTTCTTTGCGCTTCCTGCCGCTCTCCCCTTACCAGGGCTGGGCATTAATACGCTCATTGCGCTTCCGCTTCTGATTTTAACCTTTCAAATTGCAATGGGCAGGGAAAATATATGGATGCCGCAATCTATTCAAAAAAAAGAGTTTCAAAAAAAGACATTGGATAAATGGATTGCCAAATCGATGCCGTTTATCAAAGCCATTGAGTATTTTATAAAACCGCGCATGGGTTTTTTAACACAGAAAGGCGTATCAAACATTGTTGGTGTGGCCGCCTTTGTCATGGCTATTTATGTGGCTATCCCCCTCCCCCTGACCAATACAGTTCCAAGCTTTGGACTGGCCTTAATCGGTATCGGATTAATGATGCGCGATGGGCTTGCAATTTTAGGCGGCCTTCTGATTGGATTACTATGGATTGCACTACTCACATTCGCGCTTATTTTCTTGGGTATGGAAGGTGCAGAGATTATAAAAAACTTTGTAACAAGCTGGGGTAACCTAGTACAATAAAGTTATGAAATCATTTATGTGCAATCCTAGATTTTGGTTCGCGGTTTTTGCAGGGTTTTCAATCTTTTCGCTTAGTGCAGCCTTTATTGCCCAATATGTTTTTGATTTAGCGCCATGTAACCTATGTATTATCCAGCGTTATCCGTTTGCGATTATTATGATTTTAGGGATTATCGGGTTTTTCTTAAGCCAAGCGAAATACCAAGCCGCATTTTTTGGCCTCATTGGGGTAAGCTTTGCCGGTAACGGAATGGTTGCTTTTTATCATACAGGCGTTGAACAAAAATGGTGGAAATCCGCTCTAGAGGGATGCAATGTTCCCGATCTAGGCGATAGCGCCGAAGATATTATTGCGCGGATCGAAGCGCAAACAGAAGTTGTGAGATGTGATGAAATTCCCTGGCAAGACCCTATTTTAGGGCTATCAATGGCGAATTATAACGCAATGGCAGGTTTTGTCTTTGCTGGTTTAGCCTTTTTTGTGATGTATCGCGTCTTAAAAAGAAGCGCTTAAGCGGGTACGGCTGCAGACACAGATGGTTTTTTTCTTCTATCCGAAGCATTTTTAACGGCGGCACGTAGCCCACCCCCTGTTATGCCGCCAATAGTTAGGGACGCCAAAAATAATCCTCTATACACATTTTCAGTATTTGTACCAAAGTGATCAACAAGGTTGAATTTATCTGAGGCAAGATCAGTGACTAGGACAGTTGTAAAAAAGCACAACCCACCAATTAAACCGTACTTTATTCCTTTATCTAGGCTCATAAACTTATAAGCCTACAATTGTCATCAGGCCACTAAAACCCATGAATAAACATCCGTAAAATAAATAAAATCCAATCGCTTGCTTTAATGTGCGGCGCTTAGAAAAATCAAATAGATCATCAAACATGATGACATCCTCCCCAATCAAATAGTAATGAAACGTATCGTTGTTTTATTAAGAACTAATACAAAAGTCAATGTATAAAAAAGCCCGCTTTAAAGCGGGCTTGAATTATTATTTGAATAAGCTTATGCGGCTACTCTCAGATGACCAAAACCTGTCCCGTTGTGATGACAACCATCTCTTTGTTCCGGTGGAGCTCTGTGAGCTTGAACAGCTGCAACTTTATCTTCTGACATCACTTCCTGAATTCTATTTGCAACAGCCATTTGTCTCGTTGAATTAGAATCTAATAATGTGGCAACAATTCTAGGAAGCGCTGCTTTCATCTCGGCTTCATCGAGGTCTCTATTAAAATATAAAGCCATCTTAGAATTCACAACCATAGGCTCGTATGATTGGTGTAAAATGCCTGTATCGACAGAATATGTGTTCCCGTCCAATGCCATAAATTCAGTGCTTGTAGCACTTGGTTGAACGTTTGGAAGCACTAATACACGCATGCTTTCCTGTGTTTTCATTTCTTCTATAAAATCTGTTATATCAATCGTTGCAACAGCTTGGTTTTGAACCCCTGACAAACTCATATTTTTCTCCGTTCCCATAATTAAAAAACCACAATTATCAGGTGGATATAATATGTCAATAAAGTTTTTGATTTTTTAATGTGATTATTGTATTTATGTCAAATGAATTCTATTCGAGATTATTATCAAGTACGTCATTTGGTTGACGATGGAAGCCATGAGGGGGCCAGACAGTTCTTCGGTCTTCAATGGGCGACGGCAAATCAGTGGCATGACCAGCATTCACCGGAAGACAATTCACTGATCCCTCATCCTCAAAATGCTCGAATTTTTCTAACCCCCTACGCCTATGAATATTTTAAAGACACGTTTCCGCCAGAGCTTCCCGCTAATTGCAAAACAAAATATGTTGCTGTGATTACAGATGTTGATTTATTTACATGGCATATGAATTTTTCTGGAGCGCCCTATCACGCTTTTGATCAAATTATTGACGCCGCCATAGATAAAAAAAGTAAAGATTCAGTAATAAAAAGTGCTGCACTTTGGAGCTTTTTTGAACAAAAAACCACACAAGAAGTTCGGCATCGCCCTTCTGCTTTTTTCAAACATGATGATGCATCTGTTTCTTTGATGGTTTTAAGCGCCAGTAATACAGCAGAATTTCATCTCAGAGAAATCTCAGGTGTAGGATGCTATATTTTACCAGAAGGAATCAGCGATGGTGAGGTTCATGACGGAATGATGCTTCATGAGCATTTTCATTTGGCCTCTGATGATCATCTAACTGACATTGCCAGTGAGATTGGTGCCGACAAAGCAGAATTAGAAGGAACCACTAATCCTCTTTTAAAAGATGCGCAAATCCATGCGCGTATTGTTGGTGGATTTATGTGGCCTTTCCACGGACGGCAGACAGGATTAGCGTTAATTGACCCCCGCTTTGAAATGGGCACCTTTCAAGAAGCTCAAATGACTTGCGTTCTAGAATGGTGTGATGAAGTCTTTAACACTTTTTACAATCCTAAGGCTTTATCGAATATTGTGCGCGGGGTTTATGAAGAAGAGCAACGATATGCCCCTTTCCTTCCCGAACCGGCTCATAGATTTTTTAAACAATTTATATTGGCGCGTACTAGATCAGAAATGGAAGAGATGAACTTAGATGAGTTTAAAAAATTATTTGATGAATTAGAGGGAGAGCCACATATAAAACAGTTTTCTTGGGAATTTATTACACAGACCTTTATGATGCATTTGCAAGTATCAAATTCAAAAAATATTGAATTTTATGGTGCGATGAATCAATTAAGCAAACAAATTTCAGAAGGCTATCCGGATAATCAAAAAATTCGTAAATTGGTCCATGACAAGTTTAGAGAGTCTTTAGAAGCTCTTGTTCCTAATCTACCTGATATTAAACCAGAAGAGTACAAGCCAGTGTTTTACAGTATTCAACTACCGGGATCAAAAGCACCTCAAAATCCATTTACCTGTGAAAGACGTTAGACTTAGTATTCAGACATCATTTTCTCAAGAACATCTTCTGATGATGTTGTTTGATTTGATAATCCATTATCAAAATCCTGGTAAGAGCGTTTGGGTTTGATCAATTTTACCCGATCTTCACGCGGCGTTGGCGACACATCAAAAGGATTATCATAGCTGTAAGCCCCATAACTATCATCCGAGCTCTCTCGCTCTTGTTTCATGCGATCATAGTAATCGTAAATATTCTCCTGATCTGCAAAGGCATTAATGGGAAATAAAAAATAAACGAGAATTATAGTTAGGATTTTATCATATAAGAATATAGCGCTTATTTTTTTTATAAAGCAAGCGAGCATTAAAAAAGCCCGGCTAGACTTCCGGACTTTTTTGTTTGTTACGAACTTAAAAGTTTATTTTACTTCTTCAGCATTGTTAGTAGAGCAATTGGGATCAGACCCAGCAGAATGCTCATTGTAAAGGTTACATAAACCCCTATACCAACAAGAAGAACAGCATAAATATCACTTGTCATTTTTCTGTGTGACAGGATCAGGCCTGAAACAAACAGAACAAACAGTGAGCTGATCAAGGTATAGACCTCACCACCGCCGAAAAAACTTCCGGATGTGTCAACAGCGCCGACCATTCCTAAGAAATGGACCAATGTTGTTGAGATCCCGACTAGTAACACTAAAGAAAGAACATAGAACCATACGGCTCCCATTCCTGATCTTACGTGACCTACGTCTAAAATTTTACCTATCATGTGCAACCTCCTTTGTTTGCGTTTAGGTTAAATATTGGGCGGCAGCTTTTTATAAACAAGAAGCGGATTTTTGTTATGTTATGCTTCGAGTTCACTGTCCCAATATAGAAAATCTCCCCAGCTTTCATGTAAGAAATTTGGTGGAAATTTTCGTCCGGTTTCCTGAAGTTCAAATATTGTCGGCTCACGCGGCGCTGTAATAGGATGCATATCGCAATCCTTTGGCAGCTTATTGCCTTTCCTTGTATTACAAGGGCGGCAAGCGGAGACAATATTGTCCCAGGATGTCTGTCCACCACGTGATCTTGGGATCACATGGTCAAATGTTAATTGGTGTGTTTTAAAGGCGCCGCCACAATATTGGCAGTGCCAAGCATCTCGTAAAAATACGTTAAATCTTGTAAATGCTGGTGAGCTAGATGTTTGCACATATTCCTTTAAAGCGACCACGCTAGGGAGCTTAAATTCAGCATTGGGAGAATGAATGACACGATCATATTCAGCAATGACGTGAACCGATTCACGAAAAATGGCCTTCACAGCTTCCTGCCAAGGCCATAACGATAAGGGGAAGTAGCTGAGCGGCCTGTAATCTGCATTCAGAATAAGCGCCGGGCAATTTTCTAAGGGCGGTAGCCCTGATTTAATTTTAGATTCACTCTCTTCAAAGCTATCCATCACTATTTCAGGCGCGGCTGCGCCTTCATTATTCTTAATCTTCGGTGTATCTATTGCCACTTCATCTAATGGACTCATATATATCTCCTCTAATAATAGTTTCCCGAGAACCGGTGGGAGATCATATTTAGAAAGCGGATTTGCCAGATCCTAGATCTCGCCTCCTATACACCTATTATATCATGAAAAAAACGCTTAAAGCCTATGAAAAAAGCGCATTACAGCCTAAACAAAGAATCTCATAATCTACTTTAAAAATTATGACAAATATTATACGGGCTGTATCGTTTTTAAAACTTTATTACACAGCTCGAGAAGAATATTCCAATATATTGATTTATTTTAATAATTCGTTAATAAATTCAAGACCACTTTGAAGGCCTTCTTCATCAATAGAATGCTCTAACCCGCTTTGCGTATATCCTGAAATATTAAAGCTATTTTGGCCTAAAATATCCACAGCCTGGTGATAAGATTCAACAGGAACAACCGAATCATCTTCTCCATGTATTAAATGAATAGGAAGCTTGTGTGCTTTATCTAAGTCTTCTGCCCCCACCAAAGCGCCTGAATATCCTAAAATTCCTGCTATTTTATCTTTAAATCGAGGACCTGTATAAAGGCTCATCATTGTTCCTTGAGAAAATCCGACTAGAACCATCTGATCTGCGCTTATCCCATACTTTTCCAGTAAGTTATCCAGATATTCATTGAGAATGGGATGAGCCGCAATTGTTCCTTCTAAAAGCTTCTCAGGCGTATATTCCGATAGAGAAAACCATTGATAACCGCCCATTGGGTTAATTTCACAAATTTGCGGGGCATGAGGCGCGTGAAATGCAGTATCAGGTAGAGCTTCTCTCCAATATTGGCCTAGAGCAATTAGTCCATTGCCGCTATCGCCATACCCATGCAGTAAGACGACAAGGCTTTTGGGCTTATCACCAGATAGAGGATTTAAGGAAACATCTTCAAGGTTGGTCATTAAAATTTATATCCAAATTCATACTTTAAAATATGATCTTCAGACTCGCTTGTAAGCCCTACGTCATATCCTAAAACAGCTTTAATTTTTCGATCTGCAATAGGAACATCAAAATTTACGACTGGACCAATATGATGCTCTTGTTCATCAAAGCTTAAATCATCTTCTGAATTACCGAAATCCGCAAAATATTCTACACCCAGCTCAACTATCTCTAAATCATAATAGTGACCAGAGCGAAAATCATAATCAAACCCGTCGCCGGATTCATCTCCGACTTCAGTATCAAACCCTATATTCGCTTGGTGCTTCCATTGTCCAGTTTTATATTGCCCTTGGAATGATGTAAAAATAGCATCAGCGTCACCAGAGTGATTAAATTCGTAACCGCCACTCCACGCAATTGCCGTATTGTCATTGCGGAAAAAATTATAGCGAAATTCAATGTCAGAATTATTAAACTCAGCATCCCTTCCTTCTCTTTTGCGAAAATCAGTATCGATTGATAAGCGGAATTTATTATTCAACCCGTATTTCAACTGAAGATTACTACGAAAATCATCATCTTGATTGTCATCAAGTGCGAAAGAACCACGAACGTCCATTGCCAAACCTTCAGATACATTAGGTGAGCTCACCCTCTTTGAGACGGCATAGGCCTCTGTCATAAATGCTATAGAGAAAAAACCTAACGTAAAAGTTAGTATAGTTATTTTTGTGTAATTCATAATTTTTGCTTATCTGATACGTATAATCCATTTCTGCACTGAAAGTTCAAATTTATGATTGAAAAACGCCTTTATTATACCTTACATGAAGACAAAGTTTTCAAATAAGGCAACGCAGTGAAATTATTTTACATCAGTTACAGACCTGCTCATCTACTTCTTTTAGTAGTCCTCTGTTTGAGTCAAACTTCTCATGCACTTGCTGAGTCTATACCACCGACAGTTGAAGAAAATATTAGCCAGCGTATTGACAGGTTAAAGGATGAAAGCTTTTGGAATTTATCCATTGAAAATGATTTATTTGGTGGTGGTACAGATCAATATTACACAAGCGGTGTAAGATTAAGCTATTTCGATGTGAATACGACAGTACCGGTCTTTATCGATAAAATTGCTGAAGCCTTTCCGACGTTTGACGTTAATGAAACAACAAGCACTTACTTTTCAATTGGGCAGAATATTTTTACGCCTGACAATATTGAAGTCAGCAGCTTGCAACAAGATGATCGCCCTTATGCTGGATTTCTATATGGTTCAATCGGACTAGCCTCTATCGAAAATAATCACATTGACGACTTTGAACTCTCGCTAGGAATTGTTGGACCCGCTGCGTTTGGTGAAGAAACACAGAAATTTATTCATGAAAATATCTCAAATTCACCTGAGCCTCTGGGGTGGGATAATCAATTAGAAAATGAGCCGGGTCTTATTTTATCTTATGGAAGGCGATGGCCTGTCTTTTATCAAAAGAATTGGCCAGATTATAGTTTTCGCCTTGAACCAAATGTAGGATTTTCTCTCGGTAATATCTACACATATGCCAATACAGGTATGAGTATTGTTTTTGCACCCCATCGATCACGATATCAAGATACCCCGCCCCGCGTTAGACCAGCGATACCGGGAACGGGATTTTTTGATACACCGGATGAAAAATTTAGCTGGTTTTTATTTGGCGGTATTGATGGAAGAGCCATTGCAAGAAATATTTTTCTCGATGGGAATACATTTGTAGATAGTCATTCCGTTGATAAAAAACACTTTGTCGCCGATGCAAACGCTGGCTTTGCAATCTCTTATGATGACTTCAGACTTTCTTATACTGTCAATTACAGAACAAAAGAATTTGATACGCAAGACAATGAAGCTATTTTTGGTTCCTTAACGTTCTCAACAAGGTTCTAATTTTTGAATTGTCGCTTATAGCTATTTTTAGAGTCCGAATCTGATTATAGTCCTCAATATGGATTACGATATCATTCATATTGATGGAAAACCGCACGTTCTTGTGCCTATTCACGATTTTACAGCGCTTAAAAATGCTGGACATCAACAGTCCCTACCACAAGATGTCCTAGATGAGATTACATTAGGTCAAAATCATCCCATCAAGATTTTGAGAAAATATAGGGGAATGACTCAAGCAAGCCTCGCAGATGCGGCGGGTATATCGCGCCCTTACCTAACAGAAATTGAAACAGGTAAAAAAGATGGATCAGTGCGCGCATTAAAATCAATTGCAGGCGCTCTTGATGTATCTTTAGAGCTTATCTGTTAGCGTTTAATCCCGCCCATTACACCGCGAATAATTTCTTTAGCAATAGATCGGCCTATAGACGAACTCATAGCACGGACAACTGATTTTACTGCTGCTTCAGTGACGCTTTGCCTATTCGATGAGCGTTTCTTTTTAGACTTTTGGGCTTGTTCTTGTGCGGCTTCTGCTTTCTTACTCGCTTCTTCTGCACGCTTTTTCAAAATTTCATAAGCGCTCTCACGATCAATTGACACATCATATTTCGCGCCGATACCATCTGCCATCATCGCCATACGTTTTGCTTCTGCGCTTGCGGGACCAAGCTTTGCCATTGGCGGGCGGATCAATGCACGCTGTACAATTGAAGGATTCCCCTTGCCTTCCAGCGTGGATACCAGAGCCTCGCCCACATTTAGCTCGGTAATAATATCCGCCACATCAAAGTCTGGATTTTCACGGTAAGTTTCTGAAGCAGCCTTGATTGCTTTTTGTTGCTTTGGCGTAAAGGCACGCAAGGCATGCTGCACACGATTTCCAAGCTGTCCCAAAACACTATCTGGAACATCAGCGGGGTTCTGGGTAATAAAGAAAACACCAACACCTTTTGATCGAATAAGACGAACAACTTGTTCAACTTTTTCTAAAAGGCTTTTAGGCGCATCGTCAAAAAGTAAATGTGCTTCATCAAAAAAAAAACAAGCTTCGGTTTTTCTGGATCGCCAACTTCTTGTAGCTCTTCAAATAATTCAGAAAGCATCCAGAGTAAGAAGGTTGCATAAAGGCGCGGTGAATGCATAAGCTTGTCAGCAGCCAAAATATTAACCATACCTTTACCATCCATGTCGGTACGCATAAAATCTTTTAAATCTAGGGCAGGCTCACCGAAGAATTGATCAGCCCCCTGATCTTCCAAACGCAAGAGTGAACGTTGAATAGCCGCAATCGATTGAGGGCTTACCATACCATATTCTTTTGAGATTTCTGATGCGCGTTCGCTCATTGATATAAGCAATGCTCGTAAATCTTTTAAGTCTAAGAGGAGCATGCCTTCTTCATCAGCAAGGCGGAACGCGATATTGAGAACACCTTCTTGCGTGTCATTTAATTCAAGCATACGTGCTAAAAGAATAGGACCAATCTCAGAAATTGTAGTCCGGATTGCGTGTCCTTTTTCAGCATAGACATCCCAGAATGTTACAGGGTAAGCGCGAGGTTGGTAATCTTCCAATTCAATAATTTCTGCACGTTTCACAAGGAAATCTTGCATTTCTGAAGGCTGGCACATTCCTGATAAATCACCTTTGACGTCCGCCATAAATACGGGAACGCCGTGATCGGAAAATCCTTCTGCCAGATTTTGTAAAGTTACAGTCTTTCCCGTCCCTGTTGCTCCCGCAACAAGACCATGACGGTTTGCCCATTTTAAGTCAAAATATAACCTCTCTTCCGGTTTGCCTGTAACCGACCCAATATAAAGTCTGTGCTCGTCTGTTTCACTCATAATATGTATATCTCTATTTAAAGGTTCTTTGTTTGGTAAAAATCGAAATCACGATCATGTTGTAGAGACGGTAAAGAATGGCGCGCTTTCGTCACATGAAGGAAATCTAATTTGTGGGAAATAAAGCCCGGCTCCCCTGTTTCTAATTCAGCAAATTTTTGTCCCCATGGGCCAATAATCATTGTATGACCATATGTCTTACGGCCCCCATCATGTGTCCCGACTTGCGCGGGCGCTAAAATGAAACTGCTTGTTTCAATGGCCCGTGCACGAAGAAGAGATTCCCAGTGAGAGCGCCCTGTGTATTCAGTAAAAGCAGATGGAACGGCAATCATTTCTGCGCCTTTTTGCGCCATTGTTCTGAACAAGTGAGGAAAGCGTAAGTCATAACAAATACTCATCCCCAATTTACGCCAATCTGTATTCGCGATAACGGCCTTCTCACCTGGTTTAATAAACTGACTTTCTTTGTGTTCTTCACCGTTTTGCAAACGAACGTCAAAGAGGTGGATTTTATCATATGATGCAACAAGCTGGCCTGTGGGACGGAAAAGAAAACTACGGTTCACAAGATGAGTTTCTGAAACTTTAATTTTCATCGATCCGACTAAAATCCAGACCTTTTTTGCTTTTGCCAACTCTGAGAAAAAGGGAATGCCGGGATGTTCTTCATCTGTTAATCCCTGCTCCACGTTTAGTCTTGGGCTTTCGCGCATAACATCTGTATTTTCAGGTGTCATGATTATTTCTGCACCGTCGCGCGCCGCTAAATCAATTAATTCTCCTGCTTGTATCAAATTTTTTTCTAAATCCGCACTGCTATTCATTTGAATGCATGCGACTTTAACGTCATCAACCATATTTATGAGAGTCCTAAAACGCTGTCTAATTTTCCTTGGGCATCCAATGCGTGAATATCATCACATCCGCCGATCAAAACATCATCAACAAAAATTTGGGGAACTGATTTTGGCCCTCCTGTGCGTTCAACCATTTTTGCACGTGCGGCTTCATCACCTGTAATATCATAGCCTGTGTAATTCACGCCTTTGCTATCGAGCAATTCTCTTGCACGAACGCAATACGGGCATGTTGTCCAAAAATATACTTCAATTTTTTTACTTTGATCTGACATAATTTACGAAACCTTATCTGTTTTTACTTGTTTGGATAAATAGCGTATTTACTATAAAACATAATCATGAAAACAAAAGCTTTGATTATTGGTGGCGGCATTGCAGGATTGGCTCTAGGGCTAAAACTAGCAAAAAACAGTATTGATATTGTGATTATTGACCCCCAAAAACCTCAAAAATACGATTGGGAACGCCACGGAGGGCGCACTGCCGCTGTGATTGGTCAATCTATTGATTTCCTTGATTCTATTGACGTTTGGGAAACAATCAAGGATACGACTGCACCATTAAACCAAATGAAAATTGTGGATGACAGCCAAGATAATGAAAAACCTGTTGAAATTGATTTTCATGCCTCCGAAATTGACGAAAAAAATTTCGGGCATAATGTTCCTAACGTTTGTCTCCACTATCTTTTATATGAGGCACTTAAAAAACAAAAAGCCTGCCGTTTTATAAAAGGAAAGTTGAAAGATTTTGAGAATACAGGCCATGGCGTAAAAGCGACTTTAGAGAATGGTAAAAAAATAGAAGCAGAGCTACTCATTGGTGCAGATGGGAAATTTTCTAAGACGAGGGTGTTAGCAAATATTTCTCATGAAGAAAAAGATTATAATCAAATAGCAATCACTTGTTTATTAAAGCATGAGAAACCGCACGGATATGTTTCAATAGAACATCATAGACCTGGAGGACCTTTTACGCTTGTGCCAATGCCAGATAAAAAGGGTAAACATTATTCAAGTTTAGTGTGGGTTGAAAAAACTAAAGATGCAAAAGCCTATCTTGAATGCGATGATGATCAAATTAATCGAATTTTAATTGAGAAAACACGTAATATTTTTGGTAAGGTTCAGATTGTTTCGGAGTTAGAAAGCTGGCCACTCAAAGCTATTTTAGCCTCACGATTAACTGCACCCCGGGTTGCTCTAGCTGCAGAAGCCGCCCATGCTATGAGCCCAATTGGTGCGCAAGGGTTAAACCTGTCTTTGCGCGATGCAGATGTATTATCAGAGCTTCTGATCAATGCCCATAATTTAGGCCAAGACATTGGATCAGCAACAGTTTTAGAGCAATATGAAAAAAATAGAAAATTTGATATTCGCGCTAGATTTACAGGCGTTGATAGTCTCAACAGACTTGTTGCAAATGATATATTAGCGTTGAAAAAAGCGCGGCGCTTAGGATTAAAAACTTTAAATACAATTCCATTTATGAAAGAAACGATTATGCGCTTTGGGCTGAAGCCAGCAGCCTAAAATTTCTGTGCTTTAACCACTCTAGCAATCGTAAGAACGTTCACAGATTGAACGCCTGCTTTTAAGAGTATTTTTGTACATTCTTCTATAGTCGCACCTGTAGTATATACATCATCGACAAGGAGGAGATTTTTACCCTTTATTTGATTCAGGTATTTTTGTTGTACGCTAAAAACACCAGATACATTTTTCTTGCGCTCTTTCATATTTAAATAGCCTTGCGTCATTGTGGCCTTGTCTCGTTTTAAAACATCAATAATACAAGGCTTGTCTATTTTTTTTGAAATAGCCTGCGCTATTAAACCCGCTTGATTAAATCGTCTTTTTACTAGTCGTGTGTAGTGTAGCGGAACAGGAACTATTAGATCAGATTGATTACAAATATCCTGACCTGCCCTTAACAGCCATGGTAACATAGTCGGCACAGAATGAATTTGGTCACCATGTTTGAAACCCAATAAAATATCGCGTGATCCATCGTCATAGACTAGCGCCGAACGAGATTTCTCAAAGATAGGAGGGTGCTTTAAGCAACTAGCACAAAAGCGACCATCATTGATATCATCAAGGTCAAAATCGAAAGGAAATCCGCATTTTTCACAGTGAGGATCAGAAATAAAATTAAGATTTGACCAAATATGTGGTGCAATCATGCCCTGCTGATCAACAATATCCCCAGAAACCGGGCATCTTGGCGGAAAAAGACTATCTATGAGTTTTGTCGCAAATTGCATAAAAATACTATGAAATAGAATTGCATCAAAAAAAAGAATTCTTTACTGTGCATCTGTCATGGGAAGTAATATGCAAAGTAACATTGCTGAGGTTTTTCAAAATCCGGAAACGCCGCTAAAAAATGAGAAGAGTGATTTCACGCTCGATCCTCTCGAGCCTGATATTCAAGAGAATAGTTTACTGTCGGCTATCCCAGCGGATATTATTCGAAAAGCCTGGTTTACAATGGCGCATCTGGTCTTAGAAGATAATGCACAAGTTTTAGATGTAAAGTGCGGCGATGGAAAACACACCTATGCTATGGCAGTTTTAAACCCGACTGTCGAATTTATTGGCATTGATCAAAACATAAAAGTCATTGATCGCGCGAAAGAATTATTCCAGCTTCCTAATCTTCAATTTATTGCTGGCGATGTTTCAGAGAATTTCGTTCCTAAACAATCATTAGATGGCGTTGTGAATTCCTTCTCATTGCATGAAACCTATTCAGAAAATAATGCCAATGAAAAATCAATTGAAGATGTTTTAGAAAGGCAGTTTGAGCTTTTAAAAATCGGCGGACGTGTTTTTATCCAAGATCATGTTTTGCCTTCTGATGACGAGTATTACTTCATTGAAATTCCAGAAGATATGCGTCTCAAGTCAGCTTTAGTAGATAAGCCTATCGAGCATATGAGTGATGTGGAGCTATTACTTTATTTTTCAGAGACTGCACGATCGCGTGAAGATGATCAGTTCCGTGGATTTTATTTAGAGGAAGTTCCTGCCCGATTCCCGCATACAAGATTATTCCGTCTACCTGCAAAATGGGCGCGAGAATTTCTGATCCGTAAATCACGCAAAGATAAGTGGGAAGAAGAAGAAAATCAGGAATATAGCTTTTTTATGCTGCATGATTTTACACGGCTTTTAAAAAATTTTGGTGCGCGGGTTCAGTATACGGCGCCCCATTGGGATCAGAACATTATTCGCAAACACTACAATAATAAAATTCGTTTATTTGACGATGAAGGTGAGCGATTAGGATCACCTGAAACAAGTACGGTTATCGTTGCTCAGAAACAAAATAATAAGCGCTCACTTTCTATTGGAGAAAGACGCCCGGCCAGAGACGCTGATCCAGATATTCGTATTACAGCAATGCGTAATGAATATGATGGTAAAATTTATGATTTAATTGCACGAGATATAGAGATTACAGAAATCCTCCCCTATTACGTCTCAGATGATAAAAAACTTCATGTGTTTGTTCATGATGAATTGCCGCGCGGATTGACAAATACTGTCCCAAGACAACAAGTTAACCTAGATGGTAAATATTGGTCAGGGCACATGACGGAAGCACTCAGTGTTCCAAGCGATGATCTAAAAAAACTCAATCCTAAAAGCTTTAGAGAGATTATGAATTTCTCAAAGCAGTATTTTGGATTAAAGCCTGAGCTGAATCAGTTCTTTGAGGATGGGCCGGGGTTTTATCCTGCGCCTGATTGTATTGATGAAAATATTAAGACGAAATATTTAAAGGTTTCTAAACCCGCCAAGACAGGAAAGCCGCATTATCTTCATCCTGAAGCATCTAATTTCTCAGATAAAGGGATGATAAGAAATTATGATGCACAGCAGATTTTGAACGCGATCGGTGTAGGGCTTTTACCAACGAGCCGCTTAGAAATTCAAATTCTGGCATTATACGAAAAGCTTGGATTATCTTACCAATCATGGGCCGAATGCCCATTAACGCTTGAAATGGCAGAGCCAGATGATTTATCGCGCGCCGAGGATTTCGCAGCGCAAATGGCAGACGAAGACTTGCGCTATAAACCAAGTAAAGGACGCTCTGGCCTGCTCAAAACGATGCAATCGAAATTTGTTGACGAGGGCCAGGATAAAGGCAGTATTAAGGGCCTTGCCAGCCGTGATATGGATTTTATTCTGAATGAGGAAGGATCAATGAACACGGCTGTGGTTCTGCCATTAGCAAAAAAGATGAATGGCGAGGTGATGGCCGGCGTCGTTGAAACCTACCTTCCTGTTCCGCAGAGGTATAAAGGCAATGGATTTTTAGTCTCTTGCCCAAGCTTGCCTTTACCACCCGATATCAAAAATTTAGATATGGCACGCAAATATATCGCAGAAAAATTTGAAGTCCCTGAAGACAATGTAGCCCAAATGGGTGAAAGCTTCTTCTCCCATATTGGTGTTACGCCGCAACGCATTTATCCTTTTGTTGTAACACCTAAAGGCCCTTCCGGATGGAAGAAAGTAGGCCGCGGACATGGGGTTACAAGCTTTACCCCGCTTTACAGGCTATATAGGCTTTTATATCTCGATAATTATTACAGCTTTATGAAAGTTGTCGCGATGACATATCAGTCTTGTTTAGGGGTTGATAGTGATATGAGCGCAGAAATTTCATTCTCACAAAGTCACGCAGAAAGAAAAGAGTCTTTTGTGTCATTAGAAAATAGCCCTTCGCAGCCAATCTGGTATAATCCCAAACCAGATAATGACTAATCATAATAGAATTTTTGATAAACAGCTTCAGCGGCAACGCTTTCAACAGCAAAAAATAGATGAAGACTCTCTATTTTTAAAAAAATGGTGCTCGGATCAAATTCTTGATCGATTAAGCATCATCAAAAAAGAGTTTCACAATATTGTTATTGATAATTTTGAAAATAAATTTACTGAAAGCTATTTAAAACACGCGATCATTCAAAATAGTATAGTGACGCCTGAAACAAACGTTATTACAGACCCTGAATTCATTCCTTATGGGTATAACTCTATAGATTTATTTATTTCAAATCTCCATTTTCACCGCTTAAACGATTTACCGGGGTCGCTCATACAAATTAACCGCGCGCTGAAACCTGATGGATTATTTATGGCCTCAATATTTGGAGGGGAAACACTTCATGAATTAAAAGCCTGCTTACAAGAAGCAGAAATGGAAATATATGGAGGCTTATCAGCGCGTGTTTTCCCTTTTGCAGATATTCGTGATATCGGCGCGCTTTTACAACGCGCTCAATTTAAACTTCCAACCGTTGATAAAGAAAAAGTGACAGTAAGTTATAAGAATTTAAAGAGTTTGCTGCATGATTTAAGAGCTATGGGGGAAAGTAATACGCTTTATCATCGCAATAAGAAACTTTTAGGGAAAGCCTTTTGGAAACGGGTTGAAGAGATTTATTTTGAGAATTTCTCAGAGGATAATAAAATTTTAGCGACGTTTGAAATTCAATTTATGATGGGATGGAAGGAAGATACATCCCAACAAAAACCCCTCAAACCCGGAAGTGCAAAGAATAATCTAGCAGAGGCATTAAATAGTACAGAAGAAAAGTTACCATGGTAGATATTCATATTATCCCTATTTTATCGGATAATTATTCATACATCCTTATAAGCGATGACGTTAGCGCTATTGTTGACCCTGGCGATGCAGAGCCAATTATTGATTTTTGCGAACAAAAAAATCTGAAACCATCTTATATTGTAAACACCCATCATCATTGGGATCATACTGATGGAAATAAAGCCGTTAAAGATCATTATAACTGCAAAATTGTCGCTCCCTTCAATGAACAAGATAAGATAGATGATATTGATATCTCTCTGAAAGACGGAGAGATATTTCAATTTGGAAATACAGAATGTTTAGCAGTTGAAACTAAAGGCCATACGCAGGGACATTTATGTTACTGGTTTGAAAAAGAAAATTTCTTGCTGGCCGGCGATCAAATTTTTGCCTTTGGATGTGGTCGCCCGATAGAGGGAAGCGCAAAAGATTTATATGAAAGCTTCCAGAAATTCGATTTTTTAAAGCCAGATTCAAAAATTTATTGTGGTCATGAATATACGCTTACAAACGCTCAATTTGTATTGTCCCTATTCCCAAATCACTCGGATATATTCAGTCGTTATGAACAGATGACCAAATTAAGAGAAAAAGGAAAGCCTACTATTCCGTTCACATGGGAAGAGGAGCAGAAAACAAATCCGTTTTGCCTTGCAAAGGATTTAGAGGAGTTTGAATTATTCCGTAAGAAGCGAAATAGCTTTTAATTTTTACTTCTTAGTTTTTACTGGCTGATTTTCTTGAGCGTGAGCGTCTTTGGCCGCCCTGTTTTTTCGCACCATTATCTTGCTGATCCGTGTGACCATTATCAGGAAGAATACTTTCATGGCTTGCAGCATCTTTTTTGCCGTTTGATCGATGAGTAGGGATTGGAATAGGTTTGCCGCTATTCGCATCACGCTCACTGACTGCAATTTCAATCTCTAAACGGGAAACAGCTTTACGCAATTCGTGAATTGATTCTTGAAGTGCTTCTAAATTTTCAGATTTCTTTTTATCAGAATTCCATGCTTTGTACTTACTAATACATTCTTCAGCGTTAGTCTGTAATCTTTCCTGAATATCTGACATTTATGATCTCCCAATTCTTAAATTCATTACAGACCATAGCGATTTCATAGCGCGCTGACAAGACACGCTTACTTAAAAAATGCAGCAGCCGCATCATGATGAGATTTCTTTTTTGTGATCTCATCTTGGGTACGCGTGATTTCTGATTTTAAAAATTCAATATAATCTTCGAGTTCGTCAATTGAGAGGTTTTCAAGATTTTTGAGCTGCTCTGGCTTTTTAGGCTGATCTTCATCATCAAACATAGAAATTATCCTTTATTCTCATATTATTACGCTCAAACTTACAGAATTTAAAATAGTCAAAAATAAAGGATAAGAAAAGATTGCATTTTTGCTAGATCAGATTATATTACCGATATTCCCAGACATTAATATACGTCAAAAAGTCGATCCACCGGGAGGGATCGAAGCGAATAACATATGGCGAATGAATAAATAGGAGTTTTGATATGGCAAAACCACAAGATGCCCCAGAATTATTAATGCCAAAGGCAACAGCAGTTTGGCTTATTGAGAATACAACACTGACTTTTGAACAAGTCGCTGATTTTACGGGTCTTCATAAAGTTGAAGTGCAAGCAATTGCCGATGAAGAAGTATGCGTTGGTATTGTTGGAAGAGATCCCGTTAAGTACGGTGAAACAACAAAAGAAGAGCTTGAAAAAGCGATCGAAGATAATAGCTATGTGATGAAACTATCGCGTACTGACCTACCAAGCGTTAAAGTGCGTTCAAAAGGACCACGTTATACACCCGTATCCAAGCGTGGTGATAAACCAGACGCGATTTCATGGATTTTAAAGAATCATCCTGAAATCTCTGATGCACAAATTTCAAAGTTAGTGGGAACAACAAAGCCAACAATTAATGCTGTGCGCGATCGTACACACGCGAATTCATCAAATATCCGTGCACGTCACCCTGTTGATTTAGGGCTTTGTACTTACAAAGAGCTTGAAGCAGCATCAGAAAAAGGCTTAAAAGCACAAGGAAAAGATCCTGCCGTTGTAAAAGCTCAAAGACTAAAAGAACAAGAAGAGAGAATGGCAGAAGAAAATGCAGAAGCAGCCAATACAGATTCTTCTGGAGGCTTTGACTTCTCAAACTTCCTCACATCCGGAAGCGGGTCAACAGGAACCAATAACGAATAGTAAAAAAGCAGCGAAATTCGCTGCTTTTTCTTTTTTATCTCTTAAGTGTTCAAGATGCTTTTCGAATACCTTCGATTTCTTCTTTCAAATGAAGTTTTTGCCGCTTGAGATAAGCAATCTTTCCCGCATCGAGGGAAAAGTGGTTTTGTTCATCTTCAATTTTCTTGGATAGTTTTAAGTGTTTTACTTTTAAGGCTTCAAGACGCGCCGCTTGGGCTGAAGCCATACCGTTTGCATGAGGCATGAAAAACTCCCTTATGGACTGATGTTTTCTTTAATAATACCAGTATAGCAGATATCAGTTTGGCCGCCCAAACTAATTGAGAAAAAACGAAATAAAATTAGTTCAAATGTCAAATTCTACACCTTGAGCGAGGGGAAGCTCATCAGAGTAATTAATTGTCTGCGTTTGCCTACGCATATAGGCTTTCCAAGAGTCTGAGCCGCTTTCACGCCCTCCTCCGGTTTCTTTCTCACCGCCAAAGGCTCCGCCAATCTCAGCCCCGCTTGGCCCAATATTCACATTGGCAATCCCGCAGTCACTACCGGTTGCAGAAAGAAACCTCTCTGCCTCTTTCACATCATTCGTGAAAATACACGATGATAGACCTTGCGGCACAGAATTATGCATTGAAATGGCCTCTTCAAGATTATCGTATCCCATTATGTATAAAATGGGGGCAAACGTCTCATGACATACCACTTCCGATTGCTCAGGCATAGAAACTAGTGCTGGTTTTGCGTAATACCCTTCTTTAGCATTATCCAGTTCATGACGATCGCCGCCACAGAGAATATTGCCACCTTGTTTTTTAGCGGATTTCAAAGATTTTTGCATTGTCTTAAACGAGTCTTGATCAATAAGCGGGCCGATTAAAGTATCGGCTTTTAAAGGATTACCTATTGAAAGGCTCTCATAAGCAGATTTCAGCTTTTTAGAAAGCTTATCCTTGATTGAGTTGTGAACAATTAAACGGCGTAGTGTTGTACATCTCTGCCCAGCTGTTCCTACAGCACTAAACACAATAGCGCGAACGGCTAGTTCTAAATCAGCGCTTTGTGAAACAATCATAGCGTTGTTACCGCCTAATTCCAGAATAGAGCGCCCTAAACGCTTCGCAACACGTTCGGCAACAGTTTTTCCCATTCTTGTGCTTCCGGTTGCGCTGATAAGCGGCACGTCAGGATGGTCAACGAGTTCTTGCCCCACATCGCTCTTGCCGATGATAACTTGCAACAAATGATCCGGGCATTCATGGCCCGCTTTTTGAAAACGAACGATGGCTTTATTTAAAATTTTCTCACAAGCCAGAGCCGTAAGAGGCGTTTTCTCAGACGGCTTCCAAATCAAAGAATTTCCGCAAACAAGCGCAAGAGCCGCATTCCATGACCATACCGCAACAGGAAAGTTGAACGCAGATATTATCCCTACGGGTCCAATCGGATGCCACATCTCACGCATATGGTGCTCTGGCCGCTCAGAAGCGATGGTTAGACCGTAGAGCTGGCGTGAGAGGCCCACAGCAAAGTCACAAATATCAATCATTTCTTGAACTTCGCCTTTGCCTTCAGAAAGGATTTTTCCGCATTCTAAAGTCACAAGGGCGCCCAGATCATCTTTAGCGGCTCTTAATTCTTCGCCTAATAACCTTACGAGCTCTCCACGAACCGGCGCAGGCATTCTTCGCCATTCTATAAAGGCTTGCTTAGATTTTTTAACAATGTCTGAAACATCTTTTGCCTTATGCATTTTAATACTAGCGATTTTAGAGCCATCAATCGGCGTATGAACGTCCAAGTCACCCTTATTAAAAAGGCTAACATCGTTTTTAAGCAGAATGTCTTTATGATCCATTTCTTCTAATCCTTTTCACGTTTTACAATGAAGTTCTCATGAGCATCTGAGAGCAAAGGATACGCAACAGTACACATATAGCTATTAATCCTCCGGTAATCCCGGATGATATCGATATGAAGGCTGCTTGTTGAAATTGTTTCAGGGACTCCTTCACTAAGGCGATCAATATGCGTCGCCATTCCCGTAATTTCTAATTCACGAATATCATGTTTATCTTGCAAGAGCTGTTCAGCCATCTTCACATCATCAGAGACAAAGATATTTTGTGCGAGCTCAACACTTTCAACAACAAGGGCATGAATCGTTTTAATTTCTTCAAATCCCTCTTCCGAAAAATCAATCTGACGTTTGATTTTCTTCAACGCTAGTGGCATTAAGTTCTTATCAATCACGTCGCCCACATGCTCGAGATTTGTTGAAAAAGTCAGAACCTGAACATAACGGCGGGATTCCTTCTCATCCATAAAGTTTTGAGAGAGTTGCGCCATGTAATGCTTAATTTTTTCATAGAGCTTATCAAGCGTGTCATCTTCCGCCCGCACCTTCTCTAGCAAAGTCATATCATTGGTTTTGAAAACAGTGATTGTGTCTTCCAACATTTGCTGAACAATTTCACCCATACGCAATGTTTCTCTTGTTGCATTGGCAAGAGCAACACTTGGCACGTTTAGATCTTTATTATCTAAAAACTTTGTCTGGCTTTCATCGTCGCGCTCTATACGATCAGGGATAATTTTTTCGCAAATTTTAATAACCGTATTCGTCAAGGGGAGAAAAAATAGCGCCAGTCCAACATTAAAAACTGTATGAAAATCAACAAGTAAGCGTTCATTATTTGAACCAAAATCTAAAAGCATTTCTGCAATGGTTGGGATAAAAAAGAATATCGCAACAATACCAACGAAGCGCACCAACATATTCGCCAAAGGGATACGCGTTGAAACTGGATTATCTTTTATCGTGGCAATGAGGGGCGGCAGAGTTCCCCCTAAATTCGCCCCTAACACCATGTAGAGGCCAACGATAACAGGCAAAACACCGCTTGCCACAAATGACATTAGTAAAAGAACAATGGCCAGAGATGAATGAGCCACTGCCGTTAATAACGCCGCAATGAAGACTGCAAAAATAGGATCTTTTTCTAAAACGCTTAATATTTGAGGCAAAACCTCTGATTGCTTTAACGGCTCAGCGCCATCTCTAATCAAGGCAAGCGCCAAGAGCATAAACCCAGCACCTAATAAAATTCGCCCAATATTTTTCAGCTTCCCTGATTTTTTCCAAACAAAACAAATATAACCCGAAATAATAAGAAGCGGCATTAACGCACTTAAATCAAAAGAAAAAACTTGAGCTACCAAAGTTGTTCCGACATCGGCGCCTAAGACAATAGCTAGCCCAGCTGCTGCAGTGATCATTTTTTGTGAAGCAAAAGAAGATACAATTAGAACAGTCGCCGTTGAGCTTTGCAGGAGTGTTGTGACCCCTATCCCTGATAAGAAGGCCATAATACGATTATTTGTGCTGTAGCTTAATAGACGTCTAAGATCCGCCCCAAAACCATATGTCATACCCAGACGTAGTAATGATACCCCCCACAATAGAAGGCACACGCCGGCAATTAAATTAATGAGAACTAATGATGGTGTAATGGGACTCTACTCCTTTTGTAATAGATTAGAAACCCATTCCATTTTCTGCAAGATATTCCTCTTCTTCGGGCGTATTTGTACGCTCTAAAATATGATTTCTTTGCGGAAAACGACCAAATTTTTCAATAACGACCAAATGCCGGAGCGCATAATCATAGGCAATGGGATGTTCGTCCTGAATCGTTTTAAAGAGCTCAACGGACTCCCTTTGATCATCCATATCCTCACTATGCTCATAAGGCAGATACAAAAACCATTTCTGTACAGATGATAATCTTTGGTCAAAGCCTTTTTCGACGGCCTCTTTTGCAGCTTTTAATGATTGATGGTCTGTTGCAAAAGCTTCCGGTTTACCACGATATATATTGCGAGAAAATTGATCTAGTAGGATAACGTAGGCAAGAGCTCCCTCAGGCATTTCTTTCCAATTCTCTAGCTGTCCATCAATGGCTTTTTGATAAAGATCTCCGAAGCGCTCTTGAATATTTTGGTCGAATTCAGGAGTTGATTTGAACCATTGCTCAGGTTTTGTCTCTTCAAACCAAAAGGACAGTATTTCTTTTTGAATGTCATTCATAGATTAGATTTTAACATTGAATAATCAATGTATAAAGAAAATCAGAATCTTAACGCTAAGTCGGTGTTTTTAGCTTTTTCCAGAGCTTCTTTTTCACGCCATACATGATGGCTGCAAAGATTGTGAGGAAAATTATAACTTTCACACCCATTTGCTTACGCTGTTCTAATTTAGGCTCAGCCGCCCACATTAGAAATGTTGAAATATCTTCTGAGTATTGTTCCATTGTTTCTGGGCTTCCATCTTCATAAGCAACAATGCCATCGCTGAGTGGCGCAGCCATAGCAATTTTATTACCTTCCATATATTTATTCCAATGTTGGCCTGCTGATAATGTTATTCCCTCTGGCGGGTCTTCATAACCTATCAAGAGAGCGTAAATATAGTCCGCGCCGCCTTTTCTGGCTTTCGCAATCAAAGACATATCGACTGGGTAAGCACCGTTATTGGCGTAACGTGCAGCTTGTTCATTTGGAAATGGGTTGTGGAAACGATCAGAAGGTTTGCGTGTTCTCTCAAACATCTCCCCTTCATCATTTGGTCCATCCATAATTGTGTACTGGGAGGCAATCGCCTTTACTTCATCTGCGTTATAGCCAAGATCTGTAAGATTTCTATATGAAAGAAGATTCATACCATGACAGGCTGAACAAACTTGCTTATAAACCTGAAATCCACGTTGCAGAGAGCCGCGATCGAATGTTCCAAAAGGACCATCAAAGCTAAATTTATGATCAGGAAGCTCAGCTTTATATTTTGACTCTGCGGCTATAACAGGAGAAGCCATCAAAGCACACGTGAGAAATGTAAGGATTGTTTGTTTCATTGAAAGAGCTTTCATCATCCTTATACCGTTTTTGCCATACCATCAGCTTTAAGCTTAGGATCTAAAACTGCATCGTTAATACTTGGCGGTAATTTTTCAACGGGTTCAAATTTGTTAAATAACGGAATAAGAACAATAAAGAATGCGAAGTAATAAACCGTAGTCAACTGCGATAAAATAACCCAGTAGCCTTCGGCAGGTTTTGCACCGCAAACACCAAGAACAATAAAGTTTATCAAAAATAGAATAATTGAAATTCTATACCATGGGCGGAATACGGCACTGCGATGCGGATGTTTATCTAAAAATGGTAATACATAGAGGATTGCAATTGACCCAAACATCGCTAAAACGCCGCCTAATTTCGCAGGCACTAGAACAATATCAGTCAGTGGAATTCCGATATCAAATGTAATCGCCCGTAAAATCGCATAAAAAGGTAGAAAATACCATTCAGGAACGATGTGAGCTGGCGTCACAAGCGGATCAGCCGGAATATAGTTATCGGGGTGTCCTAAAGCGTTTGGCGCAAAGAATACAAAGGCCGCATAAAGAATTAAGAAAACCAAAATTCCAAATGAATCCTTCATTGTATAGTAAGGATGGAATGGAATTGTGTCCTGCGGGCCTTTTGGCTCAATACCCATAGGATTATTAGACCCCGTCACATGAAGCGCCCAAACATGTAAGAAAACAACGCCTACAATCACAAATGGCATTAAATAGTGAAGAGCATAAAATCTTGTTAATGTCGGATTATCAACAGAGAACCCGCCCCATAAGAATGTCACGATACTCTCGCCAAAAATTGGAATAGCAGAGAATAAGTTTGTAATTACTGTTGCACCCCAGAAGCTCATTTGCCCCCACGGTAACACATAGCCCATGAAGGCTGTGGCCATCATCAGTAAGAAAATAGTCACTCCGAGCATCCATAAAAGCTCACGGGGCTGCTTATAAGAACCATAATAGAGACCACGGAACATATGGATGTAAACAGCTATAAAGAAGAATGATGCACCATTGGAGTGCATATAGCGAATAAGCCAGCCGAAGTTCACATCGCGCATAATACGCTCAACGCTTTGGAACGCGTAATCAGCGTGTGCAGTATAATGCATACCTAATGTAATACCTGTAATGATCATGGTCACAAGAATGACCATGGCGATCGCACCAAAATTCCAAAAATAGTTGAAATTCTTTGGTGTTGGGAAAACCCCGTATTCTTTCTGCATTAATGTAAATACAGGAAGGCGGGAATCGACCCACTCTATTACAGGATTTTCAAATTGTGTGCGGTTTCCACTACCCATGTTTTCGCCCCAAAATTAATACTCAATTATACGCGTGATTTTGTTCGTAAACAAAATGTTCTGATCTAAGTATATCATAATTTTGCGCCTTTTTTAACCAATCTTGATGGTTGTTTCGTTTAAAAATTCATATTCTGGAATGGCCATATTTGTCGGTGCAGGTCCTTTACGAATACGCCCTGAACTATCATAGTGTGAGCCGTGACACGGACAGAACCAGCCATCGTACTCGCCTTTGACATCTGTATCTTTTTGCCCCAGCGGAACACATCCCAAATGCGTACAAATTCCGACCATAACAAGCCATTTTTCCTGACCTTCTTTTACGCGGTCCGCGTCAGTTTGGGGATCACGAAGCTCTGATAACTCAGCGGCTTGCGCTTCTTCAATCTCTTTAGCCGTGCGATGGCGAATAAATACAGGCTTTCCGCGCCACATGACTGTAATGGCTTGCCCTTCTTCAATAGGGGATAAATCAACTTCTGTAGACGCTAATGCAAGCGTATCAGCTGCGGGGTTCATCTGATCAATAAATGGCCAAGCCACTGATCCTGCTCCAACCGCCGCAAAAGCAGCCGCTGTTAAGTATAAAAAGTCGCGCCTTGTCTCCCCCTCTTCATGGTGATCAGAAGAAGTTTCGGGAGTTTTATTGTTGTCCTGTGATGGGTCTGTTTGTTGATTACTACTCATATTTCTTCACATTTTATAGATGAAGTAAAATTCATCAAGGGAAATAGCACTTTCATCTAGGGAAAGAAAGCCTAGAAAAATCCAAATTCAGAAAAAAACTACCCATTGTGTAAAAAATTATTTAGAAGAGTGGCTGTTATGATAGAAATTGTTCTTTATCAGCCAGATATTCCTCAAAATTTAGGCGCTGCTATACGATTGTGCGCATGCCTGAATGTTAAGCTCCATATTGTTGAGCCCTGTGGGTTTCCTTATTCTGAGAAGAAGATTCGCCAATCGGCTATGGATTATTATGATTTGATTGATATTACACGCCATAAAAGCTGGGAGAGCTTTTGTAAAGGCACAGAAAACCAGCGTCATGTTCTTATGACAACCAAAACAGATTTAGCCTACCCCGATTTTAAATTTAAATCGGGTGATATTTTAATTGCAGGACGTGAAAGCGCAGGCGTTCCTGAATTCGTTCATGAAACTGTCGATCACCGCGTGACCATACCAATGTCTGGAAAAGCACGCTCACTGAATATTATTAACGCAACAGCAATGATTACTGGCGAAGCGTTAAGACAAACAGGGTTTGAGTAAATGAACAACATAGATTCAAAAAAAGAACAAGCTTCAGAATGGTTTCAAACTCTCCGTGATCAGATTTGTGATGCCTTTGAAAAATTGGAAGAGGATTTAACGGGCACAAAATTAAGTAACCAAGAGGCTGGCCGTTTTGAGAAAAAACCTTGGAATAGAGATCAAGATGATACGCCTAACCAAAGCGGTTCTATTTTAAATGGGGGCGGTGAAATTTCAATCATGAGAGGACGCGTTTTTGAAAAAGTTGGTGTCAATATCTCAACCGTTCATGGAATATTTAGCGAAGAATTTCGAAGCAAAATTCCAGGTGGCGATGAAAGCAATGGCGAGTTTTGGGCTAGTGGTATATCGCTGGTCGCGCATATGCAAAACCCTCTCGTTCCAGCCGTTCATATGAATACGCGCATGATTGTCACATCAAAAAACTGGTTTGGTGGCGGCGCAGATTTAACGCCGATGATCCCCCATGAAGAGAATAAAGCAGAGTTTCACGCTGCGCTCAAAGAATGTTGTGATAGGCATGAAGTCGCCGATTATAAGGAATATAAAGAGTGGTGTGATCGCTATTTCTATCTTCCGCATCGTGAAGAACCGCGCGGTGATGGCGGGATTTTTTATGATTATTTAGAAAGCAGAAACTGGGAAGATGATTTCAATTTCACACAAGATGTAGGCAAAACATTTCTTGATATCTATCCAAAGCTTGTCCGTAAAACGATGAATGATGAGTGGAGCGATGAGCAGCGAGAAGCGCAACTCATCAAACGCGGCCGCTATGTTGAATATAATCTGTTATATGATCGTGGAACGCAATTTGGCCTTAAAACCGGTGGAAATACAGAAGCCATCCTCATGTCTATGCCACCAAAGGTAAAATGGCCTTAAGAAATAGTTTCGAGCCTTAAACCTTTTCTATCAGCTTTTTCAGCAAGCTCAGGAGTTTCTTTTCTCACTCTCATAATTCCTTTTTCCAAATCACCAAAGAATTGAACGTGATGTGCGTAAAGAACATCCCCTGTTTCTGTAATTTCTATACCCGCCGCCATTACAGGGGAAGAAACATTTTGTAAAAATTTTACTATTCCTGGTGCATGTGATCCTATACGCAGGTCAACTTGTACTGGTGAATTTCCTCTAGAATAAGCCCCCAAATAAGCTGTATTCAAACCAATTAAGTCATTATCAGTGAACGGCACCATATCATCTATTTTTGAAACTGGGTTTAAGTACCCGTAGAGTGTATGTTCTTCAACTTCGTTTAATTCCATTGCCTCCTTAAAGCCAGATACGTTATCTCTTGCTGTTCTAAAACGTTTAATCACATTAATCCAATCTGGTGACCGTACAAAAACATCATAATCCTTAGGTCTATTTCCAAGGAGTAAATCGGCAATGGCGCCGCCAAATAAATATGTGCTTCCAATTTCGATTTGCCTTTTTGCTTGAAAAGCTCTTAATTCACAAGTCAAGTCTTCAAAAAATCCATTTAGATCTATTGCAGGAAAAAGGTTTTCACTGCTCAGAGTAATTTCATCTGGTGAAAAATTCGATGTGGAGGCTAGAAAAACTTTTTTCATAGGTCTTAACTACAATGTATTTACATATTTTTCAATATTTATTTGACATATCATAACATTCTCTCTAGTTTCCTGAATTAAGGATAATACTATGAAACCACTGATCATACCTGGCTATAGCTCACAAATACTGGCTAACGATATTGCAGAATCGTTAGGATGGACAGTTGTAGATGTTGACAGAAAGCAGCACCCTAGCCGAGAAATCAGATCAGTCATACAGTCAAATATTCGAAAACGAGAAGTTGTTGTTATCGCTTCGGCTGCAGGGGAACCAAATAGAAATGTAATAGAAACAGAATTGCTACTAGGGGCCGCTAAGGAGAATGGGGCAAGAGAAATCACGCTTGTTTTACCTTATATGTTTTACGGGCGAGAAGATGGAAAATTTGGCGAAAGAGCCTCTACATCTTTACTCAATACAATTGCAAGATTTAAAGACCTTTGTGACAACGTGGTAGTTGTGGACCCGCACAATATAGAGTTAACACAGGCATTATTTTTAATGCCTCCAAATAAAACAACCTGTGATGTTGTTCATCTGGCCTATCCTTTTGCCCAACAACTAAATTCATTATTTAATCAGAATATTATTAGTCGTGACCGGCTGTTGTTCACTTATCCGGATGCAGGGGCTAGCAAAAGAATTTCTAATTCTTTTAGACAATGCCTCTACTCTGTTGCTTCTATTGAACTAGACTATGAAAGAAAAGACGAATGGGCTCAAGTGGCAGCAAGCCGTAATAATAGAACCAATGAAAAACGGGTTAGCGTTACGGATGATGTTAAAGGACGAGATATAGTTATCTTCGAAGATATGGTGGATACGGGTGGAACAGCCATGGATATTGCAAAAATTCTTAAAGAAAAAGGCGCAAGGTCTGTTATATTATTTGCAAGTAATGGGTTATTTTCTTCAAAAGACAAAGATGACTTATTAAAGACTGTAAGTGATATCAATCAAAGTGAACTAGATGCAGTTTTTATTTCTGATAGTTTTAATTATGCCGGGGTTAACGATAATTTAGTTAAGGCGATAGCAGATAGCCCCGTTATCCATACAATTAAGACATCACCTTATTTAGCACAAATAATACGCGCTTCAACCCTAACTCCTACAAAACATATGCATCCAGACGAAAATTCTGTTTCTTCTATTTTGAGAGGAGATCATAGATCTTTAAGTAGAAAGTTAGTTAAGAGTACGCCATTGAAAGCAAACTCTCCTTTATTAGCTCTAGCAAATTAATCTAGATTCTCATCTAACCATTCTTCACGGCGGCGTTCTAATTCTTGGCCTAATTCAGGGCCGGTCTTATACCCTTCTTTTAAAAGCGTTTCGCCTGTAATTGGGTATTCAGGAATATCCCACTTAAAGATTATATTTTCTAAATCTGAGCTCTTTTGAATTTTGTCTTGCGCGAGCAAGCATGTATATCCTTGTAAAACTAATTCACGTCCATGCATAAACATCGCTTTTTTAACACCACGTTCGTCTTGATAAAATTCTTTATGAGACATCACATCTAGCTTTACCAAAAAAGATGATTGCTTTTTACTGAATGTAAAAAGATCATCATAGAATTTAGCCCTGCCACCAGAGATAATGAAATAGCGTGTTAACGCCTTTATCATATTATCTGGTTCAAAGTTTTTCTGACTTTGAAAAGTTAGTAATGCCTTTAGAAAGTTTGGTTCATACTGATCAGATTTTACTTTAGACAGTATATCTGAAGAAAACATAATCTCTAAAATTTCTGTTACATTATCAGAAAGAAGAATTTTAAAAAATTCATTAGTAATTCGCTCTCTTGATAAAGATAAAACTCCTTCACGGTTTTTAATGCAGGCCTTTAAGCCATCTCGATCAATATCCCCTTCGCCGTAATAAGAATGAAAACGGAAAAAACGTAAGACGCGTAAATAATCTTCTTGAATTCTTTGGTCTGCATTGCCAATAAAACGCACTTTTTTATCTTGAATATCTTCATATCCCTTTTGCAAGGGGTCATAAAGACGACCATTCATATCTAGGTAAAGCGCATTAATTGTAAAGTCTCGCCTTTGAGCGTCTTCCCCCCATTGATCAGAAAATTCTATTGTCGCACGGCGACCATCAGTAGATACATCTTTTCGTAGCGTTGTGATTTCATATGGTTTTTTATCAAGAATGACGGTTACGGTTCCATGATCAATTCCCGTTGGAATACATTGAATATCATTTTTATCTAAAATTTTTTGAACTTCTTGCGGCGTGAATTTTGTAGCGATATCGATATCGGAAACAGGCTTTTTTAAAATCTCGTTACGGACGCAACCACCAACCAAAAGAGATTGTGGTTCTTCGCCATCACCCTTCAACAAAGACATGAGAGGTTTTAAATTATCATCAAACCAATCTGGTATATTTATCGTTTTGATTGCTTCCATAAACAAGAGTATAGAGCAGTTTATCTATGAACCATAGGGCCTTATTCAATGACCGCTATTTTATTGAAAGCACAGAAATTCTTCCAATTGACTAATCATTTGCGATATAGGCATTTGTTTAGAAAAGTTAAGCTGCTCTGATGATTGTCGCCTTCCCACGATAAAAACTGGTCGTTGAAAATTTTCTAATGCTTTACTCTGTGAAAAACACAATACAGCATTATAATTTTCTTTCTGACTCGTTATAATTTGAATATTTTTATCTTGTCCAAAATACTCTAACTGGCTTTTTTGAATTTTATTTGCTCCCACGCAAAGCACATTAAATCTTTTCATGAACATCCCTCCCCTAAAAATCGAAAAGAGCAATTTTCATACTAATAAAATATAAAATGAATTCAAAGAGATAAGTTTTGTGACTGATTGCATTTTTGCAATTTGCAAATAAAAACGCAAAATCTAATCAAGATGAGTTTTTCCTGAAACTGACTTTTGGTCCAATAATTCACGGTAGACAATAACGGCTTCTAAAACGCGCTGAACATAGTTTCGTGTTTCATAAATCGAAATTAATTCCGCCCAATCTAAAAAATCAATTTGATTAGTACGAGGATCGCCAAATTCTTTAATCCAGTTATCAACACGCCCTGGCCCTGCATTATAAGCTGCCGCCGCCATAGCATAATTCCCGTCATAGCGCCGCAGCATATCGGCCAAATAATAAGACCCTAATTGTATGTTATGTTTTGGTCTCTGGGTTAGCCAGCTTTTCTGATGAGGAATATAGAGCTTCCTTGCGGTCTCTTTTGCTGTAGCGGGCATAAGCTGCATTAACCCTCTTGCCCCTGCTCTACTTACTGCATTTTTATCAAACCGGCTTTCCTGTCGAATGATGGCGTTCACAGCAGACAATTCAAGATTATTTGTATTTTGTGCGCGCGCGACAGGATATAAATACTCAATTGCATTGACGCCTAAGTCTTTTTGTAATTGCGCTGCAGCACGAATGGAAATTTGGTCATAACCCAACTCATTTGCTTGTTTTGCCGCAGCAATATATTGCTCAGACGTCTTTGCGTTCAAATAGAGTCTAGTTAAAAATTGTTGCGCTTCTTTTGATAATTTTGCGCGATGAAAAATTTTAGCTACCTTTGCAAGCTCGCTTTTTTGATATTGAGCAGACGGTATAACTTTTGAATTCACTTTTGATATTTTGACAGGCATTCCTGTTTTTTGGACCGCAAGCTGACCATAAAAGGTGAATGGATATTGAGAAGCCACATCATACCATTTACGAGCAATATCAGGATATTGCATTTTCTCACTTGCCCGACCAGCCCAGTAAGCTCCACGCGCTTTACTGATTGGTGTTTCAACATGGTTATAAAGCGCTTCAAAATGCTCAAATGCTTGCCATGGTTTGTTTATAAATCGTAAAGCCAGCCAGCCTGACACCCATTCCGCTTGAGATTTAGGAAATCCTTCTTTTTGTTTGTGTGTGGAAGCCAGCATATAAGCCTTTATATATTTTTTCTTATCTATAAGCCGGCGAATAATAATATGCCTTTCACGCCACCATAAAGAGGAATCAACCATTTGTGAGGCAGTGGGTGATTGATTAAGAATTTCAATCGCGCCCTGATTCAATTTTTTTTCACGTCGCCACTTTAAACGATCATATAAAAGACCTTCATTACTTTGTAGGTTTTTAGGAACAGCATTAATAAGTGCGTTTTCATTTCCTGATTTCTGACGGATGGCTTTGCGTGCCTTTAACAATGCTTGATAGCCTTCTCCCAAAACCATGGCAATGCCCGATGCATGATCATATTTATTATCAAAGATTAAATGATTAAACCGTTTAATATGGGCTCTTACTTCTAAAATGTCCTTATAACGCGCAAAAATATCTTTTTGCTGCTGACGAGATAGATTTGCTTCTGGCCACCACTCATTTAAAGCAAGCTTTGCTTTTTGTTTCTGGCCTTTTGATTGAAGAGAGCGAACATAGATATCCATCCTCTGTGAAGTGATCGGATCATTTTTTTCAAAAAATTGAAGAGCTTGAGTTCCTACAAATGAAGATGGCATTCTCTGTTCGGCCAGCACACGTAATCTTGTTTGAGCCGGCCAGTCAGAATTTTCAGCCATAAAGTTATAAATTTGTGAAAATGACGCATTCGGATCTCCTTGAATATAGGCAAACCAGTTAAACGCTTTTTTCTCTAAAGAATTTTGAATAGATGCACCATATCGATACGCCGTATTCCAATCTTTCTTATCTAAAGCTTGTAATGCTTTATTAGTTGAGGCCTGCGCAGGGGAAAAAACAAGCACCATAAGCATTACAATCATAGAAAATAAGGCTTTTACTTGCATTCACGGCATTCCAAAGATAATGTCATATTCATATTTATTCATAACTACAGAAAAAATGCACATGTTTAAAGGGTCTATCACAGCGCTAATCACACCTTTTGATTCAACAGGGGAAATTGATTTTATTGCGTTTGAAAAATTTATTGAATGGCAAATTGAACAGGGAACGAACGGCGTTGTTCCTTGCGGGACAACTGGTGAGTCCCCGACACTTAGCCATCAAGAGCATAAACAGCTGGTAAAAAGATGTATTGATATCGTGAATAAACGTATTCCAGTGATTGCAGGAACAGGCTCAAACAACACAACCGAAGCCCTCGAATTTACTCGCGAAGCTAAAGAAGACGGAGCGGATGCAGCTCTTGTTGTGACTCCCTATTACAATAAGCCTACACAAGAAGGTTTATATGCTCATTTTAAAAAACTTCATGATGAAGTGGATATTCCAATTATTATTTATAATATACCAGGGCGCAGTATCGTTGATATAAGTGTTGAAACCATGGCACGCCTTGCAGAATTGCCAAATATTATCGGCGTAAAAGATGCAACAGCAGATTTAGCCCGCCCTCTTGCCATTCGTCATGCGATTGGTGAAGATTTTTGCCAACTTTCTGGTGAAGATGCAACGGCAACAGCCTATCTAGCGCAAGGAGGACATGGCTGTATTTCTGTGACATCCAATGTTGCACCAGGCTTATGTGCCAAACAACATGAAGCGTGGCAAAATGGTGATATCCAAACCATGGAAGAATGCCGCGATAAATTAGCGCCGCTTCACGAAGCTTTATTTGTAGAAAGCTCTCCCGCGCCAGTTAAATATGCTGCAAGCGCTCTTGGCTTATGCTCTGATAATATTCGTCTACCTCTCGTTAATGCGAGCGACGCATGCAAAGAAATCGTAGATCATGCTCTGGAATTTGCAGGCCTTCAGCAACAAAAATTAGCGGCGTAACCGGTTTGTTTCACCATGGCGCAGAAAAAGAAATCATCCGGCGGGCTTATCTCGACCAATCAAACGATTGCTGATAATAAACGCGCCAAATTTGAATATCACATTGAAGATAAATTTGAAGCTGGCCTTGTCTTAACTGGTACAGAAGTGAAAAGTTTGCGGCATGGACAAGCCATGATTGCAGAGAGCCATATTGCACCTAAATCTGGAGAGCTTCATTTATTAAACGCTCATATTCCTGAATATCAGCAAGCTAGCCAACAATTACAGCATGAACCGCGCCGTCCGCGTAAGCTTTTACTCAAAAAACGTGAAATTGATAAACTATCAGGATCGGTTGCTCGTGAAGGATATACAATTATCCCCTTAAGATTATATTTTGATAAAAATGGTCTTGCCAAATTAGAGCTTGCTCTGGCAAAAGGGAAACAGCTTCATGATAAACGACAGACAGAGAAAAAACGTGACTGGAATAGACAAAAGCAACGCATCATGAGGGATAAGAGGTAAATGAATGCCAAAATTGGCTAGTGTTGAAAAACTGCAAAAACGAGCTAGCCGTATTTGGAAAACCGCAAAGCGTTCTGGCGTTCTTATAAGTTTTCAAGGCGATGCTATCCCCTCTGCTCAAAAAGCCATTGACTTAACGAAAGAATACAAAAAAGCGTTTGGTGGAACGCCCTCTGAACATGAAGTTAGATGTATTAAAGATCGTGCTGATAAACAGGCACTATTAGAAGTCAGACAAATCAATTTAGACAGAAAAATGGTTCAACATCTGCATTCAGCATCTGGTAGGCCTACTAGAACAAGATGGACCCATGGATTTGGGGGCGCGAACTAATCTCACTCCCCCCAATTCAACTTTTCAAGTAATTTGATTAAGCTTTTTTCTTAGCTTTCTTGTTGTCTTCTTCAGCGTCGACAACCTCCAAATCTGGGCCGCTTTCATCTTCAGGACCGACCAACATTGCCTCGGAAATTAAACCAGCTTTTTCGCGGATTTTATTTTCAAGCGTATCCATTATGTTGGCATTATCAAGCAAGAATTGCTTCGCATTTTCGCGTCCCTGACCAATTCTCTCACCTTCAGCGGAGAACCATGCTCCTGCTTTTTCAACAAAGCTACCTTGTACACCAAGATCAAGAATCTCACCTGTTTTAGAAATTCCTTTTCCGTACATGATATCAAATTCAATCTGACGGAAAGGAGGCGCCATTTTATTTTTAACAACCTTCACCCGTGTTTGGTTACCTACGACTTGATCACGATCTTTAATTTGACCAATACGGCGGATATCTAAGCGCACTGAGGAATAGAACTTTAAAGCATTCCCACCTGTTGTTGTTTCAGGTGATCCAAACATCACACCAATTTTCATACGAATTTGGTTAATAAAAATCACTACAGTATGTGAGCGGGAAATCGACCCTGTTAATTTCCGCAGCGCTTGTGACATTAATCGCGCCTGAAGACCAACATGAGTATCACCCATCTCGCCTTCTAATTCAGCGCGAGGAACAAGAGCAGCAACAGAGTCAACAACAACAACATCCATAGCGCCAGAGCGCACAAGTGTATCAGTAATTTCTAAAGCTTGCTCTCCCGCATCTGGTTGGGAGATAAGTAACTCATCCAAATTACATCCTAATTTTTTAGCGTAAGATGGATCGAGAGCATGTTCAGCATCAACAATGGCACAATTTCCACCAGCTTTTTGAGCTTCAGCAATCACATGAAGCGCTAATGTTGTTTTACCAGAACTCTCAGGTCCGTAAATTTCTGTAATACGGCCGCGCGGTAAACCACCAATTCCTAATCCAATATCAAGCCCTAATGAACCAGTTGAAATCGCTTCAACTTCCAATGGATTTTGCTCTCCGTTTAGTTTCATAACAGACCCTTTTCCAAAGGCTCTTTCAATTTGAGAGAGGGCTGCGTCTAAGGCTTTGTTCTTTTCAGCATCGTTTTTTTGCATAGGTGACTCTTTTTGTAATGATGTTACTGACATTTTAATTCCTTTCCTTGTCGCACAGGGAATAAGCGTTTTCAATTGAGATAGGTTAAATTCAAAGGCTTACTCACAAATGATCTTGGAACAAATGTACACTATTTGTTCCATACGTCAATAAAAAAGAACAAAAATAGAACAATTTAAGCTTCGAGCGCTTCTTTCACCTTTAAAGCCAACTGTTTGAGAGTAAAAGGCTTGGGCAAAAATGAGATATTTTTACCCATATGTTCTTTCAAACGGTCTTCAGTATATCCGGAAATAAAGATGATTCTAAGCTCCGGATTCTCTTCACGAAGCTTTTTGGCTAAGGTCGGGCCGTCCATATCGGGCATCATCACATCAGTAATCAAGAGATCAATCGTCTTGTCAGCATTATCGGTCAAAACCTCAAGAGCATTCTCACCATTTTCAGCACCGATGACTTCATAGCCTTTATTAACCAAGGCACGGGTACTGAATGTTTTCACAGCCTCTTCATCTTCAACAAGTAAAATACAAGCAGAGCCCGTAAGGTCCGCTGATTTTTCTTCTTTTTTGGTGTCTTCTTGAACCTCTTCAATATCTTCATCATTTAAACGAGGGAGAAAGATTTTAAATGTTGTTCCATATGTTAAGGCGCTGTTAATTGAGAGATACCCGCCTGTTTGACGAACGATACCATAGACGGTTGCAAGGCCTAGCCCTGTACCCTGCCCCACATCTTTTGTTGTAAAGAACGGTTCTAAAATTCGTGAAAGATTTTCTTCTGAAATACCGCAACCTGTATCTTTGACTTCAATCGTGACCCAATCACCCGGTGGCATTTCATCTTCACCACATATCTCAATATCGTTATTTGTATAATTATAAGTTGAGATTGTTAATTCACCGCCATCTTGCATCGCATCACGGGCGTTTACTGCCAAATTCACAAGGACCTGTTCCATCTGACCTAAATCAACTTTCACAAGCCCCAGATCATCACCATGAACAAGCTGGAGTTCGATATTGGTACCAATCAAGCGTCTTAATAAGTGGGACACTTCTGTTAAGATTTCTGATAAGTCATGAACTTTGGGGCGCAAAGTTTGCTGACGAGAAAACGCCAATAATTGACGGACTAGATTTGCAGCGCGATTTGAATTTTGCTTAATCTGCATGATATCGCCAAAGGATGGATCGCCCGGTTTATGACGCAACAATAATAAATCACAAAATCCAATAATGGCCGTCAGAAGATTATTAAAGTCGTGCGCCACACCACCAGCTAGCTGACCAACGGCTTGCATCTTTTGTGATTGCACAAATTGCTGCTCTAATATTTTTTGCTCTGTTAGGTCAATAAAGTGAAGAACAATAGAATCACTCTCTTTAAAGCGTCTTGCATGAAGCTGGACTGAGACTTCTCGTTTATCTAGCGTTTCAAGATTAATATCGATCGGAGCAGGTAAGCGTTTCCCTGGCTCCATTTGTAAAATGGCAACTTCAAATTCGCGCTGATGTTGCTTTTCAATAAAATCTTTAATCTCATGACCTTCGATATTTTTTTCATCAACGGCAATCATATTTGAAAAGGCAGAGTTGTAATCTTGGATGACGCCATCAAGGCCGATCTTTGCAATACCGAGAGGTGCTTCTTCAAAGAATTTTTGGAATTTATCTTCTGACGCTTTCAATGCTTTACGCATTTCACGTTCATTGGTTAGATCGTGGATTACGCCCCTGGTTCGAACTTCCCCTTCACTCTCACGCACAACAGCCTGATTAATGCTGGCTAAAAATGTTTTACCGCCGGGGCCTTTCATACGTAGCTCTGTGACCTGCCTTGCTCCACCGCCATCAATGACATCATAAGGCGCAGCATTTTTGGGCGGCTTTTCTAAATATGTGTGTAGGCTTTCAGTTGTCAAAAGTGTATTAATATCTTCGCCCAGCCAGCGTGACAATGTTGCATTCACAAAAATAAAGCGGCCTTCCTCATTGACTGAGAAAAACCCAACGGGAGCGTTATCAGTAAAGTCGATGAGCTTTTCACGCTCCATTCTTACCGAACGATCAATCTCTCTTTGTTTTGTAATATCATCAAGACGCCAATGAATATATCCAGACCACCCCGCAACAGGTTGCGCGGTAATTTGGTACCATTTTTCCGATGCACCGTCTCCTGACTGTAGAACCATGGTGTCATTAATTCCTAAGCGCGCCTGATCAGATAGTTTTTCAAAAAGTGCGAGAACATTGGCGTTATCAGCGAATAGATCAGATACTTTGCTTAATGTCGGTTCGCCTTCGCAAAGAGTAGATAATTTTTCATTAAAGTAGATTGTGTTATCGGCGCTATCTGTAATCAAACGTGCGCCGCGAGAGCCTTCTAAAATTTCACGAATAAGCAGGCGCTCTTTTTCTCTATTTTGAAAACTTCTAATAAAGCGCATTCCCCAAAAAGAGAGAATTGCCGCTATAATAAAAAGTAAGCCGCTTAAGATGGCCGTCATACGATCAATATCGAGTAAAATGGCTAAAGCCACACAGGCCACAACATAAAGTATTAAAAAGCCAATAGAGAGACCGAAATCCCGCGCTGAGACTTTACGCAAGATCGCTTTTTGATCTCGTCTCTTTTTATCTTGTTGCTCTATGAATTCCGTATGGTCGAGGGGCATAACATTTAGAGTCTGCCAAAAATAACTGTAAAATACCAGCTATATTCAGCCTTTAAGAGTTTAGCTTTCCTTTGAGCTGGAAAATGTAAGAAATGACCTCAGCAACGGCTTGATAATGCTCAGGCGGGATCATTTGATCAATCTCAACTTCATCAAATAAGATTCTGGCAAGCGGCTTATTTTCATATAAAGGGATATCATTCTCTTTTGCCACCTCACGAATACGCATCGCCAAATCATCAACCCCTTTGGCCACAACCAACGGCGCATCCATTTCATCTGGTTCATATTTAAGTGCAATGGAAAAGTGCGTTGGGTTGGTAATCACAACATCTGCTTCGGGTACAGCTTGCATCATTCGCGCGCGCGCTTTTTCCTGACGGAGTTGTCTTAATTTTGCACGGATATGAGGATCACCTTCTGTTTGTTTATACTCATCCTTTAATTCCTGCTTTGTCATACGCATTTTTTTGTAATGATCAAAACGCTGATAGACCAAATCAATAATCGCAACGATGAGAAGAACGACCAAAATACCGAGCATTAATTTCAACACAAGCGTATGAAGGTCATCAAGCATAGTTGGTATGGGCAAACCAACCATACTGTCAATCGAGTCATAAAAAGGCATAAGGATAATAACGCCGACAACGGCAATAATTCCTATTTTTAGAATGCCCTTCACAAACTCCATAATAGAGCGCATTGAAAAAAGTCTTTTGAACCCTTTAAATAATGAAACCTTACTAATATCTGGTTTGATAATTTCAGGCGCAAAAAGTGGCCCAATTTGTAAAAAAGGCGCAGCAAATGCTGCGATCATAAGAATTATTAAAGGTAGAACTAGAATAGCTAAGACTTCAAAGAATGACTCACCCAAAACAAAGCCTAACCCGCCAGGCGCAGAAGGAAGGATATGGGCTTTTTCAATATAAGTGTGCATATGCTCTTTTAAAGCTCTTAAAGTGTGCGGTCCAATCACCAGAACAACAATTGTCCCGACTAATAATATCACCCAGTTATTAATCTCGCGACTAAGTGCGACCTGCCCTTTTTTTCGGCTCTCTTCTAGCTTTTTGGGCGTGGGCTCTTCAGTTTTCTGGGAATCGTCTTCTTCCTGTTGTCCTTCAGCCATTTGTTACGGCCTCGCGCTTGGATCAACAATATTGCTTAAGAAAAACTCCATGGCATTCTCAAATTCTGAGAGCCAGAAGAGCATTCCTGCTGATACCACTAAGAACAAAGTCAGCATCGACAAAAGAATTTGAACAGGTAGCGCCAAGATAAACACTTGAACTTGTGGCATAAGTCGCGAAAGCACACCCATTCCAATATATAAAAGCATAGCAATAATAATAAATGGAATAGCGATTTGAAATCCAATTAAAAAGGATGATGAGACAGCCCGCGAAACCAACTCAGCCATTGACCCTGTTTCAGGAACGCCGCCAACAGGAAAGACTGTATAGCTTTCAACCAAGCCATAAATAAGCATATGGTGCAGGTCTGCTGTAAACAACATGACTAAGCCCAGCAAAGATAAAAATGCGCCTGTTAAAGATCCTTGAGAGGCAAGCGCTGGATTAAAAATCTGAGCATTTGCCAACCCTGATAAGCTTGCAATAATCATACCCGCAACATCTAACGCAGCCATAAAAATTCTGGCGATGCTTCCAATAAAAATACCAATGACAAATTCAACCAAAAGAAGAGAAAACAAAACTGGAAAGGCGGGTATAGTTGCTGGCATATATTTCATTGTGACTGGCATTAAAACAAATGACATCGCCAATGCAGATAATAGCTTCACACGTGTTGGCACAAATCCATCACCAAAGCCCGGCATAATTGTAAATGCTGTCCCAAGCCGCGTAAAAATCATCATGAATGCAAAAACACCGCTTACGAGGAATTCTTCAATTGTTTGCATATTAGCCAAGACCAAGCCCAACAATGCGATCGGCAAGGGCCTCCATAAAGTCGATCATGACGACCGCGAACCCTGGAAGAAAAACAAAAATTGCCATAAAAATTGCAAGAATTTTTGGGACAAAGACCAGCGTGATTTCTTGAACTTGTGTGAGCGCCTGAACCAATGCAATAGCAACACCAACAACAAGCCCTACCCCCATCACAGGAAAACCGATTTGTATAATCAGCATAATGGCTTCGCGGGCAACATCAATGACTTCGGCATTATTCATGAAATAATTTTATCCGTTGTCGTCACAATCAACAAGCAGAGCTTTTTGATAA
>JBCCKS010000010.1:0-61097 GCA_039027295.1 Pseudomonadota bacterium
TAGAGAATAAAAACCTTTCTTTACAAAACATATTAGACTTTAGAAAAGAAGATCAGCTTCAAAGATTTTTTTCCAATTTTTGATGTCGCTTTGAAGTCTTTACTGAATTCCAAAGTCTGCAAATATTCAAAGATAATCTCACAAAGCTGATCTTCTTTTCTAAAGTCTAATATGTTTTGTAAAGAAAGGTTTTTATTCTCTAATAAATTTTTGGGGAAATATAATTTTCTCTGATTAAGCTGAGCGGGAATGTTTCTAATCAGCCCGACTATGCTGCAGAGCTGGGCAATCTTTTCTAAATGCTCTTCTTCCTGTCCTAGAATATCACACGTTATTTTCAGTATAGAGTGATGGAGTGATCGAGCAAAAGCCTCAAAATCTTGAGCCGTTTCGCAGTCATGATGATCAAGTTCATATTTACGGGCATCTATGAGATCATGAAAATCTTTCTGCTGAAGATCATATTGCTTGATACACTTCGCTAATGGCTCAACAACTTCATGCTGCCTTGGTTTTTGACCATCAAATATTTCGTGAATTGCGTCTTTCCACCATTGTAGACGAATATGACCAATCATAGGATCACTGACCACCTCACTCGTCTTTGCTAGTTCGTAATTTAAGGCGTAAACAGCAAACAGCGCTTTTCGATGTTTGATAGGCGATGTAATCGCAAGCAAGAAACGATCGGGATCGTGGTTACGAACTATTTCCAAACTATTATCAATCATGATACTTTGCATACACTCTTCTTATAGAGGTCGCAATAGGAACAAAAAGTAGAAATAATAGTTAGACTAACCGTTACAATTATATCAAAAGGAGACATTATGACATTTGAAATACCGGATCTACCCTACGCTTACGATGCTTTAGACCCGTATATGTCAGCTGAGACACTAGAATTTCATCATGATAAGCACCACAAAGCTTACGCCGATAAAGCCAATGAGTTGATCGGGGATGAGTTAAAAGACGCAGACATTGAAACAATGATGATCAAAACATTCAATGATCCTGCTCAGCACGGGTTGTTCAATCAAATTGGCCAATTTTATAATCACGTGCATTTTTGGAACTGGATGAAGGCCAATGGCGGCGGAACATCTCTGCCTGGCTCTCTTGAAAAGCAAATTTCAGAAGATTTGGGCGGATACGATTCTTTCCGTGAGCAATTTATCCAAAAAGGCGTTGGTCAGTTTGGGTCAGGATGGGTATGGCTCTCTATGGATAATGCTTCTGGTAAGTTAGAAGTAATCAATACGCCCAATGGTGAAAACCCTGTCGTTCACGGACATACGCCTTTATTAGGTTGTGATGTGTGGGAGCATTCATATTATATTGATTATCGTAATGCTCGCCCGAAATACTTGGAAGCATTTGTTGACAATCTCGTGAATTGGGATTATGTGGCCGAGCTTTACGAAAAAGGCCCGTTACAATTAGCGGCCTAAAGCCCGCTAACATTACAAACAAAGAAGCCGCTTTATTTGAAAGCGGTTTTTTTATGCCGGAAACATCGCCGCGACAACGCGCCGGCCTTCAGCCATCAACACGTTATAAGTGCGGCAGGCTGCGCCTGTATCCATCACATCAAAGCTAAGCCCTTTTGAGCGCAGAGTATTTTTAAGGTCTTTGGGTAAAAACGCCATATCACTTCCACATCCCAGCAAAAAGACATCATATTCAGCCGTGTAATTTAAAAGCGTATCAAAATCTTTTTCGGACAAGGATGAGAAATCATTTTTGATATCCCAAGGGTTTGTTTCTTCTGGTGTGACTATAATAGGCGCGTCAAAAAATTGCCCACTAATTTGGAATTGTCCGCCGGCATAAGATTGAACAATCTGCTGCCCTTCTCTAACAAGCGGAGTGACATCCATAAGAACTATCCCAGATTATTTTGTATCAACGTACGGAGAGACATAAACTTTTTCAGAAGGCCTCCCTTGAGGCATTGTTGGTACAGCGCGCTGAGGTGTCTGAATTGGCGGCACAGTTTCCATCATGGGCATCGCCTCTTCTTGAATATCATCTTCGATAATCTCTTCGATTGTTTCTGGCTGCATTGCCTCTTTTGCTAGCATTTCTTCTACAGGTGCAGGCTCTTCTATAACAACAAACTCAGGCTCTTGAGGCTCAGGAACACTCTCTGTCATAGCCGGTTCATCATCCATTGATACGCTTTGTGGGATATCTTTCATTGATTGTGGAGCGTCAGGCGTTTCCAAAGGCTCGCTTAACTCAACTTCCGCAACAGGCTCAACATCTCCTGTCATGGCCTCTTCTGTTATTGGCTCTTCAGAGACCATTTCCTCAGACGCCATCAATTCTGGCTCAGCAGGCGGTGATAAAGGCTCTAGAGGCGGCGGCACTGATGCAGGCATAGCACCACGATTATTGACGATAATATCATCGCGTGTCCTGACATTATCAGGCTGACCACCTGAACAGGCACTCAAACCGAGTAAACCAAAACAAATAAAGGCTCCAATTTTAAAGAATCTCATGGTGCTTTCCTTTTCTAAATTATGCTTTTACTTCTTCAGGATTGTCTGAAGACTCTGCATCTTGTTTTTTATGACGAATATTTAAAAATGTTAAAATTGGTGCGGCAACAAAAATCGATGAATATGTTCCGATTACAATTCCAAAAATCAATGCGTTCACAAAGCCGCGAATAACTTCGCCGCCAAATGCCCATAGAGCCGCAAGTGCAAGCAATGTTGTAATCGATGTCATGATTGTTCGTGATAATGTGTTGTTCACTGATTTGTTGAGCAATTCAGTCACGGGCATCTTTTTATATTTACGCAAATTCTCACGGATACGATCAAACACAACCACCGTATCGTTGATCGAATATCCGGCAATCATCAAAATTGCAGCAACGGTTGAGAGGTTGAATTCCATTTGTGTAAGAGCGAACAAACCGATTGTCGCAAGCGAGTCATGGACAAGCGCGATAATCGCAGCCGCACTAAACTGCCATTCAAAACGAAACCAGATATAGACCAGCATACCGAGGATAGAGAAAAGAACGGCATACATCCCTTTCTTTTGAAGTTCCTCACCGACTTGTGGGCCAACAAATTCAATCCGGCGATACTCAATCCCCTCTTCAAAGATACCATCTAATGTTTCTTTGGTGGTTTCAATCGCCTCTTGTTGAGCGAAACTATCTTCGCCTTGCTGAGGTAGGCGGATAAGAAGATTGTTTGGCGCGCCAAATTCCTGAATGGAAATTGTACCCAGCTCAAGCGCATTTAAATCATTACGAAGGCTGCCGAGGTCTGGCTGTTCTTGAAGCACTTGAATTTCAATGAGCGTTCCGCCTGTAAAATCAATTCCGAAGTTCAGCCCTTTTGTAAAAAGAAGAGCGACAGACCCAATCAATATGATCGCTGATAATACAAACGCCATATAGCGCTTACCGATAAAATCAATATTTGTATTTTTAGGAACAAATCGTAATAGCATAGTCTTATCTCTTTCCTAAATCTTTAAGCTGCTAGGTTTATTTGTTTTCAGCCAATGTACAACAAGTAAACGCGTCACCATGATGGCAGAGAAGAATGATGTTGCAATTCCAATGGCCAAAGTTACGGAGAAGCCCTTAATAGGACCTGTTCCAAATGAATAGAGAATAGTCGCTGCGATTAAAGTTGTGAGGTTTGCATCAATAATTGTACTCATCGCGCGGCTAAACCCTGCATCAACGGCAGACATGGGTGAGCGGCCATTATCAATCTCTTCTTTAATACGCTCAAAAATCAAAACATTCGCATCAACCGCCATACCGATTGTAAGAACAATTCCGGCAATACCAGGCAGTGTGAGTGTAGCTTGCAAGCTTGATAAAATGGCAAAGATAAGCGCCATGTTCACAACAAGGGCAACATTTGCATATAAGCCAAAACGTCCATAAGAGCTTGCCATGAAAATCAAAACACCAATCAGGCCAATCGCACTCGCAATCTTACCCGCCTCAACGGAGTCAGCCCCCAATGATGGTCCAACTGAACGCTCTTCTAAAATAGACAGAGGTGCAGGCAATGCGCCAGCACGTAAGAGCAACGCTAAATCACTAGCTTCTTTTATTGAAAAACTTCCTGAAATTTGGCCTGCACCACCAATAATAGGCTCACGAATAACAGGCGCACTAATCACTTCATTATCCAAAACAATCGCAAAGAGACGCCCAACATTTTCAGTCGAGAATTTTGCAAACCGTTTTGCGCCTATCGCATCAAAACGGAATGTAACAGCAGGTTGCCCGCCTTGGTCTTGGCCAACTTGAGCATTCACAAGCATATCACCACTTAATTCCGCGCGGCGCATAATGCTGATCGTTTGTGTTGGGTTTTCAGCCATCGGTAAAATCATTGTGCTTGTGCTGGCTGAAACCCCCTCTTCCACCAAATGAAATGTGAGCTTAGCTGTTGTTCCTAATAGATCCTTAATACGTTGCGGGTCATCTAAACCTGGAAGCTGCACTAAAATACGATCATCGCCTTGACGTTGAATCACAGGCTCACGCGTTCCTGTTTCATCAATACGGCGGCGAATAATCTCAATTGACTGGTCAATCGTTTGGCTTTCAATTTCATCAATCGCTTCTTGAGAGAAAATTGCACTCACCTGCCCCGCATCATTATCAATTAAAAGTGTATTATCGATATCGCGGATAATCTGTCTGGTCGCTTCAAAATCTGCTTCATCACGAAGCGTAATGCGAACACCAAAGTCACCATCAGCCTGTGTGTCGCTCAATCGTCTATAGCCGATTTTATTAGAGCGAAGCTCAGGACGTAGTGTCGATACGAGCCCTTCAGAGCGTTCAACCAAAACGCTTTCTAAATCAACCTGCAAGAGTAAGTGCGATCCTCCTTGCAAATCGAGACCTAGATTAACTGTCTTTTGCGGAACAAACCCCGGAAGGTTCTGAGCGATAAAATCACGCGCATTCGAGCCTATGACATTCGGCAAACTATATACAAGGCCGAACGCACAGATAATGATAACTAAAATTACTTTCCAGCGCGGGATATTAATCATGACTTACGGTTTATGCTTTTTTCGTTGTCTCTGGTGCAGGATCTTCTTTTAAAGACAGTGAGCTTCTTACAGCCGTTACTTTCATGTCTTTGCCTAAATCCACAACAACCTCTTTATCGTCTTTGATTTTGTCGATCTTCCCAATCAAGCCGCCTTGCGTCACAACTTTATCGCCTTTTTTCAGATTATCGACCATTTCTTTATGGGCGGCATAACGCTTTTGCTGTGGTCTGATCAGCAAGAAATAGAACATGATCACCAATACAAGAATAAGACCCATATTCCATAGAAAGGCACTCGTCGCGCTTGGGGCTTGGCCTACCATTACAGCTGTTTCGCCTGCTGCGTCTGTGAGCACCTCTTGAGCATAAGCTTTTGATATGAACATTATGAATTCCTCTAATCTTAAATTTACTTTGTTTGAAGCCGAACTATAATGCTTTCGATTAGAAAGGCAAGGATAGCGCTGATGAATGAGCAAATTATGAACGACATTCTGCAAAGACTGGATCGAATGGCTGATGCTTTGGAAAAACAAAGCCCGTCACGTGAAAAAACAGCGCCTGATTGGGATCAATATAATCTATGGATATGGCAATCCAGTACGATGTCTTTAAAGCCAATTACCGATACAAATATCCTGCCTTTATCGCTTTTGGTACGCTTAGAGACTCAAAAAGACGTGCTTTACCAGAATACAGAGCAATTTGCCCAAGGATATGCGGCCAATAACGCCCTATTATGGGGTGCGCGGGGTACAGGCAAAAGTGCGCTAACCAAATCTATCTTTCAAGAGTTGCGGGAAACCTACCATAGCCTGAATATTGTTGAGATTTATCGTGAAGATTTAAACGCACTGATCCCTCTGCTTGATATCTTAAGAGAGGCCAAAGACCAACGATTTATCTTATTTTGCGATGATTTATCATTTGATGAGAATGATAGCTCTTATAAATCTCTCAAAGCACTTCTGGATGGAGGCGTGCAATCCCGCCCCTCTAATGTGATTTTATATGCAACATCCAACCGCAGGCACTTACTACCCCGCAATATGATTGAAAATGAACGCTCAACCGCCATTCACAAAAGCGAAAGCGTTGAAGAGAAAGTCTCATTGTCTGATCGCTTTGGCTTATGGCTTGGTTTCTATAATGCGGACCAAAATGCTTATTTAGACATGATCCACGGCTATGCCCGGTATTATGATCTAAAAATTGATGATAAGGACGCTCTAGAATGGGCAATCACGCGCGGGAACCGCTCTGGCCGCGTTGCATGGCAGTTTATTCAGCATATTGCCGGACAACAAAAGAAACTTCTGTAAAATAAATTGACATAAGCTTATTTTTTCCGTATTCCCTTCTATGAAATATAAAAGGGGTATGTTATGGGACAAGAACACACAAAAGAATGGATTGAAGCCGCTGTGAGAAGAACAACAATTCTTGGCATTGCTTTCCAAACACTCCGCGCTATTCCAACAAAAATTGAAGCACGCGCTGATGACCCTAAAACATTTGATGTAGAGCTTAGCTTTGAACTACAAACAGAGCCTTATAAAGATGATGGAAGACCTAGAAAACTTTCTCCAGAAGCGCATTTTAGGCAAGAAGTTGAGGCCGCCGTCAATGCGAAACACGAAAATCACGGATATAAGATCGGAATTTTAAGCCATAAAGGAATGCACAACGCTTAATTCAATAGAATTAAGCAATATCAGTGGTTTATAGGTTTATTTTTAGGCTTTTTTGCATCCTGTCACCGCTTTTCTGTATCCTTGATTTAATGAAAGTCAGCAAAAAATTAAAAAAAGTTTAATAAAAAGCTTGACTTTTAATATTATGTAAATTATTACTATGCGACAATTTAATTTTTGGGAGTGCGAGAGATGCCTTTAGACGGACAACAATACTTAGCGGTAAATTACTTACAGGATACATATCCGGGAATATTAGAGATTGCAGAAGGCACTGGCCAAGACGCAACCTTAGCTCAAGACATCATTGATAAATTTGATGTGTATATTCAGGCCTATTACGACAAGCCAGAAGACAAAAGAGGCGCAAGGCCAAATCCTGTAAATGCATTAATCGGCGAAAAAGGTCGTCTTGAAAGACATATTGAAAAACTATTACGTGACACTCCAGAAGCAGATCGTACAGAAGCTTTTAAAAACGAAATTGATGCAATGGAAATTCAAGTCGCTAAATTCCGCAACATGTGGGATATGCTCAAAGCCAATAAAGATGGTGAACCTCCCAAGGTTACACCTATAAAAGCTGGCAAACCGGGCGACGGCGATCAGCCTGGCCAAGGTGGCAACGATGGAAAAGGTGCAGAGCCTCCTCCCCCTCCAGGTGGTAACGGCGGAAGTGGAGTTGATATTCCAGGAAATGGCGATGCAGGAATTGATATCCCTGAAGATGATGGCTCAAATAAATATGGTTTCCCTTGGGCAACATTTGTAGGTGGAGCGGCTATCGGTCTTTGGGGAGCTGCCCCAACAATTGGTGCAAAAATTCTTTGTACAACAGCCCTAACACCTATCATGGGGCCATTAGCCTACCCAGCAGCTGGATTTATTTTTGGAGCTGGCGCAGGAATTATTAATAAATATAGAGAGCACGATGGCGGTTTACGCGGTGCATGGACACAAGAAGGCGGTTGGTCACTTGCGAAGCATATTGGTGGGCGCGCGATCTTAGGTGGCGCAACAGCGTTTGCATTCATGGAAGGCGCTGAATATTTAGCAAATACTTTCGGTGATAATATTAAAGAATCCTTTAATATTGATTGTGCAGCGGCAGACGTTGATCCTAACACGCTTCCAGACGGCGAAGTATTACCACCTAATGTGGAACCAGAAGCTGGTGAAGCTGGACCTGGGGCTGCTGATTGTACAGACGGTGAAGGCGATGCAGGAGATGCTGGTGGTGCAGATGCAGGCGAAGAAGCCCCAGAAGGCGGCACAGCAGAAACACCAGAAGATTGCCCTCCTGTAGAAGTTACGGCATTAACAGCTGAAGATGTTTTTGATCCTACTGTTTTTGTTGACGGTAACCCTGGAGAAAATCCAATCGTTGAGGACTTCATTGAACATGCAACTGCAAATGGCGTTGATCCTTCAAACCCTGCAATCCAAGCCTTAGCTGGACAAGTAGAAGCTGGTTTTGACTTTGTCGACTCAGATAGTTGTGGAGAGGCTGTAAACTTCTTCAATACAATGTTAGAAGCTGCAATGGATCCAACAAGCCCAGGCGGCGCAGATGTCACACCTGAAGAATACCAAGCGGTGTTGGAAGGATTTGCAGAGCGCCTAGCTGATGGTGACTTCATTACAATGGACAATGATCCAACAACGTTCCAAGACAGCGTGTTAGATCAAGATGCTAGTCTTTCAAGTTCTGAAGAACGTGCACAGATGACACAAAAATTCCAGGACTTACGTTTAAGCATGTAAGCTTAAAAAAATAATTTAAAAATTTGAGGGGCTTTGGCCCCTCTTTTTTTTTATTACAGATAGTTTTCGGGATTAAGAGGCTTGGTCCCTCTTCTCACCTCAAAATGAAGCTGCGGTGTATCAACTTGACCAGTTGACCCAACTGTTCCAATGGCTTCACCGCGTTTCACTGTTGCGCCTTTATCAATCAGCATTTTATCCAGATGCGCGTAAGCGGTCAGCATCTGCCCCTCATGCCGCACAAGGACGAGATTGCCGTAGCCTTCCAAATCATTGCCTGCATAAACCACAACGCCGTTTTCAGCAGCCCTTATAGGCGTACCCCGCGATGCTTTGATATTGATGCCGTCATTATGAAGCCCGCCTGGCTTAGGTCCAAACCCTGAAATCACACGGCCACTCACGGGGCGCATATATTTCGCGCTTCCAGATGCTTTTGGCGTAGTTTTCGGGACAGAGCGCGCAGCAGAGGTTTGCTGCACCTGTGCCGGCTTTGCGTGCGGTGTTTGAACAGCAGGACTTACCTGCCCAGTTTGCGGCTGACCCATTTGCGGCGCTGATAATGGCTCACCTAATGTCTCTCTTTGAACTGGGTTAATGCGTGCATTAGATTTTGTAGGTGCTTCACGCTCCATCCGCTTTAAATTTTCTTTTTGGACAGCCTTTTGTTCAATCGTAGGTGTAGGCAATCTTAAGGTCTGACCAATCTGTAGTTGATAAGGCGGTTTTAACTGGTTCAAGGCAACCAGCCTATTCACGCTCACCTCATACATCTGCGCAATAGAGTGAACACTGTCATTTTTACGCACCTGATGCTCATTAGGTGGTGGTAATTTCAGGCGATATCCTACATTCAAAACATAAGGTGCTTGGATATTATTCACGGTAATAATTTCACGCATAGGGATGCGGTAATTATCAGCAATCTTGGCCACTGTATCACCAGCAAGAACGGTATGAACACCTGTACTTCCTGCATTGTTGGAAACCCCATATGCCTTATAACCAGCAGGCGTTTTAGATTGTCCGCAACCTGCAAGAATAATTGTCGATAAGAGAAGAAGTTTTTTCATTTGTTAAGCAACCTCTTTTTCACGAGAGGATTGAACTATAACCCCTTCTATATCTGGCAATAAAGGTACAAAACGAACAGGAATAAGGTCATTAATTGACCAAGTATCTTCGCCTTCTTTTTTATAAATTTTAAGCATTTGGCGGCCGCTTTCACCGACAGGGGCAATCATAATACCTCCAACAACGAGCTGATCTATTAGAGCTTGCGGCGGTTTCTCACGCGCAGCCGCAGTCACTATTATGCGATCAAATGGCGCCTGATCCACCCCATGTATTTTTGGCCAGCCTTTCATACCATCACCATAAAGCGTTGTGATGTTACGTAAGTTTAACGCTCTAAAATTGTCTTCAGCTAAATCATGAAGCGGTTTATGACGTTCAATTGTATAAACGCGGCGGCAAATCTTTGAAAGAACGCAGGCTTGATATCCCGTCCCTGTTCCAATCTCTAAAACCTTGTGACGATCATTTAGCTGAAGCGCCTCAGTCATTTTGGCCACAACGAAAGGCTGGCTGATAGTCTGGCCACGACCAATAGGAAGTGCAATATCCTCATAAGCCTGATCCAACATAGTCTCATCAATAAAATGTTCGCGTGGAATACGCTCAATGGCGTTCAACACATTGATATCCTTAATGCCTTGCTGACGCAAAGACATGATAAGACGAATTTTTCGATTAACGTGCGCGTTCATAATTTATTCAAATAAATGTGGGTTACTTCTGCCGAAAAACAGAAATATCTAGAAATTACAGTTTATCGCGGTTCGAATCGCGGCGCAATAATTAATGATGGATAAAAGCTAGGTGTTTACGATCTTCTCGAGGCCGCCCATGTAAGGCTTTAGAGCCTCAGGAATAATAATTCCGCCATCTTCAGGATCATAGTAATTTTCCATCACAGCAATTAACGCACGGCCAACGGCAACGCCTGACCCGTTCAATGTATGAACAAACTGAGTGTTTTTATCACCCTTGGCCTTAAAACGTGCATTCATACGGCGCGCTTGGAAATCACCACAAACAGAAACACTGGAAATTTCACGATACGCATTCTGCCCCGGAAGCCATGCTTCAATATCGTATGTTTTACGCGCGCCAAATCCGGTATCACCGCTACAAAGGACTACGGTGCGATATGGAATTTCCAACTTCTCCAAAATCGCCTGCGCACATCCTAGCATTCTTTCATGTTCATCCGCACTTTCATCCGGGTGAGTAATCGACACCATTTCAACTTTGTAGAATTGATGTTGGCGCAGCATCCCACGCGTATCTTTTCCTGCACTTCCCGCCTCTTTTCTAAAACAAGGGCTGTAGGCTGTATAACGATGGGGGAGGCTATCAGCATCTACAATATCCTCACGCACTGTATTGGTCAGCGTGACTTCAGAAGTTGGTATCAACCACTGACCATTTGTCGTTTCATACTGGTCATCTTCAAATTTTGGAAGTTGTCCTGTGCCATACATGACTTCGGTATTGACGATCAACGGAGATGACGCCTCTGTCAAACCATGTTCATTCACATGCGTATCAAGCATGAATTGAGCCAGAGCGCGCTCAAGCCGCGCCAGCGGGCCTTTCAATAAAACAAATCGGCTACCGCTTAATTTTGCAGCCGTCTCAAAGTCCATAAAGCCTAAAGCCTCACCAATTTCGTAATGCTCTTTGGCAGCGTTTTGACCAACACGCGGTTCTTTTTCTCCGCCGGGAAACCAGCGACGAATTTCAGCATTATCATCTTCGTCTGCGCCATCTGGAACATCATCTTTGAGGATGTTTGGCAAACCTGACAAATATTTTACGAGAGCCTCTTTTCTCTGGCGAACAGTTTCATCAAGAACGATCATTTCTTCTTTTAGTCGTGCCACATCTTCACGCGCCTGATCAGCTTCGTCCTTTTTGCCCTCTTTCATCATTTGACCAATGAGAGACGATTTTTCGTTTCGCTCCTGCTGCATTGTCTGTTGGGCCGTTTGCGCTGCTCGTAAATCTTCATCAAGCTTCAAAACTTGAGTGCTTTGAGGCTCTAATTTGCGGCGCGCCATAGCGGCATCAAATTCTTTAGGATTATCGCGAATATATTTTATATCAAACATTGTATATCAGTCACTTCACAGGTTAGATTATCGTCATGGAAATCATCGATACCATAAGCGGCGATCCGCCAATTCACAAGAGCTCTTTAGAAGGTGTTTTCACTTTTTTTAGGCCGCAAAAATCATTGCCGTTAATATTCGACTCCCCGCATAGCGGAATTATGAAGCCCGCGGACTTTCATCATGCCTGCCCTGATAGCGATATTATGCGCACCGCCGATATGCATGTTGATGAGCTTTTCAAAGATGTCCCAAATTATGGAGCGGCCTTTTTACAAGCAGAATTTCCGCGTGCTTACATTGATCTTAATCGTAAAATAGATGATATCGACCCCGAAACATATATTGGGGAATGGCCCGTTGGGAAAGAGGGCTATGAGACGCCAAACCCGACGGAACGCTCTTATGCCGGTATCGGTTTAATTCGCCGTTTGATACGCCCGGGAACGGCTTTATATAAAGCACCTTTAAAAGTGAGCGATATTCATCACCGTATTCAGAATTACTATAAGCCCTACCATCAAGTGCTTGAGGGCTTTATCTCTGATGCTCATTATCATTTTGGACAAGTCTGGCACATTAATTGTCATTCCATGCCCTCTTCCAGCGTTGCGCCTGCGTCTGATCGATCAAATCCACAAAAACAAGTCGATTTTGTGCTGGGCGATCGGAATGGAACAACCTGCCCGCCTGACATGACACGCATGATCAAACAGTTTTTTGATAGTATTGGCTACAATATCGCTATTAATGACCCTTACAAAGGTGTTGAGCTTGTTGAAAGATATTCTGAGCCTGCTAAGGGGATGTATTCCCTTCAAATAGAGATTAATAAAGCCCTATACATGGATGAAGAAACTGGTCTCAGAAATAAGAATTTCGTGAAGTTAAAAGACGATCTGAACGCTTTCGCTAATTTCTTCTCTCAATATGTCGACCAAAATCTTATGAATATCGCCGCCGATTAAGGCTTGATCGCAAAATCATAAATTGATAAATTGTCATAATTTAGAAAAAGGTTTGGGTCATGAGTGATAATATAAAATTACGTGACTATTTTGGCTACAGAGGCGTTAGCCTAGCAAATCCTGATACGGGAGTAGATGACGGTGTCAATGTTTGGGTTACATTTTCAAAACGGAATAATTCAGAATTTACAGTGACCGCAGAGCGCCTTTTATGTGATTACCAAGAGGTCTCAGCTTTACCAGTGAGAGAACAAGGAAAATCTGTACGACAGGTCATGCAAAACGGTATCGTTTTTGCCGCAAGAGCAGTTGATGGAAATACTCAACAACAGACCTTTACCGCTATAGTCGACAGAGTTGTTCGTGAAGGCTTTCCTAGCCGCGCCCTGTAATGATTAAAAGGGACTGTTTGTTTTTAAGGCTTGGTCTAATTCATCCATTGAAATTGAGCTTCCCAAATCTTCAAAGCTGGTAACACCTGCATCTGATATTCCGCAGGGCACAATTCCATTAAAGTGAGACAAATCAGGGTTTAGATTAATTGAAATACCATGATAGGTAACCCAATGGCGAACACGCACGCCTAACGCTGCAATTTTTTTGTCCTGACCATTTACATCTACCCAGATACCAACACGCCCCGAACGACGCTCACCCTCTATTCCAAATTCAGAGATTGTATCGATAATCCATTGTTCTAATTGGCAAACATAATCTTTTATATCAGGCGTCTTCTGACGGGATTTTAAATCAAGCATGACATACGCAACACGCTGACCGGGACCATGATACGTATATTGCCCGCCCCGGCCTGTCTCAAAAACAGGAAATTGGGGCTTGAGCAAATCCGAAGCTTTAGAGCTTGTTCCGGCCGTGTAAAGCGAGGGATGCTCTAAAAGCCAGATCATTTCTTGTGCTTTTTGTTCTTTGATCATCGCCACACGCTCTTCCATCAATGTCACGGCATCCTTGTAAGGCACGGGCTCTGTTGAAATTTTCCACTCGATCGTCATTTTGATTGATTAAATTCCATAATTAATATAAAAGATTTTCATGTCAACGAGTGCAATGAGTATAATATTTCAATGCTTGAGTCATCCCCAGATTCAGCATACGACGCTTTCTGATTCAGAAAAAGATTATCAGCGTACTTCTGCAAAACAAGAAAGATTAGAAGCCCTTACCTCATTTCAATATCAGGTAAAGCTTGGCTTGAAGCAAAATGACAAAGGCTTTTCTCAATCCAGTGAATTCTATTTTAGAGCGTGCTTCTTAGAAGCATCAGAAATTATGGGTATTGATTTAAAAGACTTAGAAGATGCTTATAACTGCTCTCTCCATATCAAAAGGAAAGGCAAAATTACAGTTTATGTGTCTGATGTTTTAAGAGAAAAGCAAAGAGCCATCATGAAAGACCTTTACAAAGAAGCTGAAGAAATGAAGAGAGTCATGAAGGGTGGCCGCAGATTGTTTAAAACACGGCTTCAAGAGCATTTAAGCGGAAGCCCCTACGGAGTCATTCAAAGCACAGTGAAGAGCCAACCTAAACCTTCCTAGCTTATTGTCTTTAAATAAGTGTCTTGCCCCCAATAGATAATTTTGTTACCAAAACATGACCTTAAAAATGTGCTAGATTTTTTAGTACAGTTTGGGATCGCTTTTATTTCTGACAAGGCATAAGCGATGAAATGTAGTTGACTACATGAAGAGCGTAATAACGCAGTCAGGGATGAAATGGATACCAAAATGCGGCCGTGGCGGAATGGTAGACGCGCAGCGTTGAGGTCGCTGTGGGAGATAATCCCGTGGAAGTTCGACTCTTCTCGGCCGCACCAAATTCTTTACTCATCAAGAGTTTTTATAAAGGACAAATAATAGAGGAGTTCCTTTCATGGCAAAATCAGATAATCAATCAAAAGCCGAAACGTTAAGAAAAGCCGCGCTGGACTATCATAAGCGTCCAACCCCCGGTAAAATCTCAATGAAGCCTACAACACAGCTGGAAACTCAGCGTGATTTAGCTTTAGCCTATTCACCGGGTGTGGCTTCGCCATGTGAAGAAATTGAAAAAGATCCTTTAAAGGCTCTCGATTATACTGCTCGTGGCAACATTGTCGCTGTTATTTCTAATGGAACCGCTGTTTTAGGTCTTGGTGATATTGGAGCGCTTGCTTCAAAGCCGGTCATGGAAGGAAAATCAGTCCTATTTAAGAAATTTGCCAATATTGATTCATTTGATTTAGAAGTTGATGAGACTGACGTTGATAAATTCGTTGAAGCCATTGCAGCCTTAGAGCCTTCCTTTGGTGGTATTAACTTAGAAGATATTAAAGCGCCTGAGTGTTTTGAGATTGAAAAACGCTTAAAAGAGCGCATGAACATTCCCGTCTTCCATGATGATCAGCATGGGACAGCCATTATTGTATCGGCCGCCTTTACAAACTGGCTGGAAATTCAAGGGCGTAAGATTACAGACGTGAAATTAGTGGCCAATGGAGCTGGCGCTTCGGCGATGGCCTGCCTCAACTTGCTTGTCAGTGTCGGTCTCCCCAAAGACAACATCACGGTTTGTGACCGAAATGGTGTAATTTACAAAGGGCGCACCGAAGGCATGGACCCTTATAAAGAGCAATATGCAGTTGATACCAATGCGCGCTCACTTTCTGATGCTTTAGAAGGCGCCGATGTATTTTTAGGATTATCAGGCCCGAATATGGTGACCTCAGATATGGTAGGCACGATGGCCAATGCGCCTTTGATCATGGCGTTGGCAAATCCCACGCCTGAAATCATGCCTGAAGACGCTCTCAAAGGCTCTCCCAACGCGATTGTTTGTACAGGCCGTTCGGATTTCTCAAACCAAGTGAATAATGTTTTATGTTTTCCCTTCCTCTTCCGTGGAGCGTTAGATGTAGGCGCAACAGCCATCAATGAAGAAATGAAGCTTGCCTGTGTTGATGCGATTGCTGCCTTGGCTAGAAAAGAAGTGACTCCAGAAGTGGCCGCAATTTACCCAGGGGAGACTATGGAATTCGGCCCTGAATATATGATTCCTAAGCCATTTGATCCGCGCCTTGGCGTTGAGCTGCCTTTAGCTGTTGCAAAAGCCGCAATGGATAGTGGAGTAGCGTCTCGCCCGATTAAAGATTTTGATCAATATCGTGAAACACTAGAGCAGTTCCATAACCAAGGAAGCCAGGTTATGCGCCCAGTTTTCTCCGAAGCACAAAAAGATCCGAGGCGTGTCGTATATTCCGAAGCCGAAGAAGAGCATGTGCTACGCGCTGTTCAGATGGTTGTTGATGAGAATATCGCTACGCCTATTCTGATTGGTCGTAAACGTGTTATCGAAAAACGTATAGAGACTTTAAGTCTTCGATTAGAAGAGGATAAAGATTATGAGCTATGCGATCCTGAAAATGATAAGCGTTATAAGCAATATTGGACATCATATCATAAGAAAATGGAACGCCATGGTGTAACGCCGGCAATGGCCAAAAATATTATTCGGACGAATACAACGGCGATTGCCACCATGATGGTTGAGCGCGGTGAAGCTGATGCTATGATTTGTGGAACGGTTGGCGAATATACAGATCATCTTCATACAGTCGTTGATATTCATGGGCTGAAGAAAGGTGTTGAAACAGCGGCGGCTTTACGCCTTCTCATTATGCCGAACAAAGGGAATTACTTTGTCTGTGATACGCATGTAAATCCTGATCCCAGCCCTGAACAGATTGCAGAAATGACATTATTGGCCGCTGAACGTGTAAAACAATTCGGGATTACGCCCAAAGTGGCTCTCCTCTCTCATTCAAACTTTGGATCACGCCGTGGCGGCAGTCCAGAGAAAATGCGCGAAGCGTGTCGTATCATAAAAGAGCGCGATCAATCACTTGAAATTGATGGTGAAATGCACGCAGATACCGCCTTAATGCAGGATATTCGCGATAACCTTATGCCAAACTCTTCTTTAAAAGGCGAAGCTAACTTATTGATAATGCCTAATATTGAAGCGGCTAGTATCTCATTTAATATGCTTAAGATTTTAGGTGAAGGCATTCCTATCGGTCCCCTTCTTCTTGGCGTTGATAAGCCTGCTCATATTTTAACGCCTGCAGTCAATGCGCGCGGTATTTTGAATATGACCGCTGTTGCTTGTGTGGAAGCCCAAAAAGAAAAGAAAGCCGATAAAAAAACATCGTCTAAGAAATCAACGAAAACTGCAAAGAAAACGAAAAAAGCGGCTTGAGTAATCAATGACTCAAGAAAAGCTCAAAGAACAGGTAACGGATAGCCTTGCAGAGGGCGAAACCCTGTCTGAAGAATTTGAGCAACTAGCAGAAAATCAAACTGTTGGCCTCAGCGATGAGTCTATTCGTGAGATCACAGAATCTATTCGTAATGACGATCCCACAGATCATGTTGAGGCGATTAATGAATTAAGTGTCTCTGAAACCGTTGATTTGCTTCAAAAGATTCCTGCCGATGACCGTCAGATCCTGATTGATAATCAAAAAGTTGATATTGATCCGCAAGTCTTCTCCCATCTTGATGATGATATTAAAAAAGCGACTTTGTCGCAAATGACATCATATCAGGTTGCAAATATTCTCTCAGAACTTGATTCAGATGATGCCCTTGACCTGATTGAGAGCCTAGATCCGGTTTTCCAAAAAGAAATCATTAAAAATCTATCTGCCAAAACCAGAATGGCCATCGAAGAAGGCTTAACCTTCCCCGAAGACTCTGCTGGTCGATTAATGCAGCGTGAATTTGTGGCTGTGCCGCAATTCTGGACCGTGGGAAAAGTGATTGATTATTTACGCGCCGCATCAGAGACATTGCCCAATGAATTTTACGATGTTGTTGTGATTGACCCACTTTATCATGTGATCGGGGAAATCCCGCTAGACCGTATTGTTCGCAATAAACGAACAGAGAAGATTGAAAATCTTCTCCTTGATGAGGTCCACACAATCCCTGCCGATATGGACCAAGAAGAAGTCGCGATGATTTTCAGGCGTGAAAACCTGAACTCCGCACCTGTCGTCGATGCAGAAAATCGCCTCATCGGTGTGATTACATTTGACGACATTATCGAAGTTATCGATGAAGAGGCTGAAGAAGATATCTTAAAGCTCTCTGGTGTGGGAGAAGATGACTTTTATCGTAATATTCTATCGACAACGCAAAGCCGCTTTCGTTGGCTATTTATCAATTTGATGACAGCCATTGCTGCCTCCGTGGTGATTTCATTTTTTGATGCCACGATTGATCAAATTGTTGCCTTAGCGATCCTGATGCCTATTGTGGCCTCTATGGGCGGTAATGCAGGCACGCAAGCCTTAACCGTTGCTGTCCGCGCCCTTGCCACAAAAGAATTATCGTCAACCAACACTTTACGCGTTATAGGAAAAGAGACGATTGTGGGCTTCTTAAACGGCGCAGGTTTCGCCATTATCATGGGCATTATAGCAGCGCTATGGTTCGATAGCCAGATGCTTGGCGTTGTCATTGCAGCCGCCATGATCATTAATCTTATTGTCGCAGGTTTAAGCGGCGCTGCAATCCCGATCTTTTTGAACAAAATTGGCTCTGACCCTGCCTTATCATCAACGGTGTTACTGACGACCATCACAGATATTGTTGGCTTTTTTGGGTTTTTGGGCCTTGCCTCTATATTCCTGCTTTAGCTTTTATGATAATTTGGTTTCCTATCGTTGTTTTGCTTTAATTTCTGGCAAGGCATAAACGACGAAGCGGTGATAACCACCGTGAGGAGTAAAATAACGACGACCAGAAATTGAATGAAAACAACGAGATGTCTGCTTCGAAACTCATAAGACCTTCAGCCAATTATAAAAATAGCTACCTTGAAGCTCTCAAAGAGTATCATGAAGAAGGCCGCTATCTGCATCAGGATATTAACTTACTGAACGCAGATTTTGAGAGCTTTATTAAAGAGCTGAGAGCGGAAAAAGGCTATCCGCATCAACCCTACCAAGATTGGGTTGAGCCTGTGCCCGAAACTGTTGTCTGGCTTGTTAAAGATGAGAATTACATTGGTACTGTTGATATTCGCCATCGCCTAAACTGGCACCTTGAGAAATGGGGTGGCCATATTCATTTTAATATACGTCCCAGTATGCGCGGCAAAGGTTTTGGCAAGAAAATTCTTCAAAAAGCCTTACCGATCGTCAATTATCTCGGCATAGATCGCGCGCTTATAACCCTTCCCCCCGAAGATAAAGCAGCCATTCACATTGTTGAATCATGCGGCGGCGAATTTGAAGATGAAACCTGCGCCACAGACCGTTTTCCTGCCATGCGCCGATATTGGATTAATTGCACGTAAGACCGCGTCAACCAAAAAGAAACCATAATTATTGATAGACTTTTGGGATGTGATGCCCTATCCCTTATTGACTTTAAATTTGACCCCATAATAAATTTTCACGCATGGCGAAAAAGACACAAAAAAAGAGCAAGAAGAAAAAACAAACCAAAAAGAATAAGAAGTCTTTTGGTGGGTTTTTAAAATTCTGTTTTAAGTGGGGATTTGTCTTAAGCGTATGGGCCGGAATTTTTATCTCAATCCTGTTAATTTACTACGCAAGTGAGCTTTCATCAATCACCAAAGATATGGTGTTTGAAAGGCGACCAACAATTATTGTGAAAGCGGCAGACGGGAAAATTGTCGATCGCTATGGCGATATTAAAGGCGAGATTGTTGATGTTAGAGAATTACCTTCTCACGTTACAAACGCAGTCCTAGCGATTGAAGATCGCCGTTTTTATTCCCATTACGGAATTGACCCTTTAGGAATTGCTCGTGCTTTCGTTGTAAATATTCAGCGCGGCGGATTTGTTCAAGGCGGCTCAACCATTACACAACAGCTTGCAAAGAATTTATTTCTAACGCGTGAGCGTACGATCAAAAGAAAAATTCAGGAAATTATGCTCGCATTGCAGCTTGAGCGTGAGCTAACAAAAGATGAAATTTTAAGCGCTTACCTCAACCGTGTATATTTAGGCAGTGGCGCTTATGGTATTGATGCGGCTGCGCAAACTTACTTTAGAAAATCAGCAGAAGATTTAACAGTCAGTGAGGCGGCTACGATCGCTGGACTTTTAAAAGCCCCGTCTCGCTTTTCTCCAAATGCTAACCCTGTTCTTGCTAAAGAGCGTAGCTTAACCGTCTTGAAAGCAATGAATGAAGCGGGTTATCTAGAAGATACAGAATTTGAAAAAACAAAGAACGCGAGCCCTGTCCCAAGACGTAAACCATCGAGCAGTGAGTCAGTGCATTATTATACTGATTATATTGTCTCTCAAATTAATGATCTGATTGGTCCTACAAGCGAAGATATTATCGTTGAAACAACGCTAAACATGACCATTCAAATGGAATTAGAAGAATCTATTACGAAGAAGTTATTGCAAATTAAAGAAGAGAGGAATGTTGATCAAGCGGCAGGATTAGTCATGCGCCTTGATGGAGCCGTTGTCGCGCTTATGGGCGGTGAGGATTATAGCGTGAGTGAATTTAACCGTGTGACAGATTCTTTGCGCCCCCCCGGCTCTGCTTTCAAACCTTTTGTCTATCTAACAGCCCTAGAAGAAGGGCTTGATATGATGACATTAATTATGGATGAGCCGCGCCGCTATGGATCATATCGTCCACGTAATTTTGGCAATGAGTATTACGGGTTAGTGACTTTGTACGAAGCACTTACCTTATCACTGAACACTGTCGCGGTTGAATTAATGAAACAAGTGACACCGCCTACAGCCATTCAAACAGCTAGACGTTTAGGAATTACAGCTGACTTGGAAAGCAGTCTTTCAACAGCCTTAGGAAGTAATGGTATCCCCATGATGCAGATGGTAACCGCTTACGCTATTTTAGGGCGCGGCGGCAGCGCGGTTGATCCCTATGCGATCACAAAAATCACAAATAAGGATGGAAAAGTTTTATATGAACGCACGCGTCCAACACAAAACCTCGTTATTGTTGAAAGAGAACATGCATCCCAATTAAATGCGATGATGCGCTCTGTGATACAAAACGGAACAGGGCAAGCAGCAAGCATTCCCTACCCCGCTGCCGGAAAAACAGGAACATCGCAAGAATTTAGGGATGCTTGGTTTGTGGGCTATACGAATAAATATGCCGGAGCAATTTGGTTTGGAAATGATGATAACAGCCCGACAAAAAGACTGACCGGAGGCTCTGCCCCAGCGCAAGTATGGCGCGAAGTAATGAGCAAGGCTCAAACACAAGGCGGACGGTCTTACGCAAACTTCTTTTACTATGATATTGATAACCGCTTTGATCAGCTTCTGGCAGATATTTTAAGCAATGATGAATATTTAGCCATTCTTAGAGAAGGCGGCGATAGTGAAGGATGGATTGGCGGATTATTTGGTGGTCGCAACCAAACAATATTCTCGCCTTATGAATCAAATAATACTGAAGGCGTGAGCACAACAAGGCGTCGTGATGGCCGTAACTTTAATGTATTCCAGCCAGATACTAATGAGCCTCAAAATCTTTTTGATCGCCGACAGGATCAATTTAGACGCCAACAAGAGCAACGACCAAAAGAAGAATTTCGTGTGAACGATTAAGCCTTACTCATAATAGTAGCTATTCTCTTCTAGATTCTGTGGTCTCGCCACTCTTCGCCCTCCCCCATTATCAACCTGGTTCCAATGAAGCAGTAAATCTTTTGTCGACAGTGACGGCTTAGCCCATTGCTGCCCTTTACGGGGAACAGAATGCTCGTAAATAAAATCTAAATAGCTTTCGGGAAAAGCCGCCCTCGGCGCGCGCAATCCTAAATCAACTAATATTTTTGAAACAAGCGCTTCTTTTTCAACCAAAAGATCGGCTGTAAATTGAATGGCTGATAAGATTTTCATCTCCATTCTGGTATTGGGAACCATGCGCAGATGGCGCATAAAACGTGCATATATTTCCATCTCAAACTCTTTGTGAGATTCGCTTGGTGGCAAAGGCAGAATATTTCTACCATCTCCTAATGCTTGCACATTATCATTTGCTTTTAACTGTTCTCGCTGTCTTTCGTTATCCATACCAGACCTCCTTATGCCTAATATTATTCATTCCTTTTATTCGCCGTACTTTAAGGATCGAATATGAATCTTAACGAAAGATTAACGGATTTTTTTGAAGCTGTGGGTAAGCTGTGTATAGCCTGTGGAGTGATTTTTTAACGCCTTCAAATTATTGCGGAATCGCAGAAACGGCTAGTTTATCCACACGCTCATTCATTTCATGTCCGGCGTGCCCTTTGACCCATATAAATTCAACATTATGCTGCGAAATCAGCGAATCGATTTGCTGCCAGAGGTCTTGATTCTTAACTGGTTTTTTAGATGCACTTTTCCAATTGCGCGCTTTCCAGCCTTCTAACCACTCATTGACGCCTTGCTGAACATACTTACTATCAGTGTAAAGCTGCACGTTTGACGGTTTGTTTAAAGCTTCAAGGGCTTTAATAACAGCCATCATCTCCATACGGTTATTTGTTGTCTCAACTTCACCCCCGGAGAGTTCTTTTTCATGACCATTCCATTGCAAAATGGCGCCCCAGCCGCCAGGGCCAGGGTTACCGCTACAGGCTCCATCTGTGTAAATCATAATACTCATAGGGTATCTGGCAAATAATGCTCAATAATTTCGAGAAAGTCTTTTGAGGTATTAATCCCGCGGAACGCATCAGATGGAATAGTTACCCCATAGCGATCGGCAATGCGCTTATATTTTGGCAGGCGATTGTCTAAAAGCTGTGGAAAGACCCAGCGTGAAAAGTCATCTGGATCAAAATCTTCGGGCGCAATATCTCCCTTTTCTTTACCGTAAGCTTTTACCCATCCTTCAAACTTCTCTGGTGAAAAGAACATTGGCTTTGGGTATTCTTGGGCGCGTTTTAAAACGGTTTGCTTTTCTTCTTCACTGGCCTCTATGTAAACAATCAAAGAATTTTCATCGATAAATTCGAAAAGCGTATCATTATCAATTTCACATAAACTACCCGTTGAGTCATTAACCGTATTTGTGTAGCCGCTACGCGTGGCCTTATTAATTACATCTTGTAATTTCAGCAAAGCCCCACATTCGGCCATGTAATATTCTTGCTGTCTTTTCATAAAAATATCATAAGGTAATCCCCCTTTTTCAGGATTACCAACGCGCCCTATATAGCGCGATAGCTGGGATAGATCGTCTGCGGTAATTTGATTATCTTCGCCTAACGCCTTTTCAATTTCATCTTTTAAGAAAAACCGCCCAATCTCTAAATCACAGAAATAATGCTTCCAGCCTTGTTGGGCTAGCATTAATGAGAGATGCGTTTTCCCTACGCCAGACATCCCCATCAAGGTTATGACTTTATATTTAATATTTTGAAATTCTGCTTTTGTAATCGGCATAAAATATTTGTATAGTTTCAAAAATAAGAAATCTATAAGGAATTCAAATCATCATCATGAAATATTCAAAATATGTAGGATTTATTGCGGTTATCCTTTTACTCAGCGCGTGCAACACGTTTGAGGGTTTAAAAAGCGATCTGGGTCAATTAGGCACAACGATTAACAGTCGTTCGGCGCAACTTAGCCAAAACTTACAAGGCAATGGAGATGCAAGCTTCTGCCCGGCGGTTTCAATTCATTCTCAAAAATCCTCTTTAACGGAATTTGAAGATCCCAAACAAACGGGCGATGAGATGATTGTTTCAAGAATTGAATTTGAAGAAACAAGAGCTGAATGCGAAAAGGAAGATGAATTTGTTGTCATGAATATTGATATGACACTGGCGGGTATGACAGGCCCGAAAGCGAAACGTACTTCAAATGATAAACCATTCTTTTCTTACCCATACTATATCAGTGTAATGGATTTAGAGGGGAATGAGCTCGCGCGTGAAATCTTTGCCGCCAATGTGTCGTATGAAAGTGACCAAAATCAAGTGAGAGTCGTTGAAACTATCAAACAACGATTGCCTATCCGTAACGGGGGAACACCGTATAAAGTCGAAGTAGGGTTCTCACTTACCGATGACCAGCTTTTTTATAATTCAAAACCTGAGTTAGAAAGCTAAGAATGGTTGATTTAGAATCAAAGCTTCCAGAATTTCATGAGCCTACAAAAGGCTATAATCCAGATGAGTATTGGAAGACAGTAACCGATACGCATGTGCGTATTGCGGAAGAAACCTTCTCCACTCAAAAAGATACCATTATTCAAATGGTTGATATGGCCGAAGAGGTTATTAAAAACGGCAATAAAGTCATCTTTTTTGGAAATGGCGGAAGCGCTGCAGACAGCCAGCACATCGCGGCTGAAATGGCTGTTAAACTTCATAAAGAACGCTCTCCTATTGCCGCCCTTGCACTCAGCCTTGATAGCTCGGCTATTACAGCGTGCGCCAATGATTACGGCTTTGATCAAATTTACCAGCGCCAAATACGCGCCCTTGGATATGGCGGGGATTTAGCCGTTGGCTTAAGCACATCAGGCACTAGCGACAATATTTTAAATGGCCTTAAAAAAGCCCGCCGCATGGGCATGAAAACAGTGGGGTGGAGTGGCAAGACAGGTGGGAAAATGCCTCCCCTTTGCGACCTTATGCTACTTATTCCCGATGATAACCCAGGTCGTATTCAAGAAATGCATATTACCATGGGTCATATTTTTGTTGGTATGCTCGAACAAAAATTAGGACTGGTTTAAACCTGATCGTATTTTACGTCGATCAACCTAACAGTATTTGATTCAAAAACACCGCAACTTAAAGGCCCACCTTTAAACAAACCTGTATCTAAATTCATGCGGTTCATACGTTTATCAACTTTGAAATCATCTGTTGATGTATGACCATGGACAACGTAATACTCAAGCCGCTCTTCACAGCTCATAAAAGGCTCTCTTGTATTAAACAAATCTGCACGATCTTGACTATCTAAAGACACGCCTGGGCGCATGCCACTATGAACGAATAAAAAATCACCCACTAACTCGTAAAGCTGACATGTCTCCATAAACTCAATATGCTTTTTAGGAATAACTTTTTGCATTTGTTCTGCCAGCTTATAAGGCTCATATAATTCGGGATTAATCTCATAGCTTTTTAAGAACGCTTCGTCAGGCCACGCATACCATGACCGATTTTTGCCTTCTGGGTCTTTTAAAAACTCAATCACTCCATTTTCATGATTACCCAGTAAAAAACGTGTTTCTATGTTTGGGTTTTCCTTATATTGGATGAGTGTATCAACAACCTGAGAACTATCAGGGCCTCTGTTCACATAATCACCCAAATAGACAATCATGCTCTTTTCAATAGGATAATGAGCGATATCGTCTTCAATGAACTCATGCAATTTCACCAAATGGGCATGATATCCATGCACATCACCTATAGCATAAACCCTCATATTTTCTGGAATGGTGAAACCGTCTATAAACTCTGTTTTCATAGGATATAACTTACTGTATTCTTAGTTTGCATATGAAACCTATTCTTTATCTCAGCAAGTATAATCACACTCATGATACAGGGCAAAACCATCCCGAGAATCAAGAGCGTACAAAGGTTCTGGAGGAATTATTTGTTGAACCGCCCTTTCATAATTGGCCGCAAAAGCTCTCTCTTCCAGCCACTGAAGACCAAGTAAAGCGGGCTCACGATAATGATTACTTCTATGGATTATTACATTACACACCAGATAGAGAATTAGTCGCAATTGATGGCGATACAATTTTAAGTAATGGGTCATTTGACGCCGCGCTGCATGCGGCTGGCACAGTTTGCTGTGCACTTGATGATATTTTTTCTCATGAAACAAAAAGGGCATTTTGCTGCGTTCGTCCTCCCGGTCATCACGCCGAACCCGATATGGCGATGGGATTTTGCTTATTAAATAATGTAATGATTGGAGCCAAGCACGCCATCGAAACTTATAAAGTGGGGAGAATTGCCATTATTGATTTTGATGTCCATCACGGCAATGGAACAGAACGAATAGCACATTTTCATAACAAGGAAAATGAGGATCATCCTATTTTTTATGCCTCAACCCACGCTTATCCTCTCTACCCTATGACAGGAGATCCGAATGACAATAACGATTACTTATGTAATGTTCAGCTAGATGAGGATTTTGGCAGCGAAGCCTTTAGAAAAGCCTATATAGAGGAGGTTTTTCCAGCTTTAGAAGCGTATCAGCCAGATTTGATTATGATTTCAGCCGGATTTGATGCTCACCGAAAAGATAAAATTAGCGGCGCCTATTTGGAGACTGAGGATTATCGCTGGATTACAAAAGAGCTAGTCTCTCTGGCTAATAAACATTGTTCAGGGCGGATTTGCTCGGTTTTAGAAGGCGGGTATGAGCTCTCTTCTCTTAAAGAGAGTGTCAGAGTCCATTTAGAAGAATTAGCTGAGGACGAGCCAAGCTAACATCTTGAGAAATTTGTAATTTTCACATAGTTTATAAGCCCATGACAGATACAAAAAGTGATACAGAAATTAGTAAATTAAGCTTTGAACAGGCCTTAGGCGAGCTAGATAAAATTGTCTCAGAGCTTGAAAGCGGCAAAGCCCCTTTAGAAGAGTCCATTCAACATTATGAGCGCGGTATGAAGTTAAAGTCACACTGCGAGAAAAAGTTAAATGACGCTCAAGAGAAAATAGAAAAAATAGTTGTACAACCAGACGGCTCTGTGAAAACAGAAGCTTTCGAAGAATAAGGTTCTTTTTAAATGCCCTCACCTCGCGAAGCCTCGGCTCGATTACAAGAAGCCATGGATAATTGTTTAACCGATGTGAACAAAACAATCACGCGGTTACTGCCTGAAACTGATCTGGCAGAAAGTCATTTATATGATGCGATGCGCCACGGTGTTCTTGGCGGCGGGAAAAGATTGCGTCCATTTATGGTCATGCATTCTGCAAAGCTTTTTAATGTTGATAGTTCACGATCAAGACGCGTTGCGGCGGCTGTAGAATTTCTGCACTGTTATTCACTAATCCATGACGATCTTCCTGCGATGGATGATTCAGATAAGAGACGTGGCAAACCAACTGTTCATAGAAAATTTGATGAAGCGACAGCGATTTTGGCTGGAGACGCTCTTTTAACTCTCGCCTTTGAAGTCTTGGCTGATGAAAACACACATCCTGATCCAAGGGTACGTGTAGAGCTGATCTCAAAATTAGCAAACGCCTCAGGCGCGCAAGGCATGGTAGGCGGTCAGATGCTTGACCTTATTGGTGAGCGTGAAGAATTTGATCTTGGTACAATCAGCCGTATGCAGCGCATGAAAACAGGAAAGCTGATGGCCTTTGCGTGTGAAGCTGGTGCAATTTTAGGAAAGGCCTCGGAGCAGCACAAAAAGGCCCTTTGTAATTATGCTTACGATCTTGGCCTTGCCTTCCAAGTAACTGACGATGTTTTAGATGTTGAGGCTGATCCCGATGAAACAGGCAAGCCCGCAAACCAAGATGAGAAAGCTGGAAAATCGACATTTGTTTCTACGATGGGGAAAGAAAGCGCAAAAATGCGCGCAGAAATGCTCTCTCATCAGGCTGTTCGTCACTTACACAGCTTTGGCGGCCGTGCAGAAATGCTCAAAGAGCTTGCAATGTACGTGCTAGAGCGCCGCTCATAAACGCCCCCTCTTCTTTTTCGTTCTTTTTCAGCGCATTCAATGCTATGACAAGATTGTTATGGCACAAGAGAGTATAAATAATCAGCATCATAAAGATGAGAGGGAGAACTCTTCTTATCTGTCCCAGGTGAATACGCCGGCTGACCTCAAATCATTAAATGATCAAGACTTAAAAATATTAGCTAATGAATTACGCCAAGCCACAATCGAAGCTGTTTCCAAAACGGGCGGGCATTTAGGCGCAGGCTTAGGGGTTGTTGAACTGACAACAGCTATCCATTCTGTCTTTGACACCCCCTATGATCGTTTAATTTGGGATGTCGGCCATCAATGCTATCCGCATAAAATTCTAACGGGGCGGAAAGATAAAATTGATACGCTGCGTCAAAAAGACGGCTTATCGGGTTTCACCAAAAGAAGCGAAAGTGAATATGACCCCTTTGGCGCAGGCCACAGCTCAACATCGCTATCAGCTGGTTTAGGAATGGCGATTGCTCGCGACCTAAAGAATGAAAATCGGAAAATAATCTGCGTTATTGGTGACGGGGCATTAAGTGCCGGCATGGCGTATGAAGCGATGAATAATATCGGTGAGCGTCAATCGGACATTATTGTTATTCTAAACGATAATGCCATGTCGATTGCTCCTGCTACTGGTGCATTATCGCGCAGCGAGGACGGTGCTTATAATGCCCGACTTTTTGAAGAGATGGGATTTGATTATATCGGTCCAATTGATGGTCATGATATGAGCGCGCTTTTAGAAAATCTGCGTGAAATTCAAACAAAATCTGGCCCTATCCTTCTTCACACACTCACAAAAAAAGGAAAAGGGTATCAACCTGCCGAAGGCGCAAGCGATAAAATGCATGGCGTGAGCCAATTTGATATTGTCACAGGCGATCAAAAGAAATCACAAGTTAAATCCCCAACCTATACAAAAGTGTTTGCGAATACCCTTATTGAAGAAGCCAAAAAAGATGAGAAAATTGTTGCTATTACAGCTGCCATGCCCGGCGGCACGGGTTTAGATTTATTTGCAAAAGAATTTCCAAAACGCGCTTTTGATGTTGGTATTGCTGAACAGCATGCCGTTACATTTGCGGCTGGATTAGCCGCCGAAGGGTTGAAACCCTTTACAGCGATTTATTCAACTTTTCTGCAACGCGCTTATGATCAAATTATTCATGATGTGTGCATTCAAAAACTTCCTGTTCGCTTTGCTATTGACCGCGCAGGATTAGTTGGCGCTGATGGTGCAACCCATGCAGGCAGCTTTGATATAAGCTACCTAGGATGCCTCCCCAATATAGTTTTAATGGCTGCAAGCAATGAGAAAGAATTAAAAAACATGGTGGCAACAGCCGCTGCTTATAATGAAGGTCCCATAGCCTTTCGTTATCCCCGCGGCGAAGGCGTTGGCGTAGATATAAGCCCCCCTTCAGAAATACTGGAGATTGGAAGAGGAAAAATCATCCAAGAAGGCAATGATACTGCGCTCTTAAGCTATGGGACAAGACTACAAGAATGTTTAAAAGCCGCAAAAATCTTAGAAGAAAAAGGCCACTCTATCACAATTGCTGATGCTCGTTTTGCGAAACCTCTTGATGAAGATTTAGTTCGTAACCTTGCGAAAAACCACGAAACGCTTGTTACAATCGAAGATGGATCAATAGGTGGTTTTGGCTCAAACGTTATAGAGTTTCTCAATAGTGAAGGCTTATTAGATGGTTCACTAAAAGTTCATACAATGAACCTCCCTGATCAATTTATTGATCATATGGATGTTGAGGCGCAATACGCTCAAGCCAAACTTATGTCTGATGAAATCGTTCGACTTTTTTCATAAATTATCTTTATTCTTTTCAGATTCTCGACTTTCTTTACAAAAAATGCTTTATTTCGGATGTTTAAGGACAAAATATGCCGATTGAGAAGCCAACAATTGTTTTATTTGATATGGATGGGACGACCGTTAGACACGTGAACCCAGCCTTCCTCGGCGTGCTCGAATTCTTGGACAATATTATTTATAAAATCGGTAGTTTATTTTCTAAGCGCAAAGATATTATTGATTTATCAGATAAGCCGGCGGCGCCTCGGGGCCTTTTGGTACATAGAATGCTGCATAAAATACGCCGTAAGCCTGTTGATGCAATTGTTCAGCCCTGCCCCGGAATTTACCTACTTCTCAATCTCTTTCATGAAAATAACATTCCAATTGGAGTGGTCAGTAATTCTCTAGGAAAAGGATATGGCCACGATGTTTTAAAAACATTTTCATTAGCGCCTTACTATCAAGCGATGATCTTTCGTGAAGATATTTCGCATTCAAAACCTCACCCAGACCCTATTTTAAGGGCGCTAAAAGCCATCAAAGAAGACCCTACTACCAATGATATTATTTGGTATATTGGGGATCGGCACAAAGATATTACAGCCACGATTGAAGCGAACAAATTAATGGATTGTAAAATTGTTCCTTTTGCTTACGGTATTAATTCAGCAATGGCTATTTTAGAAAAAAATATTGGTACAGACCATATTATTATGAGCTATCCTGAATTTTATTTAAGAATAAAAGATTTATTCCATGACCGTATTCAGGAATCAAAACCTCTCGATTTTGATACAGAAAAAGCCGCCGAATAAATTATCTTATAGACTATCTTATTGTGATAAAGCAGCCACTAACGGATCGTAAACCAAGACAGGGCTTTCTTGAAGAAGCGCCATTTCATTCGAGATCATTTCAATTTGATTATAAAGCGGCTTATGTCCTTCAATCACATGAGGGAAAAATGGCATAACAACTTCTTGCCCTACAAGCTGAAAGAGTCTTTCAACACCGTTTAGCTCTCTAGGTAAACGAATGACACCCACTTCATCAAGGCTTTTTGCCCCAATCATGAGCGCCGCTTTTTCAAGCGCAAAATCTAAATTACCAATCTCATCTACGAGGCCAACAGCAAACGCATCTTCGCCTGTATAGGCCCGGCCTTTGGCAATTTTTTGAACCTCTTGCATGGGGAGATTACGTCCTTTTGCCACGCGCTGTAAGAAATCTTCATATGTACTATCGATGACCGTATTTATGCGCGATAAAGCCGCACTATCGAACGGGCGATTAATCGACCATAAATCAGAATTCTCACCAAATTGCGGACCTTGCCAATTCACGTCAACTTCATCCCACAAACCGGAGAGTTCAAATTTCCCCATCACAACACCAATGGACCCTGTTAATGTTCCTTGGCTTGCATAAATCCTATTCCCTTCAGAGGCGATCCAATATCCCCCCGAAGCCGCCATCGATCCCATAGAGATAATGACAGGCTTATCTTTTGATTTTGCTTTTTCCAATGCGCGGCGAATTGTCTCAGACGCGCTCGGCGATCCCCCTGGTGAATCTATTCTGACAACAATACCCTTGATGGAATCATCTTTGATCGCTTCTTCAATTGTTGAAACGATTTCTGTAGCGCCAGCACTTGATCCCGTTCTATCACTCGCAACGATTTGACCAGAAACGTAAATTAGAGCCAGATTATTGGCTTTACGCTCGAAAACTCTATGATGGCTTCCATATTCTGCTAGAGAAATAAGCTTTACGCTTTCATCATCTTCATCACCTGTCGCCTCTTGGCGAATTTCTGAAATAATCCGGTCTGCGTAATCAAGGCGGTCAATGAGATTAGCTTGCAGCGCTTCTTCACCTGTTAAAAGCCCTTTGTTAATGAGTGATAATAATGATGACGCGTCAATCTCGCGCGAAGACGCAATATCTTTTGTAATATGATCTGTCCAGCTGTCTAAAATAGCACTCAACGTTTCTTCATTTTCAGGAGAGATTTCAGCATTGGTAAAATTCTCAACGGCTGATTTATATTCCTCGCGTTTTACAAACTGAGGATTCACACCGATTTTATCAAACGTCTCTTTTAAAAACGGCATTTCAAACGAAAGACCCGTGATTGACATCATGCCGACAGGCTGCATCCAAATTTCATCAAAAGCCGTTGCCAGATAATATTGAATAAAGCTTCCTGCGCTTTCGGCATAGCTCGGCGCATAAATTTTTGCAAATTTTCCGCTCTCACGAAAATCGATTATCGCCTCTCGTAAATCTTGTGCATGCGTAATGGAAACACCGCCCCCTTTTAAGCTAAAGACAATACCGCGCACACGATCATCATCTTTGGCGACTTCTAAGGTGTGAATGATTTTTTGCAATGTCGGTTGCATAAAGGGAAATGGTTCAAATAAACTTGGCCGCGTTTGCGTTTCGGCGATATTTTGCTCAACATGAAAGACAAGCACCACGTCATTGGGAAGCGGCGCCTTTGCATTACCGCCCACTATAACCGCGCAGGTTGATAAAGTTGCAGAAAACAGAATTAAAGCACCAACAGCCATACAGGTTTTCTTCACCGCATCGACAATAATTTTTCCAATATTCCAGCGTTTTGGTTTTTGAGGCTCAGCCTCTTGTTTAGGGCGATAAAAATAGGATTTTGTCATTTTGCGATACTTAGTTTTTGTAAATTTCTAACATCATACCACATTAAAAACTTTTAAATACATAGGACTAAGCCAATATTTTAATTGACATAATTTTTAATGGTCATTAATGATCTCCCATGACAATTTCTATGGAAGATGCTGCAAGGCGTATTGTTATTTCCAAAGCGGAAGATGTTGAGGAGCATCTCAAGCACTCAAATATTGGACTAACAGTTATTACAGGGCGTAGTTTAGACGACATAAATTATGGAACAGTTCCGACGTTAGTCGTGCACTTACCTGAAAACGGTCCAGATGCAGCCGATGATGAATTTGAGGAATTCTCTGATTTTATACAACAAGATATTAATAGAATTATTGAATTTTTAGAGACGAACCCTACGCGTAACATACTCATACATTGCAGTGCAGGAATGCATAGATCTCCAAACTATGCATTATTTTTACTTCTGAACCTGCAAGGGGAGAAACGGGATTTTTTTGCAGCAATGGCAGCTGTTCATAAAATAAGACCTCTCGCTGATCTATCAGAAATATTTTATTACCGTCCTTATCTAGGATTGAGCCAAAAAAAATGTGAGAAGTTAATTGTTGATTACTCTTTAGCCAAAAGAATAAGAAATAGAATAAATGACGGTGATAATTTTCAAGATGCTTTTAACAATGTGGCAAGACTATTGAGACCAAGACCAACTCTTAAACATGCAAAAAAAGTTTTTAGAAAAATAGGATTTGAATATCCTAAAGACACTGCGCCTTGTGACGCAGGTAATGATCAGCCAACACACACGCCATCATCGCCTCACAAACCGGCGTCCCGCGCAGGCCAACACATGGGTCGTGGCGGCCCTTCGTAATAATATCTGTTTCATTGCCTTGCTTATCGACTGTTTTCACTGGGGATAGAATAGAGCTTGTGGGTTTAAAAGCCACACGGACAATAATGTCTTGGCCAGATGAAATTCCGCCTAATATTCCACCCGCATTATTGGATGTGAAACCGTCTTTAGAGATTTCATCTGCATTTTGTTCACCGCCCCATTCAACGGCATCGAACCCTGCACCAATTTCAACGCCCTTCGTCGCATTGATTGAAATCATTGCCTTAGCTAAATCAGCATCTAGCTTATCGTACACAGGTGCGCCTAATCCCGCCGGGATTCCGCTTGCGTGAACTTCAACAACTGCGCCTGCGCTTGATCCGCTTTTTCGTTGTCCATACAGATATTCTGCCCAGCTTTCCGCCGCTTCTTTATCAGGGCACCAAAGTGGATTTTGATCAACTTGATCCCAATCCCAATTGGCGCGGTTAATTTTATGCGGCCCAACTTGAACCACCGCGCCTCTGATTGAAACATCGCTGCCGATCTGCTGCTCTAAAATTCTTCGGGCAACGGCTCCAGCGGCAACACGCATGGCAGTTTCACGCGCGGATGAGCGTCCACCACCGCGATAATCACGAATGCCATATTTTTGGTGGTAGGTGTAATCCGCATGGCCGGGGCGAAATTTATCTTTGATATCGCCATAGTCTTTTGAACGCTGATCTTGATTTTCAATCAATAAGCCTATCGGCGCGCCAGTTGTTTGACCTTCAAAGACACCGGATAGAATTTTGACTTCATCAGGCTCTTTACGCTGCGTTGTAAATTTACTCTGACCCGGCTTCCTACGATCTAGATAGGTTTGAATGTCTGCTTCTGATATTTCAATTAAGGGCGGAACGCCGTCAACCACACAGCCTATGGCTGGCCCATGGCTCTCTCCAAAGCTTTGATACTGAAATAATGTTCCGAAGCGATTTCCTGACATGGATAAAAGCTAAGCCGCTTTATCTTCTGCTTTTTTAGGCGCCATTTGCGATAGCAGCTCAGCAGTCTCACCAGCTGTATCGACCGCACACATACCAACAGTGTGATAGCCACTATCAACGTGCAATGTTTCACCTGTCACGCCGCTTCCTAAATCAGATAATAAGAATAATCCCGAACGACCGACATCATCGATTGTGACGTTGCGGCGTAGCGGCGCGTTTAATTCATTCCATTTAAGAATTGCACGAAAATCGCCAATGCCGCTTGCGGCTAATGTTTTAATAGGGCCTGCCGAAATCGCATTCACACGAATATTTTGCGGTCCTAAGTCATTGGCTAAATACTTTACAGATGCTTCCAACGCAGCCTTCGCAACGCCCATCACGTTGTAATGCGGCATCACCTGCTCCGCGCCGTAATAAGTCAGCGTAATAAGGCTTCCCCCCTCTTTCATAATCGGGGCGGCGCGTTTCGCAACGGCAGTAAAGGAATAAACAGAAATATCCATTGTTTTCAGAAAGTTATCGCGGGTTGTATCAACATAGAGTCCATCCAGCTCATTTTTATCTGAAAACGCGATCGCATGAACAACAAAGTCTAACTGCCCCCACTCTTCTTCCAATTTTGAAAAAGTGGCATCGATACTCGCCTCGTCTGTGACATCGCAAGGCAGCATAATTTTTGAACCGACCTTCTCAGCGAGCGGTTTGACACGTTTTTCAAGCGCCTCGCCTTGATATGTAAATGCTAACTCTGCTCCTGCCTCATGAGCCTTTTTGGCGATACCCCATGCAATTGAGCGGTCATTAGCAACGCCCATCACAAGGCCTTTCTTGCCTTTCAGCCAGTCAGATGAGGGAGAAGAAGATTTTTCAGACATAGTATTTCCTTATTTTTTATAACGCATATCCTACACAAATTCGGCTTCAGGTAAAGGTTCTTCCTGATAATTCAAAATTTCTAAAAAATATAACAAAATCAGCCCCCTATACAAAATATGTAAAATTATTTTCTTAGATATTTTGTGGTTTCATTAACCTTTCAGATTTATACTTTAATGATCATTATGATGATTCAATCGTAAGGAGTGGGCAAATGGTCGTATCGACCAACGAAATTCAGGATTTATGCGATCAGGTAAACCAGCAGGTTCGCCGTGTTTACGAAGATATTTCTTTATACTTTCTTGTGCATGAGGCAGGACGGTTGAGAGATGCTATTGCCTTAGCAGAAAATGATTTTGAATCTCATCCAGCCGGCGAAGCTGCGCAACATATTCTAAAAAAACAGCCCAAAAATGAACGTTCGGCCTTTTTGGGGCTATCTATTTCAAGCCAGACCAAAATGCTGGGATTAAAAAGGGTTGAAAATTTACTTGCCGTTTTTACAGTCAATGCCAGTGAATTCGATGAATTACGGGAAACAAAAGCCAAAATTTATCAACTTACTTGGCATGCTCTTGATCTTTATGATTTGCGTAAAAACCCAAAATATAAAGGACAATTCTTATCTGGACCTATGATCCCGAAAAGAACCCCAATGAATTTAAGCAAATCAAACTTACAAGCTGATGCCTTTGCTTGCCTTATGCTTGCTATGCAAGGCGATAGAAGTTTAGCGGACATGCTGGGTGAAAAACGTGCGAAACAATCTTTGTCCCCGATTACTAATTTTAAAGCTGAGGATTACCCCTCACTCATTGCTATGGAGGCGACAGAGATTGCAATCGAGGAAATGGTCAAGGCCCCTCCTCCCAAAGAAGAACAGTTTATATATGCGAAACGACTATCTGTTGAGATCGGACAGGCCTTTGATAAAGCGTCTATCAAACAATGGTGGGATTATTCTGTACCTGCTCAAGATATGGCTTGGCGGGGGTTTGAATCTGAAGAAATTTTAAGTGCTGCTTTAAACACAAGTGACAGCCCGTTTGTCCGTTCAATGGCTTATCTTGTGAGTGAGCGTTGTGACATTCATCCCGTCGACAGTGAAAAACTTAAAAAGGCTTATAACGCTTTCCTTGATCCAGACAAAACAATTGATCTTCATAGAGAATTAATGGATGCCACATTTGAAGAAGCCATTACGAAAAGTATTAATGAGAATTCAAACCGCGCATTTTTAGAAGTTGCCAATCAACAAAACCAAACACTTACAGAAGGCCGTATTTTAGGCTGGTGCGCGATTGCAATGCAAAGCGCGGGTAAAGCGTTTGAACGTGCCCTTCGTGATGGAATTGCGCCAGAGCAAGCAGCCCGTTTAGATTACTCCAACAATAAAGGCGATGATAGCTGGGATGACTTAAAAGAACTCAGCGAAAAAATTATTGATAAAAAACGTCAAGGTGTCGCGATCACTATGGGACATGTTGCTGAAATCTGTAACACAGATCCAAAATTTGCACCTATTTTAGAGTCTATGAAAATGACAATGAATGATCCTGAATATGTCCAAAAGTTAGAGGCTGTCAGCGATCTAAGCATAATGCCCTCTGCGCCTTCATTGAATAATGCGCCGCAAGCCGCGCCAAAAGGGCCAGCACCAAAAGGGCCTGCCCCGCAAGCGCCTGTTATGGGCCCTGCCATTGGTGGAGGAGCTGGCGCAAGAGCCGCACAAATTGCCCGCCATAATCAGATGATGCAGCAACAAAAACAAGATGCTGATAAAAACACATCTGATAAAGAAACATCTGACAAATAAAAAAAGCCGCTTGATGAAAAGCGGCTTTAAAAAAGTTTATATCTAAGAGGTTTAACTAATAATTTCCCATGTACCATCGGGCATTTGGCAGGCCGTTCCAAACCCTGTTTCCTGCTGTCCACCAACATAAATTGTTTGTTGATATTCACGGCAATATCGCCCGGCTGTATCACTGCCATCTCTTACCGCAACAACAGAACCTGAATTCCCGCTATCTGGATTATTCCATGTAATTTGCTCACCAACCGGCGCTTCTAAAGCTCTCTGATTTGCATTGGCAAGATATGTCATATCGGCGCGATCTAATGAACGACCCACTTCACTTCCGACCAGTGCACCAATTAATGCACCTGCGCCGGTTGCCCATAATTGGCCGCTTCCACCGCCAACTTTAGAACCTAAAATACCGCCTAATACGGCGCCTCCGGCAGTACCAACTTGCTGTTTGGTTCCCGCTGTTTGTAATGTGTCACAGCCAACAAGACCAAAACTTGCAATTATTGCTGTTGTTAAAAATATTTTATTCATGATACCGCCTTTCTATTCGCATCATTACTTTATGATTTTTATTGCGATTCTTATTTATCATTATTATTTTATATAAACTTACATGGACAGAAATGAGACTAAAAAAAGGTTTTTCACTTTAATCCATCATAATTTCGCCTAAATATAAAAAAGAGTATAAGAAACAAGAAACGACAATAAAGTATGACTAAACAACTACAACTTCCTGAAAACCCTTACGATTTATTCAAAGAATGGCTCACTATGGCTGAAGAGAGCGAGCCTAATGATCCCAATGCAATGTGTCTAGCGACCACAAGCAAAGATGGCTACCCCAATGCCCGTATGGTCTTATTAAAAGGGTTAGATGAGCGCGGATTTGTTTTCTATACAAACGCGGAAAGCCGCAAAGGCCAGGAACTAGATGATAATGATTATGCTGCCTTGTGTTTTCATTGGAAATCTTTACGAAAACAGGTACGCGTTCAGGGCAAAGTTGTAGAAATTGATAGTGAAGAAGCAGATCAATATTATGCAACGCGCCATAGAGGAAGCAGAATTGGGGCCTGGGCCTCAAAACAATCTCGTCCTTTAGAAAGTATGAAGCATTTTGAAGATTTTCTTGAAAGATATGAAAAAGAATTCGAAGGTATTGATGATATCCCCCGCCCAGATTATTGGAAAGGATTTCGTGTTATTCCCGATAAAATAGAATTTTGGGTCGATGGTGAATATAGATTACACCAGAGATACGTTTATACAGCGACCGGTGAAGGACAATGGAAAACAGGGATGTTATACCCTTAAGAAGAGAGAACAATGGTAGAAGCCAATAAAAAACAAGATATAAATACTGAAACTAAAAGCTTTGAAACTGACGTATCAAGATTACTTGATATTGTAGCGAACGCGCTTTATTCAAATCGCGATGTATTCCTACGCGAGCTTATTTCAAACGCGGCTGATGCGTGTGATCGTATGCGCTATGAGCTATTACAAAATTCTAAAATTGTAAAATCCCAACCACAATTTCAAATCCGCCTCACTCCCGACAATAATGATTTATCTTTAACCATTACTGATAACGGGATTGGAATGAACAAGGACGACCTGATTGATAATTTGGGAACAATCGCACGTTCGGGGACATCTAAAATCTTAGAGACACTTCAAGAAAGTGGCCAAGAAAAAGATATGAATCTTATCGGCCAGTTTGGGGTAGGCTTTTATGCGAGCTTTATGGTCGCTCAAAAAGTGACTGTTGTCAGCCGAAAGGCAGGCGACGATCAAAGCTGGTTTTGGGAATCTGATGGAAAAACGGGTTTTACAATCCGCGAAGCCTCCGATGAGGAACGCAAAAAACTCTTAAATGATCATGGCACAAGCATTACGCTTTTCATGAAAAAAGATGCAATCGATTATCTTTTACAAGATAGTATTATGCGCATTGTCCTTGCCTATTCTGATCACATCGAAATTCCAATCTTTTTAGACGATCAAAATCAAAAGAATGAAGAGGAAAAAGAAGAACAACCTATTAATGCAGCTTCTGCTCTTTGGACACGACCCAAAAACGAAATCACCGAAGATCAATATCGTGAATTTTATCATCACATAGGCAATGTTTTTGATGATCCTACCCTCACCCTTCACTGGACAGCCGAAGGTAAAATTGAATATACGGGCCTCCTCTTTATCCCCTCAATGCGTCCATGGGATATCTATGATCCTGAGCGGAAAAATGCCCTGCGCCTCTACGTGAAACGCGTCTTTATTTCAGATAGTTTAAAGACATTATTATTCCCATGGCTTCGTTTTGTGCGCGGCATTATTGATACACAAGATTTACCGCTGAATATCAGCCGTGAAATGCTTCAAACCAATCCTATCGTCCATAAAATTAGAAATGGGATTACTAAAAAAATCTTGAGCGAGATTGATACGCTTTCACGCAAAGACGAAGATGCTTTCCTAACCCTCTGGGGTCAATTTGGCGCCATGATTAAAGAGGGTCTTTATGATGCAACAGAGCATCGCGATAATATTTTTAAAATTTGTAGGTTCTATTCAACTCATGATGTAGCCAAACCAACTTCATTGAGCGATTACATCGAACGCATGAAAGACGGGCAAGATAAAATCTTCTACATGGCTGGTGAAAAAATTGATTCACTTCGAAATTCTCCGCAATTAGAGGGTTTTCAATCCCGAGGCGTAGAAGTTCTTCTCCTCACCGATACAGTGGATGAATTCTGGCTTCAGCAAGTCTCCGAATATGAAGGCAAGACATTCCAATCTATTACCAAAGGCAATATCGATCTGGATCATTTTGAACCGCAAGATGAAAAATCTGAAAATGATAAAAAGGAAGAAAAGAAAAAAGAGATTGAACAATATGCGCACTTAAAAGACGTTCTTCATGAAAAACTTTCTGATCAAATTTCTTTTGTGCGTTTGTCCAACCGCTTAACTGAATCCCCCGTATGTTTGGTTGCTGATGATAAAGGCGTTGATATGCACATGGAAAAGGTTTTACGCATTCATCAAAAATATGAGCCGGATGCAAAGCCTGTTTTAGAAATTAATCCTGATCATGCGCTTATTCAAAAACTAGGCGAACTTTCGCAAGATAAGGATAAAAACGAGGAAGTCTTAAAAGATTCTGCGTATCTTTTGATGGACCAAGCTTTGATTATTCAAGGTGATACACCGAGTGATCCTGCAGGTTTTGCAAAACGTATGGCAAAGTTCATGGAAAAGGGGTTGCTTTAAATACGGCCTTCGGCCTGTTTGCCTCCACCTCGTAAACTCGGCACGGCCTCATGTGATAAAAATCTAGAGGTATCTGGCTTAATTTTCTGACAAGGCATAAGCGATAACGCTTATTATAATAAGCAAAGAGCGAATAACGATGTCAGAAATTTAATGCAGATGCCTATAGCATTCCTTGGTAATGGCGGCTGGTCATATCGTCAATATCATCCTCTGAAAAATCAAAATGATTGCCAATTTCTTCAATCATAGCGTCACGAACAATTTGTGTTAAATCTTCACAATTCTCACACCATAAATCCAAAATAGGTCTGCGATATAAAATAAGAACGTCATCATCATTCGCGACTTTCTTTTCTACACCAGGTGAAAGCTCTTTACCTGCCTTATACAGTGCTAAAAGCTCGTACGGATCTTCTAACTCTAAATCGCTTTCGGTAACCTCGTCTGGCATATCTTCAATATGAATAACTAAATCTTCAATATGCTCGCTGAATTCATCAGGCATGTTTTGAAGTTGTGCAGTCGCAATGACGGTTAGATCGTCAATACTAGGCGGAACCGAAAAATTCATAATAATTTGTTGATTCATAGACCGTCCCTACAACTCTTACTGGTATTCTGATGAATACATAAATATTTTTATATCTATAAATTTACGTGAATCGCGCGCGTTTGCCAATATATCTGCGCGTTTTATCCCTTTTTGTAAAAAAAAGACAGCGTGCAGAATGAACTTAGATTAACAATTATTTAATAAAGAATTAAGAAACTATGTGTTATTCTATATTTTCAAATAGGGTATTGAGATGGAATTACAATCACAAGTTGCAGCAAGTTTATTGCAAACAAGGCAAGAGGCCACTTTTTCTATAATCCGTAGCAATGCGGAGCAAGAAAGACAACTTGCTGATCAATTACAATCTGCTCAAGCCAGCGTTCCCGGTTCACCCGTTCGTGGAACTAACGTCAATATCCAAGTCTAGTTTAAAGTCTGATTTATTTTTTCATTAATTCGCGAATATCATCCTTATAAGGATAAGAATTTTGCGCGCCCGGTTTTAGACAAGATAAAGTCGCAGCCGTAATCGCTGTTTTAATAGCAGATTTTAAATCCATGCCTTCATGAAGACAGGCCGCAAATGTACCTGCGAAACAATCACCCGCCCCTGTACTATCAACAACCTTATCGATCTTGGGGGGTTCAATCGCAATAATGTTATCTTCTGGCGTGACTGCGACGCAGCCTTTTTCAGCCAACGTAATAATCACTGTCGTTTTGCCAATTTGTGATAATGCGCGGGCTTTATCTGTAATATTTTTTCCGGGATCAAGCTTGAGTGTTTTGATTAAGTAATCCGCTTCAACCTCGTTCACAATGAAATAATGCGCTAATTGCATGACGATTGATGGAATTTTTTGTGCAGGCGCCAAATTTAATATCGTGCGCGCCCCGCTATCTTTCGCTTTTTTTAGGGCTACAACGGTTTCTTCCAGCGGCGTTTCCATCTGCGCTAAAAGGACATTTTTATTATGCAGAATATCGCTCGGAAGCTGTTCTGCACTAATCTCGTTATTAGCCCCCGGAACATAAATAATCTGGTTATTGCCCTTTTCATCAACGATAATTGTTGCTGTACCAGTGGGAAGCGTTTCTGACTTGGCCACGCCTGATGTCATCACTTCATTGCGTTTTAGATTATTCAAAACCCTGACAGAGTTCGCATCATCCCCTGTTTTGGCAACCAAAGCTGTTTTGACGCCCATACGCGCTGCCGCCAACGCTTGGTTGGCGCCTTTACCGCCCGGACCGATTGTATAACCATTGGCAATCACGGTTTCCCCGTCTTTGGGCAATTTTTTGACGTGGTATGTTAAATCTAGGTTTATGGATCCAAAAACGACAAGCATATGATATCATTTCCTCATATTATGCTAAAATAATATCAGTCATTGCTTTTAAAATGAACAGATAATGTGTATTTACTGAGTATTAATGGATTACGAACAAACTTTCGAAAACGCCATACAGGCGATTAAAGATGAAGGACGCTACCGCGAATTTTTAGCGATTGAGCGGCAATGCGGTCATTTTCCCAAAGCAAAATACTCTCATAACGGCATTGATAAAGAGATTACGATTTGGTGTTCAAACGATTATCTCGGCATGGGACAAAATCCTGTTGTCTTAAACGCAATGAAAGAAGCGATTGACCATTATGGCGCAGGCGCCGGTGGAACACGCAATATCTCTGGCACGCAAAAACTTCATAATGATTTGGAAAACTCGATTGCGGATTTACATCAAAAAGACTCAGCCCTTCTTTTTTCCTCTGGCTATGTCGCGAATGAAGCCGCATTAAGCACGATTATCAATCTTTTAGACAACCCTGTTGTTTTTTCAGATGAGAATAATCATGCATCGATGATCCAAGGTATTCGCAAATCAAAATATGAGAAGAAAATTTTTCAGCATAATGATGTGAAGCATTTGGAAGAGCTTTTGCAAGAAACAGAGATTAATCGTCCTAAATTAATTGCTTTTGAATCCGTCTATTCTATGGAAGGAACAATTGCCCCGATTGAAAAAATCTGCGCGCTCGCAAAGAAATATAACGCACTTACCTACCTTGACGAAGTTCATGGTGTTGGGCTTTATGGGAAGCGCGGCGCAGGTGTTAGTGAGGAATGCGGCGCACTTCATCAAATTGATATTGTTGAAGGCACGTTCGGTAAAGCTTACGGCCTGATGGGCGGGTATATTGCTGCCTGTGAAAGCATTGTTGATGCGGTGCGCTCTTACGCCAGCGGTTTTATTTTTACGACGGCCCAACCCCCTGCTCTTTTGGCGGGCGCTCTCGCCAGCGTCAATTATTTAAAAACTTCAGAAATTGAACGAATGCGTGCACGGCAAAATACAAGATATCTGAAATCAAAACTAGAAGAAAACGGCCTGCCTTTTTTAAAAGGCGATAGCCATATCGTGCCTTTGATGGTTGGTGACGCTAAATGCTGTAAAGCGATTACTGATATTATGCTTGATCATCATGATATTTATGTCCAGCCAATTAATTACCCGACAGTGCCAAAAGGTAGTGAAAGAATGCGTCTCACGGCAACGGCCGTTCATACAAAAGAGGATATTGATCACTTAGTGATTATTCTATCGGCTTTATATCAAAAGCATAATATTCCGCTTCAGATGGCTGGATAAATTAAATATCGTCCTAATCTTGCTTTTTGAAGCGGGAGCCAAAAGACATTAAACCGCCTAGAAAATCTTTATTCTCGCAGGTATTGGCAAGCTCTTCTGCCATATTGAGCGCTTTATCAAGGGCCGCCATTGTCTTGGATAAATCCTCACTCTCATCCTCTTTCCAGCTTTTCAAGGCATAAAGATAAACGCCTTTCATGCCAGCAACTTTCACCATCCCCTGAATGCCAGATGTATTCTCACCCGCCGCGTCTAAAATAAGCGCCATAGATTTTCCTAAATGGGGCATAGAAATTAAAGCCTGTTTAGGATCAAACTTCATTGATCTGAGAATAGATAAAACAGCATCACGGTCATTATTAACCAAATCGAAACGTTCCATAATGATTTCAAAAAGGCGTTCTCTTACAGACATTTCAGAATCAAGATGAGAGATTGCAGCCATCATCTGATGATCGATGCGCCGTCCATAGGCAACAAGAATATCAGTTTTACAATCGTAATACTCTATCGCTTCATCTTTTGAAACGCCGGCTTTTTCAAGAATTTCATCATAGCCTACATCCTGCCAATCAAACTCAGCCGCAAGGGTAAGCGCCGCATCAAGAACGCGGTCCTTAATGGAGTCTTGTTTAGAGGATTTTTTAACCATAAACTTGCCTTTCTCTCATGCTTATATAATGTGAAAACAGTATAAAAATCAATCTATTGAAAGAATAAAATGTCTCACTCTCAAAGCGAATATGGCCTCATCACAATTGGTAACGCCATGGTTGATGTCATTGCCAAAGCCGATGAAACTTATATCCAACAACAAGACAAAGATTTCGGCATGAAAAAAGGTTCCATGAATCTTGTCGATGCTGGCCGCGCGCTCACCCTTTACGGCGATATGAAAGACCCCATTCAAATGTCTGGTGGCTCTGCTGGTAATACAATGGCTTGCTTTTGCTCATTTGGCGGCAAAGGCGCTTATATCGGCAAAGTCGCTGATGATGCGCTTGGAAAAGTCTTTATTGATAGCCTCAAAGATATTGGCGTTGATTATGAAACAACGCTTTTAGAAGAGGGCCCGTCAACAGGGCGCTGTATGATTTTGGTTACTCCCGATGGGGAGCGTACAATGAATACCTATCTTGGCGCAGCCAATGAGCTTACGCCCAAAGATATCGATGAAGAGTTTATCGCACGCGGTAAAGTTGTTTACTTAGAAGGCTATCTCTATGATCCACCAAAGGCGATGGAAGCCTTTGTCAAAGCGGCGCGAATTGCTCATGAATCCGGAAGACAGGTCTCTCTCACCCTCTCTGATTCATTCTGCGTGGATCGTCACCGCGAAAGTTTTAAAGATTTAGTCTCTCATCACGTTGATATCTTATTTGCCAATGAAGATGAAATTATCTCGCTTTATGAAGTTAAAACACTCGACGAAGCGTTAGATAAAGTTCAACATGATTGCGCGTTAGTCGCCGTCACCAGAAGTGAAAAAGGCTCAGTCATTATTGACTCAGGCCGCCGCATTAACATTGATGCCGTGCCTGTCGAACAAGCGGTTGATACAACTGGCGCAGGCGATGCTTACGCCGCGGGATTTTTATTTGGCTATACTAACGGCGATGATTTAAAAACCTGCGGTCATTACGGATCCGTTGCAGCTTCCCATATTATTTCGCAGATTGGCCCCCGCCCATCTGTTCCTTTATCTGATCTGATCAAAGATAAACAAGCCGCATGATCTTTAGGTTCACGCTCTTTATTATAGCTCTATTTTTAAATGCTCCATCTATGGCACAAGATGAAGTTGCGAATAATTATGCTTTATCAATGGTTGGCACATCGCAATATACGAAAAACTCTGAGCATCTAAGCTATGTGAATCCAGACGCCCCAAAAGGCGGTACGTTAAAACAAGCCGCTATTGGAAGTTTTGATACACTGAACCCCTTTTCAATCAAAGGGAATTCAGCCAAAGGGTTAAACCTCACAACTGATCGGCTCATGGCTCGCATTTGGGATGAACCTTTTACGCTTGTTCCTCTGATTGCTGAACAGGCAGAGATGCCTGATGACCGCTCATCAATTACATTTACTCTCAATGCAAACGCACGCTTCCATGATGACTCTCCCATTACGGTTGATGATGTTTTATTCTCATATGAAACTTTAAAAGAAAGCGGCCGCCCCAATATGCGCCGCATCTATGAATTGGGTGAACCGGAAATATTAGATAGCCAAACGATTAAATTTTCATTCAAAGAGGGATTTGATCGTGAGACAGGAATGATCTTTGCGATGATGCCTGTCCTGTCGAAAGCTTTTTGGGAAGGTAAAGAATTTGACCAAACAACATTAGAAGCCCCCCTTGGAAGCGGACCATATAAAATTGCGTCTTTTGATCAAGGCAAACAGATTCTTTATGAACGCGTTACAGATTATTGGGCAAAAGATTTACTGCCTAATAAAGGACTGCATAATTTTGATCGCATTATTTACGATTATTTTCGTGATGATACGGTGGCCCTTGAGAGTTTTAAAAAAGGTGATCTGAATTTCCGCCGTGAATGGGATGCAAATAGCTGGTTTAACGCTTATGACTTTTCCGCTCTTGATAAAGGGCTCGCCACAAAAGAAGAGATCAAACATGGTCGCGCCGAACGCGTCCGTGGATTTATTTTTAATACACGCCGCGCCCCTTTTAATGATATTGAAGTTCGAAAGGCGCTTGCCCTCGCTCTTGATTTTGAATGGATGAATAAAAATCTATTTTTTAACGCCTACAAGCAAGTGAATAGTTTCTTCTCTAATACTGATTTAGGAAAACCAAAAGAGATCGATACGCGCCCTCATCGCACGCGATTAAGAGAAGCGTCAGAGACCCTTAAAAACGCAGGATGGGAAATTAAAAACAATGTTCTTACGAATAAAGAAACAAGCGAACCACTTTCTTTCGAAATTTTACTCGATGATCCGTCTCAAGAGAAAATTGCCCTCACCTATGCACGCTCCCTTGAAAGGCTTGGCATCAAAACTGATGTTCGTGTCATGGATACGGCTGCTTTTCGCGCTCGCCTGAATGATTATGATTTTGATATGACACTCTATTTCTGGAATTCAACATTATCTCCAGGGACTGAGCAATATTTATATTGGAGCTGTGAATCTGCTGAAACATCTTATCGTTGGAATTTTGCAGGGATTTGTGATCCTGAGATCGATCAAATCGCCAAAGATATCCCGACTGCTCTGACCCGTGAGGACCTAAAGGGTAAAACCCAAAAGCTTGATCAAAAGCTACAAGATGGGGTTTATTTTGCGCCTCTTTATTATAATCCTCATGACTATGTGGCGCATTGGAAGCCTCTAAAAAGGCCAGAAAACACACCCCTTTATGGCATTGTGATCGAAAGCTGGTGGATGGAAGAGCCTGAGAGCCTCCAATAAACTTGAGCCTTGAAAACTGACCTGATATCATCTTTTAAGGTATTGATTCTTAATTAAATGGCGCTTTTATGATTTCAAAAAACTTGCTTCTCGTGACGTTAGCTTCCAGCTTTTGCCTAACGGCTTGCTCGATTGAACGTAGATTAGAAGGCGCAAGCTATTGGCAGCGTGTTGATACTACCTCTTCTTTATATATGAGAGGGCCAAAAGCACAGCAAATGCTTCATCAATCCATTTCAGAATGTACCTCTAGCTTACAAGAATTAAGACGCTTGGGCGAAATTCGTGATGCCATTCCAGCAAATTACAATCGCGGAAATGAATTAAGTGACCGCACTGCGGCAGAGCAAGAGTTAGATGCATACGAAACACCGACAAGAGACGGCTATCTGCTGAACGAGCATCTTGATTATCATGATTTTGAAACATGTATGTATAGTAAAGGATGGGAGCGCGCAGAATTTCTTCCTGTCGATGATTTGGGTCGTGCACAAAAAGAATATGCTGACCAATATTTTGAGAAAAGGCGAACCAAATATATGGGCGATCGTGAAAACGTAACGACCCTTAGCCCTTACTCTCAAAACCGCCCGCCTTATGAGAACGTCAATCAGTAAACTGATATACCCAAGAATGTTGGTGTAACCGTTCTGGTCGCATTTGGTGCTTCTGACGGGAAACCACCAACATATTGCCTCACGCGGTCCATTGCTTTTTTATCGTCAAAAAATAAATATCCTGAGTAGGACACACCTGTAAAAAGAAAGCGTCCTAATGTATACGGCATCTTACGATCTAAAAAATGCTCTGCCGTTGCGCGATATTTTTCCATGTCTTTTTCTAATGTTTCTTCAGCCATTTCCCTAGGGTTTGCTGCACATGCAAATCGTGTCTTATATTTTTGCTGGTACATAGACAGGAAACTACCCCACACATAACCGCTATTCGGTTGAAGATAATCGCCAGCGAAAAAAATACTCAAGTCGCAATCTAAAGACGCGAGATCATGAATATTATAAATACTATCTTCAGCGTTAAGTTGTGCGGCTTGCGAATAAACGTCTTCAGGGATAAAGGGCGAAATGACTGCTAAACGAAACCCAATTTCAGATCTTGCTTCTTTTTTAATATAGTCACTATCCAAAAGAGGAATACCAGCGCGCGCCCAAGTATAACCACCATTATCGGAAGAAGCGTTCACCATCAAGGCAATGCAACCCAATCCTCTTCCGCCCTCTATAATATTCCTTAAAAGTTTTTTACCTGTGCCATTTCCCTTTTGTGAAACAGACATATCCCCTTGATGAATAGTATGAGTATCAAGGCAATATTCTCGGCTATCACTAAAGCCTTCAAATTCATTTTCAATATCAACTTTTAAACGATTACCCGCTTCAAATGAAAAGGTCACAACGGTTCCATGGGGTAAATCTCTTCCAAATATACCGGCTAATTCGCTAGGATCAGGAAGCCCACGATCTGACCATTCATCAACATGCTCCTCATGGGTAAAACAGCATGTCAGAGGATGGATTAATCCACTAGGCAGTCTTGCTAGATTGTGATGATCGGTGAGACTCATATTCTGTTAAAAAATCATATATTATGTTAAATAAAGTCTCTGTTTTCAAACTTTTCATGAGGGTTCTGTCAAGAGTTTTCGGGTCGTAGCCCTCGAAATCCGTTAATTCGTCAAATGTTTCAGGCGTTTGTGCATACGCCGTATGGATCCCCCACGGCGCATATAAATGCGGGTAGCTCGGCCCAAATACGCCTACGGTCGGAACCTGACAAGCCGCCGCGATATGCATGAGGCCGGAATCATTGCCTAAATAAAATTCTGCGCAGTTGAGAATAGCCGCAACCTGCCCCGGATTTCCTTTGGCTATGACATCAATCCGCTTATCTTCTGGCAATGCATCAAAAACCTTATGCGCTTGCTCTTCCTCTCCCGGCGCTGCGAAAATGGCAACAGGCATATCAGGAAATGGCCCTTCATCTCTTGTCAGCCATTCAATAGTTTCAATAAATTTTTCAGACTCCCACGTCTTGCCAATCCAGTTCGCTGTTGGCCCGACCGCAATAAATTTTCCATGGGAGCCGAGCAACTCATCAGCAAATTGCTCCTGCTCAGCAGTAAAATAGAGCTTCGGCGCAGGAATATCTAATTTACGCTCTATGAGATGAGACGCTTGTTCAACCTTATGTTTTTTCTGGTCAATCTGCTTGCCGTAAATGTAACGCTTTTTAGCAAAAATTGTCCGCGACACCAGGCTATTTCTAAAATCGACAACAATATCCCATTTGGTTTTTGAGACTTTCTTCCATAGCTTAAACCAATGCTTATGATGTTTTTCTTTCTTCAGCGCAATAATCTCATCAATATTAGGAAATCCCTCAAATAAAGTCGCCGGAAGCGGACCACAAACAACGCTCACTTCGCAGCCTTTATGCTTTTGAATAAGATAATTCAATGCCCCTGTCGATAAAACAGCATCGCCAATGCGCGTTGAAGTGATAAAAAGAATTTTCATGTCACTGATTAAAGGCTAGGATAGCGGTCATGTCAAAAGCATTTTATTGTGAGCTTCCAACCCGCGGCCTAATCCATATTGAAGGCGAAGATCGTTTAGAATTTCTTCAGGGCCTTGTGAGTAATGATGTCCAAAAATTGGAATTTGAAAAAATTCTCTATGCGTGCCTCTTCACCCCACATGGCAAGTATCTTCATGACTTTTTTATGCTCTGGGGCGATGATTTTATCTTAATTGATTGCGAGGGCGGCGAACGATGCGAAGATTTATACACGCGCCTGAACCGTTACCGCTTGCGTTCAAAAGTCACATTATCATTTGAACTACACAATAAAGTTTACGCCTGTTGGAATTCAGAACACGGCCTTCGTGACCCGCGTCACGAAAGTTTAGGCAACCGCACCTTTGAAAAACCGGGTTCTGAAGAAAAGCCATTTGAATATTGGGATGATATCAGAATAAAGGCCTGCACCCCCGATGGCACAAGAGATATGATTCCTGAAAAATCACTACCTCTTGATTATCGCCTCGATCAATTAAACGCTCTTGATTGGGACAAAGGCTGTTACATGGGACAAGAGCTAAATGCCCGCATGCACCACCGCCATTTAGGCAAAAAACATTTACAAGCTCTAGAGTTTGATGAAACACTGCCAGAGCCATTTTCCGATCTGATATTTGATGATAAAAAAATCGGACAAATGCACACGTCCTATGGCACGATAGGCTTAGCTTTAATTAGAGATGAATATTTAGATGACATTCAAACTGGCAAATATCCTCTACGTCTTTTGGGACAGTGACAACACACTCGTCAACACGGCTGAGCATCACTGGAACAAACATAAAGAGACTTTAAAAACGCTCGGCATCACTTTGGATGAGAGTTACCGCAAACGCGTCTACGAAAATAACGGTAAACAAAATTGGACATGGATGAGCGAAGACATCGGCCTCACTATGCCAATGGATGAGTATCTTTCAAAAATTGATCAATGGTATTTTGACCATATTGCTTCGGTTGAAATCCGTGATGGCGTGATGGATGCGATCAAATATTTCCAAGATCATAATGTGCCGCAAGGCGTGGTTTCAAACGGGCGGAAAAACTCTGTCCTGCCTGCCTTGAAAGCCAAAGAGCTTGATCAATATTTTCAATTCATATTGTGCAAAGAAGATTACGAAGGTAGAAAGCCTGATCCCACACCTTACCTCACCGCCTTATCAAAAATGGAAGAAGCGACAGGTGAAAAAATCCTGCCCAATACGTGCCTCGTGATTGAAGATGACCCTTTAGGAGTCCAAGCCGGTGAAGCCGCAGGAATGAGCGTTTTATACCGCCCTATCGGCGACACGACACCTATAAAAACGCTTGTATCCTAAGAGCCTATGGCGCCTGCATAAAAATACCACCCCATCCCGATAACAAAAATCGCATTACCGTAGAGCGCATGCTCAATGGTGACCAGAGCCAGTGATTTTGTCTTCCAATATGTGTGGGCAAAGATTACACCTGCCAAAAATCCAAAGAGAGGGGCAACCCAATTTATGAATAAAATATGGGCAATAGCAAAAATGAGGGCGCTCACAAAAATCATAAGATATTTTTCACCAAAGAAAATTTTATAGCGTTCAAAGATAAAACGGCAGAACACATATTCTTGCGGTAACGCAGAAAAAATAGGATAGAAAATCATGATACGCCAGATTATCTCTGGGTTATGTTGCGGTAAAAAGAAAAGGCGTTCTGGATCGTAAACATACATAAACCCTATAACAAAAATCATCGCGACGACCCAACGCAGCAGCATTGGAATCATATTTTTGATCGAAACTTCTTCCCACCGCCAGAACTCTCTCCAGTTTGTAAAAAATGTCTTTCGATCAATAACTGCGCAATAAAGCGTCGCCGCATATAAAAACGCAAACATATATATGCCCCATCCCATCCCAATAATCAGACCGGGAATAAAAAGGCATAGAATAAAGAATTCTATGCCAATGAATTTACGATTTTTCAACAAATTTTTATGCCGCTTTAAGTGTTGTGTCGTTTGCGGCGCGTTGCAGGTTTCTTATGGTCTCCTGCGCCGCAGCTAATCTGGCAATTGGCACACGGTATGGGGAACAGGAAATATAATCGAGACCCACTTTTTCAAAAAATGAAATCGATGCGGGGTCGCCGCCATGTTCGCCGCAAATACCAAGCTTGATATCCGGACGTGAAGATCGGCCGCGCTGCGCCGCCATATCAACCAATTGCCCTACCCCCTCTTGATCAATACTGACAAAAGGATCTTTTTCCAAAATATGTTGATTGACAAAATCAGGAAGGAATTTAGCTGCATCATCACGGCTCATACCCAATGTTGTTTGCGTTAAATCGTTCGTTCCCAAGCTAAAGAACTCCGCATCTTGGGCAATATCATCGGCCATTAATGCCGCGCGCGGTAATTCAATCATTGTTCCAACAAGATAGTCGACTATTTTTCCTTTTTCTTCAAAAACCTTTTGCGCTTCTTGATCAACAACATCTTTTAAGATCGATAATTCTTTGCGTGTAGCAATTAATGGAATCATAACTTCTGGCACGGCATTCGTTTCAACTGCGGCTTCAAATATGGCCCGCGCCTGCATCGCATAAATCTCTGGAAACGTAATACCGAGACGGCATCCCCGATGCCCCAACATCGGATTGGCTTCGCTTAATTCTGCATAACGGCGTTTCACAAAATCAATCTCTAACCCTGCCTCTTTTGCGAAATCTTCAATTTCTTTTGCTTCGTGCGGCATAAATTCATGTAATGGTGGGTCAAGCAAACGAATGGTAATTGGCAGGCCATCCATAATTTTAAATAGCGCGGTAAAATCACTACGTTGTTCGGGCAGTAATTTTGATAGCGCCTCTTCACGGCCTTTTGTATCCGTTGCAAAAATCATTTCGCGGACATGCTGGATACGTTTGGGATCAAAGAACATATGCTCTGTCCGGCATAGCCCAATACCTTCTGCGCCAAAATCCTTTGCAGTTTGTGTATCAAGTGGTGTTTCCGCATTTGTGCGCACTTTCATACGGCGCGCCGCATCGGCCCAACCCATAACGGTTTCAAAGTCACCGGATAGTTCAGGCTGTTTTGTCTCAACAGCGCCTAACATTACTTCACCTGTTGAACCATCAATTGTAATCACGTCGCCTTTTTTTACTTGGGCGTCACCAACCATAAGAAGATTATTTTTATAATCCATAGTGATGGCGCCTGCACCAGCAACACAAGCACGACCCATGCCACGCGCCACAACCGCCGCGTGAGATGTCATTCCCCCACGTGATGTTAAAATTCCTGCGGCTGCGTGCATCCCATGAATATCTTCTGGCGAAGTTTCCGTCCGACACAGCATGACGGATTGCCCTTCATTGGCCAGTGCTTCGGCTTCATCGGCTGTAAATACTACCTGCCCTGACGCTGCGCCCGGCGAAGCAGGCAAGCCTTTTGTCAAAACATGTTTTTCTGCTTTCGGATCAAGTGTGGGGTGCAATAATTGATCTAGCGCATTCGGGTCAATTCTAAGCAGCGCTTGGTTTTGGTCAATCACCCCCTCTTCAACCATATCAACGGCAATTTTCAGCGCGGCGGCGGCTGTGCGTTTCCCGCTTCTGGTTTGAAGCATATAAAGCGTGCCTTGCTGAACTGTAAATTCGATATCTTGCATATCGGCATAATGCTTTTCTAATTTTTCTCTCACATCATTTAACTGGCCAAAAACTTCGGGCATCACTTCTTCCATTGAGGGTAATTCTGAGCCTTCTTTTTCTTTGCCTTTAATCGTCAATGATTGCGGGGTGCGAATACCAGCCACGACATCTTCACCTTGCGCGTTCACAAGATATTCGCCGTAGAAATAATTCTCACCTGTCGATGGATCACGGGTAAAGGCAACACCGGTTGCGCAATCATCGCCCATATTTCCAAAGACCATGGATTGTACATTCACTGCCGTTCCCCAGCTTTCCGGAATATCATTAATCTGGCGATATTTAACCGCGCGCGGTACCATCCATGATGAAAAAACTGCATCAATCGCACCCCAAAGCTGCTCTTTCGGATCTTGAGGAAATGGTTTTCCTAATTCACGCTGAACCAATTCTTGGTATTGGCCTGTAATAGTTTTCCAGCCTTCGGCTGTGACGTCCGTATCCTCAGTGATATCCATATCGCGTTTATGTTGATCCAGAATATCTTCAAAATCATGATGCTCTAATCCCAAAACAACATCGCCATACATTTGAACAAAACGGCGGTAGGAGTCCCATGCAAAACGCTCATCACCCGATTTTTTCACAAGGCCCAAAACTGTTTCATCATTCAAACCTAAATTCAAAACGGTATCCATCATGCCCGGCATAGAAACCCGCGCCCCAGAGCGAACAGAAACCAGTAAAGGGTTTTCAGTATCACCAAATTTCATTCCCATCTGATTTTCAATCGCTTGCAAAGCTTTTTCAACTTGGGCATTTAATTCATCAGGATAGGATTTATCATTGTCGTAAAATGCGGTGCAGACCTCTGTCGTGATCGTAAATCCGGGGGGTACAGGTAAACCGAGCGATGACATTTCAGCCAAATTCGCGCCCTTCCCGCCTAAAAGATTGCGCATCTGCGCATTTCCATCAGTTTGATTTCCAAATTGATACACCCACTGAGTCATTTTGACGCCCTTTCCGTTCAAATAATGAATAAAAAGATCATAGTTTGTATCTTCTGAAAAACCAATATTTTTGAGGGATTTCGTAAATTTTCAGCGGGGAAAATATGGATTCCAAACAAAAAATGAATTTTGTAAAAATCTGTTTCACGTGAAACAATTGAATATTTTCATATGAAATCAATTTATTAGGAATAAATGCCTATATTATAACTGTGGAAAACTATGAGGATAATTTATGTTATGAAAATATATTGACATAATTTTATCAAATGTTATTAGAAAGCCCAATTTAATGAAACAGCATATCTGATAGGCAAAGATAAAGAAATTACAAGTTTGGTTAAGGCATTTGAAGACGCGAAAAAAAGAGTCTTAAAGCCTTATAATCCTGGTAAAAATATTGTTTTACGCAGACAAGAGCGACGTATTCAACGGATGTTTGACGATGCGGGATTGAGAATAGCAACAAATTATTATGGCGAGCTAATTGATAGAGCCGTGTCATCGGTTAAAGAGAAAGGCAGCTTGACCGACGAATTAAAAGCCGAGTTTGCTATTGTTCTTCGTAACAATCCCCACAGTGATGAAGGCATGGGGCGTTTAGCTAAATATCATAAGAGATTTGAGAAGCAGATGAAAAAGATCGACAAGAAATTTAATATTCTTGGTCTCTAAATATCTTTCAGCATCATCAGGCAAGCATGATCGTTTAAGGTCACGCTCTCACCGTGGTTTACCCCCTCCCGGTCGTAGGTAATACCGTTTCCATCAGGCATGTATCCTAGTTTAAAATAGAGACGCTGCGCCGGGCCATAATCTTTTGTAAGACCAACAGAAATTCCAATAGCTTCGCTTCCCTGATCAGTTGCGATTTGTTCAAAATTTTCAATGAGCGCGGTTGCAATACCGCGCTGACGGTAATCAGGATGAACGTTCAAATCCTGAATTTCTGGAATCTCTAATTTTTTATAAAGACTATATTTCGGTTCAAAATTTAAAATTCCAAATGCAATGACTTGCTTCTCTTCCTTAGCCATCAGAACAAGGCAATCTTTTTCAAATAAGGTTTCGAAATAGCCGTCTTGTTTTTTACCTATAGCTGAATAGAAACTTTTGAGCGTTTCAATATCATCTTCGCTCGCTTGAATAAACTCCACGCTCATTTTACACGCCACGCTTTCTCGTTGCTGTTGCCTCCAAAGCGTAAACGCTTTTCGGCCTCATCTGGCACTGCATTTTTTATATTGATTGGCCGAGACACGCGTCCAATGCTGAGTTTTTCCAAACATGCTGACACCCATAAAACCGCGCAGCTTCATTTTATTTTCATCAAGCATTTCAATTTTAGCGTCATACATATCGCCATCATCAGCCTTATAAATCTTTCCGCCGCGCCAAATATTTGGCTTATACTCACTCGGCTTTAAGCCAGACATGATTTGTAAACCACACATGGGTTGGCCTTGTTTTTCTGGGTCAGGATTTTTTGAATCTGTTTGCATTCCACCTTCAATAATCCAATGAATTTTCCCGCAAAGCTCCTCTTGATTATCTTTGCAAGACTTTACTTGAATAACCGAGCGTTCATTTTCAGTCAGCCATAATCCTTCCGGGTTAAATTGATCCTGAGCCATTGCAGGAAGTGAAAAAGTCAAAATGATCAATGCGATGATATATTTCATAGATAGAGTCCCCCGATATCTTTTAAAATTCTGTTCGTCTCTATCGTATAATCCCCTTCCTCATCATGCAAGGTCAGACCAGCGTGAAGCGTTGCTGGCGAATACCGATCTTTGAAGGTGCGAATAATCACGCGCTTTGCAGCGGTTCCTTGTTTAGGCCATAAGGGGATAATCTCAGTGGCGCCAAATTTTTTATCAAGCAGAGCCAGAACATGATCGATTTGATCGGCGCGATGAATAATCGTCAGAGAGCCTTTTGATTTTAAAGAATAATGAGCGGTTTTCATCCACTCTTCCAAAGTGGCATCATCATGCCCCATCGCCGCCGACTTTTCAGGATGGGGGGATTTTAAATGAGCGCCCTTATTTAAGTAAGGTGGATTCATAATCACATGATCAAACGCATATTGATTTTTATACTCTCTGATATCACTACATAAAAATTCACACTTCTCAGCAAAATTATTGCCAGCGGCATTCTCTTCGGCAAGATCAATCTGATCGGCCTGAATATCAATGCCTGTTAATTCTACTTCTGGGACGCGTGCCAACACACAAAGCCCTGCACCACCGACACCGCATCCAAGATCAAGCAGACTTTGCTTCGGTTGAATAGGACATGCCGATGCCAGTAAGACGCTATCCATTGATGTCTTAAAGCCATTGGGAAGATGGTTTAAGGTCAAACGCTTATTGAGAACTGAAATAGCCGTATTTTGGGTCATACTATTCTTACTGAAACACTAGATTTCTCTTTATTTTTACGGGTGCTTTGCTAAAACCTATTTATGACAGCTTCCTTACAGAAAACAAGCCAGCAAAGTGACGCTTCACCGATAGAATGGCTGCAATCAAACTTTCAAGAAGATATGAAAGGCGTTAATGCCCATATTCTCGATTATCTGCAATCAGATGTGCCTCTGATTCCAGAATTAGCCAATTATCTCATTGCTTCAGGGGGGAAAAGAATACGCCCGCTCTTAGTTTTATCATCAACACAGCTTTTGGGTGGTGATATGGAACGCGCGCATAGATTAGCGGCAGCTGTTGAATTTATTCACAGCGCAACGCTTTTGCATGATGATGTGGTCGATAATAGCGACCAGAGACGCGGCAAAAAAACAGCTCATGTGATTTTTGGCAATGAAGCCAGTGTTTTAGTGGGTGATTTTCTGTTCTCACGATCTTTTCAGTTGATGGTTGCTGACGGATCAATTGACGTTTTAAAAGTCCTCTCAGATGCCTCATCCATCATCACCGAAGGGGAAGTCAACCAATTGAGTAATCAGCAAAATGTTGGGATTACATTTGAGCAATATTTTAAGGTGATTGAAGGAAAAACAGCCTCTTTATTTGCGGCTTCTTGTGAAGTGGGAGCCATTATTGCGAATTCGTCTGATAAAGCAAGGCAAGCGATTAAAGATTACGGCTATCATATTGGAATCTCTTTTCAAATTTGTGATGATACTCTTGATTACGATACGGATCGATCACGACTTGGAAAGGATATTGGCGATGATTTCTATGAAGGAAAAATGACAGCCCCTCTTCTTTTTGCGATTCAGAGCAGTAATGAAGATGAGAAGTCCTTTTGGCAGGATGTTTTGAGCAAAGAGACACGCGATGAAAAGGATTTAGAGCAAGCCATCGCGCTCATCAGAAAATATAAATCTATTGAGGAATGTCATACTCTTGCAAAAACACATGTTGATAAGGCCGTGAACTGCATTAACCAGATTGCAGAGGAGAGCGAACTCAAAAATGCGCTGATTGGATTGGCGGCCTTTACAATGGAACGAACAAAGTAGATAAGAAGGAAGTAAATTATGAAAATATCCGAAGTCAAAGACGCCTTATCAAAATTAGAGTCTGTTACATTTAAATTGCCTGATGGAAGCGAACTCCCTCCTCACTTTCACGTGACTGAAGTCGGGCTGGTCACAAAGCATTTCATCGATTGCGGCGGAACAGAGAGAAAAGAAACAGTTGCGAATTTCCAGCTTTGGGAAGAGCAAGATTATGACCATCGCATCGCACCTGAAAAATTTCTTAAAATTCTCAATGTTTGTGAGAAAATACTAGGCGATGAAGATTATGAGATTGAAGTGGAATACCAACAATCGACAATTGGGAAATTCAATCTCAGCTTTGATGGGCAAGCGTTTCAGCTAGAAAATAAATACACAGCCTGCTTAGCGCTAGATGCGTGTGGTATTCCCCCGCGCACCGAAAATAGTGAATCTCAATCATGTGGGTCTTCAGGCTGCTGCTAACAATAAAAGCCGCGAATAAAGTCTTTATCATAAGTTAAAAAGCTTGACGGGCTCTTTCCATTAGATTATTGCATATAAATCATGTTTAAAATGCATAACTAAAAGAGAGCTCACGATGACTGAAACAGCCTTTATTTTTAATACCTTCTTCCTTTTATTTTGTGGCTGTCTAGTCATGTTTATGGCGCTAGGCTTTGCGATGCTCGAGGCCGGAAGTGTTCGCAGTAAATCTGTTGGCGTTATTCTGATTAAAAATATTGGGCTGTATTCCATAGCCGGCCTGATGTTTTTCTTCATTGGATATAATTTAATGTATCGCGGCGTTGATGGCGGCTTATTTGGCATTCCCGGCATGTGGGTTCCAGATGATAGTGCAGCTCTCGCCGGAGATTTCTCAGCCGGGCATGCCTCAGCCGCAGACTGGTTTTTCCAAATGGTCTTTGTCGCTACGGCAGCCTCTATTGTTTCAGGCGCTCTCGCCGAACGCATAAAGCTGTGGCCGTTTTTTGCCTTTGTCGTCATTCTTACGGGAATTTTATACCCGATTATCGGTGCATGGACATGGGGCGGCGGATGGCTCTCTGAATTAGGGTTCTCTGATTTTGCAGGATCAACAATCGTCCACTCTGTTGGGGGCTGGGCCGCCTTAGTGGGGGCGATTATGTTAGGCGCGCGCCGCGGGCGATTTGATGGTGATAAAAAACCACTCAGAGGTAACTCCCTTCCCCTCATCACAATGGGAACATTTGTTTTATGGTTTGGATGGTTTGGCTTTAATGGCGGATCACAGCTTTCAATGTCATCCGTCGATGATGCGATTGCCGTTGCCAAGATCATGGCGAACACAAATATTGCGGCCGCCGCAGGTGCCATTACGGCACTGATGTATTTTGTTATTAAACAAAAACGTATTGATGTGACGATCGCGCTTAACGGTGCGCTTGCAGGATTGGTTGCGATTACAGCGGAGCCTCTTATGCCGTCCTTATCCTTATCAGTCATTATCGGCTCTATTGGTGCTTTAGCGATGATTGGAGCCACACTCCTTCTCGAAAAGCTCAAAATAGATGATGTTGTGGGCGCTGTTCCGGTTCACCTTGCCGCCGGGATTTGGGGAACAATCGCTGTTGTGATTAGTAACCCTGAGGCGAGCCTCACAGTACAACTGATCGGTATCGGTGCAGTCGGATCATTCATGATAATTACAAGCTTAGGGATCTGGGCCGCAATGAAATACACAATCGGTATCCGCCTGCATTGGTCACGTGAAGATAGAGGTCCAGACCTCTCCGAACTAGGCGTGAAAGCATACTATCTTGAAGAAAAAGCCGGAACCGCCTAAAATAAATATATGAAGTTTATATTTCTATGTTTATTGGCGATTCTATTCAGCGCAAGCCCTACCTTTGCCCAGAAAAAAGAGACAGTGAAACTGTTTATGGGCGGTATGCATTGTGAGGCGTGCGCTGAAACAGTTGAATTTAAGTTCAAAGAACAAGACGCCGTTGAAACAATCAATGCCGATTTAGATACACAAGTTGTGACAATTACATTGAAATCCGATCAAGATTTATCTGAGGACACGATCAGAGGAATTGTGAATTGGAGCGGTTTTGATTTGTATGTAATTGAAAGACATTAGCAGTCTTCCTTCGCCAAATTATCTTTTTTTCTTACACGGAAAAGCCTGACTTAAGGCCAGTGCAACACCCGTTGCAGCATTAAAAGGATCATTGTGATTATTGGCATCAAGATAGCGAAACACAATATTTTGCAAATCATTGAGCTTAGTTGTGTTCGGAACACAAAATTCTGTCGGCGGTGGATTATTCAACGAGCGAAGTAATTTGTGATAGTCGATTACACCTGCAATATAAGACTGGCAGGTATTATGAGCCCCCTCAACAATCTCTTTTCCGTTTTCAACCGTTCCACATAATCTGTAGAGATAGGCCCCGGAAACGAAAGCAGGACTTTCCGCTTGTGCCTGAACAACAACTGGCTGGATAAAAACCGCAAGAGCAACAAATAAAAATCTGATCATTTTTAATTGTCTTTACTACCTGTTTGTAACTGCTTTAACACAGCAAAAGGATTATCATCAGGATTAATGTCTGCCTCAGCGGTGTAGACTCTTTCGCGAGGTTCTTTTTTATTTTTTTGCTTTTTAAATTTCTGCTTATTCGAATTTTTTGACGGCTTTTTAGACGATGAGAATTCAGAATGGTTTTTAAATTTTTGAGCTTTGCCTTTTGAATAGTTAATCGCCTTCCCTCTTTTTAACTGGAATGTTGCCAGCTCAGGTTTCTTCTGAGGTTTGGGTTGAGTATCGTCAGCTGCTTCTTGAATGGTTACAGAAGCGTCTTTAGTTTTGACTTCTGCTTCGTTTTCCTCTTTTACAGCTTCATCAGCTGGATCATATATTTTTGTATGTCCCATTGCTTCTAGCACAGCATATAAATCTAAAATATTACATCCCAGCCATTCAGCCATTTGGTGCTGGGCTTGGAATTTCCCTTCTTTGGCGTGGTCATAAACTGAACACACAACACGGTCGAGCATATCAACCCTGATCACGCGTGGCCCGTAAACTGGATAACCAATGGAGCGGTAATAGTCAGGGTTAATATCTTTGCCTTCTTTGGCAAAGGAAACAATTCCTTCGGCGGGGCGTTCCGCCGGGAGTGGTTTATCCTCCCAAAGACTAAGCAGTAATGCCTGCATTGCAACGCCGGCAGGCTTATTCAATTCAGGTAAATAAACAACAAGTGGACCGAAGCGAATCTTTTTACTGCGAAGAGAATTGCGCCCCTCCTCATCCATTTGATCAATCTTTTCTTGAAGGTCTTCTCTGGGGAGAATGCCAAGAGCATCATAAAGTGCTTGAGCAATGTCTCTTGGCGCGCCTTCAGCAATATGCTCATCTTTTAGTTTAAATAAAGGATTTAAAACGGTTTGTATATGACGATTAAGCCACTCCTTGGTGAAATTTAAAATTTCTTCAGGGTTAGAGTCATCTTTAAAGATTTCTTCTATAAGCTCACAATCTGGTTTGAGAACTTCGCTCCCTTTTTTAAGGCGCGCAAAAGGCTGCCCTGGCCGTGGATCTGTTAAGTCCTTCTGCCATAAAATATGACCCTCATCGGAAATACTGATTTGCGTGTCGAGTGAGTTTGTAAGCATAGTTTTATTTACATCACTGATATGACAATGCAAAGGAAAAAAGGCAGGAAAGCCATAGTTTCGTTATGAATGTTAATAATATCCATCTTTTGAATTTAGTAACTTTTAGGGCTTATTATATTTAGATAGGGTATATTCATGTTTATGCGTCATTTTTTAATATTTTCATTTTGCTTGCTGTTTGCGATCCCAGTCCTTTCGCAAGCCAAAGCGTCTCAAGACGAGAAAGCAAAGATTGAAAGCATATTTAAAAGCTTCTTACGCTATCAGAAAGATAGCCTCTTAAGAGAAAAGCAAACTTTAGACATTGACGGTGATATAGAAGTTAAAGAATTAGATGGGTATTACAGAGTCATCATTCCAACAATTATCATCAA
>JBCCKS010000011.1:0-58519 GCA_039027295.1 Pseudomonadota bacterium
TAAATTCAATTAAAGCGTTATACTTGCTGTTCTGAGAGAAATCAATGCGTTTTTGCATGGTTTCTTTTCTTTTTGCTAAAAATTCTGATAAAATATTAGTGTTTTTAATCATTTCCCTTAACTAAGGAAAAACATGGCTGACGGTAAACCAGACGGTGCTAGTGAACAGTTCCTAGGTATAGCAATTATTGCTGTATTTCTAGGGGTTTGCGCGTACTTCATTTACAAAGCCTACACGCCAGAAATTCACAATATGATACGCTGGGTACGGTACGCCGAAACATGGCTTGTTGCCCTAGTAACCCCAGATAATTACCGGGTAACATTGCCCAGCGGAGATAGCGTTGTCCTTGATGAATGGCTAGATGCCATCAAAAATGTGCCCGCTGATCGAATTGACCGCACACTCTTGAGCCTTATGACAAGCGTTGCTCTTATACCTTACCGATGGGTACTTATAGCAATTTTAGGTCTCATGGCCATATGGGCGTATACCAGAGGTCCTGGCACAAATAATGTGAACGTTTTTAACTTAGATAGTTTTATCAAGTTTCAAGCGAAAGCCTTCCCGCCGATTGCGCCGTTCATTGATTTTAATCCATCAGACCAGCCCCCGCGGCCACCAGGCTCCGCTGTCCCTGCCGAGCTCCCCCTCTTTGCAGAGGCTTTAGGGCCTGAAGAATGGCTCGCCTATAATCAAATTCCTGTGCCTGATGGTGTGCTCGACGAAGAAGTTGCCTATAAAGCATTTGCAAAACAACTTGGTCCGCGTTGGAAAGGCCCTCAAAAATTATCACCCTATAAACAGGTATTGCTTGCAGCATTCTGCTTAAAAGCGTCTCGGAAGAGAAATGAAGCCGATGACATGTTGGGCAAGCTAGCTCTTTGTTGGAGCAAGGAAAAAGGCTTAGATTTATCAAAAGAACGAGGCCTTGTTGCAAAAGCACGAAGTGTTTTAAAGAATAAAGATCTTTCACATGATGTTTTAAAGCAATGTAAGCAACATGCATGGCAAACAACTGCATTATTAAGAGCATTACTAGTTGCCCGTGAACAAGGCGGAGTGTTAGCCCCAGCTCAATTTGTATGGTTAAGAGGGCATGATAGAGCTTTATGGTACCCGCTCAATAATTTGGGAAGACAATCAAGTCATATGGAAGCCATAGGAGCCATGGCGCATTTTAGAATGGAAAGACGCGCTAAAAGGCCTATTCCGCATCCTAAAGTTGAAGAGGCGATTACAAGTATTTCAGAATATATGGCATCAAATAATGCACGGCCAATTCCTGCGTTGGATTATAGTCATTCAAAAAATAAACGTGGTATTAAGAAATTAAAATCAGCTTAGAAGGGTAAAAATGGTTTTTAAAACAAAAACGAAAAACGATTCAAATATCTCAGCAAGTGTTTCCGAAGGACATCTCGTCTTATCACTTCCTACTGCGATTGAACCTGTTATTTGGCGTAAAAGTCTTGAGAAAATAGGTGACGCTCTCTTTGAAGTGAAAAGCAAAGATGACGAGTTTCATTTGAATTTAAAAAAGACAAAATCATCGAGCGAAACTATTGCGTCTTTCTCAGATAAAGAAGAAGCTTTATCAGCCCTGAATGCTGCATCAAATGCATTACTGTCTCCCAAAGACAAAAAAGTAAAGATTTCAAACTCAAACACAAAACAAAAAGAACCTGCAGCCAATGATAATAGATCAGAAGCAAAAAAATGGCTTATTGCTGTTGGGGCCGCATTACTCGTTGTGGGATTATATATTTATTTAACCTCGCTCATTCCTGATACAACGGTTGGTGTGGGAATTCCAACTGCTGGTTCTCAAGCGGTTGCAAATCCTCCTGAAAGCACAGGTGTTCCGGTTTCAGCAGATGATTTTTTAAGCTCATTTCAATAAAGGATAATCAAAACTAAATGGCACTCGATAGAAAAAAGTATGGATATGGTAAGAAGGCGATTGTTCGTGACATTCGCCCTCTCTATATACGCTTTGGCGATGCCATTCAGTTACCTAGCAATTCGTTTACTGTCTTTTTCTTAGGTGCAGCGTCGCTATTTTTTATTCCTGACTTGTATAGATATGGCGACATTATTTTATTCTTCTACCTCTTATTTTTCTGGTGGCTGGCCACTAGAAATAGAAGCCTGCCCGGCAAACTCCCTGTAGGGTCTAAATTTAAAGACACAAATAATATGGGCCCCGGAAAAGATGGAACGCCAGAAGGTATTCTATTTGTTGGAAATGAAAAGAAAACAAAACAACAAATTTGGTATTCAAACTCCGATGCTAGAACACATATTCTCTATTTAGGAACAACAGGATCTGGTAAAACAGAAGGCCTGAAATCATTTGCAACAAGCGCGATGTCATGGGCATCGGGTTTTGTTTATATTGATGGTAAAGCTGATACAGATTTATGGTCTTCTTTATCCTCACTTGTAAGACGCTTTGGACGCGATGATGATTTACTTGTTTTGAACTACATGACAGGAAACTCGGACGCACGTGCACCATCAAATACGATGAACCCGTTTTCTAGTGGCTCCGCCTCTTACCTCACTCAAATGTTGATTTCATTGATGCCTGAGGCTGAAGGCGATAACGCGATGTGGAAAGAGCGTGCGGTATCATTAATGAGCTCACTCATGCCCGCATTAACATGGAAACGTGATCACCAAGATTTTCCTATGTCAGTCAGCTCGATTAGGAATTATCTAAACCTAAATTATATTATCATGCTCTCACGCGATGAAGCACTACCTGAAAAGATCCGGGAAGGTCTCGTTGGTTATCTTGATACATTACCGGGCTATGTTGACTCTGCCTTTGACGATGAAGGCAAAGAAAAACCAGCCGGCCCTGATCAACCGATGATCGATACAACAACTGTTCGTCAGCAACACGGATACTTAACCATGCAGTTTACAAGAGCGCTTCAATCTCTTGGTGATGACTATGGTTATATCTTTGATACTCAGGCCGCAGATGTTGACATGGTTGATGTGGTTTTGAATCGAAGAATTTTGATTACACTTATTCCTGCCCTTGAAAAATCAGGTGATGAAACGGCAAACCTCGGTAAAATTATTGCTGCTACAATTAAAGGGATGATGGGATCAACACTTGGGGCCACTCTTGAGGGGGAAAGCTCCACAGTCATTGAGAATAAACCAACCGCCTCTTCAACACCGTTCATGACAATCTTTGATGAGGTTGGTTACTATACCGCTCAAGGTATGGCTGTTATGGCGGCGCAAGCACGTTCTCTTGGTTTCTGTTTGATCTTTGCCGCGCAGGATTTACAGGCCATGGAAAAGCGTGTGAAGGAAGAAGCGCGCTCCATTACGGCGAACTGCAACATTAAAATTTTTGGTAAATTACAAGACCCCACACAAACAAGAGAATTCTTTGAAAACCACATTGGTAAAGACTACATCGCAAAAGTCTCAAGCCTTCAGTTAACAGGCGGTATGTCGACAGGATCATATGCTGATACACAGCAAGCCAGTATTGAGACAGGAACACGGGCTGACTATGATGACTTGAAAGACATGAAAGAGGGTGAGGCAATCGTCTCATTTGCGATGGATGTTTTAGAAGCTAATATATTCTATTCAAATCCTGGTCATGCAAAAGCTATGCGCGTTACAAGATATCTGGCCCTACCTGAGCCTGATGAAACGCTAGTGAAGCAATCATCGAAAATTACTAAGCTGAGAGACGCGCTCTTCAAAAAAGACTGGACGGCGATGAAAGCAGATGTAGCTTGTGATACGCCTATTGAAATTGATGCAATGAAGCGTGGGTACGAGCTGGGCGGTAAGCACTATGATGATCAAATTGATCATGGAATTATTGGGCTTGCTGAGCTCCATGCAGAGCTTTACCCAACAGAAGCTCAGGAAGCCACGCGCAATATAATGAATAAACAATCAGCGCCCGCTCCAGCTGCAGAGCCTGCAGCGGCAGTGGATAGCAATGTTAAAAAAGATCCACCTTTAACATCTACACCTGTTCAACCAACCAAAGAACCGGTCAGCTGGCATGAACTCAATAAAGAAAAAGACGGCAGCACTGAACAAGCCGCACCAGTCTCGCAAGCCGTTGAGGATATGAAAGTCCAGCTTAATCAAGATGTTGAATCGATCTTGAAAAAAGCAGGAGAGGATATGCAAAGCTCCCTCTTCTCAAAAGACAAAGATGCGCCATTAGACGCGGCTGAATAAGGTTTTAAATCAAATTTATGCGTCAATCAGGCAACGTTTTTATCATTATACTTGTTGGAATATTCCTATTCGCTTCTCTCTTATATGTATTTTCCCGAAGCGCGCAAAAGGGAACTGGGAACATAGGAAAGCAGCAAGCACAAATTGCAGCCCAAGAAATACTCAATTACGCGCGATCTATTGAAGATTCCTTAAACCGCCTCAGACAACGTAACTGTTCTGAAAATGATATAAGCTTCGATAATGAAATAAATACAGAATATTTTAATGCAAACTCTCCTACCGATCCTAATAAATGCCATATATTTGACGATGAAGGCGGACAGCTTATCTACCAATCTCCTAATAAAAACTGGACACTGAGCGAGCAAGAATGGCAATTCAACGCAAGCTTTCAAGTCACTGACATAGGAACGACCTGCAATAATCCCTCATGCGCTGACTTAAACCTACATCTTGCAGATATAACCAACGATATATGCCGCAATATTAATCAATTTGTTGGTATTGAACCTGAAATACCAACAGACTCTACTTATGACCTTACGCCCTTTACAGGTCGCTTTGGTAACCCTGAAGATATTGCCGATGAAGTTACATCGGAAAGTTTAGAAAGGCAGACAACCGCGTGTGTTTTCGTTAATGGCGAAAACTATTTCTATCACGTTCTGCTCGCCCGCTAATCTTTTACCAAAATCTTTTAAAGGGACACCTTTCTTGACAGCTTTTGCAAATCAGATTCTAATATCTATATGGCTCGTCAAGCACGTATCATCATACCTCATTCCTGTCATCATGTATCTCAACGCGGCAATCGCGGTGATAATATCTTCTTTGAAAAGGCTGATTATCAGTATTATTTAAGCCTCTTAAAAGAACAGCTTAACCATTTTGATCTATCACTTTACAGCTACACTCTTCTCCCTAATCAAATCCATCTTTTACTTGAGCCAAAATCTGAAACATCTCTATCGAGAGCGATTGGCGAAACCAACAGGCAATACACGCGCTACATTAATCAAAAACATAATTGGACAGGGCATTTATTCCAAAATCGCTTTTTCTCTTATGCAATGGATGAGCAATATGCGCTGCGCGCTGCGCGATTTATCGAAACACTTCCTGTCACGGCTATGATCACAGATAAGCCGCAGAACTTTTTATGGAGTAGTGCTAAATTTAGAATTAAGAATATTCAAAATGACTTTCTAAAATCATTTAGAACATTTCATATTGATCAAAACTGGGAAGAATTTTTAGATCGTCCTATGGATCAAGATGAATTAAAGCTGATCCAAACTCACTTGCAAACGGGGCGTCCGAGAGGCGGGCATTTATTCTTAGATCGAATAGAAGATCAACTTGGTAAACCTGTCAGACCGCAAAAGCGCGGCCGTAAGCCAAAAAGCCAGAAAAAGCAAGCGGCAAACGCTTAACGCTACATTCTTTCAGGAATTTCAATGCCCAAAATTTCCAAACCTTTTTGAAGTGTTTCAAAAGTGCGCTTGGAAAGGGAAAGCCGGCTTTGGCGTAAACTTTCATTATCTTCTGACAAAATATGGCATTGAGCGTAAAAGGAGCTATAAGCCTGCGCTAAACGATATAAATAATCACATAAATGATGGGGCGCATAATGACGAATTGTTAAAGAAATTGCATCGGGGAACTCAGATAATAAAAGGGCTAAAGAACGATCACTCTCTTGAATAGATAAATCCTGACGATCGAGATCACTCGTATCTGCTTTTCTCAATAGTGACTGAATGCGTACTGCTTGATAAAGCAAGTAAGGTCCTGTTTTCCCTTCAAAGGATGTTAATTTATCGAGATCAAAAATATAATCTGCCTGACGCGGATTTTGTAAATCTGCAAATTTAATCGCGGCAATCGCAACTTTATGAGCGATATCATCATGCTCTTCTTGTGATAAATCATCAGATAGATTTGCATCTTCTAAGCGCTTATTGGCTTTTTCAATACCCATCTGAATGAGATCTTCAAGGCGCATCACGCCACCTTCACGTGTTTTAAATGGCTTTCCATCCTTGCCGTTCATCGTTCCAAACCCTGCATGGGTCAATTCTGTTTGGTCACTCACAATAGAGGATTTCCGAACCGTTCTAAAAAGCTGTTCAAAATGCAAAGCTTGGCGTTGATCAACGATATAGATAATACGATCTGGATTATAAAGCTTCATACGCTCAACAATTGTCGCGCAATCTGTTGTCCCATACATCACCGCTCCGTCGCGCTTATATAAAATCATTGGCGGGATTTTTTTATTATCATCATTCGCCGCCAAAGGAACAATGATTGCGCCATCATCTTCAATAGCAAATCCTTTTTCTTTTAACTTCTCTACCATCGGCGCAATGTAATCGTGAACATCGGCCTCGCCCTTCCATAAATCAAAGTGAACACCAAGCTGACCATATGTTTTTTTCATTCCCGCAACGGAAACTTCACGAATTTTCTGCCAGATTTGATAGTACGGCTCTTCTTTATTTTGAAGCTTCATGGTGATATCACGCGCTTCTTGCATTAATGCTTCATCTTCTTTGGCCGCGCCCGAGGCTTTAGGATAGCGCGTGGCCATATCATTCATCAAATTCTGAACATCACTTTCGTTTTGGATATCAGCGTCAAGCACAATGCTTTGTTTATTTTCACGCATATAATCGCCGATTAGCATCCCTAAGTGCGTCCCCCAATCGCCCATATGCACATCGCCGAGCGTTTTATAGCCTGCAAAATTCATGATACGGCGCAATGCATCACCAATAATCGCTGCTCTTAAATGCCCTACGTGCATAGCTTTCGCAATATTTGGACCGCCATAATCAAGAACAACCGTTTCTTGAGACCCTAGATTGGCAACACCAAAATGATTTTGCTCTAATATAAATTTAGAGAGATACTCATCTGTGAGATCAAGATTGATAAAACCTGGGCCAGCAATCTCAACTTTTGCAAATATTTCATTTTCAGAAAGATAGTTTGTAATCTTTTGTGCAATCTCTCGTGGATTAGTTTTTGCAATCTTGGCCGCCGCCATTGCCCCATTACATTGAAATTGTGCTAAATCAGGGCGGTCAGACACACGAACTTCGCCCAATTCTTTAGGTAAATCCTGCGCTTCAAAGGCTACGCCTACAATATCTGATAATATGTCCGTTAATGATGTCATGAGATAAGGGTTTACATCATTTATTGGTTTAGGTCGACAGGAATTAAGACCTCATTGCGCCGGTTCCACGGCAAAGTATAGGGCGCATTATAGCCTGCATATTGATACGAACCTGCGACCGTATAATTATTTTCTGACAACCAAGCCATTAAAATATCTTTATGCTTTTGAATATTATTATCACTTAACGTTCCATTAAAGCGGATTGTTGCTACATCATAATTTATATGCTCGCGCAAACTGACATTTTCGTTTTTTGGTAGAGGCGCGCTTTCCATCGTATACTCAGACGGTAGGACAAAAGCCATCATGCGTTCTGCACTCTCTTTCTCATCCATAAAAACAGGCGCGGTCATAGGGATCTTTTCACTTGTCTCTGTACCCTCTTCTTCTTTTGAATCCATAAACACAGGGGCCGTCATAGGAATTTTAGACTGCTTAATATTCTCACCAGAAATATATTGGAATAAACGCCCAAAGGCACCATTGCGCCCCTCTCCACCCATCGGCGTTTCAACAAGGATAAGGCTTTCATATCTTCGAATTTGAATATTTTGATCCGGAAAATCTTGGAGAACTGTATAAGGCGCAATTTCTGTATCTTCTGCCATAGCAACCGATCCTGTGAAAATGATTAACGATGTAAAAATTATAAGGAGTTTCATATCAATACTTATTTAAGCAAATAAATTATCTAATACTTCAAAAAGGAGTTTTTTATTTTGAGAAAAATATCTTTTTTGAGAGATTATCTCTTCTTGTGATTGAACAAATTCATCATCAGTAAGATCGTTTGCAGCATTGTGCAAAATGTCCTCTACATTTTCTTCTGCCATTTCAAAATGAAACTGTAAACCAACTACGTTTTTATATTCAAATACTTGATTTTGGGTAACATCATTCGAGGCCATAAGTGTTGCATTTTCAGGCAAGTCAAAAGTATCACCATGCCAATGAAATACTGTTTGCTGATCAGGGAAGTTATTAAAAAAATCCCCTGAATTTTTCTTTTGAACAGGAAACCAACCAATTTCCTTTGTTCCTTTGTAAACTTTGGCTCCTAAAGCACTTGCGATTAGCTGCGCGCCTAAACATATTCCTAATACTGGCTTATCTAAAGCGATTGTATTTTTGATAAAATCTTGTTCTTCTTCAAGCCAAGAGTATTTTTCATGATCATACACACCTATGGGGCCGCCCATAACAACTAAGGCATCAAAATCATTCTGATCTGGAAGATTGTAATTATTTTCAAAAAATAATGTATGAGAGACAGCTGTATTTTTATCTTTTGCCCACTCTAAAATATAGCCGGGATTTTCAAAAGGTACATACTGCAAGTAATGCAAACGCATTACACATCCACCTCAGCTTTGAGGGCATTATCTTGAATAAACTCACGACGAGGTTCAACGACATCACCCATAAGCGTCGAAAATAGCTCTGAGGCTTTTTCGGCATCTTTGACATTCACCTGTAATAAGATACGCGCTTCAGGGTCAAGTGTTGTCTCCCATAATTGTTCTGGGTTCATTTCCCCAAGACCCTTATAACGCTGCATTTGAAGGCCTTTTTTACCGTAATCAAGAACGCTTGCGAAAAAGCCAACAGGCCCGGTGACCTTCGCTGATTTTTTATCTCCAAATAAAATCTCTGCTGTATCAAAGAAGTTTTCTTCCAAGATTTTTCGCTCTTTATTGAGCGCGCGTGCATCAGGCGAACGAAGCGCATCGGTAGGAATATGAAGCTCTTCTGTCACGCCGCGAACATTCCGGTTTAAACGATAGCCTTTATCGATTGAGAATAACCCTTCCCATGTTTTTTCATTACGGGAAGCGAGATTATTCATTCTCTCTGCCAGCATTTCTGCTGCTTTTTGACCTGCTTTTTCATCTTTAAAGATAACGTCATCAAACGCCCCGATAATGGCGGCCTGTTCAATTACATCTTTATTCCCGACTTTCCGCACCATACCCTCAATGCGCGGGCGAATTTCGCGAATATCTTCTAAAAGAGCCGCTAAATCATTGCCTGCTCTTTCCGCTCCATCTTTCTGGCGGAGTTTTAAATCACCTAAAGCCTGCTCGACTAAGAATTTTTCCATCTCTGCATCGTCTTTTAAGTAAACCTCACCGCTATTTCCGCGTTTTACTTTATAAAGTGGTGGTTGCGCGATATATAAATATCCGCGCTCAATCACTTCGGGCATATAGCGGAAAAAGAATGTGAGAAGAAGCGTCCGAATGTGCGATCCATCAACGTCCGCATCGGTCATTATTACAATCTTGTGATAACGGATTTTATCGATGCTAAATTCCTCTGATCCAATTCCAGTCCCCAGCGCCGTAATCAATGTGCCCACTTGCTCAGAGGAAAGAATTTTATCAAAGCGCGCGCGCTCCGTATTTAAAATCTTACCACGCAGCGGAAGGATCGCTTGTGTTTTACGGCTTCGCGCTTGCTTGGCAGAGCCACCCGCTGAATCTCCCTCAACAATAAAGATTTCAGAATCTGCAGGATCACGCGACTGACAGTCGGCCAATTTACCCGGGAGGTTTGAGATGTCCATCACACCTTTACGGCGCGTTAAGTCCCGCGCTTTCCGCGCGGCCTCACGTGCTGTGGCCGCCTCTACAATCTTGCTAACAATTGTCTTTCCATCGGCAGGATTTTCTTCAAGCCATGTTCCAAAATGCTCAGAGATTGCCGCCTCAACAACAGGGCGCACTTCTGATGACACAAGCTTATCTTTTGTCTGTGATGAGAATTTAGGATCAGGAACTTTAACAGAAAGAACACAGGTCAGCCCTTCACGCATATCCTCACCTGTTAATTTTACTTTTTCTTTTTTAAGCAAGCCTTTTTCTTCGGCGTATTTTGAGATTACCCGCGTTAAGGCTGAACGAAAACCAATAAGGTGCGTTCCCCCATCGCGCTGCGGAATATTATTGGTAAAGCACAACATTGTTTCGTGATAGGCATCGGTCCACTCCATTGCGGCCTCGACAGTAATACCCGCCTCTTCGTCATGCGTTGTCAAAGAAATTGTTTCTTTTGTAATTGGCTTTTTCGAGCGGTCTAACCACTGCACAAAGCTTTCAATCCCGCCTTCAAAGTGAAGGTGAACTTCTTTTGGCTCCTCACCACGATTATCTGCCAGGTAGATATTCACTCCTGAGTTTAAGAAGGCTAACTCCCGCAAACGATCTTCTAAAGTTTCAAAATCAAACTCAACTTGAGAAAATGTTTCTGTCGATGGCAGGAACGTCACGGCTGTTCCATTACGCTCCCCCTCTTCTAAATCACGGACAGGTTTTAGATCATCTCCTGCTTCGCCATGTTTAAAGCGCATCGTCCATTCTTTACCATCACGGCGAATGGTTAAATCCAAATATTCAGAGAGCGCGTTCACAACAGACACACCGACACCGTGCAAACCGCCAGAAACTTTATATGAATTCTGATCAAATTTACCACCGGCATGAAGCTGGGTCATAATGACTTGCGCAGCAGAAACTCCTTCTTCTGGGTGTTCTTCAACGGGAATGCCTCGCCCATTATCCTGAATGGTTGCTGATCCATCGGCGTTTAAAATCACATCAACGCGGTCACAATGCCCTGCCAAAGATTCATCAATCGCATTATCGACGACTTCGTAAACCATGTGGTGAAGACCTGTCCCATCATCAGTATCACCAATATACATTCCGGGGCGTTTACGAACCGCTTCTAATCCTCGTAAAACTTTAATCGAATCCGCGCCATACTCTGCTGAAGGGGCGTTATTATTGTCTTTATTATCTTGATCCATTTTAGGGGCTGCTTCGCTCATTATTCTATCCGTTTAAAGTCTTTGAAAACGCGCTAAATTCTGCGGTTTTTTTGATATTATGGTTATAGCATTTGAGTATATAAAAAGGTAGGAAAAAACCTGTCTTTTGCACAAAAAATAAGCTTAAAAATCAATAGGATAGAACTCAATTTTTGCTTATAAACAATTTGAGCTATGCGGCCTCTATTTGTGCATTTTCGACAAGAAATTTTTGGGATTTTTGAGCAATAGAATCGAATAAAATATGATCTGTTCCCGTCATCCAAACCTGCCCCCCCAAATATTCAAGCTGATCAAATAACGCCTCTCTCCGGCTTTCATCTAGATGAGCGGCTATCTCATCAAGCAATAAAATAGGCGCTAGATTTCTCTCCGCCTTTAGCAATGTTCCAAAAGCAAGGGTAATGCTGATTAATAAGGCTTTCTGCTCGCCTGTTGAGCATTGATCTGCAGACATGTTTTTTGATTGATAGATCGTCACAAAATCAGTCTTATGAGGACCATTTTTAGCGCCCCCTGTAATCGAATCCTGCTCCCGTGAGTTTTTCAAAAGCGATTGAAAGTAGTTTTCAACTTCTAGAGCGGGTGATTTTTCAAGCACCCCCTCAAGATCGCCTTTGAGAGATAATTGCGCTTTTGGGAAATATTTTTCAAGCGAAGGATCGTCAATAAAGGCATGAGAGAGCCGTTCTAAAAAATCGTTACGAGCCGCAACAATCGCAATGGCTGTTTCAGACATTTGCGCTTCTAATCCATAAAGCCAGACATCTTCTTTTTTCTGATCTTGCAAAAGCTTTGATCTTTGCCGCATCGCATTCTCATATCGCGTCAGCCGGCCTGAATGAGACGGATCAAATGCGAAAATCATTCGGTCAAAGAATTTACGCCGTGCGCTTGCACCGTCAATAAAAAGACGATCCATTTGCGGGGTAAGCCACAGGCTTGCAATATAATCTGAAAGTGCAGCTTGACTTTTGGCAGGCGCGTCATTAATGCGGATCACGCGCCGCTTGCTTTGCGGGTCTAATCCTGTGGCCAGACTATTGGCCACATCCCCGTCATGAATATTAGCATAAACAGACCACGGGTAAGGTTCATTTTGCTTTTGAATATCTTCTGCTTTTACACTTCTGAGCCCACGTCCGGGTGTGAGTAAGGAGACCGCTTCCAAGATATTCGTTTTACCTGCCCCGTTCGGACCTGTGATCACAACAAATCCGGAGTTGATATCGTTTAAAGCTGCCGCTTCATAACAACGGAAGTTCTGTAATTTCAGAGTTGTAAGGTAAGACACTCTTTTGAGGTATCACACGCGATTAAACACGAAGCGGCATCAATACGAATAAAGAAGAATGATCCCCTGTATCCTCTAAGATCGTAGGACTAGCTGCATCTGCTAACGTCAGACGACACCCTTCGCCTTCAATCAAGGCTGTAATATCCATTAAGTATCGGGCGTTAAAGCCAATCTCCATATTATCATTGCCATTGACCTCTAAATCCTCAGTCGCACTTCCCGCTTCAGGAGAATTCGCTGATAATGTCATTGTTTTACCTTCCAGGGTAATCTTTACCGCTCTTGATTTTCCATCAGAAATCGTTGAAACGCGGTCAATGGCTGATAAAAAGGCTTTTGGATTGACTTCAACAACCTTGTCATTGCCTTGCGGAATAACACGTTGATAGTCAGGAAACGTCCCGTCAATCAGCTTCGATGTGAGAATAATATGATCAAAGCTAAAGCGGACTTTGCTTTCTGAGAGTTCGATTTGAATTGAATCTCCTGCCTCATCAACGAGCTTACGAAGCTCGGCAACGGCTTTTCGCGGCAAAATCACACCCGGCATATTTTCTGAACCTTCGGGTAACGGCATTTCAAAACGCGCCAATCTGTGTCCATCAGTTGCAACGGCTCGTAAAACCTTCACACCATTATTTTCTGCTGCATGAAGATAGATACCATTTAAGTAATAACGGGTTTCTTCTGTGCTCATTGCAAAACGAGTGCGATCAATTAACGCTCTTAAGTCGTTGGCAGGCACAGAAAAAGTCGTTGGCATATCGCCTTGGCCTAAAGCAGGGAAGTCATTCACAGGAAGGCAAGCCAGCTTAAAGTGTGAACGCCCTGCTTTGACAGTCATTTGCGTTCCTTCTTCGTTAAGCTCAATCTCAACATCTGTTTCATCCGGTAATTTTTTCACAATATCGAAAAGCGTTGCTGCCGGCGCGGTTGTCGCTCCGGGCGTTGCCACTGTCGCGGCTACAATCTCATTGATTTCCATATCCATATCTGTCGTTGAGAGGCTCAAAGAGCTCTCTTCAGCTTTAATCAGAACATTTGAGAGAATGGGAATTGTGTTGCGTTTTTCAACGGCGCTTTGCACGTGCGTTAAAGATCTAAGAAGGGCAGCGCGATCGATTGTAAATTTCATGTTTTATATCCGTGATTTTCCAAAATTATATGATATTCAAAATATAGCAATGGAACGTCAGGAAACAAAGGGTTTTCTTACGAATTTAGGCGGTTTTCCCATAGTTTTGCACCCAAGAAATACGCATAAAAAAAGCGGAGCACAAACCCCGCTTCTTCATAAATATAGTGAATTAAGTATCAGCCTGTTAATGCTCTTTTCAGGATATCGATATCTTGTGCGAAAGATGCATCATCATTTGATAATTCTTCAATCTTACGCACGGCATGCATCACTGTTGTGTGATCACGTCCGCCAAATTTACGGCCAATTTCAGGCAATGAGCGTGCAGTCAGCTGCTTTGCTAAATACATTGCGACCTGACGCGGGCGTGCAACTTGTCTGGCACGGCGGGCTGAATGCATATCAGAAAGACGAATATTATAATGCTCTGCAACTTTACGTTGAATTTCATCAATCGTGATACGGCGATCATGAGAGCGGAGAAGGTCTTGCAAGACTTCTTGCGTAGACTCTAATGTAATTTCATTCCGTGAAACTTCTGCATGAGCCACTATTCTGTTCAATGCACCTTCAAGTTCACGAATATTTGATGTCACTTTTAAAGCTAAGAATTCCAAAACGGCATCTGGAATGTTGGCTTGAAGCTGGTCACGCTTTGCCTGAACAATGCCTAAACGCAAATCATATGTACTGGGTTGAATATCTGCCACTAAGCCCCATGCTAAACGAGAACGTAGTCTCTCTTCAATACCTTTTAGATCGCTTGGCGCTTTATCGGCTGAAATGATAATTTGCTTATTTTGGTCAACAAGAGCGTTGAATGTGTGGAAAAATTCTTCTTGAGTAGATTCCTTACCAGCAATGAATTGAATGTCGTCAATCATGAGAACATCAACTGAGCGGAAGAACTCTTTAAATGCCATTGTTTCATTATTACGGAGCGCTTTGACAAACTGATACATAAATTTTTCAGCTGACAAATACATCACCTGCTTTTCAGGAGCTTGATCACCAAGCATCCATGCAATTGAATGCATTAAGTGTGTTTTACCAAGACCAACCCCTCCATAAATGAAAAGAGGATTAAATGGAACGCTCGCGCTTTCAACAACGCGGCGGGCCGCTGCGTGAGCCAATGCATTTGGTTTTCCAACAACAAAGCTATCAAATGTAAATCTTTGATCAAGGGGAGACGCAATTTCAAATTGATCAACAGAAGCCGCCTTATTTTCATTGGCCTTTTTTGGCTTTTCAGCAACATTTTCATCTAAAGGCATTGCATTTTGAACAACAACAATTTCAATGCGCTTAATATCGGATGACTTCTCAGTCGCCATTTCTAAAATTCTTTTTGCGTAATGCGTCTGAATCCAGTCTTTCATGAAACGTGTAGGAACAGATACTTCTAATGTTCCATGATAATAAGCCTGAAGCGTTAAAGGCTTTAACCAGCTGCGAAAAACCGCTTCACCGAATTCCCCTCTTAAAGCTTTATGAACTTGCTTCCATATAGAAATAATTTCCTTACTCGGCTCAAAAGTCTCTTGCTTATAATTTTGGTTTGATTTGTCAGCTGCAGAGAGACTGGCTTCATTTTTTGACATGTATAAATACTCCACGTTTAAAAGTTATTACAAAAATATTTTTGTTATTTACGCGCAGACAAAGGCTATCAACTTGCAAAACTTACGCGCTTTGCAATTGTCTTTCGTGTAAACAACTAAGTTAGTTTTTTAGACTTATTAAATTAAATTTTTAGAACGATTGCTCTATGCGATTTAACCGTAAGTCTTAATCTTATAAATGACTAAAAGCCTTTATAAACGGGAACTTTCCCCCCATATTGCTCAACGTATTATTTCAAAAGAAACGTACATTCTGTTCAACAATGTTTGTGACCATAACCAGATTTTTTTAAGAGGGCAATGAAAAAAAACAAATAAATTTAAAAAAGAAATTTTATTTTTACTTGACTCGTGATTTCAAAAAAACACTTTGACATGAGGGCAAAAAATAAGACCCGATTAAACTTTAATCGGGCCTTAAAAATTCTTAATATAAATCAAATTTAATTTGATATTGCTTTTATTCTGCTTGATAAGCGAGAGAGTTTTCTTGCAGCAGTATTCTTATGAAGAATACCTTTTGCAACGCCTCTTTGAATTTCAGGCTGCGCATTTTTAAGAGCTTCCTGAGCATCTTTTTGGTTACCCGCAGAAATTGCCATTTCTATCTTTTTGATAAAAGTACGAATACGGCTACGGCGCGCGCCATTAATGTCTGCACGTCTTGCATTTCGTCTTATTCTTTTCTCAGCTGACTTATGATTAGCCATGTTTATACCTTTGTTAAAACGTTAAATTTGTAGGTTTTTTAATGTGATAGCCTTATTTTGTCAAGTTTTTCATAGACTATTCATATATCTATTGAGCCAGGGGAGATATTTCAAAAGAGACTATATTGCCAGATACCTCATAAGCCTCTGTTTTTTCAATAGAAATTGTGATTTTCTCATTCTTTCTTATAAAAGAAATGAAGTTTGGTTTTTGATTTATCTGGGCCCATCCCATCTGATAAAGAGCGGTTTTATAAAAATCTATAATCTCTTCAGGGCTTTCTTCTATGGAGGCTTTTGCTGTTGCTAATCGTCCATCCGCCTTATCAAATAAGAAGCCTTCCCCGGAATACTCAACCATTTGGCTCATTTTAGGAATATCATAAAGCGTTTCAAAAAATTGAGTCTCCGCTTTCGCTATTGATACAAAGAAAAAAGAAATTAATAAGCTTAAAAATATTTTCATTTCTGAAGTCTCGTACAATAAAATGTTGAACGTCCTGATTGGACTATTCTTTTAATACAAGGACTCATCTCGCCAGCTTTTTTACAAAGAATACAAATTTCACCCTCTTTGTCGTAGACGTAAAACTGATGTTGAAAATATCCCATACCTCCATCAACTTTTTTATAATCTTTTAATGTACTGCCGCCAGCCTCAATTGATTTTTTTAAAACAAGCCTAATGTTCTCAACTAAATTTTTTAGTCTTTTCAAACTAATTTTTCCTGCTTTTATTTTAGGATTAATTTTAGAAAGATAAAGCGCTTCACTTGCATATATATTTCCTACCCCTACAACAACTCTTTGATCCATAATTGCTTGTTTAATGGAAACTATTTTCCCTGATAATTTTGAATGTAAATATTCAGCTGTAAATTCTGAACTTAAAGGCTCAAGACCTAAATGATGAAAATATTGTGATCGCTCCCACTCTTTCTTTTCTAAACTAAAGACCATTCCAAAGCGGCGGGGATCATTATAGGCAAGCTTCGTTCCATTTTTTAATGTCAGTACAAAATGGTCATGTAATTGGTGATTATATTTCTCATTTCTTGGGTAACTCTCAAAGCTGCCTGTCATACCCAAATGGATCACGAGATAACGTGGACCCTCAATATCACAAATTATATATTTAGCTCGGCGTTCCAGCCCTATAATTTTTTTATTTTTGAGATGTTGCTCTATTCCTTTTGTAAATGGAATGCGTAAGTCAGACCGATATAATTTTATATCAGATATAATCTGATTTTTCAAAACAGGGATAAGGCCGTTTTTAACGGTTTCAACTTCTGGTAATTCAGGCATCTTAAAACAGAGATTATTTTAGAGTCTGAAAAATTGCAATTTCATCCGGCATGATATTCAAAAAAGGATGATAGTTTGGCACGAATACGCCTGCATCTCTTGTAGGCCTCTGCAATACTAAACGGCTGCCTTGCTTTGAAACGAGGACGGGAAAAGTAGACGCCGTTAACCGACTATACCCTGCAAACTCACGCTGGGCCTGGGCACTATAACGGGGTCTAAATGTTAAGATATCGTCTTTTAGATCATACGTACCGACTGAATAACGTTGAAGCCTTCTATCCGTATTATGAATGAGGACGAGCTTATAATTCCCTTGGGATAATTGTAGTAATCCTCGATAAGCCTCATTTCTCATATCCCAAGCGCCTTCAATTTGCGCCCTTTTGATATCTTGCTGTCTTTCGTATCTTAATCTTTCTTGCTCTTGCTCTACGCGCTGGCGATTTTCTTCTTCAATGCGGCGCTCAAAATAACTCTCATCTCTGAAATTTGCGATTTCTTCTTCTGATAATTCGGCATATTGCCCTGAATGAGATGCAAAACGATCAATCGCTGCAAAAGAGACAAAACCTAGTGCAATAATGCCAATGAATAGAATAATCGCGCCAAGGCGGTTTTCTTTGGCGAGCAGAAATTGAACAATTTTTTGAATTTTATTCATTATATAATTATACCGCGAAGGATAAACATATGACAACAAACTAAAAAAGGGCGGATATTTCCGCCCTTTCCAATTCTTGTGAGTGTTCAGTAATCTTTCTAAGAGCTTTTGTGCTTCGGCTAGGAAAGTTATCGCGAAATGTAGGAAACCTACATGAATGATAACGTGACGCCGTCCGAGCGCAAAAGATCGACGAAAGAAATTACATCATGCCAGGCATACCGCCCATACCACCCATTCCGCCCATATCAGGCATTCCGCCTGCGGCTTTTTCGTCTTCGCTTTCAACGACAACGGCTTCTGTTGTGATCATGAGACCGGCAACTGAGGCTGCGTCTTGGATCGCTGTACGAACAACTTTCACAGGGTCGATAATTCCTGTTTTCACAAGGTCTACATAGTTGTCGTTTTGAGCATCAAAACCGTGATTTGTGTCTTTTTGCTCTAACAGCTTCCCAACAACGATTGAACCTTCTGATCCAGCGTTTTCAGCAATCTGACGAATAGGCGCTTGAAGAGCACGTTTGATAATTTCAATACCAACTTGTTGGTCATCATTATCCGCTTTAACGCCTTCAAGAGCTTTGCTCGCGTAAAGAAGCGCAGTACCACCACCAGCGATAATACCTTCTTCAACAGCTGCACGTGTTGCGTGCATCGCATCATCAACGCGGTCTTTGCGCTCTTTCACTTCAACTTCTGTGGCTCCACCGATACGAAGAACGGCAACACCGCCAGAGAGTTTTGCTAAACGTTCTTGAAGTTTTTCTTTATCGTAATCAGATGATGTGTTTTCAATCTGTGCACGAATTTGCGCTGTACGAGCTTCAATTTCTTTTTTGTCGCCAGCACCGTCAATGATTGTTGTTTCATCTTTTGTGATTTGAACTTTCTTAGCTGTGCCGAGCATGTCTAATGTGACATTCTCTAACTTGATACCAAGATCTTCTGATACAACCTGTCCTTGGCAAAGGATCGCCATATCTTCGAGCATCGCTTTACGGCGATCACCAAATCCTGGTGCTTTCACCGCAGCCACTTTCAAGCCACCACGTAGCTTGTTCACAACCAATGTTGCTAAAGCTTCGCCTTCAACGTCTTCGGCCACAATCAATAACGGACGGCTTGATTGGACAACAGCCTCAAGAACAGGAAGCATTGCTTGTAAGTTTGAAAGCTTGCTTTCGTGGAATAAGATGTATGGGTTTTCTAACTCACATACCATCTTGTCACTATCTGTGATGAAGTATGGTGAGAGGTAACCGCGGTCAAACTGCATTCCTTCAACAACTTCTAATTCGTTGTGAAGTGACTTTGCTTCTTCCACTGTAATCACGCCTTCATTACCCACTTTTTCCATGGCTTCTGCAAGCATTTCACCAATTTCAAGATCACCATTGGCTGAGATTGTACCAACTTGTTTGATCTCTTCATTGGTTTTTACGTCTTTTGCACGCTTCTTTAAATCTTCAACAACTGTTCCGACAGCGGCATCAATTCCGCGCTTTAGATCCATTGGATTACGTCCTGCTGACACAGCTTTTAAGCCTTCGCGAACAATCGCTTGTGCCAATACTGTTGCAGTTGTTGTACCGTCACCCGCTTGGTCATTGGCTTTTGAGGCCACTTCGCGGATTAACTGCGCACCAATATTCTGACGCTTATTTGATAATTCAATTTCTTTTGCAACTGAAACACCATCTTTTGTTGTGCGCGGCGCGCCAAATGATTTTTCAATTACAACATTACGACCTTTTGGTCCTAATGTAACTTTTACGGCGTTGGCAATAACATCAACGCCTTTCATCATATCTTCACGAGCTTCCTCATGAAATCTTACATCTTTTGCTGACATTTTATGTTCTCCTTTTAATGTCTAATTAAATTAAGCGGCAACAACACCAATAATTTTATCTTCTTCAAGAACAAGAAGATCTTCACCATCAACTGTAATTTCAGTACCGGCCCATTTTGAGAAGATAACGCGGTCACCTTCTTTGACATCTAATGGACGAACATCGCCATTATCATTTACGTGTCCCGTACCGACGGCAACAACTTCGCCTTCCATAGGTTTTTCTTGCGCTGTGTCAGGAATAATAATCCCGCCAGCTGTTTTCGCTTCTTGCTCAATTCGACGCAATAAAACGCGATCATGCAAAGGTCTAAATTTCATTTTTGTTTCCTTTTTTCAATAGGTTAACAATTGTTTAGCCAATACCTCACCATGAGCGTATTAGCACTCTCTTTTTGAGAGTGATAATTTTATATCATTTCTCTTCAAAAAATTTCAAGTAATTTTTTTGTGATTTTGCTTCGCAAAATAGGCTCAGGGCGGTAAACCGCCTACGCCCTCATTAATGAAACTCTGCCAGATGTGCCCATAGCGCGTTTACGCGCCTGAGGGGATTGCGCAGCAATCAATAAAGAAATCCGCTACGGCCTCATCAATATAATTCTGCTCTCTGCGGCCGAAAAAGGCTTGCCTTTTGGAGGCTAAAATTGCGTAGCAATTTGAAAACAAACAATTTTATGGTAAAATTGTTATATGAGTGATTTGCTTTGCGAGTTACAAGGATACCGCCTTACAACGGCTCAGATTTACTATCATCTGCCTGATCATCCGAATGTGTTACAGGAATTCATCTGGCAGCATCATGATCTTGCTCCGAAATTTCCGAAGCTATTCAAATTCCTTGATTTCTGGAGCTATGAAATTGAGGGCACACTCCATAGTGTCTATGTCGCCCGCAAAAAACTAATCGGCCCGAACGACAGCCGCTTTGCTGATATTGAGCTTACGATTCAGTAATGATCGATCCAAATATACTCATCATCATTAAGGAATTTTATAGCTTTTCCAGCCATCTTTAACCTTTCAATTTCCGGCTCAAGAGCTTGCGCAAATTTTGGCTGGTTCATGTGCGGCAAGATATAAAAATCTATATAGCCAAGGGCATTTAAATCTTTGATATCAGATTTTGATCGATCATCAATATCACCTACAAACTCTATATCTGGCCCCATCACAATAGACCCCGCACTCGACCCTATGTAAATACCGCCTTGCGTAAAGAAATCTTCTAAGACCAGTTTAAAATTCGTTTTTTTCATCCACTCTAAAAGCACATAAGTATTACCGCCCGTGCAATAGATAATATCAATCTCTTGAAGCGCGTTTCTTAAATCAGCCTCTGTTTTTTCGTAAAGATCAAATTCCTTATATCTTTTACAAAATTTTTTGACATCGCGTTGCTCACTCTCAAGCCATACGTCGAAATTATCTTCTGCATAAGCCGCCGTAGGGATGCAAAGAATATTTTTTTGAGATATGTCAGAAATAATCTCTGACAGCTTATGACCAGATTCAGAAAGCGTTGAAGTTAGGAGCAAACGCACATTAAATCTCCGTCCCCGGTGCAATTCTTACTTTTAAACCGTTCAACTCTTCACTCATTAGAATTTGGCAAGACAGCCTCGAATGATCTTGAACATCAATTGCCTCATCCAGCATATCTTCTTCTTCACGGGTCTTATCGATCAATTTATCTTGCCAGTCTTGCCCCACATAAACATGACAGGTGGCGCAGCAACATGCCCCGCCGCACTCTGCTTTCAATGGCAAACCTGCATCTTTAATAACTTCCATCACGCGCCAGCCTTCAATCGCGGGAAGTTTATGCTCTACTCCCGTTTGGTCTGTGACTAAAATAAAAAGCTCGTCAGTCATTTTTCTTAGGCGGGTTTAAAACTTGCTGAAACGCAAAGGCTACCCCCGCAGTCACAATGATGTTTTTAACCGTATCAAAAAAGACTCTTAAAAAAGCTTCAAAGACATTGACGCCGACTGTTTCACTTTCCGCGCCTGTTGCAGATAATCCAATCGATGCAACAAGCTGCATAATCATCATTGGCGGAATAAAGCAAACAAGCCACACCCCAATTAATGACAGTGTAAACATCACAGGATTGGTTAAATGAATATATTTTTTAAGTGGGATATTGAGAGCGGCTGGAATATAAATCCACGTGAAGCGGAATAATACAAACATGATAATAATCACGCCGAGCGCAAAGGAGCCGTAAAGCGCATCAGCTTGTTCCGGGTCCATATCGGGGGGCATCACAAAAAAGACAGCAGCAAAAAAACCAGCCATTAAAAAATTAATGACAACAAAGGACAGCGTTCCTGCCAAAACACCCTTTGCCCGTTCTTCAATTTTCATTTGGTCTTTTTTTAAATCACCACTCGGCACAAAGGGCCAGCGATGATCAGTGAGCAGGGTTCTCACCCAGTGAGAAAGCATCCAGCCTTCAACAAAATAAGCGGGCAGCATCACAAGCGTGAGTTTTAAAATATCATCTGGCTCAAAAATATTCAGCGCGAGAATGTACAAAATTGTTTTTATCACAAACGGAACAAAAACTAATTTCGCGAGATAGTTTCGCTCTTTCCATGATTTCTCGTAAGCGTAACCAGCCGCTGATATGATATCAAAATTTGCCACGATTAGATTCCAATTTCTAATTGCCAATTCATCGGGGTCAAGGTCAGGTTGATGGGAATATCAAAGTTGGTCTCTGATTTCCATTTTTGAATATCCGTTTTAATTTGAGCCATCAGCTGATCATTTTTCTCCATAATATGCGCAGACATCTCAACAAAAACTTCTATCGGATCTGCATCAATCACGAAAACATGTTCATCGACATAAACGAACACTTCTTTAATTTCTGTCTTATCAGACACAATACTTTGAATCGCTTTTGAAAGCGTTTCTATTTGATCGCGGTTCACTTGTTTTTCATCAAAGTCGATACGAATAATCGGCATTGTAATTTCTTTCCACTAAGTTTTATGATTTGGATTATTCATTGTCTCGATATTTATAGCAATCAGAAACTCCAAGATTTTGTTTTATTGTATGAATAATCAAACACGTGTTTAAACCATAAGAGATTAATCTTTGAGTGAACAAATATTGTCATAATAAAAATAAGCAAGGCCTTATCCACATCTCTAAAATAGGTATATTTTCCTAAATTATTGATATTTTTATGAAAATATTATTTGTTTCACGTGAAACAGAAAATGCCTGTTATCCGCTTTTTATTTGACTTTTTACTTAACGCCCAGCTTTCCCTGCAAGCTTGATGATGAGGTTGTATATTGAAATCTCAATTTTTTATCGGGGTAAACATAGCGAAATGCTTGCTGCGCCATTAATGCCGCCTCGTGAAAACCAGAAAGAATTAATTTCAATTTTCCAGAATAGCTATTGATATCCCCGATTGAAAAAATTCTTGGCGTTTTTGTTTCAAATTTTTCTGTATCAACAGGAATCAGATTTTGATCCAGATTCAAACCGAAATCTGCAATTGGTCCTAATTTCATAGTCAGGCCGTAAAAACAAAGTAAGCGATTACATTCAATTTCATAAGGCTCTTCACCTTTTTTCTGAACGGTCACAGAATTTAAATTCCCATCTGCACCATTCAGATTCTTAATATCCGCAACTTGAAAATCAATTTTCTTTTCATCGACCAGCGCGCGCATTTTATTGACGCTGTCGGGCGCGGCTCTGAAATCTTCGCGGCGATGAACTAAAGTTAAACTTTTTGCAAGCGGCTCTAAATTTATTGTCCAATCAAGCGCTGAATCCCCGCCGCCTGCAATCACAATATCTTTATCTTTGAATTGATCCATTTGACGCACGGCATAAAAAACGGAAACGCCCTCATACTCTTCTAAATTAGGAAGGTTAGGCTTTTTGGGCATAAACGATCCGCCGCCAGCGGCAATAACAATCACAGGTGCTTCCATAGTGACATCCTGATCAGTTTTTAAAAGCCAGTTTCCGTTCTCTAATTTTTCAAGAGCGACAGCCATTTGGCCTAAATGAAATGTTGGGTCAAACGGTTTGATCTGCTCCATTAAATTATCAGTCAGCTCTTGCCCTGTAATGACTGGAAATGCAGGAATATCATAAATTGGTTTTTCCGGATACAGCTCAGCGCATTGACCGCCCGGCTTATCCAAAATATCCACTAGATGTGCTTTCATATCTAGAAGGCCAAGCTCGAACACTGCAAATAGCCCAACCGGCCCTGCGCCTACAATAATTACATCTGTTTTGTAACTTTTTTGCATTTCAATCATTATGAGATATAAATGCCCGAGAGAGTTTCAATATGTCAAGCACGCAAGAATTAAAAAATAGTAGAGCAATCGCAGCATGGCTGTTTGGTGTCGCCGGTTTAGTCCTAGCTATGGCAGTGATTGGAGCCATAACACGTTTAACTGAAAGCGGGCTCAGCATGGTCGAATGGCGCCCTCTGATTGGAACAATCCCCCCGCTTACAACAGAAGAATGGCAGAGAGTTTTTGATCTTTATCGCGAAACGCCTGAATATAATTTGAAAAATGCTGGCATGGATTTAGAGGAATTCAAATTTATTTTCTTTTGGGAATGGTTTCACCGTTTTTGGGGAAGATTAATTGGTTTAGCTTACGCCCTACCCCTCATTTATTTCTGGGTTAGAAATAAAATCCCACAAGGCTATAAAGCAAAATTATTATTTGGACTTTTCTTAGGTGGGTCACAAGCCATTATGGGATGGTACATGGTGGAAAGCGGATTAGTTGATCGCCCAGATGTAAGTCATTTTAGATTAGCCGCCCATCTAAGTTTGGCATTTGTGATTTTCTCTTATCTTCTATGGCTTGGCTTTGATTTAAATCAAACGCCGCGAAAAAATGTGTCTAAAAAAATAAAGATTTATGGCCTTGTATCACTAGGTTTGGTTGCAATCACTATTATCTGGGGGGCGTATGTTGCGGGCCTCAATGGCGGCCTTGTTTACAACACATGGCCAAAGATGGGTCCGCATTGGATACCGCCGGAAGTGACCTCGCTGATCTCACTTAAAACTGATCCTGTGGCTGTACAATATACTCACCGTTGGATAGCGGTTATTACAATGGCGATCGTATTATTCTTTGCCTATAAAATTAAAAGCTTTGCGATTGCTGGCGTGATGATTTTTCAAGTCGGTTTAGGCATTGCGACATTGCTAACGCAAGTGGATATTACTCTCGCCGCATTACATCAGTTTAATGCATTCATATTAATTGGATTTATGATCTATCATCTTTATGTGCTGCGCGTTTTTAATATATCTCGATAGAAATCTAAATACGCCTCGACTGATTTTTCTTTGGTAAATCCGTCTAAATATTTTTGATACCCATTATTGACGAGCTTAATAGAGAAGACAGGGTCGGCTTCTAATTTATGAACGGCACGAACAAAAGCCGCCTCATTATTTTTTGGAATAACCAAACTATCTTTTTCATGCTTACAAAATTGAACTGGCCCTTGGGCATCAGATACGATTAAAGGAATCTTATTAGCCCATGCTTGAATAAAAACACTTCCAAACGGCTCGTGCCTTGAAACAAACGCGCATATATCAGCAGCTTGTAATAAAGCCGCCCTATCTGTGCGCCACCCTAGGAAACGCACACGACTTTCGACATGTAAGGATTTTGCTAAATCATGGAGCGTATCTTTTAAAGGCCCATCCCCAGCGAGCCACAAGTAACAATTGGGTAAATCAGGAAGGGAACGAATTAAAATATCGAGCGCTTTATTCTCATGATAACGCGCAAGCGACACAATCACTGTTGCATCCTTTGGGGTATCAAGCTCTTCCCTATCAATTGGAATAATATCCTGTTCAGTCTCAGCAAAATTGTTGAGCTGGCGAACATGTTCAGGATTAATTCCCCAGGATTCAATATGCTTTTTTAAATCAGGCGTAATCGCAGCAAAATAATCAATATGTTTAAAATATTTATAGCTGTAATACCCACCAAGCCGCGCAATAGTGTAATATTTTTTCTTTGTCTGCGTTTTATTCCATGAAGGTGTTTTAACAGATGCTCTACTCATCCAGCTTTGAACAATATCTGGCTCATAGCTTTGAATAATTTTTTTTATTTTTTGGGATGTTATAAAGTCAGCTATACCGCCAAATCGACAATGATGTGTTTTGATTTTTGCCTCGTCTAAAAGGCGGTCCCTCACTTTATTTTTTCTAGTAACAACCTCAATATCAAGACCCTTTTCTTTCATGGCAACGCACATATCAATGAACGCCATTTCAGCGCCGCCGTGCTGTCCACCAGCCATGACTTGTAAAATCTTCATAAGGGGGAGAGCCTAGCTGCCTTTGCCTTCACGTCTAAGACGTGTGCGAACAACCTCTTCAGGCAATAATGTTGTCTGGAGTAAATCAACAAGCTGATCTTCTGATTTATTCATACTATTTAATAGTTTCTGACAGGCTTCTAAAGTTGTCACAGGTTTTTTGACAATACGCTCATTTGAATATTCATAGGCTTTGTCATTTAATTTAATAAGATGGCTATAATCTGTACGATAAAATGCTTTTTGCTCTTTAAGCTCGGTAGCTAAAAAACTTTCTGCTTCATCTAAAATAGGTTTTACCGATTTTTTCCATTCTTTAAAACGCGTTGTTATTTCATCACGAATTTCTTCATTTTCTTTTGCACATAATTTTTGTGCATTATCAATTTCTTTAATAACAACACGAACAGTACGAATAACGTCATGTTTGTTGCGTAATACCATGTAAACTTGTCTATTTTCTAATGGGAGAGAGTCCAAAAACCGCTCTTCCGCAGCAATCCATTTCGTCACTGGTGTTTCTTCTTGTTTGATTTCTTTTTCGTCTTCTGCGTACGCAGGAAGAGCAAACAGAGCCGTAAGTAAAGGAATGAGAAAAATTTTCATAAGCGCTTTCATATCTTTTTATTTTACCAATATGATTCAAGCATTACAAAATGTCAAAAAAAAGCCGCCGGGTTCTACCCGACGGCCAAAGGGACGAAAAAAGTCTACTTCAAATATTTTAAAATGCTAATTCGAGGAAAGTTGCGGGGCAAAGCAACAAGCATTTTAAAAGGTAAAGCAAGAAAGATAATGAAATACGCCCTAAAAGCGATCTGATACCCTTCTATTTATTATGGTAAATATAATCACTTTTTCAGGCAAGATAAATTAGATAGAATTTTATCTATTTTCAGAAAAAGAAAGCGAAATCAGTAACTTAGTCTATAAGCCGATTCCACCACCCCTTTTTCTTCTTATCTGGCTCTGCATTCACAGTCTCAAATTGAGCGGCATGGTTATCAGCCGGACCAGCGTCATTAGATGGTTTTTTAGGACTTACAGATGATTGAGGCGAAGCCTTGTCATCTTTCTTATCCTGACGATCCTTTTTTGCAGATGCAGGCTTTTTAGAGGATTTCTTTTGAGATTTTTGGGCTGAAGTCTTTTCGCTTTTCTCTTCATTTTTATCTTCTACCTGAGTCTTTTTTCCATCAGATTTTTTTGAAGGCTTCTTTTTCTGATGTGAAGATTTTTGCTGCCGATCATCTTTATTGTCAGAGGATTCATCATTCTGATTGCTTGAATTCTCTGAAGACTCGTTTCCTTGTGCATCTTGGTTTTCATCGTTAGCGCGTTTATTTTTTCTTCCACCTCTACGGCCACGTCTGCGGTTTCTTTTCTTAGATGGCTTTTTATTGTCATCGCCATCATTATTTTGCTCATTCGCTTGGGTGTTTTCAGGCTCTGAGCCATCACGTGTCGCCATAATATCAAGGCGGTGATCTGATGCCATTAACTCATCATCTGTTCTGATATGAACGCGGATGTCATAACGCTCTTCAATGCCTGCAAGCATCTCTCTTTTATTATTGAGAATGTAGACGGCAACTTTATTGGGAACATTTAGTGAAATTTCCTGCGCTTTACCTTTAATGCCCTCTTCTTCCAAAGAGCGCATCGCAGAAATAGCCGCAAAGTCTAATGTTTTGATCACGCCGCTTCCTTGGCAATGCGGGCATGTTTCAAACTGAGCTTCGGTTAAACTTGGGTTTAATCGCTGCCTTGAAAGCTCGAGCAAACCAAAAGATGAAATCCGTCCGACTTGGATACGCGCACGATCAGATGATAAAGCATCACGCAATTTATTCTCAACTTTTCGGTTATTGCGGCGTTCTTCCATATCGATGAAGTCGATGACAACAAGGCCGCCCAAATCACGAAGGCGTAATTGCTTCGCAACTTCCTCTGCAGCTTCTAAATTTGTCTTGAGTGCTGTTTCTTCAATATGACGCTCTTTTGTCGCTTTACCAGAGTTCACATCAATTGATACTAAAGCCTCAGTCGGGTTGATAACCAAATATCCCCCTGACTTGAGCGTGGTCGTCATTTGGCCAATATCAGAGATTTGTTTTTCAACTTTATAGTGATGAAATAACGGAATACGCTCATCTTTATATTCTTTAACCTTCTTCGCGTGAGACGGCACCAGCATCTTCATAAAGTCTTTTGCTGTTTTATATCCCTTTTCACCGCTAACGAGCACCTCATCAATGTCGCGCGTATACAGATCACGAATGGAGCGCTTAATCAGATTTCCTTCTTCATTGATCAATGCAGGCGCAGTCGATTTCAGGGTATCTTCACGAATTGTGTTCCAAAGCCTGAGCAAATAATCAAGGTCGCGCTTAATTTCAGCCTTGGTTCGAGACACACCAGCAGTTCTTAAAATTACTGACATGCCATCTGGAATCTCAAGCTCTTTTAAAATTTCACGCATGCGTTTGCGATCTTTGAAATTCCCAATCTTACGGCTGACGCCGCCGCCTCGTGGGCTGTTGGGCATTAAAACGCAGTAACGACCAGGAAGTGATAAATAAGACGTCACAGCCGCACCTTTATTACCGCGCTCTTCTTTTGAAACTTGGATCAAAACAATTTGGCCGCGCTTGATGACTTCTTGAATTTTATATTTATGACGTAAATTAAATCGAAAGCTTCCGCCTTCGCCATCATCATGAATTTCTTCGCTTTTTTGAGTGCGCATATTGGCGCGCCGATTGCCACGCCCGCGTCTACGATTTCTGTTATGACGGCGTTTGCCTTTGTGATTGCCTTTTTCTGAAGCCTCATCTGAAGTTTCCCCTTCATGATCTTCTGCATTTTCGGATTCGGCGTCAGCATCATCTGCCGTCACATCATCACTGCTCTTCTCAAGGCCCTCTTCACCGTCCTCAGAAGTGTCTTTTAATTCATCCTTTTGAGCTTTTTTTGCAGGTTTTTTCTTTTTCGCTTTTGACTTTTCTTTGGCCTTTAAATCGCTGTCTTCTTCATCGGCAGGTTTATCTGCCCCGCCAACTTCAACAACCGCTTCATCATCCTCTTCTTCGTCATCATGAAGATCTGCATCCTCTACAGCCTCTTCATCTATAATATCTAGGATTTCATCATCTTCATGATCTTCAGCGGCTTTTAAGGCATCAATCTCTTCTTGTTGCGCTTTTAAGAGAGCCTCACGATCGCTCACAGGAATACGAAAATAATCAGGATGAATTTCTGAAAAGGGTAAGAAACCATGTCGATTTCCACCATAATTCACAAAAGCCGCTTGTAATGAAGGCTCTACACGCGTCACTTTTGCAAGATAGACGGACCCTTTTAATTGTTTGCGAACTTTGCTTTCATAGTCAAATTCAACCAGATCACCATTATCGACGACTGCAACTCTTGTTTCTTCGATATGAGTTGCATCGACCAACATTTTTTTTGACATAACTTATCTCCTCGCGCTAGCTTCTCAAGACCTACGCGACTCCATAGGATGATGAGGCACAGCGCGCCTAAAAATACTTTTCATATTATCCGGAAATAGACTTTTGTCGCTTGCTACTATCACTGACAAAAATGATGTCTATACACCAAGTTCTTATGTTTTGGCGCCGGGAGATCCGCAACTTATTATTTGAAAATAAGGCTAATCTCTTCCATCGTAGCTAGCGAAACCTAAAAAATTTAATTAATTCAAATATATATGCTAAAGCCACAACGTGTCGCAAAAATGACAATACGCCCAAATAAAAAATCTTACAAGCAGGAAAAACATCAATTTCAAAAATTTTAAAAAAGCCGTAATATTTACGAAATAGTGACAAATTCGCTTGATGTTATTATAAATAATTTATGGTTCGTTTTTTTCAATTTTCATTCTTTGTGTCCTTGCTATCACTGCTCTTTTTTTTGAGTGGCGCGGCGCATGCCTTAGAAATTACGAATGTCCGCTTTGGCGAACATCCTGATAAATTACGCACCGTGATCGAGCTTGATCAAGAGACAGACTACAAAATTTCAACAACCAAATCACAGAATAACGGTGCGTATCGTTTGTTTGTAGATTTGCCGAGTTTTACTTGGTCTGCAGGTGAAATTAGAAAGCCAAAGCATGAAAAAGTCCAAGATATTAAAACAAGCAATCTGGGCACTGACCATCAGCGTATTGCCTTCGATTTCATCTCTCCAAGAGTTGTAAAATCAGCTTTTATTCTTCCGCAATCAGGTTCGAAGCCAGTTCGTCTTGTTATCGATACCGTGAAAGTATCAAACTTTGAATTTGAGCAGTCTTCACAAAAAACAAGCGGCAATTTGAAAATTCCTGTCACTGATCTTAGCACGATTATTGCTCAAACAATGAACTTAAATACGAGTAATATTCAGACGCCATCTGAAAATTCAGGGCTTATTCCCCCTAAAAAGCCTTCTCAATTTCTAGGTGCGGCGCCAATAAAATCTACGCCTTTAAGAAAGCCTCTTATAGTCATCGATGCAGGCCATGGCGGTGTGGACCCCGGAGCCATCGGGGCCAATAAAATGAAAGAAAAGACTTTAACATTATCCGCTGCGAGGGAGCTGAAAAAACAGCTCGAATCGACGGGCCGTTACAGAGTGGCCTTAACCCGTAACGATGATCGTTATTTAAAGCTCTATCAAAGGGTTGCAATCGCAAGACAAAAAGAGGCAGATCTGTTTATTTCAATCCATGCCGATTCTATCAATAAGCCTAATGTACGGGGGGCGTCGATTTACACACTCTCTAACAAGGCGTCTGATAAACAAACAGCAAAGCTTGCTGCTCGTGAAAACCAAGCAGACCTTATCGCAGGTGTGGATTTAACCCATGAAGATGAGGAAGTGGCCAATATTCTCATTGATCTGACAATGCGCGATACAATGAATCAATCTAAATTCTTTGCAAACACTGTTGTACAAAACATGGCATCTCACAATATTCGAGCTCTACCAAGGCCGCACCGCTTTGCGGGCTTTGCTGTTCTCAAAGCGCCAGATATCCCGTCTGTCTTGTTTGAGATGGGTTTTATGTCTAATAGCCGGGAAGCAAAACTGCTGGCGACCAGAGACTATCAGCAAAGAATTGCGCGATCCTTAACATCCAGTATTGATATGTATTTCGAAAAAGTGGCAAAAAACACTTTATAGAATTATAGTTAACCTAAGTTGATCGATAAAATACTGAAAACTATCTGAAAAACTTGATTATTATTTTAAAAAAACTATTATGCGTAAGGACACTCTCAGTGTATAAGAGTGAAAGGCTTCCGATAGGATGCCATTAACTTGGCAGCGATCCTGTCTTTAAAATTGTTCAAACCTAACTTATTAAGGGTAAAGGAAAATAAAATGAAAAAACTAGCTTTAACTGCAATCATTCTTGGTTCAACAGGTGCTTTAGCTGCCTGTGCATCAAATACTGGTTACTCAGAAGACGTAACATACTCACAGGCTCCTTACGCTGAAGAGCGTACAGTAGGTTCAACTGGTGCTGTTGCAGCTCCTGTAGTGCGTAGCGCACAGCCTGTATTCGAAGAAACACAAATGAAGTAAGTTTCTGAAATATAGAATTTTAAGGCCGTTTGGAAATATCCAAGCGGCCTTTTTATTTTCAAAAATTAAAGTACAATAAGTCTATGAAGAAGTTTTTAGATTACTTATATGGTCTTATTTGGGTTTTTGTCGCCTCTTTATCCGGATGGCTTTTATTCCTAGTAGTATTCAATCTGTTAATTAAAGCAGGTCTAGCAAGTACAGAAACTATGGACTACGAGTTAACAAGAGCAATTACAGAAAAAGTGGCTTATGCATGGATGGGGACGACAATACTTGCTTTCGTATCACTATTCGTTAAGAAACCGATTTCAATTTATTTACGGCTACTTCCCGTTATTATCCCGAGCTTGCTTTCAGTGGTCTTAGTGATGAGCGTTTAAAGATTAATTATTGTAACTAATCGCTCGAACTTTAGAGACATTATTCTCTGTTACTTCTTTTGGCTCAATGGCTGAATCATCAATTTGACTGCTATCATTCGATTCAACTTTCGCAGAAGTCTCTATAGTATCTTTGGCAGGCTTATATTTTTTACTTAAAATAGCAACCGGAACGCCTTTATGGTCAGCGACAGCTTTACGAACTTTTTCCCAATTAATATGCTCTTTATGAATGCCCGCTTTCTCATTAATTCTTTGAATATCTTCTTTTGAAATTTCATAACTTTCCAAAAGACCGTCTTCTTCAATTTTTAATGATTGCTCTTGTGTCGGGCTGACCTCAATAAATAACTGCTCATTAATCCAACCAATTTTAATGGGCTGATCAACCACAGTAACTTTTGTTCCAACGGGTACTTGATCAAAGAATTGAGCAATATCCTCAGGATATAACCGGATACAACCGCTGCTCACTCTGCGCCCAATACCATAAGGCTTATTAGTGCCGTGAAGTAAATATTGCGGCCAGCCTAAATAAAGGGCATGCGTGCCTAGTGGATTATCGGGCCCAGGAGGGACAGATGCCGGAAGGTTGGGGTCTTCCTCTCTCATTCTTTTTGTTGGCGTCCATGTTGGGCCTTCTTTTTTACGCGTAATTGTTGTTGTCCCTGTCGGCGTTTCTAACCCTTCACGGCCCACGCTGATCGGATACGTAATGGGCGGCTCACCTTCTTCTTTAAAGTAGTAAATTCGCATTTCCGCTAAATTAATCACGATGCCATCGCGCGGCGCATCGGGGAGAATATGTTTTTTGGGAAGAATAACTTTTGCGCCTTTGCCAGGAATCCAAGCATCTAATGTCGGGTTTGCCGCTCTCAACTCAACAAAACCAAGACCGTTATTGCGCGCCAAATGAATAAGCGTATCTTCAAAAGTGGCTTTATGTTCAATCGTTTTCCCAAAATAGTCTTTGGTGTAAGCAGACGCACTCATGGGGTATGCAGCAAAAAGAACGAAAAGAATGCTTAGAAAATATTTTGTCATTTTACGAAATTTTCTCTTTTAAAGATTGCTCGACTTTGTTTAAAAATTGCTCTGTTGTCAAATAATTCTGCCCTTTTCCAGCTAAAATCGCCAAATCTTTCGTCATATCTCCGTTTTCGACACAATCAATACAGGATTGTTCAAGATGGCTCGCAAAATCAATGAGCTCTTGATGAGTGTCAAATTTCCCACGATAGCGAAGCCCTTGAGTCCATGCAAAAATCGAGGCGATTGGATTTGTTGATGTAGCATTGCCCTTTTGATGCTCGCGATAGTGCCGTGTGACTGTGCCGTGAGCAGCCTCCGCCTCAACAGTTTTGCCATCAGGCGTGAGCAAAACAGAGGTCATCAGACCTAATGAGCCAAAGCCTTGGGCCACAATATCGGATTGAACATCGCCATCATAATTCTTACACGCCCAAACAAATCCACCTTGAGATTTAAGCGCAAAGGCGACCATGTCATCAATCAAGCGGTGCTCATACCACAGCTTATTTTTTTCAAATTCAGCTTTGAATTCAAAATCATATATAGATTGGAAAATCTCCATAAATTTTCCATCATACTGTTTCAAAATTGTGTTCTTTGAGGAGAAATAAACCGGATAATTTTTTTGTAATCCGTAATTGAAACAAGCGCGGGCAAACCCAGCGATGGACTCATCTAAATTATACATACTCATGGCTACGCCAGGATCTTTAAATTCAAAAACCTCATGAACTTGAGGATCACTACCATCTTCTGGCTCAAAGACGAGTTTTAATTTACCCGCCGAAGGTATTTTAACGTCTGTAGCGCGATACTGATCACCAAAGGCATGACGGCCAATCACCATAGGCTTTTCCCATGAAGGGACATATTTCGGAATAGTTGGGATCACAATCGGTTCACGAAAGACTGTACCGCCTAAGATATTACGGATTGTACCGTTGGGCGAACGCCACATTTTTTTTAAATTAAATTCTTCAACGCGCGCTTCGTCTGGTGTAATTGTCGCGCACTTAATACCTACACCGTGTTCTTTAATAGCGTTCGCAGAGTCGATTGTAATTTGATCATCTGTGGCATCCCGGCTTTGAATAGATAAATCAAAATATTTTAAATCGATATCCAGATAAGGATGAATGAACTTATCCTTAATCATCTGCCAGATGACGCGCGTCATCTCATCACCATCTATTTCAACAACTGGATTTTTGACTTTAATTTTTCTCATACCTTACCTCTCCATATTCGGCTCAAAGTCTACTAAAGTTTCAATGATGAATAAAGCTTAGGATCGAATGGTTTGAGTGCTGCCAGAGCTAGAATTTCCGCGGCCATTTCGTAAAATTTCAATTTTGCCACGAAGTTGGCGGATAAAAGGGTCAATTTTCTCACTTCTGGCGATCTCAATAAGGGTATTTTTAGGTCCCGGCGATGTGGCAATAAATAAGACACGGTCAGGGCCCAACCTCTGCTTTTCAATTGTGATTAGAGGGGTTTTTCCCGCTTCCTCGCGAAAAGAGATATAGTACCGTCCTTTGCTCTCAACAAAGGAGAAATCCTTAAAAAGCCCGTAATAGACATTTTGGCTATAAATCTGGAAAATAGCGCCGAATTCTTTGCGGGTATATCCTACTTTTTGGGAAAAAGAGCTATGAGTTGTCATTAGTCTTATTATACCCTATTTTATTGCAAAAATGTAACCCAGAATGAATTTTAAGAGTAAAAGATGGTAGATATTTTCGAAGAAGTTGATGAAGCCCTACAAAAGGAAAAAGCCGAAAAATTTTGGCATGATCATAAAGATAAGATTATTACCGGTATTGTAGGTTTAGTCATTTTAACAGCCATCATCTCTTTCACAATGAGCTGGAATCAAAAAAGAAACGGCGAAGAAACAGCGCGATTATTTACTGCTGTTCAGTCGAATGAAAGCCTTGATGAAATTGTAGGCGATACAAGAAAAGGCGTCATGACATTAGGAAGCTTACTGAATGCCGGAAAAGCGCTGGATGAAGATCAACAAGATTTGGCGCTAGAACAATATTCTAACCTCATCGAAAATAATACCTCTCAAGATTTCAAAGATTATGCGCGCTTTTTAAAAACAAAATACTCTGAAAGCACCGATATATCTGTTTTAAAGCCCGTTATTCAAGATGAAACAAGTCCATGGTACTGGCATGCACGTTTGCAAGCTGCCAGCATAGAAGCAGAAACCAATCAGAATTACGATCAAGCTCTTGAGTATTTATCACCCTTTGAAAGCGCGGAAAATATACCCGCAACATTGCGCCAACGCGCTAACGCACTCACGCATATTTATCAAATTCGTAATAATACTCTTCAAGCTGAAAAAGCTGAAGGGAGTGAGGGCTAATAAATCATGAGAATTCTTCTTATTCTTCCCTTGATTGTCTTTTTATCTTCTTGTTCAGCGTTTGATAGCACTGAAGAAGAACCGCCGCTACCTGGTGAGCGCCTATCTATCCTTGATTTGCAAGAGGACTTAGTTCCTGTTGAAGCGGCTAATCTAGAGGGCATTTCAGTGCCCACGCCTATCCCAAATAATGAATGGTCACAAAATGGTAGAACACCGTCTCACATCATTGGAAATCTTGAAGTCACAGATGTTCAAAATATTGAACAGATTTGGCGTTCAGATATTGGTGAAGGACGGACGGCAAGATTGCCTCTCATTACCCAACCTGTAGTTGGCAATGGAAAAGTTTTTACAATTGATACTAAATCTTCTGTACGTGCGTTTAATGCGCAGACTGGAAAATCTTTATGGTCAGAAAATATACGTCCCGAAGGCGAAGATGAAAGTGTGATTGCAGGCGGCCTTGCCTATAATGATAACAAATTATTTGTAAGCGGCGGTTATAACGAAGTTTTAGCGCTCAATGCAGAGACAGGTGAAATTTTATGGAGGCGCTCTATCAGTGCAGGGTCGCGCGCTGCGCCCAATATTTTGAATAACCGGGTGTTTGTCAAAACGCTTAATAACAACATTGTGGCCTTAAACGCCATGGATGGCACGCCTCTATGGGAATATGAAGGCGTTGGTGAAGTCACAGGATTGCTGGGCACAGCAACGCCAGCCGTTGATGAGCAAATTGTGGTTGCACCTTTTTCTTCTGGGGATGTTGCAGCGCTTAGAATTGAAAATGGATCAGTCATTTGGACAGATCGCCTCATTAATAATTTACAGCTCAGCAGCCTTTCTGCTTTAGCTGATATTCGCGGCCTTCCTGTTATTGAGAATGACACAATCTATGCCGTAAGCTTTGGCGGGAAATTCGTTGCGATTGATAAGACAACTGGCATTCGAAAGTGGGCAAAAGATATTAGTAGCTCTGAAACGCCTCTTATCGTTGGGAATACAATCTATGTGATGGAAGCTGAAAACCGTATGATTGCTCTCAATAAAGAGACAGGAGATGCGCTTTGGATCAAACAGCTTGAAAAGTACGAAAATCCTGAGAAAAAACGTGATCGTATTTTCTGGTCAGGCCCTCTCATGATCAATGGCAAATTAATGACAATTTCGAATAATGGCATCATGTCACTGTTAGAGCCGCAAACAGGAGAGTTCATAAAACAATATAATTTAAAGATTGAAAGTAATATTCCGGCTGTCATTGCAGGGGGAACAATCTTCATTGTATCAGCGAATGGAAACCTTATTGCTTACCGCTAAGAATGAGCCCCTATTATGAGTTTTACCATTGCAATTATTGGCCGCCCAAATGTTGGGAAATCAACGCTTTTTAACCGTCTAGCCAAAAAGAAACTCGCCATCGTCGATGATACGCCCGGCGTCACAAGAGATTGGCGCGAGGCTGAAGGGTTTTTACTTGATCAAAAAGTTCGGATCATCGATACAGCGGGTTTAGAAGAATCTTTTGATGATTCAATCGAAGGCAGAATGCGTCAGCAAACCGAGGACGGACTAAACCAGGCCGATGCTGTTTTATTTTTAATTGATGGTCGCGCAGGCGTTACCCCGACTGATGAGCATTTTGCAGGATGGCTACGACGTCAAAAAGGAAGTAATAAAAAACGCCCTGTCGTTTTAGCGGTCAACAAATGTGAAAATGACCGCGAAACCGCCGCCGCGATTGCAGAAGCACATTCTCTTGGATTTGGTAATCCTATTCCTATCTCATCTGCCCATGGCCATGGGATTGAAGATTTATATCACGCTTTTCAGCCTTATTTTGGGGAGGAAGAAGAGAGCGTAGATGAAAAAGAAGCAGCGTTCTTTTCAGAAGATGAAATCGATAAATTAGAAAATAAAGCAGACTTTGATTTTGCCGAACTCGACATCAAAGACGATCCAGAAAAACCTATAAAAATTGCAATTGTGGGCCGCCCCAATGTTGGAAAATCAACATTGACCAATGCCTTGTTGAAAGAAAACCGTGTTATGACTGGTCCTGAAGCAGGGATTACACGCGATGCGATTTCAATCGATTGGGAATTTAAAAATAGAAAAATACGCCTTGTTGATACCGCCGGAATGCGGCGTAAATCCAGAATTGATCACAATATTGAAAAAATGGCTGTAGAAGATTCTCTACGCGCTATTCGATTGGCGCAGATTGTTATTTTAGTGATTGATACCGACAATATTTTAGACAAACAAGACTTACAAATTGCTGATCATGTTTTAAGAGAAGGACGCATTCTCATTTTAGCCGTGAATAAATGGGATTTGCTCTCAGATGATGATCAGCGAAAAGAAACAATTCAGCTGGTCAATTACAAATTAGAAAAATCACTCGGTCAGGTTCGTGACATTCCCTCGGTCAGTATTTCTGCACTAAAAAATAAGAATTTGGGCATGCTGATGCAGACCGCCCTTGATACATACAAACTTTGGAATAAAAGAATTTCAACATCGGGGATGAATAGATGGCTAGCCGCGCGTGAAAGCCAAAATCCGCCGCCTCTTTACCAAGGTAAACCCAACCGGCTTCGTTATATGACACAAATTAATATTCGCCCGCCTACGTTTGCAGTGTGGGTTTCGCGGCCAAAAGATTTACCCGATACATATAAACGATATCTCATGAATGGAATTCGTGATGATTTTGATCTTAAGGGTATTCCTTTAAGACTTCTCGTAAGAACCAGTAAAAATCCCTATAAAAAATAAAGGAGCAAAAGATGGATTTACAAAACTTGAATTTTGACACAGCTCAAATAACAGAATTAGTCGTTCAATATGGCTTTAGTGTTGTTGGCGCCGTTCTCATTTTAATTGGGGGATGGATGATTGGCGGCTGGGTCAGCAAACGCATTAAAAATTTAAAACGACTTGATAAAACACTTTCCTCTTTTCTAGGTGGATTTGCAAAATATGCCATATTGGCTGTAGCCGTTGTTGCCGTTTTAGGGCAATTCGGTGTTCAGACAGCAAGCTTACTGGCCGTTCTTGGCGCGGCTGGTTTAGCCATTGGCCTCGCCTTACAGGGGACATTAAGCAATATTGCGGCAGGAACAATGCTTTTGATTTTACGTCCTTTTAACTTAGGCGATTATATCGAGTTTGGAGCAACCGGCGGCGTTGTGACCTCTCTTGGTTTATTTGGAACAGAACTGAACACAGTTGATAATAAATATATTTTTGCACCTAATAGCGCGATTTGGGGAAACGAAATTACGAATTATAGCCGTAACCCTGAACGTAGACAGGATCTTACAATTGGGATTAGCTATGACAGCGACATTGATAAAGCTTTTAAAGTGATCAGCGATGTTGTCGATAAAGAAGATCGCCTGCTTAGAAAATCAGGACAAGAACCTGTGATTGTCGTAGGCGCCCTTGCTGGATCATCCATTGATATCAAGGTTCGTGTTTGGACAAAAACAGAAGACTATTTTGATGTTCAGTGGGATTTAACAAAAGCGATCAAAGAATCGCTCGATACAAATGGAATTGGAATTCCTTTTCCAACAAGAACATTGGAAATTTCTAATCCTGAGGCCCTCGCAAATATTGCAGCTTAGCTATCAGGAAACGATCCTTAGAAAAATAAAAGCCCGCTTCAAAGCGGGCTTTTTTAAATTCTATTGTCTGGAATGCTTATTTTGAAGCTTTTTTTGTTTTTGGTTCAATAATCTCTAATGAACCGCCAGCTTTCTCAATCGCTTCTGCAGCGGACTTTGTTGCTTTCGCAATTTTTAAAGTCACTTTGGCTTTAATCTCACCATTGCCTAGAAGCTTTACGCCATCTTTTTGCTTCTTAATGATCTTTGCAGCAACAAGAGCGGCTTCATCAATATCTTTTTTGGCATCAATTTGCTTTTCATCAATTGCAAACTGTAAGCGCGCTAAAGAAATTGTCGCATATTGCTTTGCAAAATTATTATTAAATCCACGCTTTGGTAAGCGTTGGTATAAAGGCATTTGACCGCCTTCAAAACCTTTAATGGCAACACCAGAGCGTGACTTTTGACCTTTTTGACCAACGCCACAAGTTTTCCCTTTACCAGATCCTTCACCGCGTCCTACACGCTTTGAATTATGGCGGGCTCCTTCATTTGGTTGTAATTCGTTTAATTTCATAGCTCTTACTTTCTTAAAAAATCTATTTAAGCCACATCTTCAACTTTAACGAGATGACGCACTTTGCGGATCATGCCGCGCACACTTGGCGTATCTTCCAAAGTTTTTGTACGGCCAATCTTGTTCAGACCTAGGCCAATCAAAGTCTTACGCTGTGATCCTTCACGGCCAATAGGTGATCCAGTTTGTGTTACTGTCACTGTTGCACCTTTTTTTGTTGTCTTTTTTGCTTCAGCCATTCTTCTTACTCCTGATTTAAGCTTTTGCGTCTTCAGAGCTATCCGCTGCAGGCTTAGCACCATGTGCTGTTTCACGAGCTGCAACAATATCGCTCACTTTTTTACTGCGACGTGCAGCAATTTGACGCGGGCTTTCCATTTTCTTTAATGCTTCTAATGTTGCATTCACCATGTTGTAAGGATTTGATGATCCTACAGCTTTGGCAACAACATCTTGGATGCCTAAACAATCAAATACGGCGCGCATTGGACCACCAGCAATAACCCCTGTCCCAGGAGGCGCTGAACGCATAATTACTTTACCTGCACCAAAACGCGCAGAAATATCATGATGAATTGTACGACCTTCACGTAAAGGAACGCGGATCATTTTCTTCTTTGCTTGCTCTGATGCTTTGCGAATAGCTTCTGGTACTTCTTTCGCTTTTCCGTGACCATAACCTACGCGGCCTTTTCCATCGCCAACAACGACAAGAGCAGCAAAACCAAAACGGCGGCCCCCTTTCACAACTTTGGCAACACGGTTTACAGCAACAAGTTTCTCTTGAAACTCCTGCTCTTCTCGCTCACCTTCGTTTTTAAACGTTGTTTGTTGTTCTGGATTTACCATTTTTTATATCTCCTAAAATTCTAATCCGCCTTCACGTGCGCCGTCTGCTAGGGCTTTCACGCGGCCGTGATAAACAAATGCTCCACGGTCAAATTGTACTTTTTTAACGCCTGCTTTTGTGGCGCGCTCTGCAATTAATTTACCAACTGCAGTAGCGGCATCGACACTGTGACCTTTATCGGCTTTAGCGTCTTTATCTGCTGATGAGGCCGCAACTAATGTTACGCCTTTTACATCATCAATCACTTGCGCATAAATTTGCTTATTTGTGCGGTGGATTGATAGACGAGGACGAATAGCACGCGTTGCATTACGTTCAATGTTCACACGGCGTAATTTCGCGCGTGTTCCCATTTTTCTTCTATCGTAAGGTGTTTTTCTTTTTGCAGTCATTGTTCTAAACTTTCATTTATACCTTATTATTTCTTCTTACCTTCTTTACGCATCACATATTCATCAGAATAGCGGATACCTTTTCCTTTGTAAGGCTCAGGTGTTTTAAAGCTGCGGATTTTTGCGGCGACTTGACCAACAAGCTGCTTATCAATTCCTGTCACGGAGATCTTTGTTTGATCTTCAACAGCAACCTGAACACCTTGTGGTACGTCATAGCGTACTTCGTGTGAGTAACCAAGTTGCATCACTAACGTGTTACCCTGTAATTGAGCACGAAGACCAACGCCATGAATTTCTAAACTCTTTGAGTATCCTTCAGTCACACCTACAACAATGTTGTAAACAAGTGTGCGCATTGTCGGCCATAGCTTTTTTGCTTTCAGTGAGGATGAGCGTGGGCTTAACACAACTTTACCATCTTCCAGCTTTACGTTCACATCATCGTGAACGCGCATTGTAAGCTCGCCCTTTGACCCTTTGGCTTTTACATCCTGACCATTAATATCCATCTGGACGCCTTCTGGCACTTCAACCGGTTTATTTCCAATTCTAGACATTGTTTTATTTCCTTATTTTTTCAGATGCTAATTAGTACACCTGACACAATACTTCACCACCTACATTTTCATTACGAGCTTGGTAATCAGCCATCACACCGCGCGGTGTTGAAATAACTTTAATACCAAGGCCATTATGAAATGGCTGCAAATCTTTAATTTTTGAATAGATACGACGACCCGGCTTTGAGATTCTTTTTAATTCATGAATCACAGGCTTGCCATCATCATATTTCAACTCAATTTCAATGAAGCGTTTGTTGTTTTCACCATCAACAACGCTGAAATTACGGATAAAGCCTTCATCTTTTAATACACCACAAACTGCTTCACGCACACCTGAATGCGGGCATGTTGTGACAGCCAAAGATGCTGATTGCGCATTCTTAATGCGGGCTAACATATCTCCTAAAGGATCACTCATTGACATTTTATATATCCTCTTTTGTTTTCTTTCTTTTGCCTCAGGCGGGTAAACCCGCTACGGCTTCAATTGTTTCTTTTCTTACTTTTTAATTACCAACTCGATTTAACCACGCCAGGTAGTTCACCGCGTGAGGCCAAGTCACGAATTGCAATACGTGAAAGGCGGAATTTGCGGTGGTGCGAGCGTGGACGCCCTGTTAAAGCACAACGGTTACGAGCGCGAATCTTTGCTGAATTCTTTGGTAACTCAGATAACGCCAGAACAGCAGCAAAGCGCTCTTCCATTGGTGTTTCTTTGTTGGCGATAATTGCCTTGAGCTCAGCGCGCTTTTTCGCATACTTTTTCTCAAGCTTACGACGCTTTAAATCTCTTTGTACTGCACTTACTTTTGCCATGTCTTATTAACTCTCTCTTTTAATTTTTGAACGGAAGATCAAAACCACGAAGCAATTCTTTGGCTTCATCGTCATTGGCTGCCGTTGTACAAATAATAATGTCCATTCCACGGATTTTATCGACTTTATCATAGTCAATTTCCGGGAAAATAATGTGTTCTTTGATACCCATTGCGTAATTACCGCGACCATCAAAGCTCTTACCGTTAATACCGCGGAAGTCGCGAACACGTGGTAAAGCAATCGTTACAAGACGGTCTAGGAATTCATACATTCTCTCACCACGTAATGTAACCTTGGCACCAATTGCCATACCTTCACGCACTTTAAATGATGCGTTTGATTTTTTAGCTTTTGTAATGACAGGTCTTTGACCAGCAATTAAAGCTAAATCTTCTGCTGCACCTTCAACAGCCTTACGGTCTGTTGTCGCTTCAGTCACACCCATATTGATCACGATTTTCTCAAGCTTAGGAATCTGCATCTCATTTTTATATGAGAATTTTTCCTGCATGCCTTTACGGAGCTCTTGCTCGTAACGCTGCTTGAAACGTGGTTGTATTTTTTCTTGTGCACTCATCTTAAGTCACCTTATTCAACTGTTTCACCGGAGGCTTTCGCAACGCGAATTTTTTTGCCGCCTTTTAATGTTTTGTATCCAACGCGTGTTGCTTTACCTGTTTTAGGATCTGCCAAAGACACGTTTGATACGTGGATTGATAATTCTTTTTCCTGAATTCCGCCTGGTGCAAATTGTGTAGGCTTTTGGTGCTTTTTCACAACATTCACGCCTTGAACAATGACACGGGCTTTTTCAGGCATTACTTTTAAGACTTCGCCTTTTTTGCCTTTGTCTTTTCCAGTATTCACGACGACTGTATCGCCTTTTTTAATCTTTAATTTTGGAGCGCTCATTATAATACCTCCCCGGCCAATGAAATAATTTTCATGTAGCCTTTACCACGTAACTCACGTGTTACTGGGCCAAAGATACGTGTTCCTACAGGCTCTTTATTGTTGTTGATCAACACACAGGCATTTGTATCAAAACGGATTTTTTCACCGTTATGACGATTTAAGCCGTGACGTGAGCGAACAATAACAGCCTTGTGAACAGCGCCTTTTTTTACGCGGCCACGAGGAATCGCTTCCTTCACTGAGACCACAACAATATCACCAATATTGGCAGTACGGCGGTGTGAGCCTCCTAAAACCTTAATGCATTCTACTCGGCGTGCGCCTGAGTTATCTGCAACTTCCATATTTGATTGCATTTGTATCATGACAATCCTCTACTTCTCTTTCTTCGTTGTTTTCTTGGCAGCTTTCTTAGCAGGTGCTTTTTTGGCGGCCTTTTTGGTTGTCTTTTTGGCAGTTGTTTTCTTTGCAGCTTCTTTCTTAGGCGCTGCTTTTTTCGCTTTTGGCTTTTCCTCTTTTTTAGGAGCCACTACAGCCGCTGCATCACCTTCAATTACAGTCCAGCTTTTGCGCTTAGAAATCGGCTTACATTCAATAATTTGAACATCATCGCCCGCCTTGAACGTATTGTTCTCATCATGCGCTGCATAACGTGTTGAACGCTTAATATATTTCTTATATTTTGGATGCATAAAGCGACGCTCTACAAGAACAGTAATTGTCTTGTCCATTTTATCGCTGACTACTTTTCCTTCAAGAACGCGTCTTGGCATGTTTATCTCCTTTTTAATTTTAAGCCCGCAAATCTTCGCTTCGCTCGACACGGGTTTAAAAATCCTTTCTTTCTTTAAGCGGCTTTCGCCTCACCTTGTTTCATCATTGTTTTAATCCGTGCGATATCGCGGCGGATTTTGCGCATTTGCGCTGTATTCTCTAGCTGTCCTCCTGAAAGTTGGAAGCGCAGATTGAACTGCTCTTTTCTCTTATCAAGAAGCATCTTTTTTAATTCGTCCGCAGACTTACCTTTTAAATCTTCTGCTTTCATCACTTTTTCCTTTTGCCTCAGGCTCGTAAACTCGCTACGGCCTCGTTAATCCTTATTCCCCAACTCTCGTCACAAATTTGGTTTTGATCGGAAGCTTTTCAGCAGCCAAAGCTAAAGCTTCTCTTGCTAAACCCTGCTCAACACCATCAAGCTCAAACATAATACGGCCAGGTTTTACACGGCAGGCCCAATATTCAACAGACCCCTTCCCTTTACCCTGACGAACCTCTAAAGGCTTTTTTGACACAGGCACATCAGGGAAAATACGAATAAATACTTTACCTTGACGTTTAATGTGTCTTGTAATCGCACGACGAGCAGCCTCAATTTGACGCGCTGTGATGCGGTTTGGGCTCATCGCCTTTAGACCACAAGATCCAAAATTCAACTGCGTGCCGCCTTTGGCATTTCCGTGAATACGGCCTTTATGGGCTTTTCTAAATTTAGTCTTCTTTGGTTGTAGCATTGTCTTATACCGTTTTTTCTACCAAGTTTCAATAATTATGTTAAATTAACTTCTCTTTGGAGCGCCACCCTGCGCTTCCTGCATTTTCTTTTCACGAGCCATCGGGTCATGTTCCATGATGTCACCTTTGTAAAGCCAAACCTTCACACCGATAATTCCGTATGTTGTTAACGCTTCTGCGAAACCATAATCCAAATCAGCACGTAATGTGTGAAGAGGAACACGACCTTCGCGGTACCATTCTGTTCTCGCGATGTCTGCGCCGCCCAAACGACCAGATACATTCAAACGAATACCTTGTGATCCCATACGAAGGGCATTTTGTACGGCGCGCTTCATCGCACGGCGGAATGAAACACGGCGTTCAAGCTGCTGACAAACACCTTCAGCAACAAGCTGAGCATCAACTTCAGGCTTACGGATTTCAACAATGTTTAAAGCAACATCATTACCAGCACGTTTTGAAAGTTCTTTACGAAGATTTTCAATGTCTGCGCCTTTTTTACCGATAATCACACCTGGGCGCGCAGTATATACTGTCACGCGTGTGTTTTTCGCTGCGCGCTCAATAATCACTTTTGAAATACCGGCCGCTTTTAACTTTTCTTGCACATATTTACGAAGCTCAAGATCTTGTACTAGCTTATCTGCATAGTTACGATCATCGAACCAGCGTGAGTCCCATGTGCGGTTAATACCGACGCGAATTCCAATTGGATTGACTTTTTGACCCATTTTTCAAATGCTCCTATTTATCGTCTTTTTTCGCTGCAGTCTTTTTCGCTGCAGTCTTTTTTGTTGTTTTCTTAGCCGCAGTCTTTTTCGCTGCGGTCTTTTTCGCCGGTGTTTTCTTGGCAGGTGCTTTCTTGGTAGCCGTTTTCTTGGCAGGTGCTTTCTTGGCTGTTTCTTTTTTTGCCTCTGGCTTTTTTGTTTCAGCTTTTGGCTTTTCGTCTTTTGCTTCTTCCTTCTTCGGTGCTGACTTTGTTACATCAACTTTCTTAGTAGGAGCTTTTTTCGCTTTTGCTTCATCTTCACGCTCACGTACAACAATTGTTAAACGTGAGAAAGGCTTCAAAATCTTTGACGCACGGCCACGCGCACGGGCACGGAAGCGTTTCATTGTAATCGACTTACCTGTGTAAGCTTCTGCAACGTAAAGACGGTCAATATCTAAGCCGTGGTTATTTTCGGCATTCGCAACGGCGCTTTGAAGCACTTTACGAACATCTTCTGCTGTACGGCGTGGATTGAATTCTAGATCAATCAACGCTTTGCCAGCATCTTTACCGCGGATTGTTTGCGCAATAAGGTCAAGCTTTTGTGGTGAAGTTTTAATGTACTTCGCCATTGCCATCGCTTCGTTTTCTTTTACGCGTCTTGTATTCGCTTGTTGTCCCATCGTTTTATTCCTTATTTAAAACCCTTACTTGCCAGCCTTCTTGTCAGCCTGGTGACCGTTATAAGTTCTTGTTGGCGCAAATTCACCTAACTTATGTCCGATCATGTTGTCTGTTACGAGAACAGGTACAAATTTATTTCCGTTGTGAACGCCGAATGTAATTCCAACCATTTGCGGTAGAATTGTTGAACGACGTGACCATGTTTTAACAACGCCTTTAATTGCGCCTTCACGATGCTGCTCTACCTTCTTTAAAAGGTGACGATCAACAAATGGTCCTTTCCAAACACTACGAGCCATAATTTATTTCCTTTACTACTTCTTCTTACGACGACGAATAATATATTTATCAGTCGCTTTATTCTTTCTTGTTTTGTAACCCTTTGTCGGCACACCTGAGTAAGACACAGGATGACGACCTCCAGAGGTACGACCTTCACCACCACCATGAGGGTGATCAACAGGGTTCATCACCACGCCGCGCACTGTTGGGCGAACACCCATCCAACGCTTACGACCGGCTTTACCCATATTTGTATTCATATGATCAGGATTTGATACGGCACCAATAGAAGCCATACATTCCTGACGCACTTTACGAAGCTCACCAGAAGCAAGCTTAATTTGTGCATATCCTTGGTCACGGCCAACAAGCTGTGCATATGTTCCTGCGCTACGACACATTTGACCGCCTTTACCGGGCTTTAATTCAATATTATGAATGATCGTTCCAACAGGCATTCCCTTTAATGGCATTGCATTACCAGGCTTAATATCTGTTTTCTGATCAGCAATCACTTTGTCGCCAGCTTGCAAACGTTGAGGCGCTAAAATGTAAGATTTTTCACCATCTGTGTACTCAACTAATGCAATGAAGGCTGTACGGTTTGGATCATATTCCAAACGAAGAACAGTCGCTTCCATACCCATCTTTGCATTCCGTTTCCAATCAATCACACGGTATTTCTGCTTGTGACCACCACCTTTGTGACGACAAGTAATACGGCCAGTGTTGTTACGGCCACCATTTTTCTTCTTGCCTTCAAGAAGAGTTTTCTCAGGCGCACCTTTATGCAAATCACTGCGGTCAACTGTAACCAGCTGACGTGTACCGGGTGAATTTGGTTTATAATTTTTTAATGCCATTTTTTTACTTCCTTATGCTCATTCTCGGCGAAGCCGCCATAATTTTATTCTCTAATTAAACTCCAGCACCGACATCAATTGTCTGGCCTTCTTTTAAAGTCACAATCGCTTTTTTCTCATCACTACGGAATGCTTTAATTCCACGGAAACGCTTTGTTTTCCCTTTTTGGATGAGTGTATTCACACCTGTCACTTCAACTTTAAATAATGTCTCAACAGCCTGCTTAATCTTAGGCTTGCTCGCGCTAACAGGAACTTTAAAAGTCACCTGACCAAAAGCTGAGCCGTTTGTTGATTTCTCAGTTACAACAGGATTACGAATGATTTCGTACATCCATTCTGCGACTTCAATCTTTTCTTTTTTCTTAGCAGCCATTTTCTTATCCTTTTAATCTTGTGGTTAGATCGTTTACTGCATCTTTTGTTAAAACCAATGTGTCGCGGCGCATAATGTCATAAACATTTGCACCTTGTGAGGGAAGAACATCGATTTTTGGTAAGTTTGCACATCCACGTGCAAAGTTATTATCGATTTCTTTTCCGCCAACAATCACGGCTGATTCAATACCAATTTTTTTCATCGCTGCAGCCATTGCTTTAGTTTTGTGATCCTTTGCCTTGGCTTCATCTAAAATGATCAGCTTGCCTTCTTTTGCTTTCACAGAAAGCGCAGATTTCATCGCTAATTGTTTTAGACGGCGTGGTAAATCTGTTGCGTGTGAACGAACACGTGGACCGTGCACAACACCGCCTCCACGGTCAATGTTACGCTTTAAGTCACCCGCACGGGCACGGCCTGTTCCTTTTTGAGCAAAAGGCTTTTTACCTGTACCAGAAACTTCTGAACGCTCTTTGGCTTTGTGGTTACCAGTTTGACGCTTGTTCAATTGATACTTCACCATTTGATGAATAACATCTGCTTTTGGCTCAATTCCAAAAACATCTTTATCCAAAGTAATATCGCCAGCGGCTTTATTCTCAATATTTATAACATCCATTTTCATGACTTATTATCCTTCCGCCTTTTCTTCAGTCGCTTCAGCGGCTTGTTCAGTTTGGCTTTCAACTTTTTCATTTCCACCTATAACAGCTAAAGGCTTAGGCGCATCGTCTGGCGCTTTACGCTTTACTGCATCTGTGATCATGACCCAGCCTGATTTTGGTCCTGGGACTGCGCCTCTGACCAAGATTAAGTTATCTTCTTCATCAATCATCGCGACTTCAAGGTTTTGAGTTGTCACGCGCTTGTTACCCATTTGACCGGCCATTTTCTTGCCTTTGAAAACCTTACCAGGATCTTGACACTGACCAGTTGAACCGTGTGCACGGTGAGATACTGATACACCGTGTGTTGCGCGCATACCGCCAAAGTTGTGACGCTTCATTGCACCGGCAAACCCTTTACCTTTTGATGTCGCACAAACATCAACTTTCTGGCCGACAACAAAGTGAGAGGCTGAAGCCGTTGCCCCAACTTCTGCTAAGTTCTCTGCATCAACGCGGAACTCCACTACTTTTTTCTTCGGCTCGATTTTTGCTTTAGCGTAAACTTCGCGCATCGCCTTTGATGTACGGTTAATTTTCGCTTTACCCGCACCCATTTGAACAGATGTGTAACCGTTCTTTTCTTCAGTACGCTGTCCGACAACCTGACAATCTTCAACTTTTAAAACTGTCACAGGAACCTGACGGCCATCTTCTGTGAAGATCCGTGTCATTCCTTCTTTCTTTGCCAATAATCCAGTTCTCATTTTCTTTTCCTTTCTAGAGGAGGACTAACGCCCTCATAGACAATATTTAACTCTTACTTATGCGGCCACTTGACCAATTTTAATTTCAACGTCAACACCAGCAGCAAGATCAAGCTTCATCAACGCATCCACTGTTTGCGGCGTTGGATCAACAATATCGATCAATCTTTTATGTGTACGCATTTCAAAATGCTCCATAGACGATTTGTCAACGTGTGGTGATCTTAATACTGTAAAACGCTCTTTTCTTGTCGGGAGAGGAACGGGACCACGAACACCCGCGCCTGTTCTTTTTGCTGTTCCTACAATCTCTGCTGTTGAGCCGTCTAAAATACGGTGATCAAAAGCTTTTAAGCGTATTCTAATTGTTTGTGCGTCCATAATTCTTCTCTCTTTTTATTTACGCAACCGCTCTAACAGGAGCAGCCATTGTTTTTAATTCTCTTTTCAATTCGGGTGAGAATTCTCTAGCAGCTATGGCATCTTTACCCGGACTGCGAAGATCTCTCTTATTTAAAAAAGCTTTATAGGCTTCTTGACCTACTTCAACCAACTTTTTTTGCCCTGGAGTTTTAATCCAGAATGTTTCCGTACTCATTTTCTACACACCCTTTAAATATTATCCGGCTAATTTTTCTTTCACTTCATCAGCGATCTGCTGTGGAACAGGTTCATAACGGTCAAACACCATTGTGAACTGCGCACGCCCAGAAGACATTGAGCGAAGTGGATTAATGTAACCAAACATATTTGATAATGGCACAGAGGCTGTAATCACTTTTGCATTACCGCGATCTGCCATTTCATTCACTTGACCACGACGTGAGTTTAAGTCACCGATAATGTCACCCATATATTCTTCAGGTGTTACGACTTCAACTTTCATCATTGGCTCTAATAATTGTGGACCAGCTTTCTGCATCGCTTCTTTAAACGCTGAACGGGCAGCGATTTCAAAGGCAAGAGCAGAAGAGTCAACATCGTGGTAAGCACCATCGAATAACTCAACTTCGATATTGATCACAGGGAAGCCTGCAACAATACCTGTATCTTTGGCCATCACGATCCCTTTTTCAAAACCAGGGATATATTCTTTTGGAATGGCGCCACCAACAATTTTATTAATGAAGTTGTAATCTGGTAATTCACCTTCATCATTGGCAACAGCCGGACGTAACTTGAATTGCGCGCGGGCAAATTGACCTGATCCACCAGATTGCTTCTTGTGTGTGTAGTCAACTTCAGCTTCACGCGTAATTGTTTCACGGTAAGCCACCTGAGGCGCACCAATATTCGCTTCGACTTTGAATTCACGCTTCATACGATCAACAAGAATATCTAAGTGAAGTTCGCCCATACCAGCAATAATTGTTTGACCTGATTCATGGTCTACTTTTACGCGGAATGATGGGTCTTCCGCAGCCAAACGTTGTAGGGCTGTAGACATTTTCTCTTGGTCAGCTTTTGATTTTGGCTCAACTGCAATCTCAATCACTGGCTCAGGGAATTCCATACGCTCTAAAACAACAGGGTTAGCGGCGTCACATAATGTATCACCAGTTGTTGTATCTTTCATACCAACAAAAGCCACAATATCACCGGCATGCGCCTCTGATAATTCCTCACGGTTATTTGAGTGCATAAGAAGCATACGACCAACACGCTCACGCTTGTCTTTCACTGAGTTTTGAACATATGACCCAGACTCAATAGTCCCTGAATAAATTCTTGCGAATGTTAATGATCCGACAAATGGGTCGTTCATGATTTTGAATGCTAATGCAGCAAATGGCTCATCATCTGTAGGTTTGCGATTTTCTGCAACTTCAGGATCATCAACTTTTGTACCCTTTGTCTCGCCGATATCTAAAGGTGAAGGTAAGAAGTCAACAACGGCATCCAACATAGGCTGAACACCTTTATTTTTGAATGCTGAACCACACATAACAGGAACGAAATCACCAGCAATTGTTCCTTTACGGATACAAGCTTTTAATGTCTTCTCATCAGGCTCTGTGCCTTCAAGATAAGCTTCCATTGCGGCATCATCTTGCTCAACAGCAAGCTCAACCAATTTCTCACGGTATTCAGCAGCTTGATCAGCAAGATCAGCAGGAATATCTTGCTCTGAGAATGAAGCGCCTAATTGCTCACCATCCCAAATAATTGCCTTCATTTTCACAAGGTCAATATTTCCTGCGAAATCATTTTCTGCGCCAATAGGAAGTTGAATTGGTAGAGGCACACAACCTAGACGATCAACCATCATGTCGATACAATTGAAGAAATCCGCACCAATTTTATCCATTTTGTTAACAAAGCACATACGGGGCACTTTATATTTGTCACCTTGACGCCATACTGTTTCTGTTTGTGGCTCAACACCCGCATTCGCATCGAATACAGCAATCGCGCCATCAAGAACACGCAATGAACGCTCAACTTCAATTGTGAAGTCAACGTGCCCAGGTGTATCAATGATATTTAAGCGGAATTTCTCACCATCAAAGTTACCGCCAACTGGTCCAGGCCAGAATGTTGTGGTCGCAGCAGACGTAATTGTAATTCCGCGCTCTTGCTCCTGCTCCATCCAGTCCATAGTGGCCGCGCCATCATGCACTTCACCAATTTTGTGTGATTTTCCTGAATAGAAAAGAATACGTTCGGTTGTTGTTGTCTTACCCGCATCAATATGCGCCATAATACCGAAGTTTCTGTAATTCTTAATGTCGTATTCGCGTGCCATTTTATTTTTTCTCTATACCTAAAATTATTTTGATTACCATCTGAAGTGAGCAAAAGCTTTGTTGGCCTCTGCCATTTTGTGTGTGTCGTCGCGCTTTTTAATTGCTGAACCGCGATCGTTGGCGGCATCTAAAATCTCACCAGCCAAACGCTCAACCATTGTATTCTCTGAACGCTTACGGGCCGCTCCAATAATCCAGCGAATTGCAAGAGCTTGCGCGCGGTCAAAACGAACCTCAACAGGAACCTGATACGTTGCACCACCAACACGGCGTGAGCGAACCTCAACCTGAGGGCGAACTTTCTTCAGAGCCTTGTGAAAGACACGCAGACCTTGCGAACCACCGGAGGCCGCGCCTGTTCCAGTTTGTGAATCATCACCTTCATCCTCAGATGTTGAGATGTTCTTACCTTTTTCATCCATAATTTCAATCGCACCATAGACAATGTTTTCGGCGACCGACTTTTTCCCATCCAACATAATGTTGTTCATGAATTTAGATAAAACTAAATCCCCGAATTTTGGATCAGGGAGGATTTCTCTTTTTTCTGCTCTATGACGACGTGACATTTATTTACCTTCTTAATGCGTTTCTAATAATTTTGTAAGGGACAGTGACCGGTTGGAAAAAAGTCTTTGTAGCCCATACAACTTCATTTTTTGTTACCTTTACAAAATCATCTTTAAATTTTTTAACTTCTGACCATTTCATTTTATTTTTACTTCGGACGTTTCGCGCCGTAGCGTGAACGTGATTGTTTACGATCTTTAACCCCTTGCGTATCAAGAGATCCACGAATAATTGTATAGCGAACACCAGGTAAGTCTTTCACACGACCGCCGCGCACGAGAACGACTGAGTGCTCTTGTAAATTGTGGCCTTCACCAGGAATGTAACAAATCACTTCAAAACCAGTTGTGAGACGAACTTTGGCAACTTTACGAAGCGCAGAGTTTGGTTTCTTTGGTGTTGTTGTATAAACACGTGTACAAACGCCGCGCACTTGAGGATTATGTTTTAACGCGCGGTTTTTCTTCGATTTCATCGCCTTTTTGCCGCCAATGGCGCGGGGCTTACGAATGAGTTGTTGTATCGTTGGCATGTAATATGGCCTCTTCACTTTTTAATTTTTTAAATGGATGGGATTAATTGAAGCGAGAGGCAGGGTATAGTGGTTTTCGTTTCGCTGAAACCACAAAAATCTGCATAACGTTTCAAAAAGGAATTAGAGCTGCGTCTAGCTAAATCTCTAGAGTTTAGCTACAGCCAACCCATCCGATTCCTTAAATTTGGCCGGACTATAATGCGAAAAGCCCTTAAGCGTCAAGCATTTGTTCACATTTTTTTAACTTTTTTTTGGGAGGTGCCTCTTAGGAGGTTTTTAAAGCCGAGATTTGTTGGATTCTAAGGAAAAATCGGCTTTAATTTTATATTATGAAAATATATAATTATTTATGCAACTTTAAGGTCAGTTGCTGATTTTTTACCGTTTTCTTCTTTAATTTCGTATTCAATTTCCTGACCATCGCTTAAACCACGCTGGCCTGCTGCTTCAACGGCACTAATATGAACAAATACGTCATTGCCGCCTTCTGAAGGTTCGATAAACCCATATCCTTTTTGGGAGTTGAACCATTTTACTTTACCTTTTGCCATGACATATTCCTTTTATATTCTAGCGTTATTATTTTCCATTTATTGTAATGGAAATACTAGAAAGCCTGAAAATTCAGCAAATGTCACGGCATATTTGCATGACATACAAAAAAACGTAAAAAAACGGGCTATTTGGCCCGTTTTTATTTTTCGCTCCAAGCTTTATAAGCCTTAGCGGGCTTGCCCACCTGAGGCTAAAAAAGACTAGCCGTTTGCTGCTTCTTTTGGCTCATCACCAGCCGTTTCAGCATCATTAGCTTCAATTGCCGCCACAGGCTCATCACCAGGGTTGACCATCATGCCTTCACCCATGTCACCTTCTAGGGCTGCAGCTTGTTGCTGCGCGGCCAGAGTGATTTGGTCACGGTCAGCTGCAATTTTACGGATTTTATTCACGTAAGATCCTGTACCCGCCGGGATCAGACGACCCACAATGACATTTTCTTTCAGGCCATGAAGCTCATCAACTTTACCGTTCACAGCAGCCTCAGTTAACACGCGAGTTGTCTCCTGGAATGACGCCGCAGAGATGAATGAGCGTGTTTGAAGCGATGCTTTTGTGATCCCTTGTAAAACAGGTTTCCCTTCAGCAGGTTGCTTCCCATCAGCAATATATTTCTGATTAGTGGCTTCAAACTCTTCACGGTCAATATTTTCGCCAACAAGATATGTTGTATCACCGACACCAGTCACTTCAACTTTTTGCATCATCTGGCGAGCAATCACCTCAATGTGCTTATCGTTGATCACAACCCCTTGCAGGCGGTAAACATCTTGAATTTCATTCACGAGATATTCTGCCAAGGCTTCAACACCCATCACATCTAAAATATCGTGAGGAACAAGAGCACCATCAAGAAGTGGATCACCTTTACGGACAAAGTCACCTTCCTGAACAGCCATCAGACGACCTTTTGGAATTAAGTATTCTGCAGGTTCCATTGTTTTGTCTGTTGGGTTCACGATCACACGGCGCTTTGTCTTATAGTCTTTACCGAATTCAACCTGACCATCAATGTCAGAGATGATGGCAAAGTCTTTTGGACGTCGCGCTTCGAAGAGTTCAGCCACACGGGGCAGACCACCTGTAATATCACGTGTCTTGCCAGCTTCACGAGGGATACGCGCGATAATGTCACCGGCCTTAATCTCTTGACCATTTTCGATAGAGATAATCGCATCTGTAGACATGAAGTAATTCGCATCCAAACCATTTGGCAATTTAAGAACATTGCCTTTCTCGCTTGTAATCGAAATACGAGGCTTCAGATCGCCGCCTTTTGGCTGGCTTCTCCAGTCAATCACAACTTTTGATGAAATACCTGTAGCTTCATCAGTTTGATCGGCAACAGACACACCTTCGACCAAGTCAAAGTAAGTTGCAATACCATCTTTTTCTGTGATGATCGGCATTGTGTATGGGTCCCATTCAGCTAGCTTATCACCAGCTTTGACTTCGGCTCCATCAGCAATATTTAGACGAGCACCATATGGTACACGGTGTGTTGCACGTTCTTTTCCTTTACCATCAATCAAGACCATTTCCATGTTACGGCCCATGACGATTTCAACGCCTTCTGAGTTTGTCACAGTATTTTGGTTACGAAGTTCAATCTTCCCTTCAACAGCTGCCTCAAAAGATGATTTCTCGGCACCACGCTGCGCTGCACCACCAATATGGAATGTACGCATTGTAAGCTGAGTGCCAGGCTCACCAATTGATTGGGCAGCCATAACACCAACTGCTTCACCCATATTTACAGGGGTTCCGCGGGCAAGGTCACGTCCATAACATGTTGCACAAACACCGTTACGTGTTTCACAAGTTAGAACAGAGCGGACTTTTAATTGGTCAACACCAGCTGTTTCAATTTCTTCTGAAGTGATTTCGTCAATAATTTCACCAGCAGGAACAATCACTTTTCCTGTCAGCGGGTTTTTGACATCTTCACAAGGAACACGGCCCAGAATACGCTCAGCCAAGTTTACGATCACATCTGCACCATTCATAACAGCAGAGAGTGTTATACCGTTTTCGGTTCCACAATCTTGTTCGATCACAACGGCATCTTGAGCCACATCAACAAGACGTCTTGTTAAGTAACCAGAGTTCGCTGTTTTCAACGCTGTATCGGCAAGACCCTTACGTGCGCCGTGTGTTGAGTTAAAGTATTCAAGAACCGATAGACCTTCTTTAAAGTTAGAGATAATCGGAGTCTCAATAATTTCACCGGACGGCTTAGCCATCAAACCACGCATACCAGCAAGCTGACGAATTTGAGCTGCAGATCCACGAGCACCAGAGTGAGCCATCATATAAACTGAGTTCAATCCAGCTTTATCAACATCGGATATTTGATCCATCATTTCATCTGCGACATCGTCAGTACATTTTGACCAGATATCGACAACTTTGTTGTATTTCTCACCTTTTGTGATCAAACCATCAAGATATTGCTGTTCATATTCCGCCACTTTTTCTTTGGCTTCATTGACCAAGTTTACTTTGGCTTCTGGAATAATCAGATCAGATTTACCGAATGAAATACCGGCTGTACACGCATTACGGAATCCAAGCTTCATCATACGGTCACAGAAAATCACTGTTTCTTTTGTTCCGCAGTGACGGTACACAACGTCGATTAAGTTTGTGAGTTCTTTCTTCGTCATCACGCGGTTAATGACATCAAAGTCAATTTCCGGGTGACGTGGAAGTAGTTCAGACAAGAGCATACGACCAGCTGTTGAATCAACAAGCTTCGTCACTTTGTTTCCGTCTGCATCCACAGTATGGTAACGACATTTAATTTTCGCATGAAGTGTCACGTGACCTTCTGTAATCGCGTGCTGGATTTCACCAGGACCACGGAAGACCATGCCTTCACCTTTTTGATCATCAAGGGCGATTGTCATGTAGTAAAGACCCAAGACAATATCCTGTGATGGTGTAATAATAGGCTTACCATTTGCAGGTGATAGAATGTTGTTCGTTGACATCATCAAGCAGCGCGCTTCTAATTGCGCTTCGATTGATAATGGAACGTGAACAGCCATTTGGTCACCATCAAAGTCAGCGTTAAAGGCTGTACATACAAGCGGGTGAAGCTGGATCGCTTTTCCTTCAATCAATGTCGGCTCAAACGCCTGAATACCAAGACGGTGCAATGTTGGTGCACGGTTGAGCATCACAGGGTGCTCACGGATTACCTCTTCCAAGATATCCCAGACTTCTGGGCGCTCTTTTTCAACCATTTTCTTGGCGGCTTTTACCGTTGAGGCCATGCCGTAAATTTCAAGCTTGTGATAAATAAATGGCTTGAAGAGTTCGAGTGCCATTTTCTTGGGAATACCACATTGGTGCAGTTTCAATTCCGGACCAACAACGATCACCGAACGACCTGAATAGTCAACACGCTTTCCAAGAAGGTTCTGACGGAAACGACCTTGCTTCCCTTTGAGCATATCAGACAATGATTTTAATGGACGCTTATTTGCCCCTGTAATCACGCGGCCACGACGACCATTATCGAATAACGCATCAACAGATTCCTGAAGCATACGCTTTTCATTACGTACAATAATGTCTGGCGCTTTTAATTCCATCAAACGCTTCAGACGGTTGTTACGGTTGATCACACGGCGGTATAAGTCGTTCAAATCAGATGTGGCAAAACGGCCACCATCGAGGGGAACAAGCGGACGTAGCTCTGGCGGAAGTACAGGAATAACATCCATAATCATCCATTCAGGGCGTGTGCCTGAAGAAATAAACGCTTCTAAAAGCTTTAAGCGCTTAACAAGTTTTTTACGCTTTGCTTCTGATCCTGTTTCACGAAGATCTTCTTCAACATCGACAAGCTCTTCTTCCAAATCAATCGCCATCAAGATTTCACGGATCGCTTCAGCGCCAATACCCGCGCGGAAGTTCTCTTCACCATACTCATCTTGAGCATCAAGATATTCTTCTTCTGTAAGGATTTGCTTTGGCTTAAGCGGAGTCATACCCGGCTCAATCACAATGTAAGCTTCGAAGTAGAGAACTTTTTCAAGGCTCTTCAAAGTCATGTCTGTCATCAGACCAATACGGGACGGTAGTGACTTTAAGAACCAAATATGAGCAACAGGAGAGGCCAGCTCAATGTGACCCATACGCTCACGACGGACTTTTGTTAATGTGACTTCAACACCACATTTTTCACAAATAATCCCTTTATACTTCATACGCTTATATTTACCGCAGAGACATTCATAGTCTTTCACGGGGCCAAAAATACGAGCACAGAACAAACCATCTTTTTCAGGCTTAAATGTACGATAATTAATCGTTTCTGGTTTTTTCACTTCACCGAAAGACCAGCTCATGATTTGTTCCGGCGACGCAAGTGCAATGCGGATTGAATCAAAGCTTTGTGGGCCTTGTGGTGTCCCGAAGAGGTTCATTAGTTCATTCATTTTTTACCGTCCTTTTAAAATCAAATTCTTTTTGCAGAGAAGAGAGCGCTTAAAAAGCGCTCATCTTATTTATTTCCTGATTGTTTCATGTCCACGTTCAGACCGAGGGCTTTCAGCTCTTTCGTCAGCACGTTGAATGATTCAGGCACACCAATTTCAAATGTGTCTTCACCACGTACGATTGACTCATAAACTTTTGAACGACCGGCGACATCATCTGACTTAATTGTCAGCATTTCCTGTAGCGTGTAGGCCGCGCCGTAAGCTTGCAATGCCCAACATTCCATCTCACCGAAACGCTGACCACCAAATTGAGCTTTACCACCCAATGGCTGTTGCGTGACAAGTGAGTAAGGTCCGATTGAACGCGCGTGAATCTTATCATCAACCAAGTGATGGAGTTTCAACATATAGATCATCCCGACGGTTACTGGACGGTGGAATTTCTCCCCTGTCCGACCATCAATCAAAGTCACCTGGCCCGTTGTCGGTAAGTCTGCTTTTTCAAGCAAGACATCAA
>JBCCKS010000012.1:0-56832 GCA_039027295.1 Pseudomonadota bacterium
CAAAAAATTCTTATTTTTCTTATGCGTATTATTTGTCTCTATAGGCTCGCTTGTATTGTTCATTATTCAAGGAAATAGCCGTCTTTCGGCTCTCTCTTCAGAAATATCTGAAATGCAAAGCGAAATTGATCAACACGAGAATTTTCTATTTTTTATTGATCGCATGATTAGAAGTCATAGAAGCTTCGTAATAACAGATAATCCAGATTTTTTTGAAGTTTATAAAGAAAAAGAGCAACAAGCAGATACATATCTAGAAAAAAAACAAGATATAGATATAAAACTACATGAAGATTACATGCTTTTAAAAAATCTGCTTTTAGAAAATCGTAGGAAAAATATTTCGTTTTCTTTAACTCTTCAAAATATTAATCAGATTGATGAAATTTATGAGAATATACAAAATGTCTCTTATACTCATATTGATAAACATAAGGAAAATATTGAAACATTAGAAAAGCTTCTTGATAAAAGGCGTAACCATTATTTGATAACGCTTTTATCAGGTGTGATTTTAGGTTCACTAGCACTTTTATTTTTGAATATATTTTTAATTCGTTCTCAAAATAGGGAGCAACGCACAAAAGCCTATTTAGAAGAAAGTAATCAACGCTTTGTTCTTGCCATGGAAGGTACAAGAGATGGGATATTTGATTGGGATATTAAAAATGATGAAGTCATTGTATCAAAGAGATATTTTGAAATGCTTGGTTACGAGCCCGAATATCAAAAATTCTCATTAGGTTTCTTTTTATCTCTTCTGCATCCTGATGATGTTACGAGAGTGAAATCTGCTGTTGATGATTATCTACAAGGTAAAGTTTATGAGTACAACGTTGAATTTCGTATGAAATCAAAAACAGATCATTGGGTCTGGATTCAATCAAGGGGCAAGGCGCTTCGCGATAAAGATGGAAAGCCTGTAAGAATTGTTGGTGCACACACAGATATTAGTCACCTAAAATATGAACAAGAGCGCTTAGAGAAGGAAAAAACAATTGCAGAACATGCAAATGAATCAAAAAGAAAATTTTTATCCCATATGAGCCATGAAATAAGAACGCCTTTGACAGCAATTTCTGGAATTATTGAGATCCTTAATCGAGATATTCAAAATTTTGATCCAAAGCAAATTAAACTGATTTCAACTCTGCAAAATAGTACGTCTTCGCTTAAACATCTAATCAATGATATCTTAGATGCATCAAAGATTGAGAGTGGAGAGCTCTCGATAAAAAACAAAGAGTTTTCTTTTGATCTATTTATTAAGGATATTGTGAGCATTGCGAAAAGTGAAGCTTTAGAAAAAGATATTCATTTTTCTTTTGATAACAAAATTTCTAAAGATTTCTTATTATTCAGTGACGAAAAACGTATTAGACAAATTCTGATTAACCTACTTGATAATGCTGTAAAGTTTACCAATTCAGGTGGTGATATAACTTTGAAAATTTTTGAGAATAACGCTTCACAAAAACAAAATATAGTTTTTGAAGTGATTGATACAGGAATTGGTATTGATAATAAAAATATAGATGTAATTTTTGAAAGATTTTTTCAGCTTGATTCTGATGACAGCAAAAAATACCAAGGCACTGGCCTTGGTCTATCCATATCAAGATATTTAGCGCGCCAAATGGGAGGAGATCTCAAAGTTGAAAGCCAACTTGATAAGGGCAGTAAATTTAGCCTGACTCTCCCCATCCAAAAAGATACAGAAAATTTTGATATTGATGAGAAAATTAATTCACTCATTAAAGGCCCTGTTAAAGTTCTGATTATAGAAGATCATGAAGCAAACAGCTTAGTTTTAGGGTGCATGCTAGATGACTTTAATATTGAATATGATATATCTTATTCAGCGCAAGACGGGTTAGAAGCTTTTAAAGAACAGAATTACGATTTCGTATTTATGGATTTACAAATGCCAGACATTGATGGTTTGGAAGCCACTCGGCTTTTAAGGGAATATGAAGGTGATCGTAATTTAAAACATACGCCCATTATAGGAATGACAGCAAAGTCTGATGAAGATGATTGTGCAATATGTTTAGAACAAGGAATGGATAGTTATATTTCAAAACCTATTAATAGCGAGATACTTAAAGAAGAAATTTTTAAAGTACTTACTATAATAAAAAAGTCCTGAAAGATCAGGACTTTTCTTTAGGGGTTTTGGTAGAAAATCTTAAGCTGCAATTTTTTGTTTACTTGCGTCTGCCGAATAATCTCTCGCAATAATAGCTGTATTCGTTTTATCTAATTCAACTTGTAGGCTCTCACGCGCGCGCGATAGTCTGGAGCGAACTGTTCCAATAGGAATGTCTAAATTGTCTGCAACTTCCGCGTATTGCATTCCCTTAACGCAAACCATAACGAGTATTTGTTTATGTTCTACACTCAAATTATTCATAGCTTGGCGAACTTCTTCTAGCTCGATTTTTTTATCCTGCTTGGCATCCACTTGTTCTTTTTGGATATAGTTTTCTGGATCATACTGTGTTTCAAACTTTGTTTTCCGTCTGTAGGCGGACACAAACAAATTGTACATAATTTTAGAAGACCAGCTGAAAAGATTCGTACCTTCTTGAAAGAGGTGTTTTTTTTCTATCGCTCTTAGAATTGTTGACTGAAGCAAATCTTCCGCTTCTGTCATGTTTTTTGTCAGTCTATAAGCGAAACGCTTTAACTTTTCACTTTCTTTCGTCAGATCATTATTATCAAACATCAAAAATCCTTCCGTAATAAACTCAGGATAGGATTTTTTCGTAACGGAACTTTGTCTGTAATGTTTCAGAATTGAAAAAGTTTGTATCATTTTTGTAACAAAGAGACTATATATAAAGAAATCAGAGAGTTATAAGGTTATGAAAAAAGGAAATATATTCTGCATTGATGACGATGAATCCTTACAACTCGTCATTAATGAATATTTAGAGAGTGATGGTTATACCATCCTAAAAGCTCAAAATATCCAAGGAGCTCTAGACGTTTTATCAAGCGAGCAACAGATAGACGTTATATTACTTGATCTTGGCCTGCCTGATGGTGAGGGAACATCGCTCATTCCTAAAATGCAATCACAGTCTGATGCAGCGATTATTGTTGTATCAGGTAAAAATGACACAATGGAGAAAATTGTATGCCTTGAAATGGGGGCAGATGATTATATCACCAAGCCTTTTGAGATGCGTGAGCTATCAGCACGAATAAAAGCAGTAATGCGCCGCTCTCACAATAATGAACGTGATAATAAAAATGAAGATCAAAAAGAGAATGTTGAGTTAGTGAATGGTTGGATTCTAAATCGTAAAAAATATGATTTACTAACAGATAGTGACCACTCCGCAAATCTTACAATGGGAGAATTCCAATTATTAGAAGCGCTTGTTTTGTCAGCGAATAGAGCGTTATCTCGAGAGCATCTTTTTGAATTAACGCGAGAGGGAGAATATGATAGCTATGATCGTGCTATTGATATTCAGATAGCGCGTCTTCGTAAAAAAATTGGGGACGACACAAAAAATCCTAAGATCATTAAAACGATTCGTGGTGTTGGTTATATGTATGCTACTCATTAATTATAAAGAAAGTTAATCAAATGAAATTAAACATATTTTTAGCAGTATGTCTTATCACAGCTTCTTTTTCTTTAAGCGCTTGTGAGACTGTAAAAGGAATCGGAAAAGACTTAGAAAATGCAGGGGAAAGCGTTCAAGACGTTTTTGACTAAGATTTTTACTTTTTCACCCCTAAAAAGCATTTAAGTGATTGAATGCAATTGTAAATTATTTCGGTATAAGTACCATTTTTCCTTGGATTTCCAGCCTAGAATCTATAATCTTTATACATAAAACAATTGTAAAGAGGTTTTGATTATGTATTCAAAACGGGTTCCAGATAGAGTGCATGTAGTTCGTACGCCAGAGCAGACTGAAAATAAGCCTGTTAAATCATCAAATGCGAAAAATAGCGATAGTGATTTAAAGAAAAAACAAACAGCACAACTTGCTCATTTTCTTGATCAAATCAGCACGAAACTAAAGCGCAGTGAAGCTGAGAGATATGAGCTTCTCAATGAACTTCATGAAACAAAAAAAGTTATTCGGAATCTCGAAGATCAGGCAAAAGAAAATAAAGAAGCTCTCAATCACTTAGAGCAAAACGTGCAAGACCGTTTCAAGGATGAAAATGATTTTACCGCGCGCCAAGCAAAGTTTGAAAAAACACTAAAAGCCACAGAAGATAAAATGGTGAAAGCTATTGCTGGGCAAGCTTTAATTGATCAGAGACTTCAGGACACTGAAGAAAAACAAATGATAATTGATCAGCAACTTGAGAAATCACGTACTGAATATGCCCGTCTTGATCATTTGATAGAAACAAATCTCCAAGATAAATCTAGACTACTTCGTAAAATGGAAAAACTTGAAGAGATTGTTGGTGACACACAAGATAGTTTAAGAGCCAAAGCAATGGTCTTGCTTACAGATCAAAGTAATACAAGCAAGGTGGCAATGCACGCTCCGGCATGGGGTAAAGGAAGCCCTGATATTGATGGAGCACAAGAGTTTGAAAAGCAGGACGCTTTTGTATTTCAAGAGTTATTCACGAAGCAAAATGTAAGTATTTTTGCAATGATTGTGGCTGCTCTCTCAATTGGATGGGGTATCAGCCAATTACAGCAACCGCAAACACCACAAATTGCAGTTCTCGAAGGCGGCGGTGTTGCTCGTTTAGATTTAGAAAATGGTCGATGGGAGACAGTTTCTTCAGAAAATGCCAAGGCCACTAACCAAGAAAATACACAAGCTGTTAATAATGAAACTCAATCGGTTGCAGTTGAAAATGTGCCGCCAATAACAACGCCCGTTACAACGGTTACGGCTACTTTACCTGAAGATGTGACGGAGTTTTCTGATGAGCAATTACTTTCCTCGTTTAATTCAAACCCAGAAGAGCTTGCAGCGCGATTAAACCAAATTGAACCTGGCGCTGCTGAAGCAACATCTGAGATAGAGCCAATTACTGATGAGCTTTTGACAGTCAATGACTTGCAAGCCAATACGAATGTTAATACAGAAGTTACAGTAGAGCCAGTAGTGGCAGCCGTTCCTGCTCCGCCACCGCCAGTGAGGCAGTCACTTCCCAACGAAGATAATTTAAACTTATCTGTGACAACGCCAGTCAAAAATTTTGATCAGATTGCTTACCTTCATAACTTTACAACGAAGAAGCAGATTAGAGATGAAGCACCAACTGCGCCTTTGGCCGAAAGAATACAGCCAGATACTAATTTACCAGCAGCGATTAAAAAGATTGAAATACAAGCTTTTCAAGGTGTTGGCGAAGCGCAACACGATCTTGCAGCTATCTACACGGCTGGACATGGTGGCGTAGAACAGAACTTTGAAAAGGCTTCTGCTTGGTTTTGGGCTGCATCTGAGAATGGTATTGCGAATGCCAAATATAATTTAGGTGTTTTAAATCACCAAGGTCTAGGTAAAGAAAAGAGCCTTGATAAAGCCATTTATTGGTACCGTGAGGCAGCTAAATTAGGTCATGCAGAAGCCCAATATAACCTTGGTATTGCTCATATTGAAGCTATTGGAACAAATTATGATCCCGCTTTGGCAGCAGGCTTTTTTGAAAAGGCTGCCAATGCTGGCATAGTTGAAGCTGCTTATAATTTAGGGCTTATTTTTGAAAATGGCTTGCTCGGTAAAGAAAAGCCTGAAGAAGCTCTTCTTTGGTATAGTATCTCTGCTAAGCAAGGCAATATAGAAGCGCAAGGCGCCATGGAAGATATGGCAAAAGATTTACAAATTGGAATAGAGGATATTGATCGATTTGTTGAAAGAATGCAGCAGATAAATGAGGCTGTCAAAGGCCGCCGCGCTGGACCAGATTTGGGTAATTCTGCTTTATCAAGTGCGCAAAGCGAACAAGCCTTAATCGCTCAAATTCAGGAATATCTTATTTTGAGAGGGTTATATTCTGGGCCCGCTGATGGCATTAATGGCCCCAATACAAGAAAAGCTATCACTGAATATCAAACTGCAAATAACATGCAAGTGAATGGTCAGGTTTCAAAACTACTTTTGAATCATATGGTCAGTAATACTCTGTAATTATTGAATAGATAAATCGCTATTTGATAAAGCATTACGCTCACTTTCAGGGACTGATTTAAGCGGAATTTCTGCGAGCTCTTGATCATCCGATTTGAGACCAATTTTTATTTTTCTTTCAAGATTTGCAAGAATTTCTAAATCCTCTTCTTCTTGATTATTCAGTGCACGGCTCCATTGAAAACGCGCCTCATTTTTACGCCCCACCTTCCAATAGGCATCCCCTAAATGGTCATTGATTGTAGGGTCGTAAGGTAAGAGCGCTACGGCTTTCTCAAGATATTCTACAGCTTTATCATATTCATTGAGCTTATAATAAACCCAGCCTAAAGAATCTGCGATATACCCATCATCAGGCTTTAAACGGTAAGCTCTTTCAATTAACTCTAAAGATTGATCTAGTTTGATCCCTTGGTCGGCCCAGCTATATCCTAAGTAATTGAGTAAGTAAGGTTGATTGGGCCTAAATTCTAAGGCTTGTTTTAAATCGATCTCTGATTTTTCGTACTTGTTTAAACGCTCATAACACATACCCCGTGAATAAAGCACATGCCAAAGTCTTTCCGGAACATCTTCATATTGGTTTAAAACCTTATTATAGCTTTGTATCGCTTTTTCAAAATTTTCATTATAACGATGAATATCACCAATTTGGATTAATGCATTCTCATTATCATTTTCTTGATTCAGGCTTTTCAAAATCTCAATAGCTTGATCATCTTTATCTTGTTGAACGTGCAGTTCCGCTAAAATTCTCTGTACATCAAAATAGCTTTTTGAATCCTCATCAATATTCTGAAGGATTTCAATGGCATCATCATATCTTTTATTGCGTGCAAATATGTTACTGATGATGAGATAGGCTTTCTCTAATTCAGGATTGAGTGCAAGAGCCATTTGTGCAAATACATTGGCGCTATCATCACTAAATTCTCTTGATAAAATTTCTGCCATATCAAGAAATACTGTCGCTGCACCATCTTTAGGTGACGTTACGATATCGTATTTAAAGTCAGTAATGTTTTCTTCGTTTTCTAGCGTTGCAATCTTTTCTTTCACACGATCATTGGCAAGGTTTTGCTTTTCTAATTGCTTATAAACATCCAATGCTGCTTTCTTTTGATCATAAGTATAAAATAAATCAGCATATTTTTCTGCGTCTCTATAATCGAGCTCGGAGATATTGAAAGCTTTTACAGCATATTTAAGAGCCTCTTCTTTATTTTCAGATATGAGGCCGGCAAGCATTGCGTGATAAACATATAAATTTGTTGATGGAAGTTGAGCAGTGCTAAATTTTTGATCAGCACTCTCTGCCCATAACTTCAAAATAGGAATAATAAATGATGCAATAGAATTCTGATTAATTGTCTCTAAGGTTTGTATCGCAGCGCTGTAATCCTCCTGTTTAAAGTGGTCCAAAGACATAAATAAAGTTGCAAGAACATTCTCTGTATCGGCTTCATTGATTTTGTAGGCTTTATCAATTGCTTTTTGATATTCACCAGCACTCATGGCCAAAATCATTGCGTGATTCTCAATCTCTTTTGTTCTGCTTTCATCTTTGGCAATAGAATGAATATAACGGCTCGCCGTTTCCCAGTCTTTTTGATTTTGGGCAAACTGTCCGGCTAAATAACTTCCAGAGAGAGTTTTGCGAACGAATGTAGGCTTTGGTCCTATATAAGAAATGATATTTCCAGCTTGAATTTCTTCATTAGCAGGGGGGTGAAAATACTTTGGAACAAGCCATTCTGCGCCTAAATACCCTGAGACGCCAGCAACAGCAAACATACAAACAAAAGCAATCTTTTTTAAATACTTCATATCTTCTTTCTACATCTCACCATAATTAGGGCCGCCGCCACCTTGCGGAACTGTCCATATAATATTTTGTGACGGGTCTTTGATGTCACATGTTTTACAATGAATGCAGTTTTGGGCATTAATTTGAAATTTCTTTTCATTATTTTCTTCAACAACCTCATACACAGCCGCCGGGCAATACCTTTGTGCAGGCTCTGCATATTTTGGTAAATTGATTTGAATAGGGACGCTCTCGTCTTTTAATTTTAAATGGCTTGGCTGATCTTCTTCATGATTTGTGTTTGTTAATTGAACACTTGTGAGACGATCAAATGTCAAGATATTGTCTGGCTTAGGATACTCAATTTCTTTTGCATCTTTTGTCTCTTTTAATTGATCATGATCGCTATGATTTTTGAGAGTATAAGGGAGAAGCCATCCGCCTAAAGTTTGAAATGCAGCGTGGATTATACCTGGCCATAATCCTTTTTGGAATCCCGGACGAATATTTCTGACTTTATAGAGCTCTTTATAAAGCCATGATTTTTCAAAATTCGATTGATATGTTTTACATTCTAAGCCGTAAGCATTATCTCCCTCTTCGTTGAGCATTGGAAAAATACTCTCGGCCGCAATCATTCCTGATTTAATCGCTGCATGATTGCCTTTAATTTTAGGAACATTTAAGAATCCTGCACTATCGCCAGTCAAAACGCCGCCCGGCATTGTTAACTTTGGTAGTGACTGAAATCCCCCTTCAACAAGGGTTTTTGCTCCATAGCTAATTCGTCTCCCTCCTTCTAAAAGAGCCTTAATCTTTGGATGTGTTTTGAACTTTTGCATTTCTTCAAAAGGTGAAAGATAAGGATTTTGATAGTCAAGAGCAATTACATAGCCAATAGAAATTTTATTATCTTCTCCATGATAAAGCCATGACCCTGCATAGGTTTGCTGATCAACTGGCCAACCAACTGTGTGAGTAACTAGCCCTTGATTATGTTTGGATTCATCAATTTCCCATACTTCTTTAATGCCCAAGGCATAAGTTTGCGGATCACTATTTTTTCTTAAATCATATTTTTCAATAAGCTGCTTTGTGAGAGAGCCATGACAGCCTTCCGAAAAAATTGTTTGTTTGGCATGAATTTCAACACCGGGCTCAAACATATCTGTTTTTTCACCGGCTTTGTTAATCCCCATATCACCAGTAGCAATACCAATAATGGCGTCATTTTCATCATAAAGAACTTCTGCCGCGGCAAAGCCAGAGAATATTTCTACCCCCATATTCTCAGCTTGTTCGGCCATCCACCGTGCAACTTCTCCAAGGCTTATAATGTAATTGCCATGGTTATACATTTGTGGCGGCGTTAGTAATTTGAAATGCGCTTTTTCTGTTAAGAATAAGAACTCGTCTTTTTTAACATTGCAGCGAATAGGTGCGCCGTCCTCTTTCCAATTCGGTAATAATTCATTCAATGATGTCGGCTCTAATACAGCCCCCGAGAGTAAGTGTGCACCAACTTCGGATCCTTTTTCTAAAATACAAACGGATATTTCTTGTTCAGCTTCATTTGCCAATTGCTTAAGGCGAATTGCAGCACTCAGGCCTGCAGGGCCTGCACCAATAATCACAACATCATATTCCATGACGTCTCTATCGCTACGAATTGGATCTGGCATTTGTATCTATTTGAATCCTTACTCTATATTTATTCGGGTTCTCAATAGGAATTGTTTCAATTTTTTGTTTGAAAACAATAATCTATACCCTATTATTTTAACATGACAGATGCTCAAAACAAAACAGATCCATTTGATATGGATGAAAGATTGGATCAGCTTGATCAAAAGACTTTAAAAGACATTCTGCAGTGGCATTTAGACAATAACTGTGCAGATTTAATTGAAAACCAGCCATATGATCGTATGAGCCCCCCATCAATGGAAAAAATTAGTCAAACACTTCATGAAACACCAGAATTACAGCAAAAAGTTAGCAATTCATTAAAATCTAGCGAGAATTCCCATGTGAATTCAAATGGCACAAGAGGCACAAAAAAGGTCTACAGTACGTCTGAAGCTCTTATGGAATCTCAAAAGCTTGCTGCGCAATGCTCCAGCTTAGATGAACTCAAACAGGCGATCATGGATTTTGAGGGTCTTTCAGTGAAGAAAACCGCAACAAACATAGTATTTTCTGATGGAAACCCCAAAGCAAAAATCATGCTGATAGGCGAAGCGCCTGGCGCAGATGAGGATGAAGCCGGTAAGCCCTTTGTTGGACGTAGTGGGCAGCTTTTGGATAAGGTTATTGCATCTGTGGGATTAGACCGTACGTCTGATGATCCAGAGAAATCAGTTTATATTTCTAATATTTTGAATTGGAGACCACCTGGAAATAGAACACCGACACCCCAAGAAATTGAAATCTCTCTGCCGTTCATTGAGCGTCACATTGCTTTAATAAATCCTGATATTTTGCTCCTCTGTGGCAGTGTCTCTGGAAAATCCATATTGCGTTCTAAGGATGCAATCTCAAAATTACGCAAAAGTTTTCATAATTATCAAGTGCCAGAAAATTTGGTTGAAACGCCCAAAACCATTCAATGTCTTGCCACATATCATCCTGCATATTTATTAAGAAGCCCTCGGCAGAAACGTTTAGTATGGGCTGATATGTTGTTATTGAAAACAGCACTTTGATATATTTTCATAATACAAAAACCAAAAATTATAGACTCTTATAAGAAGATTCGCTAAAACGCCCATTCATGCATAAAAATTTGGGTAAAATAAAGGATTTTCCCTTATGGGGAGGGGAATTCATATCCTGTAATAAACGCGTATTCGTCAGTTGTCTTATGGCAACATTTTTCGTGGGTATTTCATTTTTGATTCAAGCCAGTGTAAAAGCTGATAATAATTACAATGTTGATGAACATTCAATCACAAAAAATATACCTCTTCCGACTAAAAAACCTGATTTAAACATTAAGAATTCTATAGAAGTTGCCATGGCACTTCCTAAAGAAAAATATAACCAATCACTTGGCCTTTCTAAAAATTTACAAGTACAAGCAAAACTTGCTCAAACCATTTTTGAATTTCAGTCTCAAGAGAAAATAGAGTTAGCCGATAAACTCCTCCCAAAACTTAAAGATAAGAATTTACGTGGGCATGTCTTAGCTCACAGATATCTTGAAACAAATAAATATATTTCCACCTTAGAAGAATTAAAAAACTGGCTTAAAGTATATAGTGATTATCCTCAGGCAGAAAAAATTTACAAACTCGCAAAGAAAAAAGGGGCTCAAGGATTAAGCAAACCAGATTATAAAAAGTCTATATCTGGTAATCTGGCTTTTAAAGACTACCAAGGCAAAATTTACCAGACAAAAAAATCTCGTAATAAAGCAGATACCCAAAAATATTTTGCATTAAAACAAAAAATTCGTACACACGTTCAAGTTTATGAACCATCACAAGCTTTGAAATTATTAGAACTGAAAAGCTCTCGTAAAATTTTAGATAAGGTTGAATATGATCGCCTTCTAGCGAATATCGCTTCAGGATTTTTATATGCTCAAAAATATGATCAAGCTCTTAAGCTGTCAGTTAAAGCTACGAATAGATCAAAAAGCGCAGTCCCTAGAGCGTATTGGATTAAAGGGTTAGCCTACTGGCAAAAAGGTCAATATCTGAGCGCTGCAAAGTCTTTTGAAGATGCTTCAGAATCTGAATATGCGAGCGGTTGGATGGTATCTTCATCTGCTTATTGGGCCTCTAGAGCTTATTTACGCGCAGGACATAAATTTAAGGTCCGCAGCCTTGTCGAGAAAGCAGCTCAATATCGTTATAGCTTTTACGGGGTAATTGCGAATTACGCATTAGATCGAAAATCAGCATATAATTTTAAACCTAAAACACTAACAGATAGGCATGTTCAGCTTATTCAAAAGCAGCCTCATGGGAAAAGAGCAATTTTACTCGTTCAGTCGGGGCAACTTCATTTGGTAGAGCAAGAGCTTCTAAAAATTAGAATAAGAAATAATACAAATCTTAAAGATGCATTATTTGCATTTGCCAATACTTTTGGCTTAGCCCATTTTCAAATTAAGCTCGCAAATTCTCGTTACTGCGATAAAAATACACTATGTGATTATGCTTTATTCCCGCAAAGTGCGTGGTCTCCCAAAACGGGTTATGAAATTGATAAAGCCCTTTTAAACGCCGTTATAAGACAAGAATCCAAGTTCAAATCTCTTGCGCAAAATGCAAGTGGTGCCGCTGGTTTAATGCAAGTCATGCCCCGCACTGCAGAATATGTTTCACTAAAAAATCGTAACCTATCGTACGACTTATCTAAGCTTAAAGATCCTGAAACAAACCTAGCTTTAGGCCAGGCTTATATTCGTTATTTGTTTAATCATCCAAGTGTCGGACAGGACTTAATCTCTATGTTAATTGCCTATAATGCAGGTCCAGGAACGTTATCTAAATGGAAACGTGAGCGTAGTGATATAAGTGACCCACTTTTCTTTATTGAAACAATTCCTTTTCATGAAACGCGTGGTTTTATAGATAATGTACTAACGAACCTTTGGATGTATCGTATCCGCTATGATCAAGACATTCCTTCATTAGAAGATTTGGCCTCTGGGCGCTGGGCCCGCTATCGCGCGCTTGATGATCAATCAATCGACCTCGCTTTTTTACAATAAAATCTTGCATAATGCGCCATCTTTCGCATTATAAGATATTGAATTTTCAGCTAAAAAACGCTTAAGGACGCGCTACTTATGAAGACAGTGAATGATATAAGAAAAGAATTTACAGGCTTTTTTGAAAAAAACGGCCATGAGCATGTCGCATCATCCCCTTTAGTGCCGCAAAACGACCCAACCCTGATGTTTGTGAATTCAGGAATGGTTCAATTTAAAAATGTATTTACTGGAACTGAGAGTAGAGATTATACCCGCGCTACAACGTCACAAAAATGTGTCCGCGCAGGCGGTAAGCATAATGACTTAGATAATGTTGGTTATACCGCGCGTCACCATACATTTTTTGAGATGCTCGGTAATTTTTCTTTTGGTGATTATTTTAAAGAAGAGGCGATTAGCTACGCGTGGGAGCTTATCTCTAAAAATTTCCAAATGCCTCAGGATAAACTATTGATCACAGTCCATTCGACTGATGAAGAAGCAGCAGGGCTTTGGAAAAAAATTGCTGGTTTTTCAGATGATAAAATTATCCGCATTCCAACCGATGATAATTTTTGGCAGATGGGGGATACAGGGCCTTGTGGTCCTTGTTCAGAAATTTTCTATGATCAAGGCGAGCAATTACAAGGTGGTCCTCCCGGGTCTCCTGATGAAGATGGGGATCGCTTCCTAGAATTTTGGAATCTTGTTTTCATGCAATATGAACAAGAGCCTGGCGATGACGGAAAACCAATCCGCAGACCCCTTCCAAAGCCCTCAATTGATACAGGTATGGGCTTGGAAAGAATGGCAGCTTTAATGCAAGGCGAGCATTCAAATTATGGTATTGATTTATTGCGTTCTATTATTGAGCATTGCGCTGATTTAACATCGATTGATGCAGATGGTGATATGGCCGCAAGCCACCGGGTAATTGCTGATCATTTAAGATGCTCTGCCTTTTTAATTGCGGATGGTGTTATGCCGTCGAATGAGGGGCGCGGCTATGTGCTTCGCCGTATTATGCGCCGTGGTATGCGCCATGCTCATTTGTTGGGCGCAAAAGAGCCTTTAATGTATCGCCTACTTCCTACACTAACATCAATGATGGGGGAAGCTTTCCCGGAATTAAAACGCGCAGACAACTTAATTTCCGAAACGCTTAAAAATGAAGAACAACGTTTTAAACAAACTCTTGAGCGTGGTTTGAAAATCTTGGAAGAGGAGTCTTCCAATGTTCGCAATAATACCCTAGCGGGCGATGTTGCTTTCAAACTTTATGATACTTATGGCTTCCCCGTAGATTTAACGGCAGATGCTTTAAAGGCCAAAAATATTGAAGTCGATATGCAGGGTTTTGAAGCCGCTATGGAAGAGCAGAAGAAAGCCGCTCGCGCTGCATGGTCTGGCTCTGGCGATACAGGCACAGAAAAACTTTGGTTTGATATTTTAGATAAAGTCGGTCCTACAGAGTTTTTAGGATATAAAACGGAGCAAGCTGAAGGGCAAATCCTATCAATCGTGAAAGATGGCCAAGAGGCTCAGTCTCTTGAAAAAGGAGATGAAGGTTTTGTTATTGTTAACCAGACACCATTTTATGCTGAGTCCGGTGGTCAGGTTGGCGATAGCGGAGTTTTGAAAACCGAAAATAGTTCAGCTTCCATCACCGATACAAAAAAACCTGTTCCTGGTTTATTGGCTCACCATGTGAGAGTAGAAGAGGGCACATTATCAATCGAAGATGGCGTTCAACTAGATGTCGATCATAAACGCCGTAGCGCGATCCGCTCTAATCACTCTGCAACGCACTTGCTTCATGAGGCCTTACGCCGAGCTTTAGGTGACCACGTTGCCCAGAAAGGATCACTGCAAGATTCTGAGCGAACTCGTTTTGACATTTCTCAGCCTACCTCAATCGCTGCTGATGTTTTAAAGAAAGTAGAAGATCTGGTAAACCAAGAGATTAGGGCTAATACAAAAGTGAGCACACGTGTATTGCCCTTAGAAGACGCAATAGAGAGTGGAGCACGCGCTTTATTCGGTGAAAAATATGACGATGAAGTACGCGTTGTGTCTATGGGATCGCAAGAAGGAAATAAGCGGTATTCTGTTGAATTATGTGGTGGTACTCACGTAAACCGCACCGGTGATATTGGATATTTTAAGATTATATCTGAAAGTGCTGTCTCGGCTGGCGTAAGGCGTATTGAAGCACTTACAGGTGCAAATGCAATCGCCTATATGGAAGATCAAGAAAAGCAATTAAAAGAAACAGCATCTTTATTAAAGTCTGCACCAGCAGAAGTAAAAAATCGTGTTGAGGCTCTTGTAGCTGAAAAGAAAAAGCTTGAGCAAGATGTGGCAAATTTAAGAAAGCAAATGGCTACGGGTGGCGCAAGTTCGTCTAATGACGATGTCAAAGATATAAATGGCATTAAATATATCGGAAAAGTTTTAGAAGATTTTCCAGCGAAAGACCTAAAAGGTATGGCTGATGAGCTGAAAAAGAAATTAGGCTCAGGTATTGTTGCCCTTGTTTCAACGCAAGAAGGTAAAGCTTCAATCGTTGTTGGTGTTACCGAAGATTTAACTGAAAAATTTAGTGCGGTTGATTTAGTCAAAGTTGGCGCAGAAGCATTAGGCGGTAAGGGTGGCGGCGGTCGTCCTGACATGGCGCAAGCTGGAGGGCCTCAGCCCGATGCTGCAAATGACGCCGTCATATCGATTGAAAAGAAGTTAGGTTAGCTAGCTAAATGAAAGTGAGCAGCCTTTTGTGATGCTGCTCTTCTTAGATCAAAGCGTCTTAAATCAACCAATCCATGTTTAATAGAGTCTGCTAAGTATCTTTTTTGGCTACTTTCATCATAATTAGCAACTGCTTCTGCTTCGTCATCTGTAAGAGGTCTTTTCTCTAAAAGAGCTCTACGTTGGATAGTTTTTGCTTCATCATAATTCTCTCTAGTAAAATCTTCCGTCTCTTTCATATCTTTATGAATAATTTGTATTTCAAAGGGAATGATTTTATTACCAGGAATTTTAACAGCTAATTGTATGTGAAGACCCACGCGGCCAGTCTTGGAAGGTACATGATAGAAATCTTCCACTTCCTTTAATGTGATTTCGTTAGAAACGTTGGGATCTTGTATAATCCCTTTTCTATCGTCGTAATACCTTGGATTATCCCCGAAAAGCAGCCTTCTTAATGCTATTACATCTTCTGGTTTTTCTATATACAGCCGCATTCTTCCTATATCAGGAACTTTTGATACAACTTTATCGTATTTCGTCACAGCTTTTTCAAAAATTCGGTAAAGTCTTTTTGTATCTGCTTCGGAGCAAGCTGCTCTTGAATTCAAGCCTATTTGCCTTGCCATCCATCTCGCGAGAGGCATAACAAGTTTTTCAGCTTCTTTGGAACCTTCTGATAGCTCTTTTGCATCCAGAACATCTTGTTCTGTTACATGAATGGGTTGTCCTAGCTTTCTAGATAATTCTTCAGAAAGGCTTCTTCTTGTTCTTATTGAACTCATAATAACTTATTCTAAGCATTGAATTTAAATATAATCTTAAGATAACAAATATCAATTTTGCAACAGGAATGATAATTTATCCTATTTAACATATGTAAAGTTTGTAGATTTTATTCACTTGCTCAAATTTTTTCTTCTGTTATAAAGCTCGCGTAATAATAAAGAGGATGGATTATGACACAACAAACTTTATCAATTATCAAACCTGATGCAACAAGACGTAATCTAACAGGTGCGATTAATCAGCGTTTTGAAGAAAATGGCTTACGCATCGTGGCTCAAAAACGCATTCATATGACAAAAGAACAAGTAGAAGGCTTTTATGCTGTTCATAAAGAGCGCCCATTTTTCGGTGAACTTGTTGAATTTATGATGTCAGAGCCTGTTGTTGTCCAAGTTTTGCAAGGTGAGAACGCAGTTGCAAAGAACCGTGAAGTGATGGGCGCAACAAATCCTGAAGAGGCAGATGAAGGTACAATTCGTAGAGATTTTGCTTTAAGCATTGGCGAAAACTCTGTTCATGGATCAGACTCTGAAGAAAATGCAAAAATTGAAATTGATTTCTTTTTTAAACCAGAAGAAATCGTAGGCTAAACGACCTACATGTTCGATGCCCAAGTTTGGAGAGCCTTTATGGCTCTCTTTTCTTTTTCTTGAAAGCTATTAATAATAGCACTTCTATCGTCTTTGATATTTAAATTTTTAGCTTGCTCTTCGAGCTCATTGGCCGAAGCGCTTAGTTCAACTAAACCAAAATTCCCTGTCATTCCCTTTAAATCATGACATCTTGCCCGAATGATATCAAAGTCGTTAGTTTCTAGTCCTTTTTCTATAGAACCTATAATTTCTCTGGATTTTTTAACAACATCATCGAGCATGGCTTTGACTTCATCTAGGGACACATGAAGCGATAATTCATTTAAAATTTTATCATCAAGAACATTTTTATCGATCTCAGATTTTTCTTCTTTTGTTTCTACTACTTCTGTTTGCGTTTCAAATGTCTGTGTTTCAAAGTTTAAATTAATTGCGTCTTTGAGCTTTTCAGGGTCAATAGGTTTCTCTAAAACATGATTCATTCCAGATTTTTTAAATTCTTCTATTTGGTCTGGCATTAAATTTCCAGTTAAAGCAATAATCGTTAAGTCTTCAAAATTCTCATGAGGTTCGGATCTAATTTTTCGTGTAGCCTCATCGCCATTCATTCCGTCTAATTCGATATCCATGAAAACAAGATCAAATTTTTCTTCTTTTAATCTTTGAATAGCACTCTCTGCTGTATAGGTAGTCTCAACTTCATGATCAGTATCTTTTAAGAAACCTACAACAACCTTCTGGTTTACTTCATTATCATCAACCATCAGGATTTTTTTACTTTTACTTTGATTGTTTGGTTGCTCACTTGCCGCAATCACTTCATCAGCGCCACTTAAAGCCATATTAATTGTAAAGAAGAATGTACTTCCTTCACCTTCTTTACTAGTTAGTTGGATCTCACTGCCCATAGCCTCAACTAAACCCTTACTAATGGCAAGGCCAAGCCCTGTTCCTCCAAATTTCCTACTGATTGTACTATCAGCTTGTGAGAAAGGGTTGAACAAGTTCTTTTGAGCTTCGGGAGCAATTCCTATTCCTGTATCAGAGACGGCAAAATATATTTCAACAGTCCCTTTTTTACTTTTACTATCTATTCTTTCTACTGAAATTGTAACTTGGCCTTCATTTGTAAATTTAACGGCATTTCCAGTAAAGTTTAAGAGTACTTGCCTTAACCTTGTTGGATCACCAAAAACATATTGTGGTACGTTGTCTCCAATTTTTATTTCTAGTTTAATATTTTTTTGAATAGCATGGCCGTTCATTAATGTATAAACACCATTAATCATACGACGTAAGTCAAAAGAAATATTTTCAAATGACATTTTTCCTTGCTGAATTTTTTCAAAGTCTAAAATATCATTTAAGAGAGTCAGCATTGAATCACCAGACTCTTGTATAGTGTTCGCATAATTGTTTTGTTCTTTTGATAAGTTACTATCAAGAAGAAGTTTAACCATGCCCATTATGCCTGTCATAGGCGTGCGAATTTCGTGTGTAACAACAGCTAGAAATGCAGATTTTGCTTTATTGGCGCTATCTGCATCTTCTTTTGCAATACGCATTTCTTCAGTCTTTTTTGCTTCACTATTTCTCAGTTCTTTAAGAACCCGTCTTTCTTGCTCAATAACACGAAGTAATCGTTCTTGTTCGTTAGATTCACGAGATTGCCTAAATTTTTGTACAGAATCTGTTTCACTAATTTTTACAACATTCATTTCTGGTTTTTGATCATTGTCGTAAAGCAATATTCTTGTTGCGATGATAAAGAAAAAAGCCTGCGGAATAATAGCATACCAGTAAGCATTCATTGCAGCAGGTATTAAAGGTATAATTTTTAAAAGCGGAAGGGATGAAATAATGATTCCAAATAAGAATATGAACCACCCAAACATGAAGGGTGTTCCTTCCTCTCTTGAGTCTTGAGATAAGAATAATGATACAAATGGTATGATCAAAATAAATAACAAAATAGGTGTATATATTAAAAAAGTAGCCAATGAAGGAATAAACTGGAACACAATTATTCCAGAGAGAAATGTTCCTAAAGCTATACTTGCAATAAGAGTAAATGAGATTTCCTTTAAAAAAGGACGTTCATTATTTATCCAAAATACTTTTGCAATAAATAATGCGCTGATTGATACAAGAAAGTAAGGGAAAATCACAATTCCTGTGAAAGATGCTATACCACCAATAATAATTTCATTTTCTAATAATAATATGAGAATTAAAGATAAGTAATACGCGCTAAATGATAAGTATTTATACTGCGACGTTAGCAAAGATATGGAGCTAAAAAAGAAAGCTAATCCAACTAGTAAAAAAGCAAAAATAAAAATTTTTGTATATTCTGAAATAGTATTTTTTGTTGAGGTATCAATAATTCTTAGAGGGATAGTGACAGGGACGCCTGCTGATTTTTCAAAATAAATATATATTCTTGATTGTTTTAATCTCTCTAAATTTAAATGGTGAACGCCGTCTATACTCTTATATTTTCTTTTTAAAGCTAATACATTATCGGCCGAATTATCTTCAGATAGTGTGTAAATTTCTAATTTATTAAAAGCGCCGTATTTCCCACTAAAACTATTACCAAAATGTAAGCCCCAGCTTTTCTCAATTGATCGATTCATAACATCGAACCCTAACCAACCAGAGGTTTGAGAAGGATTAATGTAAATAACCTTACTTGGAGATCTGTTCTCATTTACCGGTTTGCCCTGCAAATCTAATAGTTGCGAGACTAAGTAATTTGGTTTTACATCATAATGAAAGAGGTAGGGTGATAACGAAAATTGGCTAAACTGATCTGTTAAGACAAGATTACGATTTTCTAAAAAATTGATACTGTTATTTTGCGCGTATAAAGAATTTGCACTTAGAAAAGTACAAAGACATATCAAAATGAAAAATATAGATCGATTTGATCTGGAAAACATATAAGCGTGCCTGATTGGTTACCCTCAATGCACTCAATTATGCCAGTAAATCCTTACTAAAAATATAAAATATTGCTTAATTGACTAAGGTCAGCGCAAGAATGGCTAGAACAATGCAAATAGCCACGGTTGCCCATTTAGAAATGACTGTAAATTTTTCCCATAATAATTGGGCGTTCTCTAACTCTACGGGGTCGAACTCTTGTTTTTGATTTGTACCCATTTTAATTCCAATTATGATCTAATTCATGAAAAAAAACTGATTCTTCATCTTGTTTATTTGTTATTTTACCAATTTCGAAAACGATTTCATCATTATTTTCTAAAATTCCTTTGATGGCAGCAGAATCTCCATCAGAACAGATTAAGACCATACCAATCCCACAATTTAAAGTAAGGGACAGGTCATGGTTAGAAAGCTTTCCAGCTTCTTTCAACCATCGAAAGACTTGTGGTAATACCCATTGGCTTGTATGAATTTCCGCCGCTAAGTGACCAGGCATGATGCGCGGAATATTTTCTAAAAGCCCGCCTCCTGTGATATGCGCTAAACCCTTTATTTTATTAGGGTGAGTTTTCATCACCTCTAATAAAGATTGAACATATATCTTAGTGGGAGTCAGAAGATATTCACCTAATGTCTGATTTTTAGAGAATGGAGAGGGGCTATCATAGCTATGCCCTTGCGTGTTATTCAGTATTTTTCGAATGAGTGAAAAACCGTTAGAGTGAAGGCCCGATGAGGCAAGACCCAAAATTACATCGCCTTCTTCAATAGTTTCACCATTTATAATATGATTTCTTTCTACAGCGCCGACTGAAAAACCGGCCAAATCAAAATCTTCAGCATCATACATTCCTGGCATTTCGGCTGTTTCCCCGCCAATAAGAGCGCAGCCCGCAATTTCACAGCCTTTGGCAATACCCTCAATTACGCTTTGTGCATCATCAGTATTAAGATGGCCACAGGCATAATAATCTAGGAAGAATAAAGGCTCAGCGCCCTGAACAATAAGATCATTCACACACATAGCCACCAAATCAATACCAGCCGTGTCGTATTTCTGAGTATCAATAGCGACTTTGAGCTTTGTTCCCACTCCATCAGTTGCAGAGACTAAAATAGGGTCTTCATATCCTGCTGCCTTAGGATCAAAAAATGCCCCAAATCCACCAATATTACTCATAACGCCTGCGCGATTTGTCTTCTTGATTGCAGGTTTTATTTTCTCAACCAGAGTATTTCCTGCTTCGATATCAACGCCAGCCTGTTTATAAGCATTATTCGACATTGTGAATTTTCCTTACTTTTACTATAAAAACTTCATAATTTTACTTATTATATTTAACTGGTTCGTTAGTAAAGATATAGCTTTATATATGTATAAAAAATTATTACTCACTTTTGTTGGATTTCTAGCATTTTGCGTCCTTAGCAATATGCCCTATGCGCATGCTCAAGATAACTATGTCGTGAATAATGTTTTGGTGGACGTCACAGCTAATAATGCTGTGGAGGCGAGAGAACTCGCTTTTGAAGCCGCTCAGATTAAAGCTTACGAAAAGTTACTTGCGCGTTTTTTACCACCGGCAGAATTAGAAACATTTGAAACGCCTCCTCTCGATGAAATCTCGCCTCTTGTTAGAAATTTTGAAGTAAGCGATGAGCGTTTATCATCAACGCGTTATACGGGAACTTATAGTTTCACATTCAAACCTCATTTTATCGGATATGATGACCCTACTCAGTCTGATATTGAACAAGTATCGCAGCCCTTAGATATTAATGAGAGAAAAACGCTTTTAATTCCAATTGTACAAAGAGATGGACGAAACTTTATTTGGTCACGCGGGCCGCATCGCGATGCGTGGCTCAATCATTTTTTATCAAACACTCATTTTATCATCCCTGAAGGGGGAGCAGACGATCGGGTTGCATTACGCGATGATGAAGGTCTTGATTATGATTATGGGCGTTTAAACCACATGATCCAAAAATATGGTACGCAGGATGCTAAAATTATCATCACTAACCCGCAAAGCCGGATGAATGGTATCCCTGTTGCGAAGATTACAATCTATGATGTTCAACCGTTTGGAGCGAGTTTTAATGAAGAATTTCACATTCCTATTTATTCTCAAGAAACGGCTCAGGAATTATTTGCGCGCGTTGCAAAGAAATCATCTTTGACTTTAGAAAAGCAGCGCAAAGCAGATAGCGCCGACCTTGAAGTCGTAGAGGTTGAAGATATTCGTCCTATTATAACTGGGCCTCAACAAATTTTATCGGCGCAATTAACATTCCGCTCTATGCGCGAATGGGTTGATTTAAAAAGTTCTATAGAGCGCACAGCGGGCGTTAATTCTGTGAGAGTAAAATCCTTATCAGCGCAAAATGCAGTTATTGAATTACTGTATCAAGGAAATGAAATGCAGCTTGCTCAGAACCTCAATAAAATGCGTGTTGATTTAAGACGGCCTTTTAATACGCTGGGAAATAATTACGGTCGTCCCCCCTTATATTTCATTAGTCGTATTCAATAATGTCTCAAGCTCTTACCATTTCTGCAAAAACATATTTTTACTTCTGGGTTGGAATTATCGGCCTCATTTTGGGTTTTGTCTGGCTTTTTAAATCCATCTTAATGCCATTTATTTTAGGGATCGTGATTGCTTATCTTCTCAATCCGCTGTTGAAAAAATTTTCGAGTAAAGGCGTAAAGCGTACGACAGGATCACTTATTCTGGTTATCCTCTTTTACTTATTTTTATCAACGATTATTGCATTGGCAGCGCCGATTATTGCGCGCGAAAGTGCAGATTTAATTGAAAAATTCCCTGATTATATAGAAGCATTTTTATCAATGGTTCAGCCCTACACGGCATGGTTTCAAGAAAATTTTGGCCAGGGCTACGCTGATGATGCCAAAGACTTTTTGAAGCAAAATATCAACAAAATATTAAGTGTTTCTGGCGGTATTGCGAGTGGTATAGCGGCTGGCGGTCAAGCATTCTTTGGCCTCTTGGGAATTATTATCCTCACGCCTATCGTTTCTTTCTTTATGATGAAAGAATGGCCTGCTATGACATCGTGGGTAGAAGATTTAATTCCGCGCCAGCATGAAACAATGATTAAAGACATTTTAAAACAGATTGATCAAAAACTATCAGGCTTCATAAGAGGGCAGATCACACTCTCTTTTGTTCTGGCACTTTTCTATGCTGTTGCTTTATCGATTGCGGGATTAAACTACGGCTTTCTCATCGGAATTACCGCTGGAATTTTATCAATTATTCCACTTGTTGGCTCAACGTTAGGTCTCATTGTCAGCATTGCTGTAGCGTGGTTTCAATCAGGTGAAATTAGCTATGTTGCAATCATTGGCGGGATTTTTGTTTTTGGCCAAATTGTTGAAGGTAATATTTTATCACCTAAATTATTAGGTGATAGCGTAGGTTTACATCCTTTATGGATTTTATTTGCGTTAATGGCAGGCGGCGCTCTCTTTGGCATTGTCGGAATGATTTTGGCTGTTCCCGTTGCTGCCATTATTGGTGTGTTTGTAAGCTTTGCTATTTTGCAGTATAAAAAAACACCTCTTTATACGAAAAAAGCTCCTGAAGACTCTTCAGAAGATGTATAATAACAAAATAACGTAATTTTTATTTTTTGAGATTTTAATGTCCCTTGCTGTGCGTCAATTACCGCTTGATCTAGGCCATCGTAACGCTTTAGGCCGCGATGATTTTCTTGTCACGGAAAGTAATCGTGATGCTGTGGCTTGGATTGATTTGTGGCCAGAATGGCATGCGCCGTGCCTTGTTTTATACGGCCCTGTAGCCAGTGGTAAAACACATCTAGGCGCTGTATGGGCAGAAAAATCATCTGCTGTATGTGTGAAGGCAACATCTTTGAAATTTGAAACTGTGCGCGAGATTGCCGATATGGCTCAACATATTATTATCGAGGATGCTGATCAATTAATTGGGGACCGCGCAACTGAAACAGGACTATTTCATCTCTATAATATTTTTAAAGAAGAGCAAAAAAGCTTTCTTTTAACGATGGTGGAACCGCCTATTCGTCAGGACTTCGTTGTGAAGGATTTGGCCTCACGCTTACGTGCTGCGCCGAATGTTTCAATTCGTGAACCCAATGAAGATTTACTGTCTGCCTTACTTGTGAAAGCATTTAACGATCGCCAGATTACTTTAAATGCTGATGTTATTCAGTATTTAATGCCGCGTATGGAGCGTTCTTTTAAAGCGGTGAGAGACTTGGCTGAAATTATTGATAGCGAAGCTATGAGCCAAAAGCGTAATATCACCGTTCCATTTATTCGTGATATTTTAAAAGAGCATAATTTTGAAGAATAAGCTTTAATGCTGAAAGGCAACTAAGCTTAACGCCATCACAATCATTCCAAATACCAGCCCATAAACGGTTTCATGACCTTTCGCGTAATGCTTTGCAGCAGGCACTAATTCATCAACGGCAAGAAAGACCATAACTCCAGCAATCAGTCCAAAAACCGCACCAAATACACTTGGTGACAAATATGGCTCTAAGATTAAATATCCTAAAACTGCTCCCAATGGCTCGGCAAGACCTGAGATCAAGCACGCTAGAATGGCCAAGGATTTACTATTTGTTGCGAAGTAAACGGGGATAGCAATGGATACGCCTTCTGGAATATTATGCAGCGCAATGGCAAGGGCGAGTGAAATTCCAACATCAGGGCTATCAAGCATAATAAAAAATGTTGCTAAACCTTCAGGGAAGTTATGCGCTGTGATCGCAAAAGCCGTTAGTAAGCCAACTTTTTTAATATAGTCATTGCTCTTTTCTTGAATAGCCTCTTCATTGATTGTCAGTTTGTCATGAGGGTTAGGAAGCAAGCGATCAATTGTTGCTACAATTAGTACTCCGGCTAAGAACCATAAGGTAGCGTAGAAAAATCCATCAGATTCACCGTGGGCTGATATCAGGTCCTCTTGAGATTTTCCTAACACTTCAGTGAGTGAAACATACACCATAGCTCCCCCTGCAAAAGATAATCCAAAAGCAAGCAATCTTGGGTCAGGCGTTTTTGAAAAAATCACAATCAACCCGCCTATCACAGTGGCAAGGCCCGCCGCAGTTGTAACGGCAAAAGCAATAAATAAAGGGGAGGCTAATAATTCAGTCATGGCTTGCAATAATAAAATTTTCTAATTTGTTTGCCTCAATTGTTAACTCAGCCCACGATTCAATGCCACAAGAAATAATCGCTAGCGAACAGGGCGGGTAATAAGATGATAATTTATCGAGCTGTCTGTTTTGATCATTGGGAGATATGAGTTGATAAGCCAGCATATGAATTCCTGGATTATGCGCGATGACTAAAAGATGGTCGCTTTGCTCTTGTTGAATATTCTGAAGAAGGGTGCTTGCGCTGGCATTATAAAGATCATCTGAAAATTCTATATTGTGAAGCCCTTGGTTTTCAAATGCATATTTGCAAGTTGTTCGTGTTCTCTTTGCGCTAGAGCATAGAACTTTATTAACGTTTTTAAGATGTTCTCCAACGGCTTTCGCTTGTGCAATTCCATTGTCTGATAAGGGCCTTTCATAGTCCTCTAAATCAAAACGACTTGGCGATTCTGCGTGCCTCAATAAATAAAGCGTTTTCATTTTATACTTTGATAATTTTAATTTTACTATCTTGAATACCCAAAGAGATTGACCCTTTTAATAAAGCAAGCGCGTCTTTTCCAAAAACATCCTTGCGCCATCCTTTTAAGGCAGCAACATCTCTCTCTTTTAAAATAATCGCTTCTAAATCTTGTTGGTTTGCAATTAATTTTGAAGCGACATCATTCTCAGATGATTTTATCTTAAGAAGTAATTTGAGCATTTCTAAAGCGGGGCCGCATTCTTTAGGGAAAGGCTCACGGTTCTTGGCTTGCGGCCAAGATGATTTCTTTGTCTCTAAAGTTTTACTGACAATCTCAAGAATAGATTTCGTATATTTTCCTTTAGAGATACTCGGCGGAATTCCTCTAATATGAGATAGAGCGCCTTTTGATTTCGGCTCGTAAATCGCGATATTTGCAAGGATGTCATCTTTCACAATGTGAGAGCGTGGGACATTTTTTTCAACGGCCTCATCTTCCCGCCAAGCCGCAAGCGCTCTTAAAATAGCAAGTGTTCTTGGTTTATCAGAGCGAATTTTTACGCGCTTCCAAATCTCATTAGGTTCAATTTTGTAAGTATCTTTTGAAGTAAGAATTTCCATTTCTTCATCAACCCATTTTTGACGCTTTTGTTTTTTCAAGCGCTTGGACAAATCTTTATAAACATCAACTAAGTGAGTTACATCGCCAATGGCATAATCAATTTGCTTTTGTGAAAGCGGTCGTTTTGACCAGTCAGTAAATTGCGCATTTTTTGGAATCGTATGACCCGTAATATCCTGAACCAGCCGGGCATACGCGATTGAATCGCCATATCCACACACCATGGCTGCGACTTGTGTATCAAAAAGAGGAGTCGGCAGTTTGCCTGTTTCATGGAAGAAAATTTCTAAATCTTGCCGCGCTGCATGAAAAACCTTGAGCACCTTTTTATTCTGCATCAATTTATAAAAAGGAGATAAATCAATGCTTTGTTCTAACGGATCGATGGCCACAGCCTCAAAATCATCCGCGCCGAGCTGAATCAGGCACAACTTTGAAAAATAGGTGCGATCCCTCAGGAATTCAGTGTCTACAGTAATAAAATCTTTGGTTGAGAGTGTCTTGCAAGCTTGTTCAAGCTCTTTTTGGGTTTTCAAAATCATCCGTCCTTGATACATAAATTTTCTATCAGAAACAAAAGAAATAAATATATTGCATTATGTAAATAATTTTGATAGTGTCTCTAAAATTTAAGGGGTTTATAAAATGAAAAGATTACTCGCAGCATCAGTTCTTGCATTTGCCGGAGGATCAGCCGCGGCAGATTCTTTTGATAATTTTGATGTTTTCGAAAGTCCTAAAAGATATGAGGGTGGGTCTTATGAGACAACCTTTCAATGTATCCGCGATACTTTGACAGAGTTTTTAGGCTTCGGCGGCGCTGACGTAGAGCTGATAGAGGATGATGGTGAGGATTTTATTAGTGCGTCTACGCCTGATTATTTTGCGACTGTGACTTTTGAAGGTGAAATGCCTGAGAGTGAAATTGTAAGAATCCGCTCAACCGAAGTCTTTCGCATGTTAGGAGATGACTTTTTATCTTCTTCCTATGTGGGATTGAATGATGAACTTCCCATTATCTCAGATGCATATAATATTGGCTATGAGATCGATCCTGCCAAAAGCGGGCAAATGTTAAATGCTCATTTAATGGCTTGCGGTCTGGCATAACAAATTAACTCTTTCCATCATTCGCCGGAAACGCTATAAAACTCCTGAATTTACAGGAGTTTTTTATTATTATGACACACCCATTTCGTACCCATAATTGTGCAGAATTACGCAAAGACCATGTTGACCAATCTGTGAAGCTTTCAGGCTGGATTCACCGCCTTCGCGATCATGGCGGGGTTTTGTTCATTGATCTACGTGATACGCACGGCTTAACACAATGTGTTATTGATGAAGGCTCGCCGTTATTGGCAAAGATTGAAAAATTCCGTGTAGAGAGCTGTATTACGGTCGAAGGTGTTGTCCGCGCTCGTCCCGGTGAAACACAAAACCCCAACATGCCCACCGGCGATATTGAGGTCTATATTGATCAAGTCACGCTACAGGGAGCGGCCGATGTTATTCCATTCCAAATTGCTGATGACGATCAGGCCGGTGAGGAAATTCGTTTAAAATATCGCTTCCTCGATTTACGTCGTGAGAAGATGCAAAAGAATATCCGTCTTAGAAATGGTGTGATAGCGTCTATGCGCCGCTGTATGATTGATCATGGGTTTCAAGAATTCCAAACCCCAATTTTAACGGCATCAAGCCCCGAAGGCGCGCGTGACTACCTTGTCCCATCACGTTTGCATCCGGGTAAATTTTACGCCCTGCCTCAGGCGCCTCAACAATTTAAACAGCTTTTGATGGTCTCTGGCTTTGATAGGTATTTCCAAATCGCGCCATGTTTCCGTGATGAAGATGGTCGCGCTGACCGTCTGGCAGAATTCTACCAACTCGACCTTGAAATGTCTTTTGTGACCCAAGATGAAATTTTCACGCTGGTTGAAAATGTTGTGGGTGGCATTTTTGAAGAATTTAATGACTTTACAGGCACGCCGCATAGCGTCACCCAAGCGCCATTCCCGCATATTAAATATAAAGATGCGATGCTCAAATACGGCTCTGATAAGCCTGATTTGCGTAATCCGCTTGAGATTGTGGATGTCACCGAAATTTTTGCCCGCGATGATGTGGAATTTAAAGCGTTCAAAGGCGTGATTGAAAAAGGCGGTGTTGTCCGTGCGATTAAGGCGCCAAGCGTTGCCGACCAGCCACGAAGCTTCTTTGATAAGCTCAATAGCTGGGCACAAGGTGAAGGCGCTCCGGGCCTTGGCTACGTCCTCTTTAAAGATAGTGAAGGCGCTGGGCCTATTGCCAAATTCATCCCTGCTGTCCCTCAGGAGAAATTACGTGAGGCGTGCGGGGCACAAGACGGCGATGCGGTATTCTTTATTTGTAACAAAGAGTTGCCGGCTGCCACATTTTCTGGGCGCGCCCGCGATGCAATCTGTAGCGCACTCCCCGAAGGGCATGAAGCCGCGCGTGAATCTGGCTTATTCAAATTCTGCTGGATTGTCGATTACCCCATGTATGAGCGTGATGAAGGCACAGGTACAATCGACTTCTCCCACAACCCGTTTTCAATGCCGCAGGGCGGAATGGATGATTTGGATAATAAAGACCCTGAAGACATTTTGGCCTTCCAATATGACCTTGTCTGTAACGGGTTTGAATTGGCCTCTGGTGCAATCCGAAATCACAAACCTGAAATCATGGAAAAGGCATTTGCCATTGCGGGATATGATAAATCAGTGCTCGAAGACAAATTTGGCGGTATGCTGAACGCCTTCCGTTTTGGTGCTCCTCCTCACGGCGGTATTGCGCCGGGGATTGACCGTATTATCATGCTCCTCGCGGATGAGCCGAACTTACGTGAAGTCTACGCCTTTGTGATGAACGGTCAATATGAAGATCAGATGATGTCCGCACCCAGCAACATCACGCCTGAACAGCTCAAAGACCTCCATATCAAACTTGATCTACCCAAAGCGAAAGTGGCAAAAGATAAAGCGGCTTAGATTAATCTAAAATTACATTTCTAAAAGTAATAGATATGCGTCGTTTTCTTGCAATCTTTAAGCCATTCACTATATCTGATTTCCTAGCTGGAATTCCGTGAAGCCATTCCTTGCGCGCTGGTCCTGCAAGTTTTATCAAACTTCTTTCTTCTAAGTATAATTCTTGCTTTTCTTTAGTTGCCTGATTTGTAAATTGCATTATAGCGTCAGATCCTAACTTATTGAAAGAATAATATCTCCAAAACAGGGAACGCAATCTACATGAGGAGCAATGCCTTGTCCCGGTACATATTCGTTGATAATGGCTTGATCAGGTGCCGTTTGAATATTGTTTCTTTCTATTAATCTTCTTATTAAAAAATTAAATGTCTTAGGTATCTCGCCGATATAGGAATCCACTGATATTGATTTAGCTTTGTAATCATATTGATAGCCATAATGCTGAACACGTCTTTTTAAATCATTAAGCCATTCTTGATTATCAATAAACCCAATTAAATCTTGCTCTTCTTCTGGAGAGATAAAATTAGAATGATATTCTAAACCATCAATTGTAGAAGAATTAAAATCTTTAATATCTTGAAATAGAGAGAGCATTAATCTAATTGTTGATTTATTTTGGTATCAAAAGAAAGATGTCTCAATGGAATTTTTACTTTCGGATTTAACTTGGGCAATTATTGGAGTTGGTATAGCTTTGTTATCATTCTTGTGGGCTGTAAAAAAAGAAAAGAAAAACAAAGAAAACCAAATTTTAAAAGATGCGCTTCTAAAGCAACAACATGAAATAGAGATGCTGAAGTTAGAGAACCTATCTTTGCAGAAATATAAAAAATTTTATAAGGAAAGTGAAGAATTTCTTAACATGCATGGCTATACTCAGCATGGCAATGCTATCAAAAGACTGTGATTAAAATTTTTTTCTGGATTGTTGTTCTCTATCTCGCCTTTGTGGCGACGCTGTATGTGATGCAGTGGCAAATGATTTATTTCCCCAGTAAAACGGTTGAAGATTTACCGACTATTAAAGACGTCAGCGTTGTCAAAACACGTGCGCAGGATGGTATTGATCTAAATGGGTGGTATGTTGCACCAAAAGATGAGAAGCCTGTTTTTGTATTCTTCCACGGCAATGCGTCTAGTCATTCACAAAGCTTCTTTCGTATGTTCACCCTCATTGATGAGGGGTATGGATTTTTATCTGTTGGCTATCGTGGCTATGGCGGTAATCGGGGTAGGCCATCGGAAGACGGGTTTTATAAAGACTCCCGCGCTTTTATCAATTTGTTAAAATCAACAGGCTTAGCCGAAGATCAAATTATTCTCTATGGTCAATCAATTGGGACAGGGCCGGCCATTCAAATGGCAACAGAATACCCCGATATAAAGGCGGTGATTTTGGAATCGCCTTACACTTCACTACCAGACGTGGCGGCGCAGAAATATTTCTTCGTTCCAGTTCACCAACTGATGAAAGATAAATTTGATAACCTCTCTAAAATTTCAAAAGTGAGCGCACCCATTTTATTCATTCACGGAGAAAGTGATCGTTTGATTCCTATTTCCCATTCCGAAGAGTTGCTCGCCGCAACCAAATCTCGGAAGAAACTCATTCGCCTGCCAAATATTAGTCATAATAATATTCCGTCTGCAAAATTAGCTGACGATATCGTCGAATTTATTAGTCATAATCAATAAAAACTGTTTCACGTGAAACATGCGGATAAGTTTGCGGATGAAAAACAGCCTGTTACAGATTTTATCCACAGCACGAACTTCAAATAGGAAGAAGGCCCGAACACCGGGTTAGGGAATGTTCGAGCCTTCAATAAACGCCTGCCTGTTTGGGTTCACGGTTAGGGAGGGCGGCAGGCGAAACCATAAAAACTGTATTTATGGAGGAAACTTTTTAAGCCATTGCGATTCCTGTCTTTCTCCAGACATCATGCAGATGATCGCCGGGTTTGAATTCCACGATACCTAATGACGTACGGATATTGATTTCCTCTCCATTCATTATGAATGATAGATTGTTGAGCTTGCGGACTAAGCTTTCTGCGTGTCTCAGGGCTTCATCGCCAAGAGCATCGGGCATAAGGATAAGGAAATTATCGTCATGAAAGCGCGCTGCTGTATCCATAAGGCGGATATGATTCACAAGCGTTTTTGAAATTAATTTCAATGATGTTTCCCGTGTTTTTGGTCCAAAACGTTGTTGTAAGTCAGCAAAATTATCAAGGTCGATAGAAATAATAACCCCGCCGGTTGATAATTTCCGGTTGGTTCGATCAACTTCTTTTTTCAAATTTTCAAAAAAGCCAATTTTATTTGAAAGTCCTGTTAATAAATCCATGGAAGGAATAAATCTCTCACGGTCATTTTCCAAATAACTGAATATGTCATCGCCGTTACTCAGCCATTTCGCAGCAGGCTGAGGTGATTTTTTCCGTAAATTTAAAATTTCTGTATTCGCCATTATTTTGTCCTGATAAATCGTAAACCTACCCTTGGCTTTGCGAAGTATGTGCCAATATTAAAAATTTATTAATATCAATACGTTAGGGTGTTGAGAGAAGTTTGTAGCCCAAATGGTATGGGAAATTTCGCCGCGTAATTTTTTCACAAAGCGGCAAGCTTTTCCGATTTGAGAACTTTTTGGCATATAAGCTTTTGTGAACGATAGAAAGTACAGTATGATAACGCTTACAATTTGGAATGTAAGGACACATGAAAAATAAAATTTTCCATATTTTAATGTTTGCTCTTCTGATTATGCCTGCTCATTCGCATGCAGGAATTTTCGGAAAAAATGATGTTACATATAAACAAGCAAAAGAAAAATTACAGCCTCATAAAGCGCTCTATAACATAAAATTAGTCGCCACACGAAGCGGCTCTCCGATTATCAATATAAGCGGCAAAATGCTGTATGAGTGGAAACCAACTTGTGAGGGTTGGATTACAGATCATAAATTTAATCTTTTATATGAATATGCTGATAGCCCCGGAATGGAGATCACATCTGATTTTTCAACATACGAAACATTTGATGGCGAGAACTTTAACTTTATTGCCCAGAGAAAAAGAAATGATCAGCTTTACCAAGAATTTAGAGGATCAGCGGAAACTTTAAGCGACGGGAAAATCGCTGAATTTAGTGTGCCTGAAGATGTCATATTTGATTTGGATGAAAAAACATACTTCCCCATGACACATACAGTGAAAATGATTCAAAAAGCGCTGAATGAAGATAAATTTTTTAATGCGGTTGTTTTTGATGGAAGTGATGATGAGGGCCCGGTCATTATTAATACATTTATCGGAAGCTCCGCGGAAGCAAACGCCGAAGTAAGAAAATCAGATGCTATTGATCAAAAGTTAGTGCGTAACAAGGCTTGGAACATTAGTATGGCGGTTTTTCCAAAAGATGAAGTCGAAGAGGCAGCAGCAGATTATGAAATGGATGTTGTATTCCATGAAAATGGTGTGATTTCAGATATGCTGGTCGATTATGATGATTTCTCAGTGACCCAGTCATTAGTCGCTTTAGAAAAAATTGAAGCAGATTCATGCTCTTAACGCTCAAATGGTAACAAAATTTTAAACCTTATTTTTTAATATAATATTTGCTTATTAGGGTTCTTATATTTCCATGACAAAAACTGTTTTAATTGTTGAAGATAACGAATTAAATATGAAGCTTTTTAGAGATCTTCTAGAGGCGCATAATTATAAAACAATTGAAACAAGCAACGGCCATAAAGTGATGGAGATTGCACAAAAGCATTCCCCTGATCTCATTTTAATGGACATTCAGCTGCCTGAAATATCAGGTTTGGATGTTACAAAAATGCTTAAAGCCGATGACGATTTAAAGTCTATTCCTGTTATTGCCGTCACTGCGTTTGCTATGAAAGGTGATGAAGAAAAAATCCGTGAAGGTGGATGCGAAGATTATTTATCTAAACCAATATCAGTGACTGAATTTTTAACAGTCGTTCAAAAGCATTTAGATTAAAGAGAGTATACTATGTCAGCCCGTGTTTTAGTCGTCGATGATATTCTGCCCAATGTAAAGCTTCTTGAAGCTAAGCTTGCCAGTGAATATTACGATGTTCTGACAGCGACAAGTGGCGCAGAAGCCCTCACCAAAGTCAAAGAAGATAGTCCGGATATCATATTATTGGATGTGATGATGCCAGAAATGGATGGCTTTGAGGTTTGTACAAGAATTAAAGAAGACCCTGCATCAGCGCATATTCCTGTTGTAATGGTTACCGCCTTAACCGATGCGACAGATCGGGTGCGTGGCCTTGAAGCGGGAGCAGATGATTTCTTAAGTAAGCCGCTGAATGATACAGCACTTATGGCGAGAGTGCGCTCATTGGTTCGTTTAAAAATGACAATTGATGAATGGCGCGTTCGTGAGAATACAGCGTCACAATTAGGCGTTGTTGAAGATAAAAAAAGCGCAATGGATGAGCCAGTTGATAATGCCAAGGTTTTAATTGTTGAAGATCAGTCTTATGACAGTGAAAAAATTATCAAAACGCTGAAACAGGATAATGATCAAATCACAGTTGTTGAAACCGGTGTTGAAGCCATGAAAGAAATTACTAATACTGAATATGATTTGATGATTATCAGTTTAAACCTAGAAGCTGAAGACGGTTTAAGATTATGTTCCCATTTGCGTTCAACAGAGCGCACAAGATCAATTCCTATTTTAATGATTGCTGCTGAAGATGACATGTCACGTATAGCGCATGGGCTTGAAATTGGTGCGCATGACTATATTTTACGCCCTGTTGACGGCAATGAGTTATTAGCCCGTGTTCGAACACAAATCCGTAGAAAAAGATTCCAAGAGCGCCTTCGCTCTAGCTATGAGATTAGCTTATCCATGGCTCTTACCGATCCGTTAACAGGGCTTTATAACCGCCGCTACTTTGATGTTCACATGCAAAAATTACTGCAAAAAAACGAAACATCACGAAAGCCTTTAGGGATTCTTATTTTTGATATTGATAATTTTAAATCTGTAAATGACACATATGGTCATGGTGTGGGCGATGAAATTTTAAAAGAATTTGCAGTGCGCATTCAAGATAAGCTTCGAGGATTTGATATGGTTGCACGCTTGGGCGGCGAAGAATTTGTTGTCTTACTTCCTGATGTCACAGAGAACATGGCCTATACTGTTGCAGAAAGATTGCGTATTGAAATTGATAAAACACCATTTCAATGTAATGTGCCAGATGGTCAGCTTAGTATTACAACATCAATCGGTGGAACAATCGTACCCGCTGGAACAGTTGCGCAAGCAGATATAGTGATGAAGCAAGCAGATGATGCCCTTTATTCAGCAAAAGAGGGCGGGCGTAACGTATGTTATTTCCATGAAAAAGGACGTATTGACCCGGAAGAGTATAAAGCTTCTCCCCGTAACTTCCTTAACTAAATGCTTTGATATTTTTCAATAGCCTGTGTCATTCATCATTCGTGTATTGACTATACACTTCATTCTTCATTCCCAGAAAATTGAAAAATCTCTTTGCATTTTAAAGTGTAATATTTGCAATAAAAAAGCGCTCTGGATGGGAGCGCTTTTGAATACTCTATAGCTAAGAAAATTAGTTTTTCTTTGATGGGGGCATTTTCTTTTCTTCAAAAAGAACATGCGCGCCTTTCTTGCCTGTTTTTTCATTCACTGCCCATGGATCATATTTCATCATCTTGAGCTTTTCAGTCATTGTTTTAGGATTTTTCTTCTTGTAATAGCGATATCCCGTGCCCGCTGAGCTTTCCATGCGAACTTTGACTGCATTTGCGTTTTTAGCCATTTTTACCTCTGAAATTCTAAATTAGACCCGAAAAATACTGATTTCCTGATAAAAGTCAAGAAATCATATTTCTCTAGCGTCTCTTACGGTGTTTGAAGCCTTTTTTATGCTTATTTTTATGTTGTTTACGATCATCGCGGCGTTTCGGTTTGCCGCGTCCCATGGAGGGTTTTTTAAAGGTAATGCCTTTTAAATCGGCGCTTTTATCATTGGCTGGCTCGAAAATTGAAGATCCTGTGAGCCCATCTGCTTCGGCAAGTCTGACTTTAATCGGGGCGCCGAGGCGATAGATACGACCGTGTCTTTTCCCAATCAAAGCATGCTGTTTTTCATCGTGATGGTAAAAATCATCGGGAAGGGAGCGCATAGGGATTAGTCCATCTGCGCCATTCTGATCAAGAGAGACGAAGAGTCCAAAGCGCGTCACACTATTAATCACGCCCGTAAATTCCTGGCCGATACGCTCACTCATCCAGGCAGCGGTAAACCGATCGACGGCAGAGCGTTCTGCTTCGGCAGATGTACGTTCTGTCTTTGAAATATGATCTGCCATTTCTGTTAAGGTGACTTCTTCTTCATCACTTAATCCTCCTTCGCCTAATTTGTAAGCGCGTATGAGCGAGCGGTGAACAAGTAAGTCCGCGTAACGTCGAATGGGCGAGGTGAAGTGAGAATATTTGGATAAGGCTAGTCCAAAGTGTCCAATATTTTGATCATGATAAATAGCTTGTGCCTGCGTTCGTAAAATAACAGTTGAGATCAGTTGAGAATATTCCGATTGCGCAGCGCGTTGAAGCAAGTGATTAAGCTGCGCTGGTTTGGCAATCCCTGTTTTAGGAATAGACAAATCGAAGCTTTCTAAAAACTCACGTGCTTCTGAGAGCTTATCGACAGATGGACGATCATGAATACGATAAACGCACGGCGCTCTCTTATCTTCTAACGATTTCGCGGCTGCGACATTTGTTAAGATCATAAATTCTTCGATCAACTTATGAGCATCGAGGCGCTCCCTTTTTTCAACGCCGGTCATTTTTGCTTTATCATCGATAATGATTCGACGCTCGGGTAAATCAAGATCAAGCGCGCCTCGTTTTTGACGTGCTTTATCAAGCACTTGATAAGCTTCGTAAAGAGGTTCAATGACGTCTTTTACAAGAGGGGCGGTTGTCTCATCAGGATTGCCATCTTTTGCGGCTTGCACTTGCTCATAAATTAGGCGGGCTTTAGAGCGCATGAGGCCACGAAAAACTTTGTATTTTATCAGCTCTCCCTGCTCATCAATCCATAGATGAAAGCCCATACAGGCACGATCTTCATCGGGGCGAAGCGAGCATAAATCATTGGAAAGAGCTTCAGGAAGCATCGGGACAACGCGGTCCGGAAAGTAAGTTGAATTTCCGCGCTTATAGGCTTCGTGATTAAGGTTAGAGCCTGTACGGACATAATGAGCCACATCGGCAATCGCGACAATAATATGAAATCCATTTTCTGTTTTTTCAGCATAAACAGCATCATCGAAATCACGCGCATCCGCGCCATCAATTGTAACAAGCGGGATATCTCTTAAATCTTCGCGCTCAAATTTCTTTGTTTTTAAGGGAGGGACTTTTAAATTTTTTGTCTCATCTAAAACTTTTTCAAGAAATTTTTCATGGAGCCCTGCTTCGTGAAGCGCGATTAAACTGATCGCATTGACACTATCTTTATTTCCGATGACTTCATTGACTTTGGCTTGGCGTCTTTTGAGCCCACGTGAAGGAATAACTTCTGCTACAACTAAATCAAGAGGCTCTGCGCCGCCTAAATTATTTTGATGAATATAAAAATCATATTTTGCCTTTTTATCAACGGGGCGCAAAATATACCCTTTCGCGGTCTTTGCAACCTGCCCTAAAACACTTAAACGCTCTTGATCAAAGCGTCGTATTACGCGGCCCTCATAAAGTTGGTTGGTATATTTTTTAAGACGGGCGAGGGCCTTATCACCTTCTTTTAGAGGCGCTTTTGTTAAAAGCTCAATTTGAGGCGGCGGCCCTTGTACCTCTTCATTCCACTCAATCGGCCTCGCAAAAACATCGCCGTCAATATCTACGTGGGTGACAATAATTGTTGTGATGTGAGGAAGACTTCCAGGAACGCTATAGACTTGCCCTGCGCCTTTAACAATACGGCCATCACTTTCTAAGTCTTTTAGAAGGGATTTAAAATTTTTGCGGTCATCGCCTTTGATATCAAAGGCACGGGCTAACTCACGCTTTGTAAGAGGCTTCTCACTTTTAGCAAGATAGCGGTAAACTTCGTCAATATGAGGAAAGGTCATTGACTATTTTTTCTTTACGCTCTTCTTAGCGCTTTTTTTAGCAGACTTTTTCGCTGTTTTTTTAGCCGCTTTCTTTGCGGCCTTTTTCGTTGTCTTTTTTGCTGATTTCTTTGAAGGCCCTTTTGCTGCTTTTAAAGCATCGCGTTCCATCTTTTTCGCAATTAAATCAACCGCGCGATTCATACCAATCGTCATAACGTCTTCATCTTTGGGGATAGATGCATATTTCCCATCGTGAACTACAAATGGGCCGAAGCGGCCGATACCGGCACGGATCATTTTTCCAGTTTCAGGATGCTCACCGACATCACGAGGCAGAGCCAGAAGAGATAAAGCTTTTTCTAAATTCACATCTTCTAATGGGACTTCCTTAGGAATTCCTTGGCGTTTTGGTGTTTTCTTAGGCGGTTTTGGTGGTTTATGCGCGGGAACGTCTTTGCCTTTTTCTTTGGCTTTTTCAACACGCTTTTTATAACGCTCTTCATAAGCCTCTAGCTTTTCTTTGTAAGCAAACATTTCTTCATCGCTTGCTGGAGGCGCATCGATTTGCACGTAAGGGCCGTAAGGGCCACGTCTTAAAGATACTGTTCGACCATCTGGTGATTTACCCAGCTCTTTTGGTTCATTGGCCAACTGAGCTTCTTCGCCATCAACGGCCTGATCAACAATAAGAGGCCGCGTAAATTTACAATCAGGGTAATTAGAACATCCTACGAATGCCCCAAATTTTCCTAATTTTAATGAGAGTGTTCCTGTATCACAAGCACGGCATTGACGCGGCGGTGATCCATCTTCACGTTCAGGGAAAAAGTGAGCACCCAATTCTTCATTGAGGTAATCAATCACTTCGGTAATCGTGAGCGGTTTGACGTCTTCAACATTTTTAGAAAAATCGATCCAGAACTGGCGAAGTGCTTCTTTCCACGAGACTTGACCGGCCGCAATGGCATCAAGTTCTTCTTCCATGTTGGCCGTAAAATCATAATCGAGGTCGCGCGCAAAATATTTTTTTAAGAAGCTCGTAACAAGGCGGCCACGATCTTCTGCAACAAAGCGTTTACGATCCATTGTTACATAATTACGATCGCGTAAGACTTGTAAGATAGATGCATAAGTAGAAGGGCGGCCAATGCCAAGCTCTTCCATTTTTTTCACCAATGAGGCTTCGCTGTAGCGTGGTGGAGGTTGTGTGAAATGTTGATTTTCCCGAACTTCCATTAGTTTCACAGGATCGCCTTCATGAAGCGGCGGTAAGATGCGATCTTTATTATCAGTCTTACCATCTTCTTCTTCCTCATCTTTATCTTCAATATAAAGTTTGAGGAAGCCATCAAAGGCAATAACCGATCCGTTTGCACGCACAATAATATCGTCTGTGCCATCAGAAATATCGACAGCCACCTGATCAAGCATCGCATTTTGCATTTGCGAGGCCATAGTGCGTTTCCAAATGAGGTCATAAAGACGCTTTTGATCGTAATCGATATTCTGCTTTGCTGGGATTTTGCTTAAGTCAGTAGGGCGAATCGCCTCGTGAGCTTCCTGAGCATTTTTTGCCTTTGATGTGTAAAGGCGCGGGGATTCAGGCAGGTACTCATTACCATAGTCTTTTTTAATTAAGTCGCGGGCTTGCTGAACCGCGTCTTGAGAGAGAGTCGTTCCATCCGTTCTCATATATGTTATCAGGCCAGCTTCATAAAGCTGTTGAGCGATCCGCATAGTTTGTGCAGCTGATAGTCCCAATTTACGAGAGGCTTCCATCTGCATGGACGATGTAATGAAAGGCGGGTAGGGCTGGCGTTTGGCTTTTTTCTTCTCAATCTTATGAATTTTAAGATCTTTGCTGCGGATACGATCTGATGCGCTTTTAGCATCTTTTTCTGATCCAATATCAAGCTTGCTTAACTTGTTACCTGCTAATGTTGTTAGTTTTGCAGTAAAAGGCGCTCCATCTTTATTATGGAGCAGCGTTTCAAGTGACCAGTATTCTTGAGGGATGAAAGCTTCAATTTCAGCTTCACGTTCGCAGACTAAACGAAGAGCAACAGATTGAACCCTGCCAGCAGAGCGGCTTCCTGGCAATTTACGCCATAAAACAGGGGAAATGTTGAAACCCACTAGATAGTCTAAAGCGCGGCGCGCGAGATAAGCATCAATTAAGTCCTGATCAAGATCGCGAGCATCATCAAATGCGGCTTTTACAGCATTTTTAGTAATCTCATTAAAAGTAACGCGGCGTAGCGTTTTCTTTTCTTTTAATTTCGCATCGCTTAGTATCTCATCTATGTGCCATGAGATCGCTTCTCCCTCGCGGTCGGGGTCAGTTGCTAAATAAATAACATCAGATGACTTAACCAACTTCTTAATATCATTAACATTTTTCTTTGATCGATCACCAAGCTCCCAGCGCATAGCAAAGTCTTCATCGGGTAGAACAGAGCCGTCTTTATTCACCAAATCACGAACATGACCATAAGACGCGATCACATGGTAATCACTTCCCAGATACTTATTAATTGTTTTCGCCTTTGCAGGCGATTCAACTATGACTAAATTTGATGCACTCATTTATACCTCGTCTAATAGCACAACACGGTTTCCCGCTAGCCTCTGCAAACGTCCTCCTAGCTCTAATTCGAGGAGTGCATATTGCAAGTTTGGTATCGAGACATGACATGCTCTGGATAATTCGTCAATATCTACTGGATATTGCGACATATTCTGTAAAACAGAGTTTTTGATCTCATCCGTGGTTTGATCATCAATATCATCATTTGCTGGCGCCACTTCCAAAGTTGAATTTGCGCTATCACTTATATAAGAGTCGCCTGAGAAATCGACCAGTTTATCTAGAATGTCAGAAGCTTTTTGAACCAGAACGGCGCCATCTTGAATAAGTTTATTGGGGCCTTGCGCTCGAGGGTCGCCTGGGTATCCTGGAACGGCATAAACATCACGTCCTTGCTCACCCGCTAAGCGTGCCGTAATTAATGAACCTGACCGGACAGTCGCTTCAATCACAATTGTTCCTGCGGACAGCCCGCTCACAATACGGTTTCGTTTCGGGAAATGACGGGCGATAGGTTCCATGCCTAGAGGGCTTTCAGCTAAGATTAATCCTTTAGCTTTAATTTCTTCATATAAACCTTGATTCTCACGCGGGTAGACAACATCAATGCCGCCAGCAACAACAGCAATTGTGCCTGTCTCTATCGCGCCGTGATGCACGGCAGTATCAATCCCTCTTGCCAAGCCAGAGGCAATAATTTGGCCAGATTCGCCTAATTCTTTTGCAAGTTTTTGAGCAAATTTTTTGCCGTTTAAAGACGCATTTCGCGCCCCAACAATTGATAAGCAAGGCGGCCGCAGTAAATTTAAATGTCCTAAATAGGATAAAACTGGAGGAGCGTCATCTGTTGCCGATAAGGCAAGCGGGTAAAATTCTTCATTTGCACAAATAATATCTCCGCCAAGCTTTAAAAGCTTTTCATACTCTTTTTCTATGGCTTGGATAGGCGGCGCTTCTAGTGGTTTTTTTCTCCCTCCCTTTTTTGAAAGCTCGGGGAGCGCTTTTAATGCCTCTTGCGCACTCCCAAAACGATCAAGGAGCTTATAAAAAGTAATCGGGCCAATATTTTGAGTTCTAAATAATCTTAACCAATGAATTTTCTCATGATGATTGGGAGGCGTTGCCTGAGAATTGGTAAAAAGATTATGCATCTGGTGCTGCTTTCTTCTTCAAATTTATTTTTGGTTCTTCACCAGCAAAAAGACGTTTTATATTTTCACGATGTTTTAAATAAACAAGTGTTGTTACGGCCGCGCAAAATCCAGATAAATTTGAATCATCAAACATGTAATGGGCAATCAAAGGTGTAAAGCCAACAGCGATAAGCGCAGATAAAGATGAGATGCGAAATGTTAGAGCGGAGACAAGCCATAAAGCACATGCGATTAACCCTAGCGGCCATTGTACAGCCAAAAGAGTACCTAAAGTTGTTGCCACGCCTTTACCCCCTTTGAATTTCAACCAGACAGGGAAACAGTGGCCAATTAGGGCACCAAGTCCTCCCCACAACATAGAAGAATTGGGCACTCTAGGTTCTTCGCCTGCAGATACTGTAAGATATGCAACAGATATAAAAATAAATACTGCAAAAGCACCCTTTCCACTATCTAAAAGTAAGGTGGCGATCGCCAAGTCTTTGCGGCCTGTACGCAGAACGTTTGTTGCCCCAATATTGCCAGAGCCGATTGTTCGTATATCTTGAGTGCCCGCAACTTTTGTTAGCACAAGACCAAAAGGAATTGACCCTATCAAGTATCCGATAAGAAATGGGATAAGATAAAAAATTAATATTGTTAAAATAAAATCCATAATTACTCTTTATTAATGAGGCTGTCCATGATCGCCATGCGCATAAAGACACCATTTTCAACTTGTTTTAGAATATACGAGACACTTAGGTCATCGGCGACTTCATCAGCAATTTCGACATTACGGTTCATTGGCCCGGGGTGAAGAACGATCGCATTATCTTTCGCTTTTTGCAGACGGTCTTTTGTAAGGCCGAAGTCGTTAAAGAATTGTTCGTCAGATTCAATCAAGCCAGATTTCATACGCTCTTTTTGATTGCGCAGCATCATCACAACATCACAACCTGCAATGCCGTCTTCTAAATTATCAAAGGTTGTGACGTCTGAGATTGGAAATTTCTCTGGCATCAGGAAAGGGGGTGCTACGATATGAATGTGGGCGCCTAGTTTAGATAATAAAATCATATTTGAATTGGCAACACGGCTATGGGCGATATCTCCGCAGATTGCGATCTTCTTATCTTTTATTGATCCAAAATGCTCGATGATTGTCATGGCATCAAGAAGGGCTTGGGAGGGGTGTTCATTCCAGCTATCGCCAGCATTAATCACGGGGCATGAAGCGATTGTTGAAACAAATTGAGGCGCGCCATATTCAGAATGTCGTATAATAATCGCATCTGGGCGCATAGCGTTTAATGTGTTGACTGTGTCTTGCAAGGACTCCCCTTTATTGGCGGAGCTATTTTTTACATCCCAATTAATAAAATCGCCGCCTAATTTGTTTGTCGCGAGTTCAAAAGAGGTACGAGTACGGGTTGAATCCTCAAAAAATAACGAAAAAATATTTTTCTTTTCAAGTGAGGTCGGGATATTTACTTCTTTATAGCTTTGAGCTTTTTGAATGAGGTGTTCAATATCCGAGACGGATAAATCGTTAATCGAAATAAGATGGCTTACTGATAATGTCATTGAAAGGCACTATAATCATAGCTTTCTCATTCAAGCAAGAGACTAAAGACTAAGTTCAGCGAATAGGCGTTGGATAAAATTCTGATTATTCCATAAAAATACTAAGGCAATCCCTAAAGCAAAGCCTGGCCCAGCTGGGATCTTTAGTTTTGTAAAAGAAAAAGGTTCTTTTGAGTTCATTTTTTTTATGACAGCTACGGCTGCACCATGACAAAGCCCGAGAAACGCGCCTAATGTCATTGCCATAAGAACACCTTCAATACCAAGCCATAAACCACCGGCGCCTAACAGCTTTACGTCTCCTAATCCTAGAGAGTCTTGACCATAATAGTGATTTCCTGCTGCGCGAATGAGGTAAAGTATGCCGTACCCTAATGCGCCCCCCATAAAGACTTCTTGAACGCTAAGTAACTCAAACTCTGAAAAAAAATGAAAAAATATGCCTGTTATCGCAAATGGAAAAACATATTTATTGGGTAATAAATATGTTTTTAAATCAATGATCGATAGCGTGAGTAACAAACCAAGCCCAATAATTATGAAAAAAATAAGAAGTAGAAATACCATTCTTACAAAATGTCATATTCTTTAAATAGTTTACAGTGCACTAATTATTTGCCTGTGGATGGATTGTGGATTATTCTTAAGAATGATTCTTTTTCAGAATCATATGAAATTTCAAAACCTTAAGTTCTTATGGCGGCATCAGATTTAATATTAGTGGCGGAAGATAACGATTTTGTTCGCATGCAAATCGTTAAGTACTTGTCTGATCACGGCTATTCTGTTTTAGAAGCAGCCAATGGCAATGAGGCTATTGAGTGCGCCAAAAAAGAAAATATCTCGTTATCTATTGTTGATGTCAGAATGGAGCCTGTGGATGGATTTGACTTTATTCGCACCATCCATAGCATTAATATAGAAATTCCCGTAATTTTAGTTACTGGGGATAACAACCCTGACCTTCTTAAAAAAGCTGGTGAATTCAAAGTAAGCGCAATGCTGACTAAGCCAGTTCAAAAAGACCGTCTTCTTAAAGCCGTTGAGAGGACGTTAGCAATGAAAAAAAGGAAGACAGAGCCATGATGTTTAGGAAATTCCTACATCTTCCTTTATTGGTTTTAGGCGTAATGCACTTAAACGCATGCGCCGACGTTGACGTGCCGCAAGCGCGTAATGTTGATATTCCCTCTCCTGTAACCGCAGAAAAAAGATCGCGTGCTATTAACGAGCGTCCAGATAGCGTCATGTACTTGCCTTTAGGCGATGATGTTCTAGTACCTGCGCAAGTAACAGGCGGCAAGCTTCCTGATGATATTGTGGGACCTTATGAATTAAGGGCGGAAACATTGGCTGGGGCGCTCCAGCTTATTTTGGCTGATTATGATGTATCAATTGCTTTTGAGACAGATGAAGGTTTATCACGTCAGATTACAGTTGCTAATTTACGCGGACCTTTGGGCGCAGTTGTTGAGCGCGTTTGTTCATTGGCGGATCTTTACTGTTCTTACGAAGGCGATGCGCTTATCGTGAAAGACACACAAACATTTACTGTAACTTTGCCACCCCTTGGTGATGCAGAAGGCGGGCAGGATTTTATTAATGATGTTATTCAAGGTTTAACGGCGATTATTGGCAATAGTGGAACGGCGCCTGTCTCTGATCCAACCACAAGAACATTGATTTATTCTGCGACGCAGCGGACAGCAAACTTGGCAGATGCCTACTTTCAAAGATTACGAGCAAATACAGCGTTGATAGTTTTTGAAACTTACATTTGGGAAGTCTCTCTTGATGGGGGAAATTCTACGGGTATTAATTGGGACGCCATAGAAAGTTTTGGTAAGTTTAATGCAAGTCTTGATTTTTCAGGAAGCGTTGCAGCGGACTTTACAAACCCTATTAGTATTGGTCTGCCGACAACCCAAGCTATAGGGGCAACGCCAACAGATCTGATTGAGTTTTTATCCCAGTTTGGAGCGGTTAAAGCTATTTCTCAGCCCCAAATTACAGTTCTTTCTGGAGCATCGGCGCAGCTTCGTGTTGCTGATACAGAAAACTATGTTTCTGAAGTTTCGCAAACAATTAATGGCGATAATACAACAACATCAGTGTCTACAGATTCTGTTGATAGTGGATTCACTCTTACGATTGGTAGTTCTTGGGACAAGTCGACTGTCTATGCGAACGTGAACGTAAATCTAACGAATGTTGATCAGATTGAAGACTTTACATTCTCAGATGGTGGAACAGGTGGAACGGATACAATTATCCAATTGCCGCAAACAACTGAACGTGAGTTAATTACGCAAATAAGAGTGCGTCCAGGGGACTCAGTTCTCATTGCGGGTCTTGTCCGCGAAAGAGATAACTTTAATACAAGTGGTCTAGGGTTTATGAGCCCCGTTGTTCCTGATAGCCGTACAGCGCAAACAAATAATTTAGAGCTTGTCATTTTGCTTCGTCCTCGTGTGATTGTTTACACAAATCCTAACGACAAAAAATACCAAGCGTTCATCGAAGAAAAACGAAATGAGTTTATTTTATCACCTGCGGGTGCAGTACTGGATGTGCAGATGCCAGAGCCGCTACGGGAAGAACCAATGGTAGAGTTAAACTTTGATGATATCATTGAAGAGCCTATTCAAAATGACCCAGAACCAATTGAAGTCCCCACTTTTGTAGTCAGAGAAGAAGAGCTAATGCCTGAGACTTCAAGTGAAGATTTGTCTCCCATAGAACTGCCAACTTCTCCTTCTGCAAGGATGAGTCAAGGATATGTATCTCGAGAGAGTTCTGAGTTTAATGCTTATCAAGTGAATGAGCCAATGACGGAGGTTGAGATGTCACCAGCTCCAGATGTTATGTTTGAGCCACCGTCCAATGTGTATGATGCGTATGAAAGGAGTAAAAATTAATTATAAAACAAGGACTTATAATGAAAGTGTTAAGCGGCTTGCTGCTTACAAATTTTTAGGGTTTTTGTGTTAAAATATTAATTAAATAACGTGAGAGTTATAAAAAGGGTACTAAGATTTTGAATTGTTTAAAAGTGGTAGGCCTGGTGCTTACTGCAAATTTTTTATTTTTAGGCTTTTCTAGCCAGCCATCAAAAGCGCAATCAGCTTTTGATGACCCAGCTTCCCGCACAGCAACAGGCGGTGGAGACCTCGTTGCTGTGAGCGAGCAATTGGACGCTGGCAATATCACTCTTGGATCATCTTCTCAAACAGTTCTGCTTTTCAGAAATGACGGAACAAGACCTATTGAAACAGGAAATATTAGTCTCTATCCATCTTCCAACGTATCGGCTGCAGTAGGAGATAATGAGTGCTCCGTAGCGCCCTTACCACCGGGAGCGGTTTGTGCCATATCTTTATCCGTTAAAGGTCTGCAACCTGGAAAATTCCGTGTTGAAATGTTGATGCGTCATGGCGGTAAAACAAAACTTGTAACAACGGCTATTACAGGAACGGTCGAAAGATCCGAAGATGCAACATTTGATGTAATCAATGATCTTGAAACAATTCCTTCAGAATTATCATTTGGTGATTTAAAAGAAAGCCGTCCATTAACACGCTCAGTCGTGATGAGAAATGTAACATCTCAAGAAGTTGGTATTCAGGATATATTTATTGAATCAAACTCTCAGGCTGGATATACGCTAAGATCGGATTGTGAATCTCTGCTTTCAGGCGAAGCTTGTATAGCAACAGTAACGTGGGCTCCGCAACAAAGAGGACCCTCAACTGGTGTCTTGGTTGTTGAGCATGATGGGCCAACTGGAGTTGTGAGTGTTATTCTAGATGGAACATATGAGCCTGATGAAGCAGAAGAAGTTGGTATTTTCCCAGAGGCTGTTCCCGGAAAAGGCTTACTAACAGCCTCTAAATCTGAAATTAATTTTGGGACTGATATTGAATCAACATCGGCAATTACTGTTTCTTTAGTGAATGTTGGCGATGAAAATATTGTTTTAGATGACATCTCTCTTGCAAACGAAGATAGTGGTCTAGAAGTAGTCGAAAATGGATGTAAGCCTGGCCTTGCATTGAGCCCAGTAGAAGCGTGTCCTTTAACAATCCGTTGGAATCCTGTTCGAACAGGGAGCATCTTAGATGATGTTCAAATCACGCACGATGGTGCGCGTGGTATTCTTGTTCTTCCAATTCGCGGCGCTGCTTCACAAACAGTGAATAAAAATACACAACCAATTGTGCTGAGCGATAGCACAGTTTCAATTCCAACTATTTCTTCAAGCGAATTAGGCGAAGTTGCACCGCAGCCAGTTCAGCAAAGAAAACAGCCTATCCAAAGACCACAAGTACAAGGCTCACTGGAAGGATATAAGATTACATCTCTTGGTCAAAATAGAGCGATTGTAGCTGGACCAGGTGGAAGCCGCGTCGTTTTTGATGGTCAAGAAACAGTGATTGGCGCAGTTCTATGGCAAGTGAACGTTCGGAACAGCGCCGTAGAATTTGTTAATGACCAGCAGAGAATTTTATTATTGTTTGATCGATCACTATCATCATTAGGTGGATCGTCATCAAATAATTCTTCAAGAAATACTAATAATTCCAACAATGATTCAGACTCTAATGAAACAGCGGTGAATTAAAATGGATGATTTGGATAAAATTATTGGGGAAGAAGTTATAGATGATCGCAAAGGTGGCGACCGCCGTCAAAAAGATATAGGTCCTCCAGGTGGTGTAGAGCGCCGTCATTGGCATGATAGACGGAAAGTGAGATCAAAAGAAGGTCGCGAACGCTACCTTGATATGGTCAAGAGGGAGAGGACTCTTTTAGCTGATATTGGTGTTTCTCGATCTACTGACCAGCTTTTAGATATGGCTGGCGCCGTTGGAGTTGATCAATCTGAAGTAGAGGCTGAAGAAAGCGGCGTTAGAATGCGCGCTTCTGGAGACCAACTTCGATCTATTCTACCAGTGCAATCATGGTTACCTTTAAATATTCATTTGGTAGGGCTTCAGGACGGTATTTTAAAAATTGCACCGCTTGAAGAACTCAATGAAAAACAAAAAGCAAATTTAATTTCTACTGCTCAAAGATCAGGTTTAAATGTTGAAAAACTAGAGTTAGAGCTTTGGGATCGTGCGGATCTTATTAAGACGCTCAGATCAGTTAATGATTTATCTGCAGACCGTTGCGAAAAAACGCTCTCTCAGTGGATTAGCGACATTGATAATGGAATTTTACTCAATCGTTTTGAACGCGATATGCTTGCAGAAGCTTTGCAAATGAGAGCTTCAGATATCCATTTGGTTCATGAGGCTGCACCTGATGCGCCTAATTGGATTAAGTATCGAATAGACGGCGACCTTATTCCTATTCACTTATTACCAAGTGAAGCTATGGCGCGTTTGACAACTCTTTTAAAAAGAAATGCAGGATTGAACTTTGGTGATAGGGTTACACCGAAAGATGGGCGCTTTGGTTTTAATTGGCAAGGCCGTTCAATTGATGTTCGTGTTGCTGCAGGACCGCAAGGGCAAGAAGGTGAAAAAATCACACTGCGTCTTCTTGATAGAGCAGCTCTAAAAGGTTTTGATGAATTGTTCAGACGTCATGAAGATGTCGGTGATTATTTAGCTAATCTTTTATCTCCTGAAATTAAAGGGGGAGGCGGACTTATCTTACTTTCTGGACCGACCGGGTCTGGTAAAACAACAACGCTCTATGCCTGTGTTCAGCAGATAGACCGTAGACGTAAACATGTTTTAACGATTGAAGATCCGATTGAATACGAGCTTCGTTATGCAACACAGTGGCAAGTACGGGCAGGTCAAGACGGAGGAAGTTTCGCTGACCTTATTCGGGCTTCTATGCGTCACGATCCAGACTATATTATCATTGGTGAGATGCGTGATATGGATACGGTTGAAACAGCGTTAAGGGCTGCAGAGTCAGGTCATACGGTGATTTCAACAGTACACGCAGATACAGCATTACAAACATTCGAAAGAATGCGCTCTTTAATGCCAAGTGAAAGAGAAAAATCTTCAACTTATACTTTGGCGCAACAAGTGAGAGCTATTCTTAATCAAAGATTAGTTAGAACTCTCTGTCAGGGCTGTGCCCACACTAAGAAAGTTAGCGAGGTTTTAAGTAAAGAAGATATTGCTTTGCTTGATATAGATCCAGAAGCGAAGATCAAAACTCACAATACATCAGGATGTGAGCTTTGTAACCGAACAGGTATTCTGGGAAGAACTTTATTGCTAGATGCCATGCTTTTAACATCAGGGCCCGCGCAAAGAAATAACGTTTATGAAAGTTTATTAGGAAATTTAAATGACCTCCCTAAAGAAGAGGGTGTGATTGTTCACACACGAAAAGAAGGTTTAATTGATTTGCTTTTATCAGGAATGGTTGATCCGCAAGCAGCCATATCCTATTTGGAGGATTAACTATGCAACAATGGGTTGCACAAGTCGCATATGATAGTGGCGGGAAACCGAAAAAGGTTACCGAATCCTTCTACTTGCCAACAGAAGAAGATGTAAGAAATGAAGTCTCTCGAAAAGGCGGCTATGCCCTTTCTATCCGCCCGCATGAAAGATCCCCAATTGAGAGAATTTTGGCGCGTTCCACATGGTGGCAAATACAATTATTAAGAGGAATTCAATTCCGCTCTACATCTGTTTCTTCTCCGGGTGTTGCACTTTGGAAAATTATTGAAGCCGAAACAAACCCTAAAAGACAAAATATTTTAGCGCCGGCAAGAGAGGCTCTTTCAAGAGGTTTAGGCGTGATTGATGCCTTAAAAGCCCTTAATATTTTTGATCACGGGACGATTGCTATTTTGGCTGGTAGTGAAAAAGCAAACCGACTACATGAAGGTATACCGCATGCTATTCACTCTATTAGCCAGAAGAAGAAAAACTCTCGGGCCATAATGGGAACTTTAGGATGGTTAGGCTTTGATGTGATCACGATTGTTCAATCTCTTTATTGGGGTAAAGACATGGTTCTAAAGTGGTTTACAGATAATGCCCCGCAAGATCCTTCAAAATTGGAAGAGTATAACCGCGTTGTAGGTAATTTATCTTTAACGTGGGACATCCTGATTTATACAGCCTTTTTCTTAGGTCTCTTCATGGTGTGGACTATATTTTCTTACTTTATTAATAAAGGTAAAAGTGATTGGCCAACCGCTCGTATTGTAAGAAAAATTCCTTTGATCGGAGCGTATTTAAGAGATTTAGGTTTTGCCGATTCAATGATGGCAGCATCCAGAATGCTAAGAGGGTCAGTGCCTATCAATGATGTTTTGCAGCAAGCGTCTGAATCAACAACTGTTCCAGAAGTCTCAAAATATTGGGAAAATGCTAGCGTGAAATTAACAAAAGGGGTGGGGCTTGGAAATGCGCTTGACCATGCGCCATTGAATAGAAGTGAGCGTTTAGAGCTCGCAAGCTTGTCTGACTTGGATCAAGTGGCTACAATTCTAGAATCTATAGGTGAAATGAGACAAACATCAGCAAAAACAAAGCACTCATGGATTGTGTGGCTTGCTTTTGCCTTAACAGGTGTCTTCTTAGTTATTGCATTTGGTAGTGCGATTTACGCTTTAACCGTTATGAATATGAGCATGGATAGTATGATGGGCGGATTATTGGAGGGTTCAATTTGATCTTTTCAAAAAAAGATAAAGAGACAGGTGGATTACAACTGGAGGAAGAAGAGATTCCAGTTGAAAAGAAGCCTACGCCCAAAAAAGAAAAAAAGCCGAAAAAGACAAAAAAACCAAATGAAAAAGCTGAGGAAAAGCCAACACAAAAACCAATTCCTAAGCCCAGTGTTAGTGATGTTTTAGCAGGTGAAAAACACAATTTTATAGATAATTTATCACCCTACCTTCCCCATGAAATGGTTGGAGGCTCAGTTCCTTATATTGCAGGTATGGAAGAGGAAGCTGTTTGGAATGCTGCGTCTCAAGCTTGCGGGACAGAAAAAGTTCATTTTACGTATGCTATAGAAGGCTCACAGGTTTGGTATCTAGCTTGCCCATCATCTGCCTTGGCTTCAGCACCCAACAGTTGGTGCCCTCTTACGGCGGCCCTCCCAGGAAATAGTGAATATTGGGACAAAGAAACCGTTTATATCTATGAGCAAGAGGGCTTGGCATCTGCATTGAGGTGGGACCCTGAAACAGGACGATTACAAGTATTCTTAGGGGCTGGTAGAACATTACTTCCAAGAATACAAAGTATGGATGCTAATTTTGCGACGATTGATGCTGATAATGCGGATGTGGTTCCTTGGCATAATAGAATGCTGAAAACCGAACAGTTGTCACGCGCAACTTCAAGGATTTTGCTTCTTACAGGCATTTTGCTCAATCTGTTGATTATGATCTTTATGATCTTCCAATTCCTTTTGACAAATTTAGTCGAAAGAGATTTGGACAAAGTGAGACAAGAGACGCAAAGAACATCGCAAAAGCTTATGATCGAAGCTTACAACGCCTTACAGAGTGACTCTATTAAACATATGGTCCGTATCCAAGAGTTGTTAGATGAGCTGCGTACAATTGATGGAACACTTGTAAAATATGAAGTGAATGGAAAGAGACTAACGTGGGAAGCTTTAGTTCCTCCTGCGTATGGCCAAGGGGTTGGTAGTATTAGAGGGGCAGTACAACCGGGTATTGAAGAGGATGGTCGCGTTCGTATGAAAGGGACTAAATAGTTTAAAATGGGGATTATAAAGAGAGATGGATTTTAAATCAGTCGACTTTAACAAGTATAAAAAATATTTAAATTCTCAGTCCAGTGCGGATTTGAATAGGTTTTTAGAAGCTCTACCTCATAATGCAGGCAAAACCGTTCTTATTGCAGCTGGAATTGCATGGGGTATTGCAGCGGCTGCAGGTCTTTACGCTTCAATACAAGCACAATCCTTAACAGAGTTACGCGCTGAACTAAAAGAAACCCAAGCGTTAAAACCTGCTGTTCCTACAATTAAAAACGTGGCTATCCCAAAAGCCGAAGTTGAGAGGTTTGTAACCCAAGCCAAGAAAACTTACCGCGGCATTGATATTAAAGCGCAGGGATCAACAATTATCATTACAGCTTCTAGTACGTCTAATTTTGCAGAGTTTCGTGAAGCTATTGGTCATGTCCAAAATGGTGGGAATGGATGGCGTGTTACGCTTGACAAACTATGTGTGGGTCGTGAATGTGATAAACGGTTCAAGCTCGCAGCATCCCTTAAAGTTAACAAAGTATCAGTGGAGAATCCCGCTTTATAATTCCGGAAACAGTGTTAAAATATTATCCAATGAAATTAAGTACTTACAGCAGAAAAGATAAATCTGAGAGCGGGAATGTCCTGTTCTTAATTCTTATTGCTGTGGCTCTTTTCGCGGCTCTTTCATATGCTGTGACCCAATCTACCAGATCTGGTAGTGGAACGGCTGAGAGAGAAACGTCGATTTTGAATGCGGCTTCCTTAACCCAATATCCCGCGAGTATGCGTACATCTGTAATTCGCATGATTTTAAGCGGTACGCCTGTTGAAAATATGTATTTTGATTCTCCATCAGAAATCGCTGACTTGAATCTATCTGATAATAGCCGGTTTGTTTTTCACCCAAGTGGAGGTGGAGCAATTTACCAGCAAGCTCCCTCAGACGTGATGTCAACACCTGGTCTGGGAACATGGTATTTTAATGGTAATTTTGATATCCCTCAAATAGGAATTGATGATGGTCTAGGCGCAAACGATCTTGTGGCTTATCTGCCGGGAGTAACATCTATTGTCTGTGCCTCTATCAATAAAGAAGTTGGCATACAGCCTGACTCCACATGCTCATCGACAGCAAATAGAGATGTTCCAGATATTGATACATCTGTTAGACCAGAAGATATCGAAGAGACAATTAGTCTTACGGACAACATAGATTTTCCTACGAACTCTGATCAGCAAAATCTTGTTCCGATAGGGACATCTTGTGAAGTTCTCGATAGTCAGCCAACGGGGTGTTTTTATGATACAACGACTGGATCATATGTCTTTTATTCTGTGTTGTTAGAGAGGTAATATGAAGCGCGTGGCTTACTATCAGTCAGGAAGTGCTTTCATATATATTCTGATTGCTATTGCGCTTTTAGCAGCGCTCACAGCTTCTTTTATGAGACCAGCAAGCCAGCAAACAACAGCTCAAAACACATATCAAGCGATTACCTCCTTGAAATCACAAATTGATTTTATTCAATCGTCTATTCAGGAATGTGTGCTTACATTTCCAGCAGGAGATGACTCTGATACTGGTAATATTCCAGTTGAAGTCACCCAGCCTTATCCGTTTTCGCCTACTGATGATTACTTTCAAATAGATAGCGCGCCAACAAATTCTCCAGCTGCAACAGAAACATACCCTAACAATAATGTTGAATTTATCTCTTGCCCCGGGAATCCCGGAAATAGTAAAGATCATCGACGTATCTTTGGTGGAGTATCAGGAAAGTTCTTACCGCCACCGCCAGAATTATTTGAACCTTGGGAATATTATAACGGTGAGGATGGAATTTTTATTTTTACTGAAACCGATAAAACAGACTCTTTTATTCAAACAGCGCTTGCAAAATTGGATGAACAATTTTCAGAGTGCCAAGCTGACGTAATTGATGCATCAGGATCTCAAGTCGATCTCACTAGCGCAGGTGGGTCTAATGATCCTATTTGTTCAGCAAATAGTACCTGTTTTCGCGTATGGTTAGTTGTTAAACCGACTGCGACTTATAATGGAGATAGTGATGGTGAAGAGAGTTCTGGAACACCGCCACCTTGTCCATAATTTTAGATTAAGACCGCAAGCCTTTCACCTCACGCCGGATGTTATGAAATTCTCCAATGATTGATTGAATTAAGTCTTCATCATTCATATTGTTTTCTGCAGCATCTTGTAAGTGGCTTGCAATTCCACCCATTTTAACAGCGCCAGCAGATCGTGCAGACCCTTTAAGGCTATGGGCGATTTCTGCAATTTGTTTTGTATCTTCATCTTTAGAAAATTGATCTAATTTTTTAATTAATGGATCTGTCATTTCAACAAATAATTCCAGCATTTCAATTGTACTTTCATCAAAGGCCCCCATTTGTCGAATTAAGGCGTCTTTATCAATAGATGATAAGTCTTCATTAATTTGATGAGAAGAATTTACGTTCATCTCTATTTTATCATTTTCGATCAACCCCCATCTTACAAGAAGCCTTTTTAGTTGGCCGAGGGAAACAGGCTTTAGAATACATTCATCAAAGCCATGTGACATATATGTTTTTCTTTGATTCATTTGAACGTCTGCTGTTAGAGCAATAACAGGAAAATGAGTATTGTTCTTTTTATCGTCTTCACGAACTTTCTGAATGACTTCATAACCATCAATTTCAGGCATATGAAGGTCAGTCATTAAAATTCCGAATTCTCCTGTTTGAATGGCTTTTAGTGCTTCAGCACCATTTTCAACAAACTCTGCTTCTACACCAATCGTATCGAGTTGTCTTTTTAGTATATCTCGAATGCTTTCTGTATCTTCTGCGATTAAGAGCTTTGTGGGACCATCAATCGTCATTCTTTGAACTTTACTCGCGCTTTCAAAAACTTCTTCAGCCAATCCCCGGCGGCTTGCAGGTTTTGCAAGATATGTCACGCCAAGTGATTGAAGCGTATGTTGAAGACCTGCATCGTCACGAACTGTATACATGATCATACCGATATACGGGCGTATCTCCATAATTTCACGAATGAGGTCTAATCCTAATCCATCAGGAAGTCCTTGATCGATAATAGCTACATCAAATGGCCTTTTAATAATCAGTTCTAAAGCTTCTGCATATGTTCCGCAGCTTTCAACTGACGCGCCAACTGATTCTAGTGAGCGTTTAATTTCTTTAGCGCCTTGGGGGTGATCTTCGACTGATATGACTGATAGGCCTTCTAAATTTGGTAGTGACTTTTCATCAATTTTATCTGTACTGATGGGGTTAGTAGGAATTTCAAACCAAAATGTTGATCCTTTTCCTTCTTCAGAGACTACCCCAAGATTCCCGTTCATCATCTCAACAAGCTTTTTACTAATCGATAGACCTAAACCTGTTCCTCCAAATCTTCTTGATGTTGAGTTGTCTGCTTGAGTAAAAGGGGTAAAAAGAGCGTCAGCAACTTCTTGTTTCATCCCAATCCCTGTATCGGTGATTTCAAAGCGTAGTCCAATTTCATCTTTTGCCAAATTAAGAGTTTTAGTTTTATCTAAAATTTTAATCGTGACGGACCCTTGGTGAGTGAATTTAATAGCATTACCCATTAAGTTCATAATAATTTGACGTAGCCTCTTAGGATCTCCAGCAACAACAAACGGTACGTCATCAGAAATCTCATCAATTAGTGCCACGGGCTTTCCTTGAATTTTCACTTCAAGTGCTTCATTGATTCCTCGGACTAATGTTCTCAGAGGAATTTCAAAATCATCTAAGACCATTTGGTCTGCGTCCATTTTGGCAAAATCGAGGATATCATCTAAAATTTCTAAAAGGCCACTTGCCGAAGAGCGTGCAGTTTGCACCATAGACATGACTTTATCTGAAGGCTTTTCCTGCTCAATTAGTTCTAAAAGACCATAAACGGATTGCATAGGCGTGCGTATTTCATGGCTTATGGTTGCTAGAAAGTTAGATTTTTGCTCTGCAGCCGCATCGGCTATGGCTAGCTGCTCTTCAAGCTTTTTAATCTTATCTTTTGAATTTTGTGTCATTTTAGATTTGAAAAGTTTACGGCTTCGCGTTATGTCTTTCATAGAATAAATCATCTATCAGAAATGCAAAAGAAAGAAAGGAAAGCTATCCATGGCTTATAAAGTAGCAGTTGTTGGAGCAACAGGGAATGTGGGCAGAGAGATGCTCGAAATTTTGCATGAGAGAGAATTTCCTGTCTCTGAAATGGTTGCACTTGCGTCTGCCAGATCAGCAGGTAAAGAGGTTTCATTTGGTGATGATGATATTAAGGTTCAAGACTTATCACAATTTAATTTTAAAGGTGTTGATTTTGTCTTTTCTTCGCCGGGCGCAAAAGTCTCAGCTGAATATTCACCAAAGGCTGCGAAAGCAGGGGCGATCGTTATCGATAATACAAGCCATTTCCGCATGGACCCTGATATTCCATTAGTCGTTCCAGAAGTGAATGCACATCATTTAAAAGACTATTCAAAAAGAAATATTATCGCGAACCCCAATTGTTCAACCATTCAGATGGTTGTCCCATTGAAGCCAATTCATGAAGCTACCAAAATCAAACGTATCGTTGTGTCAACGTATCAGTCTGTTTCTGGCGCGGGGAAAGAGGGTATGGATGAGCTATTTAATCAAAGTCGTCATTTCTTTATGAGTGATGAAGTAAAGAATGAAGCTTTCCAAAAGCAAATTGCTTTTAATGTTATTCCTCAAATTGATAAATTTATGGATGACCATTCAACAAAAGAAGAATGGAAAATGGTTGCTGAAACAAAGAAAATTCTTGATGAGAAAATTAAGGTTTGTGCAAACTGTGTGCGTGTTCCTGTCTTTATCGGGCATTCAGAAATGATTAATGTTGAGCTTGAGAATGAGCTAAGTGCGAAAGAGGCTATGAAATTATGGCGTGATCAAGAAGGTGTTACGTTGATTGATCTCGATAGTGAGCTAGAATATGTAACACCAGCAGAAATAGCAGGTGAAGATGACGTCTTTATTTCTAGGGTAAGAGAAGACACATCAGTTGAAAATGGGCTTAATTTCTGGTGTGTATCAGATAATGTTCGCAAAGGCGCAGCCTTAAATTCAATACAAATTGCTGAAGCCCTTATAAAAGATTTTTTATAAGTATTTGGGACTTCCAGGGTTGGAAAAGTAAAGCTATCTCCTTATAATATTCTAAAATATAAGGAATACCATGTCTCAGAGTACAAATAGACCCAGACCTCTATCGCCCCATCTTCAAGTTTATAGACTACCATACAACGCCGTTATGTCAATTTCTGGTCGAGCAGCTGGTATCATTCTGTCTTTTTCTTTTGTGGTTTTATGCCTTTTAGTGAGTGCTAGCATATGGTTTCCAAGTTTGTACATGCCTCTTATAGAGTTTTTGAGTCACCCGTTCATTTACTACATCTTACTTCTATGGGCTTTTGTCATATTTTTCTATTTAGGGAATGGTATCCGGCACTTTTTGTGGGATCAGCTTGTTGGAATTAATGAGCGCATGGGTATTATCACTGGGAATATTGTTTTGTTAATATCTGCGTTATTGACCCTTGCTCTATGGGGTGCAACTTCAGGGACGGTAACAAAAGCAGATTCTATTCAAA
>JBCCKS010000013.1:0-56405 GCA_039027295.1 Pseudomonadota bacterium
AAGCAAAGGAGATAGAAATGAAACAGCCTGAAACTTTAGATTTTATATTTAATAGAATTGTTGAAGCCAGTCCGGCGACGGATAGCTTTATTCAAAATCCCCCTCAACACCTCGTTCTCCCTAATGGTTTTAGAGCTCTCAAAATTGATGATTACTCCTACAGAGGAGAGTTTTATTCTTATGAAGCCGGTCGTTACTTTAAAGAATCTGGAACAGGAGAGGACACATATTTTTTCGATTCTGATGCCGTTTGGGGCGCTCAGCCTATATTATTTCATACCTTTGCGGGCAAGGGATTAATGGCCCGTCAGGGACGAAGAGTAATGAAATTAGACTTTACGGATGCAGGGCAAGGAATCGTCTATAAAGACCATTTTGATGACCAGCATTACACCCTTGAAGGCCGCATCAGTCATGATTTTTGGAACGATTTAGACATATAACTATCCTGTCTTGACTTCCGTATGGTTCTTCTTCATGAATACCATATGTCTAAACGTTATTTTGGAACAGATGGAATTAGGGGCGTTGCAAATAAAGCCCCTATGACAGCCTCAACTGCCTTAAATGTGGCTATGGCAACGGCGCATGTTTTACGCAAACATCTGAAAAAAAATAATTCAAAAGTTATGAATCGTGTTGTTATTGGAAAAGATACGCGCCTTTCTGGATATATGATTGAACAAGCTATGGCGGCCGGTTTTGCCGCTATGGGATTAAACGTTATACGTACAGGGCCTATTCCAACGCCGGCTGTGGCACGGCTTACAACAACGCTGCGCGCAGATATTGGGGTGATGATCTCTGCGTCTCATAATCCATATCAGGATAACGGAATTAAAATTTTTGCTGCAAACGGCTACAAGCTCTCAGATGATATTGAAAAAGAAATTGAGTCACTATTGGAAAGTGACTTTGATAATTTACTCCCGCCTTCCGATCAAATCGGTAAAGCAACACAATTAAATGACGCTGCAGGGCGTTATATTGAATATATAAAGAGAAGCTTTCCTAAAACCTCTAACTTAAATGGAATGAAGATCGTCGTTGATTGTGCGCATGGCGCAGCATATAAAATCGCACCGCAAGTTCTATGGGAGTTAGAAGCTGAAGTTATTTCAATTGGGGATCGCCCCAATGGCCGTAATATTAATGACGGTTTTGGGGCAACCGCTCCAGAAAATTTAAAAGAAACTGTCTTAAAAGAAAAGGCTGATATTGGTATTGCTCTTGATGGTGATGCTGACCGTCTTATTGTGATTGACGAAAAAGGTAATCAAATTGATGGTGATCAAATTATGGCCGCTATTGCGATAGCTAAGCGCGATCAAGGGTTTCTAAAAGGCGGCGTTGTTGCAACGGTTATGTCGAATTTAGGCTTAGAAAGATTTTTCAAAGATAATAATATTAAATTTAAGCGTACACCAGTTGGTGACCGCCATGTTGTTGAAGAAATGATGTCTTCAGGATTTAATATTGGCGGGGAACAATCTGGGCATATTATCTTAAGCGACTTTGGAACCACTGGTGATGGTATGGTTGCGGCTTTACAAGTCCTTAATATCGTCAAAGAATCCCAAAAGCCAGCAAGTCAATCTTTGAAAATGTTTGAAACTGTGCCCCAGCTTTTGAAAAATGTTTCATTCTCTAATCAATCACCTTTGGAAAAAGAGCTAGTCCAGAAAGCAATTGAAAAAGCCAATGAGAATTTAAACGGTAAAGGTCGCCTGCTTGTGAGGGCATCAGGAACAGAGCCTCTAATAAGGGTAATGGCTGAGGGTGATAATCAGCAAGAAATTCATAAAATTGTCGATGATTTATGCGAAATCATTGAGCAAGCAGCTTAAAAAAGAGCAAAAAATAAAAGGAACCATAAGGAAGGGTAAACTATGTCGAATGTTGCGGTAATCGGATCTCAGTGGGGTGATGAAGGCAAGGGAAAGATTGTCGATGTACTTTCAAAACAGGCTGAAGTCGTTGTTCGCTTCCAAGGCGGACATAATGCAGGGCATACTCTTGTTATTGATGGTAAAACTTACAAGCTTCATCTTCTGCCTTCAGGCGTTGTAAGAGAAGGAAAGCTTTCAATTATCGGAAATGGCGTGGTTATTGATCCAGCCGCATTACTCAAAGAAATTCAAACTGTTAAAGAGCAGGGCGTTTCTATTACGAGTGAGAACTTATTATTAGCTGAGAATGCGAACCTTATTCTTCCTGTTCATTCTATGATGGACCAGGCGATGGAAGAGGCGAGAGGCTCTAAAAAATTAGGAACAACAGGGCGCGGTATTGGCCTTGCCTATGAAGATAAAGTGGCGCGCCGCGGTATCCGTGTTTGTGATCTAACCCATAGTGATCATTTAAAAGAGCGCATTGAGAATATGCTAGCGCATCACAATATTCTTTTAAAAGGCTTTGGCGCAGACCCTCTTAAACTCGATGATGTTTACGATGATTTGATGAAATATGCAGATGGTATTTTGGAATATGCCGGTGTTGTTTGGAAAACAATTGATCAAGCGCATAGCGCGGGTAAGAAAATCTTATTTGAAGGTGCGCAAGGTCACATGCTCGATGTTGATCACGGAACATATCCCTTTGTGACATCATCAAATACTGTAGCTGCTCAAGCGGCTGCGGGTGCTGGGGTAGGATCAAAACTCGTAAATTATGTGCTTGGTATTACAAAAGCCTATACAACCCGTGTGGGAACAGGACCTTTTCCGACAGAGCAAGAAAATGATGTTGGTGAGCAGCTTGGAAAACGCGGTCATGAATTTGGAACAACAACAGGTCGTAAACGTCGCTGTGGTTGGTTTGATGCTGTTTTAGTCAAACAAGCTGTAAAAGTTGGTGGTATCGACGGAATCGCACTAACAAAATTAGATGTTTTAGACGGTTTTGAAGAGCTGAAAGTTTGTACGGCTTACGATATTGAAGGTGAAAAATTCGATCATTATCCGGCAAGTCCTATTCTTCAGGCTAAAGCAACGCCAATTTATGAAACGATTAAAGGCTGGTCTGATACGACATATGGCGCAAAAAGCTATGCCGATTTACCGGCGGAAGCTGTAAAATACGTACGCCGTATTGAAGAGCTCGTAGAATGTCCTGTGACATTACTATCCACGAGCCCCGAGCGCGATGATACAATTTTAATGCAAGATCCATTTCGGAGCTAAAGCTCTGAATTTGTAACAATAATTGTAATTTTCTAACAAATTTACAAATTCCTGAAAGCCGATTACACTATAGAGATGTAAAATATCACGGTATTTTACATCCTTCCTTTATTGTGTGATCAAATGGCAGAACAAACGACTAAAGAGATACAAACAGAAGAAGATAACGAGGTTGAAAATAACCAACCTCAACAATCTGCGTCTCACGATAAGCAGATACCTTCAGAGATCCGCTTTAACAAGAATATTAAAATCTACCCTTATCAGAGATTATCTTATTTAGATAAGGGGCCTGTGAAAGCCTATTCCGCTGAAGGGTTAAACAGAACGAATAATAATTTATTTGCATTGGTCTGTGATCGTCGTTTAACGCCGCGGCGTATTGCCTCACAAAAATATGCAAATATGCGTAATTTGTCGCTCGTAAAACTTGTGACATCAGGAAAGATTTTATGGCCTGATCCGGCAGAAGAAAAATATTGTTTTATTTATGAGCTGACCATTAGTAAGCCACTAATTGAACCAACAAATAAATATCCAGCTATGGGGCGTAAGCCTGAAGATATTATCGATTCTGTTGTGAATCCTATGATTGATCTTTTGACGGATATGGCGAACAAAGACTTAGTCCACGGTGAAATTTGGCCAGGAAATATTTTTTATGGCGGCGGAGGTGTTGGCGATAAGGTTACATTAGGTGAATGTTTGTGCCTACCGGCATCATCAAATTTACCGCCTCTTTATGAACCCGTTGAACGTGCTCTCGCTGCACCGGAAGGAAAAGGCGGAGGAAGTTTATCAGATGATATCTATTCCTTCGGTGTCACGCTGGCGGTAATTATGCGTTCTAATACACCTGAAAAAGGTATGACGGCCGAAGAAATTATTCAAAGCAAAATCGAAAAAGGCAGTTACACAACATTATTAAAAGATGATCGTTTCAGTGGCGCGATATTAGAACTTCTGCGCGGCCTTTTATATGATGACCCTAATCAGAGATGGACATTAGAAGATATCCAAGCTTGGCAAGATGGCCGGCGCCTCAGTCCAAAACAATCATCACCCAGAATTAAAGCAGGCCGCCCCATTCTGATGGAGAAAAAGAAATATACGCGGCCAGAGCTACTTTCTATCGACTTTGTAAACTACCCAGTAGAGGCCGCAAAAATTATTGAGAATGATGATTTGGCACAATGGATAGATCGAGCAATTGAAGACAAAACTCTCAAAACAAAATTAGAAGGCGTCTTAAAAGAAATTAATAATCTTGACCAAGGAACAGATTTTAATCACCGTTTATGCGTCGCGGTCGGAAGTGTTTTATTTCCTGAAATGCCTGTCCTGTATAAAAGCCTACGCTTTAATCCGCGTGGATTTGGTAAGTATATGACCTATAAATATCTGGATAATGGATCTATTCAGGAATTCACTGAAGTTTTAAGAAATTATTTTCCAAGTTTTGTGATCCGCTCGCAAAAAATGCATGATTCAAGTGCTTTAAATAGTAAGTTTGATGCAGGCCGTAATTTTATTAAACAAACAAAAATGAATATGGGCCTTGAGAGATGCCTTTATTACTTTAATCCTGAATGCCAGTGTTTAAGCCCAATTGTTGAAAAATATTATCCCATTACACCTGAAGATTTAGTTGAGGCTTTAGAAGGTGTTTGTGCAAGTCGCCTTCCTAAAGATATTTTTGATCGCCATATTGTTTCATTTCTATCTTCAAAAAGTAAAAACAACATTGATCCCTATATGGCTGATATTACGGCATCTGAGCCGCACCGAAATTATCTAGGACGTTTGAGAGTTCTTGCAACATTGCAAAGACGATCACGCATGAAACCATTTCCATCAATTGCAAAATGGTTCTTAAAGAATATTGATCCTCTTCTTGATCGATTCCATGACGATAAAAAGAAAAAATTAGTCAAAAAAGAAGTTGAAAGGCTTGTCTATAAAGGAGATTTAGCAAAAATTGCCGAGCTCTTTGATTCAAAATCTATATTTGAAGAAGACTTAGGCGGTTTTTATCTATCAATGAGACAGTATAAAAAGCTTGATGAAGAAAAAGAAAAGCTTTTACAAAAAATGGAAGATGCCAGAACCTTTGGAAGAGAGTCTGGGGCGCAAGTTGCTTCTTTATTTGGATTAGGAATAGCCGCTATTGTTATTGTAATTTCAGCTTACGTAAATTTCTTAAAAGACGGACTATAATCGATGGCGAAAAAGAAAAAGCAAAAGAAAAAAGTTGTTTTAAATATTGGGTTTCAAGGCTGGCTCTTTATTTTTGCATCACTGATCATGGCAATTGTTTTTATGGCATCTACTCTACTTCTTCTCGTGGGAATGCTGCCAACAATTATTGCGGCGCTGATCATTCAATATAAATATAGAAGTAAGGTTTTAACGATAGGTGCGCTTAATTTTGCAGGCTGTTTTCCTTATCTCTTAAATATTTGGATGTCTCAAGATAGAGTCTCTGCCATGCTTGATGCTATATCTAATCCTATTACCATCATTGTAATGTATGGAGCGGCAGGTATCGGCTATGTGCTGAATGACTTTGTAACCAAGGCCGTCAAGGTGATGATGATGCAAAGTGCCAAAAAGCGCTTAGAAGCAATCGAAAAAGAGAAGAAAAACTTAGAAGATCGTTGGGGTCGTAAGGTGAGAGGGGACCTGCCTCTTGATGAAAAAGGCTTTCCGATTGTCGATAATTCCGTAAATCCTTAAAGTCTTCTAAAACTTTCCTTAAGAATTTTGACTTCATTTCCAAAAGCTTAACTGGTTTTTAATAAATACTAACATATCATAGTAGTTAGGGTGTTGAAGGGCATGTCTAACCAACTTTGGTCAGGCATGCTTTTTTCATTGGGTTAATTACAAAAAATTTTAGATAAATATGAAACAAATTTTATCTTTCTTCTTTAAAAAGTGGAAAAACGACCAAAAAGGGGTCACAGCTGTAGAATTTTCTTTAGTGGGTGTGCCGTTTATTTTTATGGTTGTCGGTATTGTTGAAATGGCGTTAATGTTTACAGCCCAAAGTCTACTTGAAGCATCAACAAATCAGGCCGCTAGAGAAATCCGCACAGGCGCTGTCCAACAAGGCGGCGGTGTTGATTTATTTGATGATACGCTCTGTAACTTTTCAGATATTTTTATTCCTTGCGAAGACATACAATACCAAGTGATTTCTATGGATGATTTTCAACAGGCTGAAGATATTCCTGATCCAACATTTGATGAAGATGGTAACTTAGAAGACCAACAATTTACGCCTGGCGGTGTTAGTGATGTTGTGATGATCCGTACTGTCTACCCTTATCAAATTAGAACACCTTTGATGCAATTGGCGCTTGCTCCTGATTCAGGCGGAGAGCGTCTTTTAATGTCAACAATTGTTATACAAACAGAACCATATCAGTTTGAGGATTAAATGAATTTTATTCGAAATTTTTGGAAAGATATAAAAGGCGTCTCTGCTGTAGAGATGGCGATTTTATTTCCGATTCTGATTAGCCTCATGACGTTTATTTACGATCTTGGGCAAGGCATTGTTTTAAGCCAAAAAGTGAATACAGCTGCGCAATCTATTGGTGATCTTGTGACAAGAAACGAATTTGTGAATGAAGCTTTAGTGACAGATATCATTAATGCAGGCGAGCTGTCTTTAGCACCATATCCGCTTGATGAATTTCAATATGATATTGCAAGTGTTCAGTTTGATGAAGATGGTGATCCTTTTGTGTTATGGCGTAGAACATTTGGTATGACTGCAGAAGATGATCCTATTCAAGACACGATTGGTTTGGGCGGTGAAGGTGAAGGTGTTATAGTGGTCAGTGTACGTTATCGCTATGTACCATTCTTTAGTAATATTGTTATTGACGAATTTATTATGTTTGAGAGGGCTTTTTTAAGAGGGAGAAAGAGCGCAACTGTTCCTTGTACGGACTGTGCTTAAAATGAAAAGGCCATAATTATGAAACTTGTATCTTATCTTCGATTATATTTTTTAAACATTACTGGTGTTGTTGCCGTTCTTTTTGGTTTTGTAACGCCTGTTATTTTTTCAGGTGTTGGACTAACTGTTGATATGGCGAGAGCCTATCTTGTTCAGGCGCGCTTGGGGCAAGCTTTAGATGCAGCCGCTCTTGCTGGTGCAGCGTCAGGGAGTGATGATAATGCTGCTATTGAAGCTGTTGTAAATGCGTATATTGAGGCGAATTATCCTGATGGAAGAATTGGAACAGTTGTTAGCTCTAACGCTGAACTAAGTGGTGATGAGCTCACTGTAACGGCAAGCGCTGATGTTGATACAACATTTATGCGTATTTTTGGTTACGAAAAAATCAATATTGATGCTCAGACAATTGTCCGAAGAGAAATTCGTGGCCTAGAAGTCGTTATGGTTTTGGATAATACAGGATCAATGAATACGAACGATAATATTAGTACCCTCAGAACTGCAACGCAGAATTTCATTCAAATATTATTCCAAAATATTGGTGATCCAGAATATGTTCGTGTGGGATTAGTTCCCTATGCGAGCTCCGTCAATGTAGGCCCTTACGGGTTAGGTATCGATGTGGATGGTAATAATTACGATGTGCCTTTTGTTGATCCTCCTGCGACTGATGTTTATGCTGATTATTATAACGGAATGAATCCTTATACTGAAAATCACTATGGTATTGCTGAAGCGGATTTAGAATATGATCCAAGTGAAAAAGGTCAATGGCATGGATGCGTTGAAACACAAGACTATCCGCTTGATACAGAAGATCACGCAGGACCATGGACAATGTATCGCCATGACTTTAACGGGAATAGCTATTATAGAAATAATGACTATTTTGATGGAACATTGGGTGATGGTTACAACGCTTTCTATGGGCCAAATATCTACTGCCCGGTTCAGCCTATTGTGCCTTTAACTAGTAATGAAGCATTTCTTGATAGTGCAGCAGGAAATATGACTGCTAGCGGTGCTACATTAGGAAACTTTGGAATGGTTTGGGGCTGGCGCGTCCTATCGCCTGCATACCCTTATACAGAAGGTTCTGCCTACGATGATAATGAATGGGATAAGGTTGCTCTTATTATGACCGACGGCGATAATACCATGAGTAACGTCTATTCTGCCTATGGCTTATCCGATGATCATAATATTGATGCGGGTGATCTAGATGATCGCTTTGCAGAAATATGTACTGCAATGAAAGCACAAGGCATTCTTATATACGCGATTACCTTTGAGGATGGAGCGACAATTGATCAGGATACGTTAGATTTATTTGAACAATGTGCGACGTCACCAAGTAATTATAAACACGCGCCATCGCAAGAAGAATTGGTCGACACGTTCGAGCAAATCGCACGTGAGCTCAGTAATTTGTTCATTCGTCAATAGTGAATTTAGAAAAAAGATAAAATGCTAACTTTTTTTAACAACGCATTAAATAGATATGGTATATTCTAGTATTTGTAGGGTTATAAACCTTATCTTTCTTGATAAGGGTTGGGTCACCCAAATAAGTTAAAAAAGTAAAATCAATTGAAGGAGATTTCTCTATGCTTACAAAAATCTTAGCTCACATCATGACGTACTCACGTGATGAAGACGGTGCTACAGCCATTGAATATGGCCTCATTGCTGCTTTTATCGCGTTAGTGATTATTGGTGGTGTCACAGTGTTTGGTCAACAGTTAAACCAATTATTCAATGATATGGCGGCAGCTTTAGGCGGCGCTGGTGGCGGTACACCATAATCGAATAGATTTATAACGAACAAATATGAAAAGCCTTTTCAAAAGGCTTTTCATTTCCCAAAAGAAACCTTTTCTTTTTCAATAATTTTCATATTAATTTTTCGAATACAAAATGCTCTTATTTTTTATTTTGGTTTTTTGCGCGCTTATTGCGCTTGGATTCGGCGGGGCTGCGGCCTGGTCAGATTACTCAAGCATGACCATTCCGAATTTGTACGCTATTTGTATCGCACTTGCATTTCTTCCGGCCTTTTTCATGATGAATTATTTTGCGCCGGACGTAACTTATTTTTCAACATGGCAAAGTCATACAATTGCTTTCGTTTCTGTCTTTTTCGTTACTTACGTCATGTTTCTTTTGAAACTAATCGGCGGCGGTGATTCCAAACTTATTACGGCTTACGCTTTATGGGTTGGTCTTGAAGGTTTAATGGCACTTGTCTTCTTTATGGCCATTATTGGTGGTGTTCTTGGCATTATCACTCTTATTTTAGGGCAGTGGAAACCTGTTAAAAAACCAGCAAAAAAAAGCTGGGTTGCCTTGGCTCAGAAAGGCAAAAAGCAGGTACCTTACGGTATTGCAATCTTTTCTGGTGCGATTATCGCCTTTTGGCAGGCAGGATATCTTGAGCCCAATACATTAATTTCATTGGCTGCAGCAGCTCCCGGATAATGAGAAAGAAAGTTTGAAGGACATAAAATGGATAGTAATAATCGAAATATATTAATCGTATTAGCCGGTGGTTTTATTGTTGCCATTCTTGTGGCCCTAATGGTGCAAGCGGCTTTAAAATCAGGCGATAAAGAAGAAGTTGTTGCAGCCGCCAGTCAAGAAATTTTGGTTGCTGCTAAATCACTTTCAGTCGGTCATGAACTTCAAGATGGCGATCTAAAATGGCAAGCATGGCCTGAGGATGGCTTGTTTCCAGGTGCGATTATTCGTGATGGAGAGCAAACGCCGCTAGAAGCGATTAATGGTCAAACAACTCGCTCTTTATCAGAAGGTCAGCCTATCCATATGAATGTTGTTGTTGAAGAAGAGACAGCAAGCTTTTTATCTGCAAAAGTTGCAAAAGGTATGCGCGCTGTTGGTATCTCTGTGAAATCATACACACTTGCTGACCGTCTTATTCGCCCTGGTGATTTTGTTGATGTTATTTTGACCTATCGTGTGCGCGTGAATACTCGAAATAACCCAGAGGCACAATCTGTTGTGAACCGTTTTGCAACTGAAACAATCATTGAAAATGTGCGTGTTCTTGCCGTTGATAAAGATAGTCAAACAGCCGTGGATGCAAACGAAGAAGAAGACGGTAAAAAGAAGAAAAGCTCCAGCAGTAAGTCTGCAACGCTTACATTAGAAGTGACATCACTGCAGGCTGAAGAATTAATGCTTGCTCTTGAAATGGGTGATATTGGAATTGCTCTTCGAAGCCTTGGTGATCAAGTCGCCGATGGTCATGACAAAACAACAACAGATGTTGGTATGACAAGTGTTTTAACAAAGCTCTCAGAGATGCAAAGAACGTCACCTGATGTTCGTATTTATGAGGGATCAAATGTGCGTGATTTCACGCCGCGTAATGCAAATCCAACAACAGGGGTCAGCTTTGATGTTGAATCCGAACAACCAAATCAAATTATATTGGAGCCAACTAGTCTAGGAGGGCCGGCCCGCGATGAGTAATATTATAATCAAAAAACTATACACTTTTTGTTTATTCAGCTTATGCGGAATAGCATTCCTTATAGGCTCAAGTGAGATAGTAAACGCGAGTAAAACCAACCTTGCAATTTTGGATAAAGCAAAAGAGCCGGGACTGGAAATCACACTTGGTAAAGCCGAAATGGTTACAATTGAAGGAGCTGTCTCCGATATTCTTGTGGCCGATCCATCAATTGTTGACGTCATGGCGATTAAATCAGACCGTTTATATATTGTCGGCTCATCTTTAGGTGATACAAATATAATTGCCCTTGATGAAAACGGTGATGTCTTAAAGAAACTAAATATTCATGTTCGTATAGATACAGATAAAATCTCATCTGTTGTTGAAGAATTATATCCAGATGAGGATGTGCAAATTAAAGCACTAACCGATCAAGTTGTTCTCTTAGGAGAAGTCTCTACACCAGCAATTGCCAATCAGATTACAAATTTGGTTGGTAATTATGCTGGTGAAATTCAAGAACTCGATGGTCCTATTGATGAGATTATCGTCAATATGATGGGTGTTCGCGGTGAACAGCAAATTATGCTGAAAGTAAAAATTCTTGAAGTTGCTCGAAGCGCCGTGAAAGATTTAGGTGTTGGCGGCGGCGCCAATATTACCGGAAATGACATTGGCGGTGGTATCGCCTTTAATGAAGACTTAGGACTAACCGCGCCTGTTCAATTTGCCAATGCGCTCTTGAATTATACCACGGGGGACTTAAACCCTCTATCACTTGATATTCGCGCTCTTGAGCAAGAAGGCGTTGTCAATACTTTGGCTGAACCAAATCTAACAGCGATTTCTGGTGAGCAAGCTGGCTTCCTAGCTGGTGGTGAATTTCCAATTCCTACACAAATTGATGAAAATGGAAATCTTGTTTATGAATTCCGTCCATTCGGTGTCTCTTTAAATTTCCGTCCTCAAGTCATGTCTAAAGATCGTATTAGCTTGCAACTTACAACAGAAGTCTCAACGGCGACTTTTGAAAGAAACTTACAGCTTCAAGGGATTAACGTACCAACATTTAATGTACGCCGCGCAGAAACAACTGTTGAACTCCCAAGCGGTGGAACACTCATGATTGCTGGTCTTATTCAATCCGAGTCAATTGCTGGGCTATCAGGTATTCCCGGTGTAAGTGATGTTCCTGTGGTTGGTGATCTTCTTGAATCAGATACATTCCAACGTGATGAAACAGAACTACTTGTCATGATTACACCATATACTGTTGCGCCTTTCGCAGATCCTGTGGCTGTTCCTCAAGTAAGCGCTTCTTTACCTGAGACAATGTCAACACCGGTTCAGAATTACTCAGCCGCTATGCCAAAAGATAAGCCCATTTCAATTGCAGATTTGCCGATAGAGCCAGTCTCTATCCCACTGCAAGATAGAACTGTTGAAGCAGAAGAATTGCCTATTTCACTTCCTGTTACCAGACAGAAAAACAAAACGAAAAAAGTCTTTAGGCAAAATATTGAAAAGCTCTATGGTTCTAAAGCTCCAGAAAAAATGATGGATAGCATGCATGGCTTCGGCTACGTGCTTGATTAAAAAGATAGATTAAAAAGGATATTTGTCATGAAACAAGTATTGTCAAAATTTGTATTATTAAGCTCAGTTATTTTATTAGGGGCGTGTACACAAACAACGCCATCTATGATGAATACATCGCCGATTACAGTGGCGGAAGAGGGGATTATTAATCAAATTCCTTATAAAGATATTACAGATGAGACCTTATCTGCGTTAGCTACAAATTATCTGAAAACGGCAAATGGTGCTCTGGATTTAACGATGACCTATAATCCAACATCACGTAGCTTTACAAAATATAAAGCTGGCCAAGAGCTGAAGAAAATCAAAAACCATTTAAACCAAAAAGGTGTAGAGTCAGTGATCGGCCAAACAATGGCTGTGCCAAATGGCGATCCCACATTAATCGTGACCTATAACACTCTTACAGCAAAAGCCCCCGATGATTGTTTACCAACACCTGGTCTAGATCAAAGAGAAACAGGACGATTTATCGGTGAATATAAGTTCGGTTGTGGCGTGGATACAATGATGGCTCGCCAGATCACAGATCCATCTGATTTATATGGTAAATCAGGGCTTCCTTCACGTGATGCGCGTCGTGAAGCAACCGTTATTGAGCCTCACTTAGCAGGTGTTCCAAAAGATCCAATTGAAGGCGTTGAAGCCGATAGTGAACTAGGAGATTAAGTAATCAGTCATTAACACTTTTGGTATAATATATAAGTATTCTTAGTATAAGAATATCAATAACTTAACCAATATTAACCATAATATATCTCAACCGTAAGAATTACGAAACCAGGGCACAAACCAACTATGACTGAGACGAATATTTTACTGCCAACTGCGTCGGTGCATTTCTTCTTGAAAGATGCCGAAACTACAGATGCTGCGCGCTCGTTAGTCAATGATTGGCGTTATGCCCGCGTTAATGTCAGTGTTGAGGAAGGTGATGTGAATACAGCCGTACAAAGTTATCAAGAAACAACTTCTCCCGATCTCATTATTATTGAGACGGAAAAAACTGATGACAGCTTTGTTGATGAACTAGCTGAACTGTCTGCTTATTGTGAAGAAAATACAAATGCGATTGTGATTGGTCCTGTGAATGATGTTGATCTCTATCGCAATTTAAAACAGATGGGCGTGAGTGATTATTTGGTTCGCCCTGTTCCTGTTGATATGCTCTCAGAAATTGTTGCCTCTGCTCTCATTGAGCAGCTTGGAACATCAGGAAGCCGCTTGATCGCCGTAATGGGCGCGAAAGGCGGTGTTGGTGCTTCTGCTTTAACACAAGGGTTAGCGTGGGGGCTGTCTGAGAATTTAGGTCACAAAACATTTCTGATGGACGCCTCTGGCGGATGGTCATCATTAAGTGTCGGAATGGGCTTTGATCCCGCTGGTACACTTCATGAAGCTGTGAAAGCCGCTAGTACGCAAGATATAGAATCTCTAGAAAGAATGTATCATAAGGTGAATGATAAGCTTACTGTCTTGGCGACAGGCGCTGATGCCATGTTAGAGGCTTCCGTTCACGCTCAGCAATATGAAGACCTAATTGATTTTATCATGCAAAGCCATCCTGTGCTTCTCGTTGATTTATCAGATGCTATCCCATCTCTAAAAAGAACAGTTTTAAATAAGGCGCATGAAATTCTTCTTGTCACAACGCCGACGCTACCGTCTTTACGTGCGAGTAAAACATTAATGAATGAAATTAAACTCCTTCAAGGCGGTAATACAGATCACATTGATTTAGTCGTCAATATGTCAGGTATGATTCCAGGTAAAGAAGTGCCGGCCAAAGATATTGAAGTTGTTTTAGATGAAAAACCATCTGTTGTTATTCCTTTTGATGCGAAAGCATTTGTTGGAACAGAAAATGAAGGACGGAAATTAACGCAAGATAAAACCGGTAGTTCTATTGTCTATAGTTTGCTGCCTGTTGCAGAGCGTGTGCTCAATCCCTCAGGGGTTACCATTCAGCAGCCCGAACAAAAAGGCTTGTTGGATACAGTCATGAGTATAGTGAAAAAGGATTAGAGTTATGTTTGGAAAAAAAGGCTCAAAACCGATTAAACCTATCAAGAAGGCTGCGAAGAAAGAGCCGCCTTTAACGCAAGAGCCAAAGGCTGTTGAGCCTGTTGCAGGCCCTATCGTTGAAAGTAATCCTGTTAGTGCCCCTGCGGAACCAAAAGTCAAAGAGGCTGTTCCTTTAAAAGCTGCAAAGCCAGCTGTAAAAAAAGAGCCTATTCAGGCGAAAGTTACAATTAATCAAACAACAGGCGAAGCCAAAAAATCTGAGCCTAAAAAAGCCGTTCAAGATTTAGATCTTGATTTACCAGACAATACACAAGAGCAAACGATTGAGATAGAGACAAAAGCTGAACCAGAAATTGTTCAGCCAGAACCTGAAGAAGAGCTAGTACAAGACGTTACAGAAGCAAAGCCAAAACCAGCGAAAACAAAAAGTATGGATGATGACCCTCTTTTAGAAGAAGAGCTTGAAGAGGAAGGTGAAGAAGCCGATGAAAATAATGCAAGTACACTGCGTTTACAAAGAGCGCGTAATCGTATTTGGCTCGATCTAAGAGATGGAATCGATTTAAAAGCACTTGCCCGCATGAAAGCTGAAGAGGCGCGTGAAGAAGTTTATTCAGCTGTTGAAGAAATTGCTCGTTTTAGGAATCTTGATCTAACGCCTGCTGAATTAAAGAAAATCGCAAAAGAATGCGGCGATGATATGCTGGGCTTCGGCCCACTTGAAGAGCTTTTAGAGATGGATGGCATTGCCGATATCATGATTAATGGGCCAAGCACGATTTATATTGAACTAAATGGTAAAATTCAGCGATCTAATATTAAATTCAGAGATAACCAGCACTTAATTACAATCTGTCAACGAATTGTGGGCGCGATTGGAAGACGTGTTGATGAAGCCAGTCCGATTTGTGACGCACGTTTACCAGATGGCTCTCGTGTGAATGTTATCATTCCACCACTTGCTGTTGATGGCGCTTGTATGACTATTCGTAAGTTTACAAAAGATAAACTAACGCTAGAAAAACTATTAGAGTTTGGTTCGATGACACCAAGCGCTGCTAAACTGATTATGGCGATTGGACGATGCCGTGTGAACGTCCTTGTCTCTGGAGGAACAGGTTCTGGTAAGACAACAATGTTAAACTGTCTAACGCGCTACATTGAACAGGGCGAGCGTATTATTACGTGTGAAGATGCTTGTGAACTACAACTCCAGCAGCCTCACGTTGTCCGTCTTGAAACACGCCCGCCGAACCTAGAAGGTGTTGGTGAAGTGACAATGCGCGATTTGGTCAAAAACTGTCTGCGTATGCGTCCTGAACGTATTATCGTTGGTGAGGTCAGGGGGCCTGAGGCCTTTGATTTACTTCAGGCGATGAATACGGGTCACGATGGATCAATGGGTACAGTTCACGCGAACAACCCTCGTGAAGCTTTATCACGTATGGAAAATATGATTGCGATGGGCGGTCTTAATCTTCCTATTGTTGCTGTGCGTGAGCAAATTGCCGCCGCCGTTAATGTCATTATTCAAGTGCAACGTCTTCGTGATGGGTCACGTAAAGTCACTCATATTTCTGAAATCACAGGAATGGAAGGCGATGTTGTGACTATGCAAGATCTCTTTAAGTTAGAGTTCTTAGGCGAAGATGACGATGGCAAACTTATTACTGAATTACGATCAACAGGTATGCGTCCTAAATTTTGGGATAAGGCTCGCCAGTTCAGTGTTGAAAATCTTGTTCTTGATGCGATGGAGGAGGCCTACGGTTAATGATTTGGGTCTTAGTCATTTTAGCCTCTGTCATTTTAATCGGCGCTTTTACCGGTTTCGTTATTTATAATAATAAGCAGCAACAAAAAAAACGTTTGCTTGTTACAGTTCAGGGTAAATCTGCGCTGAATGATATGAAGAAGGCAAAGATCAATGCTCAAGATCAACGTCGTTCGGATTTAGCAAAGAAATTAAAAGAAGAAGAAAAAGAGAAAGAAACAAATAAAGTTTCTCTTCCCGATATGATTATGCAGGCAGGAATGGAAATTACTGTGATGCAGTTCTGGATTTTCTCTATTGTCAGTGGTGTATTCTTTTTCATTCTTACAAGCCTTATGGGGATGGGGTTATTTGTAAAAATAATGATCACTCTTTTTGGTTTTTTGGGTCTCCCTCGTTTTGTATTGAAATTTAAAACAGCGCGCCGCCAGAAAAAATTTATGGAAGATATGCCTGATGCTTTAGAGTCAATGCAACGTCTTTTAAAAGCCGGTATGCCCGTTAGTGAAGCGATTAAAATGGTGGGTGAGGAATTTACAGGGCCCATGGGTGATGAAATGGGCCGTGTGTTTGACCAGCAAAAGATCGGTGTTCCGTTGCCAGAGGCGTGCTTAAACATGACAAAGCGCATGCCGCTCACTGAAGTACAAATGTTTGCAACCGCCATTGCCATTCAAACACAAACAGGTTCAAGTCTTTCCGAAGTGTTAGAGAATTTAGCAGGCGTTATTCGCGCACGATTTAAACTGCGTCGTAAAGTAAAAGCATTATCATCTGAAGCCAAAGCATCTGCAGGTATTATTGGTGCTCTCCCGGTGTTTGTGGCGTCTAGTATTTATTTTTTAAACCGCGAATATATTGAAATTCTTTTTTACGACCCTACCGGAAAAATGCTTTTAACAGGCGCAATTGTTTGGATGATGATTGGAATTTTCGTCATGCGTCAAATGATTAACTTTAAGATTTAAATTATGATCGATATTAATACAGATACTATCATTGTTGTTGTGAGTGCGCTTTTGGGCGCGGCATCTTTTGCAGCTTTTGTTCTCCCTATGCTGAATCGCTCACAAAAGAAATCACATTACCGCAATACCATTGATCAGAAGAAAAAAGCTCTCTTTGAAACAGCAAAGTCAGATATGACGAATAGAGGTTCTAGCTCTGTATCTGCTAAAGATTCTGTTGCGATGTTCTTTAAAGTTCAGGAGCTTGCTGGCGAAATGGGTGAAAAGGTTCGTATTCAACTTTTACAGGCTGGAATACGTGATCCAAAAGCGCCAATCATGTATCTAGGCGCACAAATCGGACTTCCAATTTTCCTTCTTCTGTTCTCATTTCTTGTGATGAGTAACAGCGCCAATGAGATCGCTTCCAGTACACAATTCTTTGTTTATATTGGCGCTTTATTCTCTGGCTTCTTTTTACCGCGCTTGCTTGTTAAAAATACGGCGATTAAACGCCAGCAAGATCTATCACTCACATTCCCAGACGCGCTCGACATGATGCTCATTTGTGTGCAAGGCGGAATTGGTTTGGAACAAGCTGTAGAACGTATTGCCGAAGAAGTGGCAGAGCACTCACCAACATTGGCTGAAGAGCTTGGTATATTAAGTGCAGAGATGGCCATGCTCAATGACCGCCGCGCTGCCTTATCTGATTTTGGGAAACGTGTTGGTGGTTTCGGTAAGTCATTTGCTACAGCGCTTATTCAGGCCGAGCAATACGGGACGTCCGTCTCGCAAGCGCTTCGTGTGATGTCTAAAGAATTGCGGGATATTCGTATGTCGAATGCTGAACAAAAGGCTGCAGCGCTACCTCCAAAACTCACTGTTCCGATGATCTTATTCTTCTTGCCCGCACTCTTTATCGTGATTATGGGCCCTGCAGGAATTCAAGCCGCTTCACAAGGTGTAGGCGGAGGCTAATTTATATTATATCTTAAAATTATTGTGCTGCCGGAGTAATGTCAGGCTTTGTTCCTGGCGCTGGTGCAGATGGGCCAGCCGTTTCTAACAGTGTTGCAATAATGCGTCTATTTCTCTCTAAATCCATTCGATGCGGTGCTTTGGCTTGGGCTGTCTCAATCAATGTCAAAGCTTGTTGTAGATGCCCTTGAGAGGCAAGATTTAACGCTAAATTATTCATAATTGGCGTCGCATCACCTTTCCAATGCTTAATTCCTTCACGAAAAGCAAGTTCAGCCTCTTCATGCTTGGCTTGGCCATCTTGCGCTGTTCCTAACGCTAAATAAGCGCGTGCGTTTTTGTCATCTTTATCAATCGCTTTTTGCGCAAACTTTTCTGCCTCCTCAAATTCACCAAGAGCCAATTGCGTCATCGCCATCTCAGTTAATGCATCTTCATTCGTTTTTGCCCCTTGGGTAAAGGGCGTTAGAATTCTTTCCGCAGCTGCTATCTGATCATCCTCACGCAAGATACGCGCGTAACGAACTGCAACGGCTGGATCATCAGGATGCGCATTATAAATGCGCTTTAAAATCGCAATCATCTCTTGCTTGTTACCAACAGATTCTGCTGCTTTAAGCATCTCTTCTGTTCCCTTATCGATCTTATCGCTTTGGGGAATTCTTTCACCGCTCGCATAAATACTATTATTGGGTGAATAGGTTCCTGTTGCTGGGCCAGAGGCACAACCAGATAAAATGAAAAGAGGCGCAAGTAAAAATAAGAATAGATAAGGCATGATAAAGACGATCATCGTTAGAGTTTATATCTTATAAAAAGAATACGCTGAACCGCCCTATATATCAACATCGTATATAGTCGCTTTGGGAACTATCTAAGGGGAATTAACGGCGTCTGGTATCGCTGACTTTGCTCACTTCATGACACATATTGGGGCAGTAATAGACACTTGTTGATTGACAGCGTGGATTACCCGGATCACAACTACGGCGAATTCTAACGTACTGCTCTTTTGGTGCAGCAACAACAACATGACGCTGCATTAATAATGTCCCATCTTTGGCAACAACTGTGAAATGGCTTGCCCCTGGACTACGCGGTACAACAACAAGAGTATCTGGTGTATCAAGATGCACACTTATATGATTAGGGTTTCCAACAATAATACTCGCCGCGTCTTTTTCAAGGCGGATCATTTCTGATTTATCAGGAGTCATATTTAAAAGAGCGTGTGTTTCTTCAAAATTAGTTTTGGTGTTGTCCTCTTCCAAATTAACATCCATGGGTGAGGTTGAAACGGATGATGTTTGTACGATAGCCTCTTCCTCTTTTTCTTCAGCTACAGATTCAGATTCAATATTTCTTTGCGCTCTGACCGCTTGTACATTCACAACAGGAGGGCGAGGAACCAATTGTTCTTCTTCTTCTTCATGAACTTCAGATGTCACAACTTGCGATGCTGGCATAAGCGGAGTTTCAGGATAGAAAAAATCCTCATCAAAATAACTATCGGCCTTTTGCGGAACAATAAAGAAGCTCAAAGCAAAACAAGTGACAAGAATGGGTATAAATTTAATTTTAGTCATAATGATAAACTGTTAGAAAAGAGTGGATAAATAATAAATAGATCTTTATTTCTCTTACAGTATAACTCGATTTCGAGTCGCTGGCACGCGATTTCTAATCCAATTTATGACAAATTTTATATAAAAAAATCACCAATAGGGGGGCTATTGGTGATTTTTAGTCTTGAAGGGTTATAAATAAATAAAAATTGTGAGATTACGCAACCTTATGACTTGCTTGCGTGTCCTCGCGGTTATCTTGTGGTGCTGCTTGTTCATATCCTGCCTTTTTCTTCAGTTGTAGGCGATAAGCCATATCCAGCTTGATCGCTTCAGCGAGCAGAAACTTAAATCTTTCTTGAGATTGAGGCCCTTTATCTTTGAAGCTATAGGCTTCATCGTAAACGGCTTTAACATCAAGAAAGGACAGTTCTTGCTGCGCTTCCTCTATCTCTTGTCCCGCGCTCTTTTTCATGGCTCGTCCCATCTTGTTTAAAAACATCGGTACTACAGTACTTCTGAAATTTAAAACTGGTTGAAGCTTATTCACTTCATTTAATTGTTTGTCATAATAACTTGCCATGAGTTACTTGTAAAGAAAAAAGATTAATAAATCGTTAAAAAAGTGAAGAATTCTTCCCAGAAGGAATATTTTTCTGTAAAATAATTAAAAAAATCACTTGCATTCACAATTTTTCATATATATAAGTTACTTGTAATTTTTTGATAATCCGTTAGTTTTACGGAAAAAGGTGAGGAAATTCAAATGATTACACCAACGCAAATGCGGGCTGCGAGAGCCATGTTAGATGTGTCTCAAGGTCATGTGGCTGAATTTTTAGGGATAGCGGCAAATACGCTATCCAAAATAGAAAGCGGTCAAAGTGATATTTCGATGTCACGAAACGCTGAAATTCAGCGATTTTATGAACGCGAAGGTATAGCGTTCACGGACAATGACGGTGTTAGATGGGCAAAAAATGAAGTCGTAACCTACTCTGGTAGAAGTGGTTTTTTAGACTTCATGGATGATGTGTACAGAACAATGAGTTCTGGTGGCGGAGAAATACTCGTCAATAATGTTGATGAAAAAGAATTTTTAAAGTGGGGTGCTGACGAAGCGGAAAATCATATTGAAAGAATGAATGCTGTAAAGGATCTTTCATCGAAGATTCTTATTGAAGAAGGCAACACCGATACTGTCAATGCTACATATATTGAGTATAGACAGATATCTAAAGAAAAATTTGGTGAAATACCACTTTATATTTTTCAAAACAAAACGGCATTAATTGTTTTTTCTGAAGAGGACGTTGAAATTTATGTCATTGATCAGCCGCAAGTGACAACCTTCTTTAGAAAAAGATTTATGAATAGCTGGGATCAGGCCAAGAAAATATAAGAAGATTATTTTAGGTAATTAAGTGAAAATGTTATCGGCAAAAGAAACTACAGGTGATGGAGGAGAAGGCTTTGTTTATCCAAGGTCTCTACAAGATCCGCGTCTAACACTGGGCGGTGCTGTAAAAGTTATTGATGCTAGTAATTTTCCTGCTGAAATGCAGAACTTGATTGTCCTCGCTGCTAATAAGCAACCCATTCCTAATTGTGACTCTCTTATGTATTTTCCTGAGAACGATAAGAATTGGGGACGTATTGCTGCAGGCCGTACTGATAATGGTGAAGACGATGTTATTCGTCGTGCAGCTCAAGCACATGCAAGGGTTCTTCATCCACCTGAAACAATGGGTTTTTGGACAATTGGACCAGGCGATGCCTTTGATAAAAAAGAAAGAATAGTTATCGAAGCTCATTTAGCAGAAGGTCATTCTTTTGATTCCTTTATGTATTCTGATATCAACGAAGGGGCTCTTACAAAATCTATAGATGATGGACGAAGAGTAGCTCAAGAACTTGGATTAGTTGATGTAAAACATATCCCAATTTTAGGGGATGTATTTAGTAATTCTCATCGTAAGGCAAATCAAAGCCTGCTTGGTAAATCTAGAGTATTAGCAACAAGCTTTGGTTTTACATTACAGAATTTAAGAAATTCTGTTTCAGGATATACGGAAGCAACAACCAGCTTAACTGATACTTTAGACCGTGTTAGAAAGTGGCTTCCTAAAGGTTCAAGATTATTTGCAACACTTGATCATCAAAAAGATTCTAAAATTGTTGAAACAAACTTCACAGGCCCACAGCATGAAGATTTCTTCCAAACTGGTGTTGCTCATCATTTAGGTAGAGATGTCGCTGACGTTACAGAATTAAGACGAGTATTTACTCCGAATACAGCTATTTTGAATAGAAGAGGTCATTTAACGGAAGATGTAGCCTTTAATCTTGGTGAACGAGGTTTTGTTGTACTTCAAAAAGGCACACAGATTTGGAATGGTGTATCTGCACGAATACCACAAGAAAGAGCAGTAAAAGCTTTTGAAGATGCAAAATGGGATAGAGTTTTTCCAGATCCTATTAGTAATCTCGATCAGTCACTTGCTTGCCATGTGGCGTTAAAAAGATAAATAAAGTTTCCCCACCACAGAGCCCGCAGTTAGAAATAGCTGCGGGTTTCTTTTTGCCCTTATCTCATTCGGGTCTCATTCGGGCATTACAACCTGATTATTATGGGCAGCCCATTCTGTTATACCGCCTTCTAAATTATAAAGCTGATAATCTTTGAGATAATTTTGTGAGAGGAACTCAATGACTTTTGCGCTGCGAACGCCGCCTTTACAGTAAAAAATCACAGGCTGTTCTTTTTGAAATTCAACGCCTTGGATAGCGAACGGAAGCTGGCTTAAAGCCACATGGATTGCGCCCGGAATATACCCTTCTTCCCATTCATCATCTTCACGAACATCAATAATAAGGGGGCTAGTCGCTTGAATAAAATTGGGGGCATCTTCGATATAGAGTGATTTCATGAATTTCTACTCTCTTAAAACAAGCTTTAAAAGGGAATTATTTTAAATCTCATTCATTGATATAATATGACTGACTTATTATCTCGTTTTGAAGACAATATCAATGTTGCCGTGATCGGCGCAAGTGGCGGTATCGGCTCTGCGCTCGTTCAAAAGCTTGAAGGCTATCCTAAGATCAATAATCTTTATCTCTTTTCTCGCTCTCGCCCCGATCATGTGCCTGATAATGCGCAATTTCATGAAATAGATGTTACTAACGAAGACAGTGTTCAATCTTGCGCAGACCAAATTGATGGAAAGCTCCATATTGTCATTGGTGCGATCGGGATTTTACATGAGGGGGACGTCCATCCTGAAAAAAGCCTGCGCGATATTAACTTTAGTAATTTCCAGCATATTTTTGCAACGAATACATTTGGGCCTGCGCTGGTAATGAAGCATTTTCTACCGAAAATGGACCGTGATATCCCAACAAGCTTTGCCTTCCTCTCTGCGCGGGTGGGTAGTATTTCAGACAATGAAATTGGGGGATGGTATGCCTACCGCGCATCGAAAGCTGCGCTCAACATGCTGATTAAAAACGCGTCTATCGAAGTTGGCCGCCGGAATAAAAAAATCTCAATCATTGGTTTGCATCCCGGGACAGTTGATACAAATCTGTCTAAGCCATTCCAAGGTAATGTTCCAGAACATAAATTATTTACGGCTCATTACGCCGCTGAATGCTTACTCAATGTCATTAACGAAAAAGATGAAACCCAAACGGGGCTGTGTTTTGATTGGGATGGAAAAGCGATTGAACCTTAAGAAGCTTTAAGAGCATGGCAGGGTGAAAGAGATTAAAGTCCCTTCATCTAGTTTCGATTGAAGAGTGAACTCACCGCCATGCTTTTGGATAATCTTCCTCGCAAAAGTCAATCCCACACCATCTCCCTCATACTGTTCAGGATTAGTCTGGTAGAATAATTTAAAAATCTTTTCCTGATACATATCATCAATTCCAATACCATTATCTTTAATTGTGAATCGATAAAAAGACCCTAATTTTTTCCAAGACACAGAAATTTCATGTTCGTGAGAGATATCTTTTCTAAATTTTTTGGCATTATCAAGAAGGTGGAAAAATAAGAGATAAATTTGTTTTCTATCCCCTTTTATAATAGGAAAATTTTTTCCGCTCATATCTTTAATATAAGGGTTCTTTAAAATTAAATCTGATCTCAAAATATCTTTGAGAGACAAATGCCCCAATATTTGGATATCAGTATTGAGCCTTGAAAAATTGAGCAAGTGCTTTTGCATTGCTTCTAATCGGTCAAGAGATTCTCTTAAATAGGCTGCATAATGCTCTTCTTGTTCTGAATTTCCGCCCTCACGACATTCAATGAGTAATTTAGAAAACTCTCTAATTCTCTATTAGATCGAATAATCTCATTTTCTGTGTGTTTCTGGTGTGTGATATCTCTGGCAATACCTAATATAAATTTCTGTTTTTTAGTATTCTCAAATCGAACTTTTTTTGTATGAAGCGTTTTAATGTTTCCCGAAGGCATATGAATTGTTTCTTCAACTTCATTAATACCCTCTTCAAAGGCAAGCCGATCATTTGAAAGAAATTCATCAGCTTCTTTTCTTTTAAAATGTTCTATCGTTGTACTACCAATAACTTTATGGCGCACGTTCTCTGGATATATTGATAAGAAAGCATCGTTTGCGTTGATAATCCTAAATTTCTCATCTTTTACAAAAATGAGGTCAGGGACATTATTCATGACCATATTTTGAAAATCTAAACGACCTTTTAGGGCTTTGTTTTTATCTTCTATTTCTTTATCGGCGTAGAGTCTACTTTTGCGCTGTAAATAAAAAATAATAAAGGTCAGTAGAGCGATATTAATGCCTTCTAAAAATATAAAAGAGGGAAGATAATGACGAGCTGTATAAAAATATTCCTTATAACTTGAAATCATAAAAGGCTTTTCATTTTCTATAATTGAAAAATGAAAGGCAATGAAAATGGCACCTGCCAATATTAAACTACATATTGTGAGGATCTTAAAATTCTCTGATGTCAAAAACATAATGGCTCTTGCATCATTTTTATGAATAATCATAGGAAGATGATATTACACTATAATAATGCGCCCTAAATAATAGCGCTTAGGCAATACAAGAGTAGGGAGGAGAGCTTACACTTCTCGATCAAAACTATCTAAAAGCTCTCTTTGTAAATCTTGGGACACTTGAATAGTTTTGAGATTGGCTTTGTAAGAAATTTCAGCCTGTTTGATATCGATAATATCTTCAATAACACGGTCTGGTTCTTGGTTAGATGCAATACGCGCAGCACTCTTTTCCACTTGGGCTGTGGACTTATTCAGGCCTGATAAAGCTGAGGTGATAGCATCAATCATATATTTATTATATCATAGAAATTATTAATAATGCGTTATACACTAACATATTGATTTAAAATGAAAAAAATATTGAATTTCACGTTTGTAGTGGGCCTTTTTCTCACATCTTTCACGCCGGTTTATGCATCCGAAAGTATTTTATCATGGGGGCATGTGAAAAAATATATCCCCTTTGTGAATAGGCGCTCTCACGTTCCGCAATATGAACCTTATCTTGAGGATGTAAAAGAATTACAGATTCCGCAATGGGAAGAAGAAAATTGGTACGTAGAAGACTGGCTTGCTCAAAAAGAGCCTATGGAATTAATGCGTGGTTTTTATAATGCCGATATTATTCGTAACCAAACATTAGATGGTAAAAAAACTCCTATACTCACGGTAGGGCCAAATTTTTATCATTTGTCTGGTTTGGATAAACGACGCGTGACACAAACAATTGATCATATTTATCAAATTAGTGCAGGGAAAGAAAACGGATCTTACTTTTTAAAAGACTGGCATACCAAAAAACATATTGGTGTTTTTGATGAGAACGGTCTTAGGTTGTATTAGGGACTCTATTAAGAAACTTTAAGTATATCTTTTTGTAATTGCCCACGCCTATGCTCTCGCCATAATAAAAAGAGATTACTTCCAATAATAATAACGCTGCCTAGAATGACCGAGATTGTAAGCTCATTATTCCAGACTAAATAATCATAGATGCTTGCCCATATAATCATTGTGTAGCTAAACGGGCTAATTAGTGCTGCTGAGCCATAACGAAATCCTTCTGTTTTTAGTATAAGTGAGGCAAGTCCTACTACGCCCATCCCTGCAATCATCCACCCTGCTTCAGCTTTAGGGGGTTCCCCGCCTAAAAAAGGCATTAACAGAATCGTCAGTATCGTTCCATAAATAAAGAAATAGCTGTTTGTTGTAATTGAGCTTTCTGTTGATCCAAGCCACCTTAGACAAATTGCAACAACACCATTAAAAAATCCCGCTGTTAAGCCAACAGCAATCATCATTGGTGATAAATTATTTTCTGGGTTTGTAATAAGGTAGACGCCAATAAACCCTATAATCACGCTCGATAATCTAAGCAGTGAGACTTTCTCTTTTAAGAGCGGGTATGAAAGTAATGTTACAAATAAGGGCGCGGTAAAAATAAAAGTTGTGGCAATTGATAAGGGCATAATTATCACCGCCCACATACAAAAAAACATTCCTATTGTGCCAACTGTTGATCGGATAAAATGTGCTAAATGGCGTTTTGTTTTAATAAGGTATAATTTCCGAAAGATAGCCATACCGGTGAGAAGAAGAATAATCGCTACAATATTTCTGTAAAATGTGATGTCAATTGGGCCATAAAAATCCCCTAGCATTTTGGCAAACATATTCATGGAAGCCAGCATGAGTGCGGCTAAGCAGGCATAAAATATTCCTAAGAGGGGGCGGTTTAAATCTTTTGTCATGTTTTAACGAATCTTATGCTATAATGGGATATTAAATTTGGGAAGGATACCCTTATTATGATCGAAGTAAATGCATCAATCACCTCTTTTAAGAGGCAAGAAGTTCGTTTGGAATCTAGTTTACAACGCGCCGCCGTTCAAATAGATCAAAACGCCAACAGAAAAATTCCAGCCTTTTCAAATCAAGAAAATCAAATTGCTGATGATGTTTCCATTAGTACTGAAGCGATTCAGCAGCTTCAAGAAACAAAAGCTTTGGCTGATCAGCTCCAATTTTATCTTGATTATTTGCAAGGGCGTCAGCCGAATAATGTTCTTGTTTTAGAACCGAATGGTCAACCAAATGTGACAATCGATGTTCAATCGGCAGAACGATCAGCGACGATTTCTGTATCCCAAACTGAAATTACGCGGACTAATATCTCTGCGACATTTTCAGATGAGGGTGAGCTTTTAGAATTAGAGTTGGACCAAATCCGCGTATCTGAACAAGATATTAGCGTTGAATTACAAAACCAGATTTTAAATTTATCTATTCAGGCGTAATTTCTAAAGGTTAGGAAAATCCAAGTGTTTCACGTGAAACACTTTTTAAGCACAGTTAATAAAATCAAAGACTTAGGACTAAATTCCTAAATTATCTGTGGATAAGTTTGGGTTTCAAAGTACGTTTTTGATTACATAAAAAAACCGCGCTTTAGACAATCTAGAGCGCGGTTTCGTGTTTCCCCACACGTTTTCCTAGTATTGGAAATCTTAGTTTTTGGCTTTATCAACCAATTGGTTTTTCGCAATCCACGGCATCATGGAACGAAGGCGTTCGCCGACTTCTTCAATTTGATGTTCAGCATTGCGGCGGCGTGTTGCTTTAAAGCTTGGCTGACCGGCTTTACATTCTTGCATCCAATCACGTACAAAACGTCCAGATTGAATATCATCAAGAACTTTTCTCATCTCTTCTTTTGTTTCATCTGTCACAATACGAGGACCAGTCACATAGTCACCATATTCAGCAGTATTTGAAATTGAGTAGCGCATGTTGGCCATTCCACCTTCATACATCAGATCAACAATAAGTTTCACTTCGTGTAGGCATTCAAAATAAGCCATTTCAGGTGCATATCCTGCCTCGACCAATGTTTCAAAGCCGTGTTTGATAAGCTCACATAAGCCGCCACAAAGAACGACCTGCTCACCAAATAAATCAGTTTCACATTCTTCACGGAATGATGTTTCAATAATTCCAGAACGACCGCCACCAATAGCAGATGCATATGATAGACCGATATCTTGTGCGTTGCCTGTCGCGTCTTGGTGTACAGCAATGAGACAAGGAACGCCACCGCCCTTTTGATATTCACCGCGAACAGTATGTCCAGGTCCTTTAGGAGCAACCATCAAAATATCGAGATCTGCGCGAGGCTCAATCAGGTTAAAATGAATATTTAAACCATGAGCAAACAATAAGGCTGCGCCTTCCTTCATATTGTTATGAAGATGATCATAGTAAATATCTCGCTGTAATTCATCAGGTGTTGCCATCATCATAACATCAGCCCATTTTGCTGCTTCGCTCACATCCATTGTTTCAAAGCCTGCGTTTTTTGCTTTTTCGCTTGTTGAGCTTTCAGGGCGTAGAGCAATGCGTACATTTTTTGCACCGCTATCTTTCAAGTTGGCTGCATGGGCATGGCCTTGAGAGCCATAACCGATCACAACAACATTTTTGTTTTTAACGAGATTAACGTCACAATCACTATCATAATAAACACGCATTGATGTTTTATTCTCCGGTTCATTTGGTTGAAGTTTTGCTACATTTGATTGAGCCATTTTGGTCCCCTCTATTTCGTGTTAAAATTTGTAAAATTCAAGACGTAAAAAACCACCAATCCCGCAGAAATGCAACAATTAGTTATATTTTATTCTGTCTTTGAAAGAATATTATAAAATATACTAAATGTAGTGGAGTGCCCAATTTGCAATCAGGTTTCCTACATATTCTGCATCGTCTTTATTTGATAAAAGATGGTCGGCGTCATCCAAAGAAATATAACTTTTAGGATGCTTTGCTGCCTTAAAAATAGCTTCCGCATTTTCAATGCCCACAATATCATCTTTAGGAGCATGAAAAATCATAAGCGCTTTTCGCATCTGCGCGATATCTTCGCTAAGTTTTTGATCTTTTATATCTTCAATAAACTGTTTTTTAATTTTAAAAGGGCGGCCTACAAGACAGACTTCGGCTTCGCCTTCTTCCATAATTTCATCATGATTATCTTTGAATAGATGGGCGACGTGCTCCACATCAGCAGGGGAGCCTATCGTTGCAACAGCCTTTGCTTCGGGAATGTTTTTTGCTGCTGATAAAACAGCTGAACCACCTAAAGAATGCCCAACTAAAATATCAGGGCTCTTCATATTTTCGCGCATATAATCAACGGCGCACGATAAATCTTGAACATTCGAGGTGAAATTCGTATTGGCAAAATCACCTTCACTGCTTCCTAATCCCGTAAAATCAAATCGAACAACAGCAAAGCCGTTATTATTCAATGCTTTCGTTATTCTGCCTGCGGAAAAAATATCCTTTGTACATGTAAAGCAATGCGCAAATAATACATATCCTTTCGGGTCGCCTTCGGGGGAATCTAAACGGGCAGAAAGCTGATTGCCTTGTGATCCCGTAAATTCAAATTTTTCCATTACTCTTATTCTTTTCTATTGACCCATGACGGCATCAGCGGCGCTTACGATTCTAATAAAGGTTTGCATGTCACCATAAATCACACCTTTATCTTTTCCTAAAGTCTCGTCGCCGGCTTTAACTTGGGACAGCATCGCGTAGTGCTGGGTTTTAATAGCGTTCCACTGTTGGTGGAAGAGGCAGCTATATTCTTGCTCTAATTCAAGCCAGCCATCTTTTTCAATGATATCAAATGTAATTCGTCTATGGTTGCCTTCTGGGTTTTCTTCTGTTGAATAGCGCGTGGCAATTACTTCTTTAATTTCTTTTCCTTGATCTTGTAAGTAAGATGTAATTCCCGCTCTACAGCCTTCGGTCATTTTATTATCAGCTTGCTGCTGGCTAACACAGCCGCTTAAGATCAAAAGAGGGAAGAGTAAGATGAAGATTTTCATTGAAAATTATTCTTTAGGTTTTTGTTTTTATTCTGTGTCAGGGCCGCGCGAAAGAGCAGCAGCGCCAGTGCGAGAGATGCTGACCAAGCCTAGAGGGATCATAAGCTCAATAAACGCGTCAATTTTACCGCAATCTCCAGTGACTTCAAATATAAAAGAAGACACCGTTGAGTCTACAACGCGCGCTCTAAAAATATTGGCTGTACGAAGCGCTTCAATACGTTTTTCGCCATCACCGACAACTTTAATCAGCGCAAGTTCACGTTCAACATGAGCGCCTTCGACAGTGAGGTCAGTGACTTTATGAACAGGGACAAGGCGCTCTAATTGGTGATGAATTTGTGCAATCACAGCAGGTGTTCCCAGTGTTACAATTGTAATGCGTGATTTATTTTCATCCTTGCTGACTTCGGCAACAGTCAGACTTTCAATATTGTAGCCGCGTCCAGAAAAAAGCCCGATCACTCGTGCTAAAACGCCCGGTTCGTTATCGACCAAAATAGATAATGTGTGACGTTCAATAATTTGGCTGTCGGGTCCGAGGCCATAAACGCTTTTACCTTGCTGTGAAATCATTGCATTCATATCTTACACCAATTGCTTATCAAATTGCTCAGCATCGGCCGCGAGGATCATCTCATTATGGGCTTTACCTGATGGGATCATCGGGAAACAATTCTCATTTTTCGCGACATTCACATCAACAATTGTAACGCGGTCTGTATGCATCATTTCTTCAATCACGCCATCAAGATCATCAGGTGTTTTTGCACGTAAGCCCACACCGCCATAAGCTTCGGCTAATTTCACAAAATCAGGAAGGCTCTCAGTATAGCTTTGGGAATAACGCTCACCATGAAGAAGTTCTTGCCACTGGCGTACCATACCCATCCATTGGTTGTTCAAAATAAAGATTTTAACCGGCAAGTTATATTGAACGGCTGTACTCATTTCCTGAATATTCATTAAGATAGAGGCTTCACCAGCAACATCAATAACAAGGCCATCTGGATTACCAAGCTGTGTTCCAATTGCTGCGGGAAGGCCATACCCCATTGTGCCCAAGCCGCCAGATGTCATCCAACGGTTGGGTTTATTAAACGGAAGAAATTGCGCTGCCCACATTTGGTGCTGGCCAACTTCTGTTGTAATAAAGCTTTCGCGGCCATTTTCTTTTAGATCTTTATCTAAGAAATGTTGTAGGCGTTGAAGTGCATATTGCGGCTTAATAATTGTATCACTATGTTCATATTTTAAGCAGTCAACAGCGCGCCATTCATCAATTTGAGACCACCATTTATTAAGGGCATCCTGATCAGGTTTATATTTTTTCTTCTTCAAGACCTCTAGCATAAGTTCAAGTGCACGGCCTGCATCGCCAATAATAGGAATATCAACTTGGATGTTTTTATTAATTGAGCTGGGGTCGATATCAATATGAATTTTCTTTGAATTTGGTGAGAACTTATCTGTTGCGCCTGTAACACGGTCATCAAAACGTGCACCGACACAAATCATCACATCACAATCATGCATCGTCCAATTGGCTTCGTACGTGCCGTGCATTCCAAGCATTCCAAGCCATTGTTCGTCATAGGCAGGGTAACAGCCCAAACCCATTAATGTACTGGTGATCGGATAGCCTGTTTTACGAACCAATTCAGTCAATGTCTTACTCGCCTGCGGGCCAGCATTAATAACGCCGCCGCCTGTATAAAAGATCGGACGTTTGGCATTGGCAATCATTTCCACGGCCGCTTCGATGGCTTCCATGCTGGGCTCAGTCTGCGGTTTATACATATGCGTAATGGCGTCTGCTTTTTTAATGTAAGAGCCTTCGGCGAACTGAATGTCTTTGGGTAGATCGATCACAACAGGACCGGGACGACCACTTCCTGAAACATGAAACGCTTCATGCATAATATTGGCGAGCTGATCAACGTCTTTCACAAGATAGTTATGTTTTGTACAGGGGCGGGTAATACCCGTTGTATCCGCTTCTTGGAAGGCATCATAGCCGATAAGGAATGTTGGAACCTGTCCGGTGATACAAACCATCGGAATAGAATCCATAAGCGCATCTGTTAATCCCGTAACGGCATTTGTTGCGCCTGGCCCAGAAGTCACCAAAACAACACCGATTTTACCAGTCGAGCGGGCATATCCTTCAGCGGCATGAGCAGCGCCCTGTTCATGACGGCAAAGAATATGCTTAATCTTATCGGTTTTAAAGAGAGCATCATAAATCGGAAGAACCGCTCCGCCTGGATACCCAAAAATTGTATCAACCCCCTGTTCAATGAGGGCTTCGATCACCATATCGGCACCTGACATTGTCCCGTTTGGTGAATTTTGATCTTTTTCTTTTAAAGCGGTTGAATCTGATGGTTTTAACACGGCTCTGTTCCTTTTATCTCAATGTGTTCTTTCTTACTGGTAATCTCTAAAAACTTCAAATAAAAAACCCCGAAATTTTCATCCCGGGGCGCTTTCCATTCTATCTTGTATTTATGCAAACTAGATGGCGAGCGCTCCGTTCAGAAGCACTACGACTAGCACAAGTACAAGATTAATATTTTTAAACATGATTATATTGTTACATAATTCTTTTCTTTTACGCAATAAAAATTAATTATTGATTTTATTTACATAATTTTATAAAACATTTTCATGGACTTAGCAGATAAAATTTCTGAAGCAATAGCGGGTATAGGCATACCAAATGAGCATCAGCAATATGCGAATTATTGGGAGTTTACGACTTTTGATGGTGAACCAATCAGTTCTTATGAAACGCAATTAGCTGGTCACATCGCCCATATAGATCAATTTGAAGTTGAAAAAGACTTTCAAGGTCGAAGTCTTGGGCCGACCATGCTTTATACAATGGTGCGTCATTTTGAAAGCGAAGGAGCAAAATTAATCCAGATCCATAAAGTTCAAGGTGATGGTTTATCATTTTGGGCGCGATATGCAGCGATTGGACCTAATGGAGCACCAGCCAAAGAACTATACGCGCCGCCTTTTATAAAGGACGAATTCATTGAGAGATTTGGCGATCCACTGATGCAAGCGTTTATCACTGCAAGTACAGATCCGAAAGAGGCGTGGTATGAAATTACTCACCCGTCTAGTGGTGTATCTAGAGAAGTAATTGCTCGATTGAACATAGCCTCTTACAAAAAAACAATGTCGATGGATTTAAATCATCCAGTTGTAAGATCACGTTTAGGATTGGATAATCTCTAAACTTTTCACATCTTCTTTTTTAATTTGATGTTTAAACCATGTGACTTGGCGTTTGGCGTAACGGCGGGTTTCCCCTTGGGCGAGAGTGATGGCTTCGTTTTTTCTTAAATTACCTTGGATATAATTTAAAAGAGGTTGATAGCCGAGCGCATGAGTGAGAAGGGCATTCTCTTTGACTTCACCACTTTCAATGCGGGCTTGAAAGGCTTCAATTTCTTCTAACGCGCCGTTTTCAATCATTTGATAAAGACGCTGGTTACAGCGATCATACAAAACATCACGCTCTGGCATCATAAGGCTCACATGAAACTCCCAATCATCAGGCGGTGTTTCTTTGGGAAGCTCTTGCCATTCGGCAAGGCTTTTACCGCTCAATTCAAAGACCTCCCATGCCCGTACCAGCCGCGCCGTATTATGCGGGTCAAGGCGCTGCGCCATAACGGGATCTTTTTCTGCGAGCGCTGCGTGAAAGGCAGGATTGCCTAACTCTTTTTGTTTTGCGCCTGCAGCAGCGCGAATATCATCAGGAATATCAGGAATAGGGGAAAGGCCATAAATGAGAGCGTTAATGTAAAGTCCGGAGCCACCAACAATGATTGGGGTTTTGCCTTGCACTATAATCTCTTCAATACGCGGCATAACCATCTCCCGCCAATTCCCGGCCGAGCTATCATCATTAGGATGAAGATGGCTGTAAAACTCATGCGGCGCTTTATCTTGATCTTCAGCAGGTGGTTGCGCCGTTAAAGTATGAAGCCCATCATAAATTTGCATAGAGTCAGCATTGAGGATAATGCCGTTCTGCTGCTGAGCAAGTTTAAGGGCGAGTGCGGATTTACCGCTGGCCGTTGGGCCGCCAATGACGAATATAGGATTAGACATCGATGCAATCTAAGATTTCATCAAAAGAGGTATAGCCACTATCGGCATTTAAGTGCCCACCATTTTCAATCAGATGAAAAGGGGCATCTAATTTTTCAGCAATAATTTTTGATTGTGCGACTGAGACATAAGGATCGTTGTCACCATGAAAAACATGAGCATTATTGCAAGAGGCTTTAATTGTTTGCCAGTCAAAAGGGTGATCGACGAAGCTTTTATTCAATTCATCAAATTGGTTGCCTAAAGCATCTGTCACGCTGCCAACAAAAATTGAAGTGTGGGGTTTTACAAGTTCAGCTTCTAAAAGGCGTAGTAAAAAACTTCCGCCGCAACTATGACCAACAAAAAGGTCAGCATCATGATAGTTAGGGACTTGTTCAGCCAGTGCCGTTTTCCAATTGTCTAAAGATTGGTTTTTGGGAGTTGGAAGGGTAGGAATATGAACATCCCAACCCTTCGTTTTTAGGTGATTACCGAGCCAAGGAAACCAGTTCCCTTGGGGAGAGCCATAAGTGCCGTGAAAAATCACAGCACTTTTTATTAGGCTCTTACTCGTCTTCATCTTTCTTTTTATCGTCTTCTGCAAGTTTGACAGCCGTGAAGCGAACGTCACCCTCGCGATTAATCAAAAGAAGAACAGATGATTTGCCCCGTGAGTCTACTTTTTTTACAATCTCACGAACATCTTTTACGCTCTCAACAGATTGCTGATTGATCTCCTCAATTACATCACCAGGGCTTAAGCCCTCTTCTTCGGCGGCGCTGCCGCGTTTAATTTCGGTGATCACAACGCCGTTAGTATCATCGCTGATATTAAAACGCTCACGGTTTGCATTAGTGAGAGGCGCGATATTCATGCCGAGCTTTTCAACCGCTGATCCTTTATCGCCTGCTTCAGATGGACCATTATCATTTGAAGCGAGTAGACCATCTTCTTCTGCTTTTTCAAGTTCACCGATAGAGACCTTGGCGGTGCGCTCTTTCCCATCGCGCCAGTATTTTACGGTAACTTCTTTTTCAATGTCTGTTTCGGCGACGATACGAGGAAGCTCGCGCATTGTATCAATCGGCTTACCATCAAATTCTAAAATAATGTCGCCTGATTCAAATTTTGCTTTTTCAGCAGGGCCGCCCGGTGTGACATCAGCCACAAGCGCGCCGCGCGCAGAATCTAAGCCAAGGCTATCTGCGATTTCGTCAGTCACAGTTTGAATGCGGACACCAAGCCAGCCACGCTTTGTACGGCCAAATTTAATGAGCTGGTCAATAACCGGTTTTGAAAGGTTGGAGGGGATTGCAAATCCAATCCCTACAGACCCACCAGAGGGTGAGAAGATTGCGGTATTAATGCCGATCACTTCACCGTTTAAATTGAACATGGGGCCACCTGAATTCCCACGATTAATCGATGCATCTGTTTGGATGTAATCATCATAAGGTCCGGAATTGATATCACGCTGGCGCGCAGAAACAATTCCTGCTGTAACGGTGCCACCCAAACCAAAAGGGTTACCAATCGCAACAACCCAGTCGCCAACACGCATATCTGAGCTATTCCCAAAAGGAACAGCTGTGAGCTCTTTGTCAGTTTCAACTTTTAAAACGGCGATATCAATTTTTTCATCGCGGCCAATAATTTCAGCATCGATTGTGGAATCATCATGAAGCGTGATACGAACCTCATCAGCATCTTTCACAACATGGTTGTTGGTGACGATATATCCATTTTCAGCGTCAATGATAAAACCTGAGCCCAATGAAGCCGCAGGAAGGGCACGTCTTCCGCCCCCAAATTGATCACGGCGATCCATAAATTCTTCAAAGAAATCTTGGAAAGGGGAGCCTTCAGGAAATTGGAAGTCAGGCATACCTGGCGCACCTTCGTCTAACTCAAAATCTGTTTCGACCCGTGCAGTTGAGGATACGTTTACAACGGCGGGCGTTAGTCTTTCTGCCAAATCAGCAAAAGAGCTGGGCGCATTATTCATGGTAGGCGCAGGGGCAGGCTCTTGAGCGCTGACGATTTGCGGTACGGCAAAGCTTAGAACGATAAGAAGAGGGAAAAACAGATTCATTGTTCTCATGGTGGTATTCGATCCTTTCCTTATAAATCAATAACCAGAATAATTACGTTTATTTGGTCAACAGGTTACACTTTAATAACAATTTGACCTAAAAATAATTCAAAAATTTTTGTATCACAAAGACGAGTAAGACGCCTAGAGCAATCATGGACGCTCCAAAATAGCGCAAACGTTCAGGAGTCATCTCAGTGACGAATTTCATCATCAATTGAACATGGCCCGGGAATAGGGCGTAAATGAGACCTTCAATCACAAAAATAAGGGCAGTGGAGAGTAATAAATGTGAGCCTAAGCTTTCCATTTGTCCTTATCAAATGCTCTTATCGAATATTTTCAAAATACTCAAAGAAGTCGCTGTCAGGAGATAAAATCAAACGCGTATTCGGATCTGCCAAAGTATTTGTGTATGCCTCCATAGAGCGAATAAAGCTGTAGAATTCTTTATCTTTGTTAAACGCTTCGGCATAAATCTGGATCGATTCTTTATCGCCTTCCCCGCGAAGGATGTTTGCGTCACGATCAGCATTGGCCAAAATCACAGTACGCTCTTTATCGGCAAGGGCGCGGATTTCTTTCGCACGCTCTTCCCCTTTGGCGCGTGTTTCTGTCGCGCGTTCCTGCAATTCAGAAATCATTCGGCGAACAGTCGATGTTCTAAGTTCATTAGTGAGATCGGCGCGAACGATACGCACATCAACAATTTCAATGCCAAGTTCATCTTGTTGTGTTTTTCTGTTCACGCGGTTACGGATATCGGCCATAACGAATGAACGCTCCTCTGAGAGAAGCTCTTTTAAAGATGTTTTACCTAAAACGGCCCGCGTCGCATCATTTAAGATGTTGTTCAAACGCTGGTTTGCAATATTCACTGTGCCTAAAGTTTTTAGGAATTGAAGCGGGTCAATAATTTTATAGCGGGCAAAACTATCAACGATAATCGGCTCCCCGCTCACATTCTGAATAGTCGGACGGTCGGCAGCGATGAGTTCTTTTTCTTCTTCGCTTAAGCCTTCGCCTTCTTCGGCCTCTTCGGTTGCGCGAACGCGTTCAATTGTTGAACTGGCAATAACAACCTGCTCTGGCTCAGGATCAACGGATAAGATGCGGCGATCAAAGCGTCGCACTTCTTGAATGAATGGAATTTTAAAATGAATGCCGGGTCCGCGCGCTTCACCGACTGGATTACCAAGTTGTAGGACGAGGGCCTGTTCACGCTCATCAACTGTAAAGATTGATAAGGAAATGACAACGACTGCCACTAAGAAAACAATTCCAATTGTATTTAATGTTTTTGACATGATGATCAGCCTCTAATTTCCAGTTCTTTGGTTATTGCTAGGGGTGCCCGCAGCAGGTCTTAATTGATCAAGCGGTAGGTACGGAACAACTCCATTTTGTCCGTCGCCACTATCAAGAATAATTTTCTGTGCGTTTTGTAAAACAGTTTCCATTGTTTCTAGATAGATACGTGTTTTCGTCACATCTTCACCCGTTAAATAAGATTGATAGATTGAGTTAAAACGATCTGCATCCCCTTCGGCTCTAGCAACAGTTGATTGCTTGTAAGCTTCGGCGGCTTGAACACGCTGAATGGCTTCCCCTCGGGCTTTTGGTAGAATGTCTTCCCGATAGGCGCGCGCTCTGTTTTGAACATCTTCTGCGTCTTGTTTCGCAGACTGAACATCTTGGAAAGCTTGCTGAACTTCCGGGTGTACTTCTGCACGTTGGATCAACACTTGCGTAATATTGACGCCCGATTTGTATTCATCAAGGTTTGTTTGAATAATTTCTTTTGTTTGTTGGGCGACACTATCACGATCAGTTGTGATGATGGGGAACATGTTGGTTTGACCAACTTCCTCACGGATCGCACTTTCGGCGACTTTCTTAATTGTATTCACTTGATCATTAATATTAAAGAGAAATTCCTCTGCGGATTTAATGTTCCACTGAATAACCAGATCAACATCAACGATGTTTCTGTCTGAAGTGAGCATCAAACTCTCTTCAGGAATATCGCGAGCGCCGGCATTGCCGCGGCCAAAGCTTTCAACAAAACCGATATTCATTTTACGAATTTCGTTCACATTTACGGTTGTCACTGTCTCAATTGGCCATGGTAGTTTAAAGCTTAAACCCTCTTGAGATTGTGTACGATCCCACGCGCCAAAGCGTTGAACAACGGCCTGTTCCCCAGGCTTTACGATAAAGGCGCAAAGAGGAATAATCGCAATTAATAGCAGGAGACCGATGATTGCGCCCATAGCACCGCCGCCTAAATTACCTGGCAGCATACCGTTTAAGTCATTTTTAGCGCGGCGAATAGCGTCATTAATATCAATCGGGTCATTATTATGATGGCTTGAATGATATCTGCCGCCAGAATTATGTTCAGACGAGCGTGGGCGCTGGCTTTTGCCCTTTGAGCTGCCTCTGGCATTTCCCTTCGTGTTTCCCCAAGGGTTCTTACCTTTTTTATTATTTGGCTTCTTATCGTCGTCGTCGCTCATGGGGTGTGATATCCTTTATTTTTAAATATTCAAAGTCATCTTGATTTTCATAGCTTTTTTTCGCTATATGCCTCAATAGAATACTGGTTTTTATACTATACGCAAGGAAAGAAGAAAAATTCCATAAGACGTAAAAATAGATGAAATGACTGAAAAATATAGTGATTTAAAAGCTGCAATCAAAGCGAGCCTCTCGGATTTTATTGATTTCAATAAAATTTCGGGTTTGCATATTGATGAAGATCACAATGTGATGTTTTCAATTGTGATTGATCCATCGATGAGCACGGCGATGGAGGATTTACGGCAAAAGGCTGAACGGAGTGTGGCTTCAATCGATGGGGTTCAATCGGCTCGCGCTATTTTGACAGCTGAAACTAAGCCAGCTCAAAAATCCACACCCGATCCTCATGGCATGAATAAAAATCCTAAGCTGACGCTTCCTTTTCGCAATATTATTGCAGTGGCTTCCGGAAAAGGCGGCGTAGGCAAGTCGACGATCGCGGCAGGCTTATCACGAACATTATCAAGGCAGGGGCATAAAGTCGCGCTTTTGGATTGTGATATTTACGGGCCCAACATTCCCCATCTTATGAACTTACCGCTTAAAAAGCCTGAGCAAACGAGCAACGGCCTCACTCCTTTTGAAAGTGAGGGGATTAAAGTGATGTCGATCGGTTTTTTAGCACCCGAAAATGCCGCGATGATTTGGCGCGGCCCCATGGTACAAATCGCCATCTATCAAATGTTGCGTGATACCAACTGGTCTGCTGATGGTGAGACGTTAGATTACTTAATTTTGGATATGCCGCCAGGCACAGGGGATGCGCAGTTAACAATCGCTCAAAAGATTGATGTGACTGGTGCGATTATTGTCTCAACCCCGCAAGATTTATCCTTGGAAGATGCTAGAAAAGCGATTGCTATGTTTGAAAAAACTGAAGTGCCTGTCTTGGGTCTCATCGAAAATATGAGCATGTTTATTTGCGAGAATTGTGGACATGAAAATTATATCTTTGACCATCTAACAGTTGAGGCAGAAGCTCAAAAATTTAATATTCCGTTTTTAGGCGCATTACCTTTATCAAGAGATATTCAAAAGCCTCAATGGCAGCTATCAAATGAAATGGTGGAAACTCTTTTAAACGCGATCAAAAATTAGAAAACTAAAGCCTTCGTGATCTTCACGTGAGGTTTCCTTCCATTCAGTGGCAGAGAGTTCAGGAAAGAATGCATCACCTTCAGGGGATTGTGCAACGCGGGTTAAATATACGCGGTCAACTTTTGGTAAAGATTGCTCGTAAATATTGGCGCCGCCAATGATCATCACTTCATCGCTGTTATACTGTTCTGATCCTTTGATTGCGTCCTCAATCGATGAAAAACTCTGCGCCTGTGGGTGTTCAAACCCAGAGCGGCTAACCACAAGGCTGGGCCTGCCAGGTAGGGCTTTGCCTAAAATTGATAGAATGCTCTCAAAAGTTTTACGGCCCATAATGCAAGGCTTTCCCATAGTTTTGGCCTTGAAATATTGGAAGTCTTCAGGGATATACCAGGGAATTTTATTTTGGACGCCGATCACATTATTTTCGGCGGCCGCAACAATCATTGATATTTTAGGCATTTATTTTAAACGGCCACTTCAGCTTTGATGTGAGGGTGCGCTTCGTATCCCACCAATTCAAAATCTTCAAATTTAAAGTCGAAGATATTTTTCACGTGCGGGTTTAAATGCATTTCTGGCAAGGGGAAAAAATCACGCTCTAGCTGGATTTTCGCTTGCTCTAAATGGTTTGTATAAAGATGAGCATCGCCAAATGTGTGCACAAAATCGCCGGGCTTGAGGCCACAAACTTGGGCAACCATAAGGGCAAGAAGCGAGTATGACGCAATGTTAAACGGAACACCTAAAAAGATATCCGCGCTTCGCTGGTAAAGCTGGCATGATAACTTGCCGTCAGCCACATAAAATTGGAAAAAGCAATGGCAGGGTGGGAGAGCCATTTTTGGAATCTCTCCCACATTCCATGCTGACACGATCAAGCGGCGGCAATCAGGGTCAGTTTTGATGCGCTCAATGACATTGCTGATTTGATCGATTGTGTTGCCATCTTGGGTTGGCCAGCTTCTCCATTGATGGCCGTAAACCGGACCAAGATTTCCCTCTTCGTCAGCCCATTCATTCCAAATGCGCACGCCGTTCTCTTGTAAATATTTAACGTTTGTATCGCCAGCTAAAAACCAGAGCAGCTCATGAATGATTGATTTCAAGTGCAGCTTTTTTGTTGTGATCATCGGAAAGCCTTCTGATAGATCAAAGCGCATTTGATGACCGAAAACACTGAGTGTTCCAGTTCCGGTTCTATCTTCTTTCTTTGTGCCATTTTCGAGCACATGGCGCATCATGTCGTGATATTGCTGCATAGTCTTACTCCTTTGTTATGATGCTTTAACTTATGCGATTCCTGCTCATTAATAAAAGGGTAGTGGCTCAATTTTCAATGATTTCCATGCTTTTTTATTTGACATATTGATAATTCAATTTTATGTAATTATTTAATTGGAGAGTTATGGATTTATCTGCTGAATATAGAGTTGTTTTTCAAGACGGTTTTGTGAAGACAAAGGCGAAAACATTTATTGAAAGTTCGGCAGCTTCAAAATTAGTTTCCGTTTTAAGATTTCTAGACCGCATTAGTTTACATGAATTCAATTATCCTGGCGCAGATGCAAAAGGATATGACGAGACAGCTCAATCATTTCTAAAGCTTTTAAACAAAGCGGCTTACAATGGCTATATAGACATTGATAATATTTATTGTTTAGAAGAGTTCGTAGGTGTGGATTTATCCGATATTTTCGAATTTGATGGAATTATACGTGCACCTATTCGAGATGTTATTGAAGATGTTATTCAATTAGGAAGTGCAGGTCCTATCTCAGGAAAATATTATGCTGATAGTCATCATTATGATGAGCAATTTGAAGCAAACACATTTCTCCTAGGTTGCCGTCTCACAGATCAACCCCACGGTGTTTACACATTAAAACCACTTTAATTTACGGCTGCGCAGTCGGCGCAGATGCGCCTTGATCTGTAACAGTGTTGGTTTCACTCGTTTCAAAAAGTCCCATTTGCCAAGCTGCGATACCACCTAGTAATGCTAAAGCGGCTATAGGTTTTGCAACACTAAAATCTTCTGCAGGGCTGCGCGCATCCCGTCCTGTATATTTTGTGTTTCTAACTCTCTGAGCTTCGGTTTGGAAAAGAGCGGCGTTCACAAAGTCTTGTCCATCTTTAGGGCGTATTGATTTCACGGGTGTAGAAGAGCGTGCAGATCTTTTAGTGGTTTTAGGAGACCCACCAAATAGGTCTTTCATATCTCTTCTTACGTCAGAGAAATCAAACACATTGGCAACAAAATTACCAATACCGCTCATGAAAGCTCTTCCATAGGCTTTCACCCTCTGTCGAGTTGTAATTTTTTCTTCGTCTTTGAGCGCAGCTCTAATGTCTCTTAGCTCATCATCTGACATGTTACACACCTAAATATCTATCAAAACTGCGCTAAAATATAATATTATGTAAATAAATTCAAGCTTTTTTATTCTATATTTTACAAAAATAATAAAAAATGGTTTATAATCAGAACTGTAAGGTTTGCCTTACTATAACGCTAAACGAGGTTTCGGAATAAGCGTCGTGGACCCGGGGGCAGTACCCGGCAGCTCCACCACTACTTATTTTATACGCGAAAACCATTTCGCGGACTTGCCGTCGCAAGTCTTGTCACAGACAGAATAAAGTAAGTGTCGGCGGGGCTGAAACAGGATCGACACGCGTAGTAAAGGTTTCTATCGGCGTTCGGCATTCCGCCGTTATCGGATAATTTTGATAGTTGCAAATGACAACAATCAGTTCGTAGCCGCTAACGACAATATGTTCGCTAGTGACGAAGCTATCGCAGCCTAATTGGGCAGCTAGCTAAAGCTACTTAATTCCTTTACCTTTGAACTGGTAGAGGTGGGGTTTGTCCGCCCCCTAGCAACAGAATGGCGGACATTTTCTTTTTTGAAATTTTCTTGGCAAATTCCTCAGAAAATTTCTTTATCTTTTCCACAGTATGAAAAATAATCCGCTTTTTGCGCTTGTTCCAATAAACCAAATCATGCGATTCATTACATATCAGTTGGGTTCCCGCCCACGATAATGATGAACATCCTTGATTTTCATCGCTAGAATTGTAACGGTACGCTTATGAGTGAATTTGAGTCTGATGAAAACCTATTACGCTATGACCGCATGGTGGAAAGTGCCTTGCGTGGTGTTGTCCAAGAAGCGATAGAGGAGATCATTGAGTATGGTGGACTTCCTGGCGATCACCATTTTTATATTACGTTCATGACGGATTATCCTGGCGTTAAAATTCCAGATTATTTAAAAGATCGTTATCCGGGCGAGATGACTATCGTTCTTCAATTTCAATATGACGATTTATTCGTTGATGAAGAAAAAATGATGGTCACATTATCCTTTAATAATGTACCTGAGCGTTTAGAAATTCCTTTGGCTGCTATCACAATTTTTGCAGACCCGTCTGTAAATTTTGCACTTCAATTCCAACCAATGGAAGAAGAGGGCGGACCAGATTACGATCCTGACGATGATGACAGCGGGCCATTTGATGATGATGGATCAGATGATCAACCCAAAGGTGAAGTGGTATCGCTGGATAAATTCCGCAAAAAATAGTGCGACTGGTTCTACTCCTTTTATTTGTTTTTATTGTGTCCAACGAAACATATTCTCAAGATAACGCTCCTTACGAAGTCAGACTTATTAGAGATCAGCTGATTGACAGCTCTCGAGATGATCGTCCTGTAAAAATTAAAATTTATTACCCCCAAAATTATGAAGGTAACGAAAAGCGCCCCATTATCTTTTGGTCTCACGGTTTAGGGGGATCAGTTGATGGCGCAGCGTTTTTATCACGCCACTTGGCAGAAAACGGATATGTCCTTATTCATGTGCAGCATCACGGCACTGATGTCACAATTTGGGAAGGGAAAGAGGGGCATCCTTGGGATGTGATCCGCAAAACAAAAATTACGCGCGATATGACGTTAGACCGGTTCGCCGATATTCCTTTTGTACTTGATAATCTAGATACTCTCTTAGAAAAATATCCAGAAATAAATAAAGTGGCTGATACCAATAAAATAGGGATGTCTGGTCATTCTTTTGGTGCACTCACAACACAAGTTATGGCAGGGATGCTATTTCCTGATGAGAATAATGAGCTAACATCTTATGCTGATAATCGATTCATAGCGGGTATTTCTTACAGCCCCGGAGGGGTTAATCATTTAGGACATTTCCCAAAAGAAAAAGTTTATGCAGGCATTTCTATACCGCTCTTTCATATGACTGGTACGGAAGATAAATCACCTTTATCAGGGGAAGGGTACGAGCATCGTTTAATACCTCATGATAACAGTCCCGATCACCCACATAAAAAATTACTTGTGATTGATGGGGCGGACCATATGGTCTTTGCAGGATCTCGTGGGAAATTAGGCGCGAATAAAGATCGTCAAAAACATGAAGAGATTATCAAAAGCGAGGCACTGGCTTATTGGGACGAAGTTTTCAATTAACCTCTAGCAAGTTTTCCATACGCAGAAGCTCCTAATAATCCAGGTTGTTGGTGTGTTATAAGAGCAACAGGTGTTTGTTTGAGTGTATTATTTTCACCTAAGTCATTGTTGTGAAATGCACTAGTGAATGCGTTCACGTAGAGATTTCTTGTGAGTCCCAATTTGGGTACAACGCCTCCCGTCAAAAAGACAGTTCTGGAGTCGCTGGACAGTGTGACTGTCGCCGCACATTTTCCAAGAGTTTTTGCAAATAGTTTTAAGGTCCATCTTGCTGCTTGTCTAACTTCTTTTGGCTTACCTTCGCGCATTTGAGCTTCTAGCTCAGAGGCATCTTGAATTCTTGTTGGAATATCTAACATGTCGCATCGTGCATTAAAAACTGTTGCAAGCCCTGTTCCGGAAGCTATTGTTTCTAGAGATACAATCTTATCAATACTTTCTAAATATTCTTTTAAGTATAATTCGTCATCAGTACTGGGAGAAAAATCAGAGTGACCACCTTCTCCACCAACGACTAAAAATTGTCCGCCATCTGTAACGAGCCCTGTACTGACACCAAGGCCTGTTCCTGGACCTAGCACAACAAAACGCTTTTCAGGCGACGATTTAATTAAACGTGTGGGGTTGTCAGTGTAGGTTTTCTCATCCGCTAAATATAAAGATGGAAAAAACGGTTGCGTACCGGCAACGATTTTAAGTGTATCCTCAGGCTTTAATGCTGAGATTGAATAACAAATTGCTTCAAAATCATTAATTGTTTCTACGACATCAATTTCACAATTAGTAAAATTAACGCCCCGCTGTGCCCACGGACCATTTGTAAAAGTAACATTCTCCGGATCTTCTGATGCGCCCGCGACAGCAAAAACACCATGGTCAATCTTTTCAACATCTCTTGTGCCAATATAACTATTAACTATGGCAGAGGGATCTGGAAAGTCTGAGCATTTGAATTCTCTTACGCCCGTAATACCTTCTTCTGTTGATAGTGCTAGACGAGCATTTGTACCGCCAAAATCACCGACAAGTGTTGTAACCATAGTTTTTCCTTTTGATATTTCTTGATAGACATAATTAATTAATATGTCAATAAAATTATAGTTGTTTATAAGGCTTTAGGCGTTAAAACAGTAGATATGAAACAAGCTATCCAAATTACTGATCTCAATAAAACTTATGCTGCAGAAGGTAAATCACCTGAAAAGAAGGCTTTAGACACTATCAACCTCAATATCCCGCAAGGGTCTATCTTTGGGCTGTTAGGGCCGAATGGGGCAGGAAAATCTACGATTATCAACATCATGGCGGGTCTTGTTGTGAAGACAAGCGGTAGCGTCACAATTTGGGATCGTGATATTGATCAAAATCCTAGAAATGCTAGAGCAGCGATTGGGATCGTTCCGCAAGAAATTAATTTTGATCCTTTTTTTACGCCAAAACAAATTTTAGAAATTCAGGCTGGTCTTTACGGTGTTCCAAAATCAGAGCGCCGCACACAAGAGCTTTTGGAATTGGTTGGCCTTGAAGATAAAGCAGAAAGTTATTCACGCGGGCTTTCTGGCGGAATGAAAAGACGTCTTATGGTTGCTAAAGCGCTTGTTCATACCCCGCCAATTTTAGTTTTAGATGAGCCGACTGCCGGCGTGGATGTTGAGCTTCGTCAGATGCTGTGGGAGAATGTGAAGAAGCTAAATGAGCAAGGCGTGACAGTTCTTTTAACAACGCATTATTTAGAAGAGGCCGAAGCCCTCTGTGATCATATCGCGATTATTAATCACGGTCAGATTGTTGCAAATGAAGAAAAAGAAACATTGCTTTCACGCATAGATTCAAAAGAAATTCGTTTTCGTTTTGATCAGCCTATTGAAACAATTCCTGACGATCTTAAAAAATATAACGCAGCAAAAGAAGGTAATCGTACGATCATGATGCGCTATTCCCCGAAAGATCAATGCGTTGAAGATATTTTGAAAATTTTAAAGACAATGAACAACCCAATTTGCGATATTTCAACAGATGAGAGTGACTTGGAAGATGTTTTTCTACAAATCACTCGAAATGCCGCGTAAAACATGCTTAATTATTGAGACTGGTTCTTTAGAATAAGAAAGGAAATACCATGCCTCAAATTAAAGATGTAATGACTCCTAATATTAAATGGATGTCACCCGATGCTCCTGTTTCTCAAATTGCGCAGGAAATGAAAGACCAAGATTGTGGTTTTATCCCTATGGCAGAAAATGATCGTATGATTGGAATGGTGACAGACCGTGACATCACAGTGCGCGCCATCGCCGAAGGTAAAAACCCTCAAGAGATTACAGGCCGTGATATTATGACACCAAAAACTTACTACTGTTACGACGATCAAGATGTTGAAGAGATTTGTAACAATATGGGTGAAATCCAAGTTCGCCGTCTGCCTGTTGTTAATCGTGACAAGCGCCTTGTTGGTGTTGTGTCTATGGGTGACTTGGCGCAAGTAGCAAGCCGTCCTAATGTTGGTCAAACGCAACAACAGATCACATCTCAATTGCAAGATAAGCAAAAGCAAGCTGCTTAAGTCTTAAAAAATAAAAATTATTTGTAACGAAATGCCCTTTTGTTACAAATACCTATACATAAATTAATTATAAGGAGATCACGTTATGATCCATCGTATTACAGTTCCAATTTATGTATTTCTTGTCTTTCTATCTTTTTCAACACTCTCTTACGCAGACACATCTCTAAAAGTGGGAGACCAAATTCCCTCAAACTTAGTCTTAAGTGATCAATTCGGTGAAGAGAAAACAATCCAATCAACTTTAGGGGATAAAGGCGCCGTTCTTGTCTTTGTAAGGTCGGCAGATTGGTGCCCCTTTTGTAAGGCGCAATTGATTGATTTTAGAAATAATCTCACCGAATTTAAAGACCAAGGGTTTTCAGTTGTCAGTATTAGTTATGATAGTCAGCAAAAGCTGATGAAGTTTGAAAAAAAGCATCAGCCTGAATTTACACTTTTGTCTGATCCTAACTCCGAAGCGATCAAAGCATTCGGGATTTTTGACGATAGCCAAAGAGAAGGAAGCTTTTCTTACGGTATTCCAGAGCCTTCAATCTTTATTGTTGATCGATTGGGCAACATCAAAGCGATTTTAGCTGAAGAAAGCTATAAAGAGCGCCCTCAGATTAAGTCTGTGATGGAAGAAGTGATGAAAATCACTCAAAATAATCTATAAATTCAATAATTTAATCAAAAGAGGGGGTTGATTTCCTCCTCTTTGATAGCTATATCTCTAATTCCTTTGACGCGGGGTGGAGCAGCCCGGTAGCTCGTCAGGCTCATAACCTGAAGGTCGTAGGTTCAAATCCTACCCCCGCAACCAATTATTTAATTTGACATATCTCAATAAAGCTGTCACTACTGCGCCATCGTTTGACGATGATGCTCTTTTTTATAAAGTTTCGAGCTTTCGCAGGTTATCTTGTTCCGTATCAAGATAGTGAGCCCCTAGAGAAGAATTCCTCTAATTCACCCTTCCTCAGTTAAGTTCAGTTTTATTGAACAGTTTCTTAGATATCGAACGCACATAAGATCCAGCCATTAAATGGGTCTGGGTCATGAACTTAACAAAAAAGCATTTATGCTTTTGAAGAAGAAAGATTTGAAATGAAAAATTTTGAAGGCTTTGGCCTTAACACTGAGCTTGCGCAATCATTAGTCAAAATGGATTATGCGAAACCAACACCGATTCAGGCGCAATCCATCCCTTTGGCTCTCGAAGGGAATGATATTATGGGGACAGCGCAAACAGGCACAGGGAAAACCGCAGCCTTTACCATTCCATTGATTGAAAAATTGCTGAATGATCCTAAAGGGTCAGCACTCATCTTAACGCCAACAAGAGAGCTTGGAAAGCAAATCATGGATATCATGCACCAGCTTCTAGGGAAAAAAAGTTCAATCAAAACAGCTTTTATCATTGGCGGTGAGCCAATGGGTAAGCAAATGAATCAACTTCGTGCGCGTCCGCGTCTTATTGTAGGAACGCCGGGGAGAATTAATGACCATCTAGAGTGTGGCAACATGATGTTAAATGATACGCGCTTCCTCGTGCTTGATGAGACCGACCGAATGTTAGATATGGGCTTTATGGTTCAACTTGAAAGAATTTTTAAATTTCTACCAAAAAAGCGCCAGACTCTTATGTTCTCAGCGACGATGCCAAAAAATATTTTAAAGCTCGCAGAACAATATATGAATAACCCCAAGCGTGTGTCTGTTGGTAAGGTCAATGTCGTCGCTCATAATATTAAGCAAGAGATTATTCGCATTGAAAAAGATAAAAAATATAATGAACTTATGTCTCAGCTCCATGATCGCAGTGGTTCTGTCATTGTCTTTGTGAAAACCAAATACGGTGCAGATAGAATGGCAAAGAATTTACGCCGTGATGGATTTACTTCTGAAGCTTTACATGGTGATTTACGTCAAAGTAAACGCGATCGCGTCATGCAAAATTTTCGTAAGATGAATTTCCGCGTGTTGATTGCAACAGATATTGCCGCAAGAGGTCTTGATGTTCCGCATATTGAGCATGTGATTAATTACGATCTTCCGCAGGTAGCCGAAGATTTTATTCATCGTATGGGTAGAACAGCGCGGGCAGGGGCACAAGGTTCAGCGATTAGCTTTGTATCCAACCAAGATGGCCGTAAATGGCATGCTATTGTAAGGCTTTTGAATCCGCAAGCTTCAAAAGATCGCTGTTCTGATAAAAAGACAAATAGCAAAAAATCAAATAGTAAGAAGAGTAAACCACGTCGTAGTGGATCTGGATTTAAAAATAAATTTGAAGGCCAGTCTAAAAAATCACATAAAAATTCGAACAAGAAATCGGAGAAAAGATTTTCTGCACGGCCGATTAAAAAATCAAACGGAAAGAAACGCCTTTCTCGCAATCATAAAAAAGCTGCTTAAAAACTACTTAAAAAATTACTAGACGACCATGGTGAAAGGGCTGTGATTCATACCTCATAGATGTCTGATCACGCATCTCTGGGTAAATTTGCGCGGCAAAAGAATGTTCGGGGACAAGATTAATATCATCGAGCAATAAAGCAGATGCCATCATATAGGCCTTGTCAGGATGCTGCATCATCTCGTGGTAAAGCCGTGTATAGCATTCACTTTCGCCTGGTAAGCCTTTCAACCAATTCCAAATAACAGTCCACTGATACGCTTCTAGATGGTACGCGCAGGCAAAAGCTTTTCCACCATTTATACCAACGTCAATAGAAGCGCTCATGACTTTTTCTGGCCCCTTAGGAAGCGTAATTTTGGATAAAGGTTGTGCGCCGATAGTAAGCAGTTCTTGCTCATCCATACCATTCCCGCCCCAATATAGAGCTGGAAATTGGATTTTATTACGCATATGGTGAACATTAATAATCGTTGCAGAATTTCCTGTTGCATCGTATGGGGATGCTATAGAAAGACTTCCTCTGGCAGTTGCATTAAAAAATTTTAAGCCATTTCCTCGTCTAATATCCTTTCCTTCAAATTCAATATCAGGGAATGCTGCATATGAGCCCATACAAACGCCTAAATATTTCCCGCCTTCATAAACATAGTTTTCGATATTTTCAATTCCGCGTTCACCAATCGCTCTTTTCACTTCGGTAAAACGGCCCCCTCCTAAAACAAGTATCTCTACTTCATTAGGGGCTAGAGTAGGGCCTTCCCGTAAGTCTCTCGCTGATATAAATGAGACTTTAAATCCAAATCTATAGAGAGAGGCACTTAAGACATCGTGTAAGTTTTTTGAGCTAAATGTAGAACCACCTTCGCCAGGACCTCCTTTAAAAATGAGAATTTTTTTCATAGGCACACCTCTATTTTGTTAAAGCTTGTTTTAAGAGTTCATCAAAGTTTATTGAATTTGAAGACTCTAATTTTTGAATAAATTGGTCTTTCAAACTATTGTCATTTGAATGATCAAAATCATGAGATTTTAGACTTTTATGCGATGCTTCAAAGTGAACGCCAGATAAAATAGCTAATCCTTTGCCGTATTCGCAAGAGATAATAGCGGGGGGATGATCCTTAACCTCTTCATATTGATATAGTATTTTAAATTGAGAATTTTCATGCGGTTTAAAAAAGCATCCTCCCCAGTACAACACTTTTATAGAGTCCTTCGCACCTAAAATAGTGGTAACGGACGCGCTATTTAGAGTTTGATCATAGGGGTTTGTAAGTTCACTCAAGCACCCTATACCCAGTCCTTGAAAAAAACCAAGTTCCCGTGGTTCACAAATTTCACCTGATGTTCCTTTTTGAAACTCTATCTCTGAACAACCGTAATACCCGCCTGCACAAATCCCTAAATACGTGCCCCCTTGTTCAACATACTTCTTAATAGCTTTATTGCCCGTACCATTTAATTTTTTTGCGTAAGGGCGATCTGCACCGCCCGGCATAACAAAAAGATCAACATCGACAGGGATTCCATTTTTTGTAATCGTTTCGGCGTTAATCAAAGTAATGACTTCCGAAGAGAAGTAATTTTTGACCGCGTTTAGGCTGAAATCGCCAACACCCTCATCACTATATATATAGACAGATTTACTCATGGATCATGAATCTATCCAAAAACGACCATTTAGCAATTATTCTATAAATATATGGAAATTAGAGTTCAGAAACTCGTTTCCTGCATAGGCACAACAACTTGAATACCGCACGGTATAGCTTGCTGGGGCAGTCTTTTACATTGTGCATAAGTGGTCTCAATTATAGCGTTACTATCCAAATCTGCGTCTCCAGATGCAGGTTCAATACGATTAAGTTCACCTTCCGGAAAGCGTGCTTTTTTGCGCGCATAAGCGGTGAGCAATTTTCCAAGTTTGGATTGCGTGTTGGCCTCTTCATTTAGCCGTATAATCTCTTGGCTTCCTGATGCTTCGGGGGAATAAGCTACTTCAATAGGCATGAGAGGTTTATCTTTATCCAGAGCAATATCTTGCCCGTAAATTACATCACCATTCGGACTAATTTCAACAATGCGAGGGACTGGCGTCCCTGATTGAAATTTCTTCAATGTCTCTTCATTAACACTCATTAAATATCGTCCAGGAGGTATTTGGGAAGCAACAAAAAATCCATCGATGGCAGCGCGAACCTGAATGAGTTCTTTATTTTGTCCTGTCAAAGGGTAGAAATCAATTTTTGCGCCTTTGGCAAGCCTCACTTTTTCGCCATTCTGAGAGACGCTTACTGTTCCATCAATTTCTCCTGTTAGCTGGACTGGAAATTCTAATTCTATAATTTCACCCGGCTCGGGCAAGATAGATACATTATCAGCAACAGAGATCATGAAAGAGTCGGGTAATGTGTTTTCATCAATTTCAATATCCGTTACACGATTTACAGGTAAGTTCTTAATCAGCGAGTATCCTTTTTCATTTGTCTCCACGCGGCGTTTTATGTTTTTTGTTTTCACTGTGACATCAGGGAGAATTTCATCCCCTTCATCAAATATAAAATTCCCGTTTTCAATATATTGAAACAATATTTACAAATCCGTCTATTACTCATGAGGTTAATAGGCCGGAGCATAGCGAACGGGAAAATGACCATCTTTTGAATGGGCCGACAACAGATTTAAGTCAAAAGCTATCAGAAGATAATTAGAGGCGGGTTTTGATAGCTTTCTGAGCATCTAAATATTGATATATGTCGTCTGTAATCTCAGGGCAAATATCTTGCAAATCTTCTAACGCTAAATCAGAAAGTTTTAGGTCCTTTGTTTCTGCTAACTTCACGATTTGCCCTGTAATATGATGTGCTTCTCTAAATGGCATACTTAAATTACGAACTAGCCAGTCAGCGATTTCTGTTGCTGTAGCATAACCAGTCTCAGCGGACTGTCTCATGGGCTCCTTATGAAACTGAGCTGTTTCAATCATTCCGCTCATTGCTTCTAGACACAGATTAATCGTATCAAAGCTGTTAAAAACAGATTTTTTATCCTCTTGCATATCTTTATTATAGGCGAGGGGAAGCGCTTTCATGACTGTCATTAACTGAATTAAATTTCCATTGAGCGTTCCAGTTTTTGCACGCACTAACTCTGCAGCATCCGGGTTTTTCTTTTGTGGCATAATCGAAGAGCCTGTTGACCATTGATCGCTTAACGTTATGAATCCAAATTGAGGTGTTGCCCAATTAATAATTTCTTCTGCCAGGCGTGATAAATGCAAGCCACACTGAGCGCAGCTAAATAAAAATTCATTCGCAAAATCGCGGGCAGAAACTGCGTCCATTGTATTTTTCATAGGCTGAGAAAAACTAAGTTCTTTCGCTGTAAATTCACGATCAATAGGAAACCCTGTTCCTGATAAGGCACAGGCACCAAGTGGCATTTCATTCAGACGTTTTTGACAATCCTCAAAGCGGGACTTATCACGCTCCATCATCTGATAATAAGCATCAAGATGCATAGAGAGTGTGACTGGTTGAGCCACTTGTAAATGAGTGAAGCCCGGCATAATTGTATCTTTATGGTCTTTAATGAGGGTCTCTAAAATAGATTGGAAAGCTTCGATTTTTGAAATGACGTGAGTACAAGCTTCTCTTGTCCAAAGCCGAAAATCTGTGGCCACTTGATCATTACGTGATCGAGCCGTATGTAATTTACCCGCACAATCGCCAATAATCTCTTTAAGGCGGCTTTCAATATTCATATGAATATCTTCTAGAGCAGTTGAGAATTCAAATGTACCAGCTTCAATTTCGCCTTGAATTTGCTCTAACCCTTTTAGGATCAATTGGCCGTCTTTTTCAGGGATAATCCCTTGTTTAACAAGCATTTTACAATGTGCTTGAGAGCCTTGGATGTCCTCGCGCCACAGCCTTTGGTCAATATCAATGGAGGCATTAATGGCTTCCATGACTTGATCAGGCGTTGCTTCAAAGCGACCACCCCACATTTTATTCGATCTATTATTTGACATAATTATATTTTTTGGTTATTTTCACTATAATTTAACGTTTTATAGTCAAAATAAGCGAAAGATTCTAGAAAAAAGGTGTGTAAGCATGGTTATAAGTACAGTAAGAAGCTGGTTTGCTGGAAGAGCCAGAGAACCAATAGCAACCAGATTAGATCCTAATATTGTTAAAGGCGGCGACTATGAAATCCCTATGGACTGTATTCGCGGTATTTACGCTTCAGAAGGCCATACAATATTAGAAGTAGCCAATCGAGCACAAACCGGAAAGAATTTCTTTGTTCATTTCTCCACGCCACCTGAAGTGGTGAGTAATGATGGCGTCTCCGTTTCTCTTGAAGAGGCCTGTCATGGCATACAAATAGGAGAAAGAATTTTAAACGGACTTGTCTACCTGCACGATTACAGAGCTAGACAAGCCGAAGGCGATCCAGAATATGGAGGTGAGATTTATAAAACACCGGAAGGTTCTGAGGCTCACGATCTTGCCCCAGTACTGTTACGTTTTCCTAGAGAAGAGCAAAGAAGGGAAGCAACAAGGTCAGCAGAGCATAGGCATGGTATTGGCGCAGTCAGAGAAATGTCAAAAGATGAGGCCACGCAGGAGTTACAAAAGCTTTCTAGTTATGGTGTTCAAATGAAAACATTATTTAAAGTTCCAGATACAGCAGGCTGGGGAGAGCGCGGTCGGCAACGCCATATCTAATAAATTTTGACATAATAAATATTTCGTTGTAATTTCTAATTCTTATTGGAGAGAGACGTTGAGCGAATATTTAGATATTCCAGAAATTGATACAAAAAGAATTCCTGCCCTCATGGTTGGCCCCAACCCTGGTGTCATCAAATGGGCAAAAGAGACATTTGATGAAATTTTCTACCTTGCCAAAACTTATCATGATTTACCTCGGTCATGCGAAGATACAACTAATACAAATAGTCAAAGCGTCATCATCGACCCTCATATCTTACAAAGCCGTTTAAGTGATATACGTTGTGCATTTGAGAGAGCTTTTTCTGATCGATTAAAAATGCGTAAGCCTACTTTCACCCATGAAGAAATAAGATTTATGGCACAAATCGAACGAGCAAATATTAGATTGCAGTTTGGTCCGGGGACAATGAGAAGTCACTGGATGAGAGAGTATCAGGATGGAAGAGCGCCTTCTGGAGGTCGCACGGTGTCCTCTCAAATGCTGGCTCATGAATACGAAAGAAAGTCTAAAGAAGGACCAATCTTTTATTAAAAGCAGCTATTTTTAAGCTGCTTTTTTAGTTTTATCTTTTTGGGCACTATTCACGCGCGTATTATTTTTCAAACGCACAGCATTAATTTTAATAAACCCATCTGCATCTTCTTGGTTGTAACCACCTTCTTCATCCATTGAAGATTGAAGGGGGTCATATAATGCATTTTCTGATGTCCGTGCGAGCGGATATGCCATTCCTTTGAATAACTGAATTTGAACAGTTCCGTTTACAACTTCTTGGGCCTTATTCATTGTATGCAAGAGAAGTTGAAATTCTGGTGAGAACCAAAATCCATTATAAATAAGATGCGCCATATCGATAGATAAACGATCACGGATTCTCATAACTTCACGATCCATAACGAGCCCTTCTAAGTCACGATGGGCTTTATAGAGAATTTCTCCCCCGGGTGTTTCATATACGCCGCGAGATTTAATGCCAACAAAGCGGTTTTCAACCATATCAAGACGGCCAATACCGTGCTTTGATCCCAGTTCGTTCAGCGTTTCAAATATTTGAAGCGCGCCAGTGGTTCTTTTGTCTCCAACTTCTATTTCAACAGGAAGACCTTCATTAAAATGGATGGAGATAATTTCTGGATCGTTCGGTGCATCTTGAATTGAGCTTGTTCGAGAATAAATGTCTTCTGCGCAGGCTGCATTCGGGTCTTCTAGAATCCCAGCTTCATGTGAAATATGAAGCAAGTTATCATCTTCTGAATAAGGTTTTGATCGGGACGCCGTAACCGGGATGCCATATTGATCAGCGTAATTCAGCATATCTGTGCGGCCTTTAAATCGCGTAAGGAAACTCTCCATTTTCCAAGGCGCAATGACTTGGATATCAGGATTTAAGGCATAGTAAGAAAGTTCAAAGCGAACCTGATCATTTCCTTTTCCAGTGGCACCGTGAGATACAAATTGCGCATTTTCTTTTTCAGCAATTTCAATTTGACGTTTGGCAATAATAGGGCGTGCAACAGATGTTCCTAATAAATAGCGACCTTCATAGATAGCTTGCGATTTAATCGCTGTGAAGATGTAGTCATTAACGAATTCTTCTTTTAAGTCTTCAACATAAACCGCGCTTGCGCCAATATTTGTTGCTTTCTCGCGGGCAGCTTCAAAATCTTCTTCTTGTCCAACATCTGCAATATAGGCAACAACGTCGTAGCCTTCTTCAATCAACCATTTAAGAATGACAGAGGTATCTAAACCACCTGAATATGCCAAAACCACTTTATTTTTCATTTTGAAGCTCCTTTATTGAAATATTGTTCTATAAGAATTTCAAAAGGCTCGCAAGGCTATAATTTGTCATATTTTTACCTCTTTTCTGATTTCCCCTTTGTTCAAAAGCCCAAAGCACGATATAATTTTTAATAAAGGGGATCGTATGGCTTACCAGTTTTCAGATGTTCAAATTTTAGTTGTGGAAGATATGCTGCCAATTTTAGGGCTAACAAAATCTGTTTTGCAGGTTTTCGGCTTTAAAAATCTTGTGAGTGCTAAAAATGGGGAAGAAGCTTTTAAGGTTTTTTGCGAACATAATCCCGATTTGGTGATTACGGATTGGATCATGGAGCCTATGGATGGGCTTGAGTTGATTGACCAAATCCGTGAGAACCCTAAATCGCCCAATCCGTACGTACCGATTATTTTAATGACAGGCTATTCCAATAGAGTGCGCGTTGAAAGCGCTCGTGATCAAGGTGTGACGGAGTTTTTGGCAAAGCCTTACACTGCCCGTGATTTATATAACCGAATTGTTCAAATTATTGAGAACCCTAGACAATTTGTAAAAACACAAGATTTCTTTGGCCCTGATCGCCGCCGCCGTAAAGGAGAAGGCTATGGCGGTCCACAAAGACGCCAATCAGATGAGATTAGTGATGAGCAAGAACAGGCAGCAGAAAAGCTCTTAAAACAAATGAAAAACGACACTAAAGAGATTTAGGTGCTGCGATGATTGATGACCCAGATAATGAATGGCAGGATGCAGAATTTACGGACGCCGACCGTGCTTTAAAAACAAGAGTGGGCTCAGGCGGTATTCCTGAACTTCTATTACAAAAAGCTCAAGAGTCGATTGATGATAATCACTCTAATGACTTTAAACCGTATGCCGAAGAGTATCTCAAAAATATTTCCGCTTCATTAAAGGCTTTAAAAGATGCTGAAGAGAACGCACAACGCTTTGTGGCTTTACAAAATATATCTTCAAATATTATGCATTTAAAGGCCAATGGCGGTATGTTTGGATATAATCTAATCTCTATGATATCAAACGTAGCTCTTAATTTTGC
>JBCCKS010000014.1:0-54065 GCA_039027295.1 Pseudomonadota bacterium
CATTCTGTTCACTGTGATATCACTATTGGCAGTTCATCTTCAATTTGCATTGAAGCGTGTTTATAACCTATCCACGAAAATTATATTTGAAAAGGACTATTATGATTATTGTAACGGGCGGAACAGGATTTATTGGATCAAACCTTGTCGCAGGATTAGAAGAGGCAGGATACGATGATATTGTTATCTGTGATGTCTTAGGCAATGAAGATAAATGGCGCAACATTGCAAAGCGTGAGTTAAGGGATATGGTTCGCCCAGACTTGCTATTTGATTATTTAGAAAGGCATAAAGATAATATTGAGGCCATTTTTCACATGGGCGCAATTTCCTCAACTGTTGAGAGAGACGTCGATCTTATCGCCGAAACTAATATTGTCTTATCCAGGCGTTTGTGGAAATGGTGCGGGAATAATAAGACACGGTTCATTTATGCCTCAAGTGCGGCGACTTATGGTGATGGGGCGCAAGGCTTTGACGATTACCAAACACCGGAAGAACTAAGTCAATTAAGGCCATTAAACGCTTATGGCTGGTCAAAGCATGTTTTTGATAGACGTGTTGCACGGGTCATTTCAAAGAAGCATGAACCGGTTCCTCCGCAATGGGCTGGTTTAAAATTCTTCAATGTGTATGGCCCTAACGAATATCACAAGGGTGATCAGATGAGTGTGGTCTGTAAGCTTTACCCTCAAGTTGTAGCAGGCGCAGCAGCCAAGCTTTTTAAATCCCATCATCCTGATTATGAAGATGGTGGTCAACTTCGTGATTTTGTCTATGTGAAAGATTGCGTCAAAGTCATGCTATGGCTTTTTGAAAACCCTGACGTGAGTGGATTATTTAATGTAGGAACAGGTAAAGCGCAAAGTTTCAAAGAACTTGCAGAAGCAACTTTTGCAGCAGCAGGGATTGAGCCTAAAATTAATTATATTGATATGCCCGAACAGCTTCGTGAGAAATATCAGTATTTTACCCAAGCCAATATGAAAAAATTACGTGATGCGGGTTATCATGAAGAATTTTTAAGTCTTGAAGAAGGAATTAAAGATTACGTGCAAGGCTATATGTCTCAAGAAGATAGCTATATTTAATTGACATAATAATATATTTTCACTATTGTCTCTACATTATGAAGAGGCGAACATTTCTAGGTTTAAGTACTTTAGCACTATCAGCAGGGTTTGGTGCTCCATGGGCGTATAACGCTCATATTAAAGATGTTTGTGAGGATGATATCGATCCAAATCGCGTTAACTCCCTCTTAGGCCGTGCCCATTATAACGAGGCGGATTTTTGGCCTCAAGCTTATGGATTAAAGCAGTATACTATGGTGGGGGATACAAACCATCTTGAACCCCGTATTGAGTTTTTCTTTCTAAGCCTAAAAAATATTGAATATATGCAAGCCGCTGGCGTTCAAAATATCTTTATGGAAGGATTATCATCCACTTTGGATCGTATTGAGCGCTCGATAGCTCGAGGTGATGTTCAGCCTGCTCAAGAAGAATATGATTTCAGCGGATTATCCTATGATCAAAGGCGTGCATTATATGCCCAAGCCCTTACATCCTTTTATCACGAATGTACGCAGCGCGGGATGCAAGTTCACTATGTTGATAATGCGGATGAGGCGATCTCTGAAGATGTATTAGAACGTTTTCAAGAATATAGCTCTGACCTACAAAGAGATTTTGTTCAACGATGCGGCTCTGATACAGGGCCAACAATAAATGCATATATTAGTTTTGCTTTCCGCAATCCATTGCAAACATTGCGTACCAATTATTGGGATCGTGATGAATTTGCATCTAGAGATGATGATCGAATTATAGCCTCAAGAATTCAAAGTAGAGCAAGTGCCGAAGGTAACGTTATTTTTTATGGTGCGTGGCATTTTGCTCGCCATGATTTCAGCCTTGCAAGTCTATTGGGACGAGATAATGCTTTTGTTGTCAATATGTATGGAGATGCTCAACATTTTATCCAAGACCGCGCAATAGGAGAGCGTTCAGATTATGCTTATTTAGCTGAAGAGGGCAGGGCTATGAATATAACAGGGACCTATCAGCTTGAGGCATCTGCCCGCCCTCATTCAAGAGCCTTATCCTATAGTCATTCATAAATTTCGCTTAAAAATCGCTTCATAATCATTTCTTCGATTGCTATAAGGTTTCAATGATTGAGTTTCCGAATATTGATCCTATTGCTTTTTCTATCGGTCCCTTTGCGATCCGTTGGTATGCCCTTGCGTATTTAGCTGGATTTATAGGAGGATGGCGCTATGCGTTGTGGCTTTCTTCCAAAGATAAAGATTTATTGCCCACAAGAGAGCAGGTCGATGACTTCTTCCCATGGGCCATTTTGGGGGTCATATTAGGGGGGCGTTTAGGATATGTGCTTTTCTATCAGCCGGGGCTTTATCTGAATGCACCGCTTGATGCGTTTAAAGTTTGGGAAGGCGGTATGGCGTTTCATGGGGGAGCGCTAGGAGTAATTATTGCTTTACTCGTATATTCGTATTTAAAGACAATTCCGCTTTTTCGTTTAACGGATATTGTATGTGCCGTTGTACCTATTGGTATTTTCTTTGGACGTATAGCGAATTTTATTAATGGCGAGTTATGGGGGCGGCCCACAGATCAACCATGGGGTGTCGTTTTTCCGTACGCGGGAAGTATGCCTCGCCACCCAAGCCAACTTTATGAGGCTTTGTTGGAAGGCCTTGTCTTATTTCTTATTTTACTTGTCTTATATCTATGGTCTAAGACCAGACTGCGCCCTGGTATTGTGACGGGAACATTCCTCGCCGGATATGGTATTTTTCGGATGTTCGTTGAATTGTTTAGAGAGCCAGATGCCCATTTAGGCTTCATTGTTGGGGCAATATCTATGGGACAGATTTTAAGCCTTCCTATGGTTATTGCAGGACTAGGTATTATTGCGTATGCGATATTAAAGGGGCATCGTACGCAAGTACAAAAAGCGTAAGTATAATATGAGTTCTGAGCCCACGCCTTTAGAGATAATCATTAAAGATAAGATACGAACAGACGGTCCTATAACCATAGCGGAGTATATGAGCTTATGTTTAGGTCATGAGAAGTACGGTTATTATCAATCACAAAATATTATTGGACAATCAGGGGATTTTACTACGGCTCCTGAAATATCACAGCTTTTTGGTGAAATTCTTGCTGCTTGGGTGATTGATGTGTGGAGCAAAATGGGACAGCCATCAAAGGTGCATTTGGTTGAATGTGGTCCAGGAAGGGGCACCTTGATGGATGATATACTCAGAATTGCTCAAAAATATTCACAATTTTATGACGCGGTTCATATTACTATGCTCGAGACAAGTTCTTTGTTGATAGATAAACAAAAGAAAAAATTACAAGAGAGAATAGTGCAAGCAAAAATCCAAGACAAAGTGACATGGGTTCACAATGTTTCAATGATCTCTCATACTGAACCGCTTATTATTTTAGGCAATGAGTTCCTTGACGCTCTTCCAATACATCAATATCGGTTTACTGACACTGGTTGGAAAGAAAAATACATAGATTTAAATAAAAACGATGCGTTTCATTATATAGAAAAATCAGTAAAAAACGAGGATTTAAAGCTTTTTCCAAGAAGTCTTTTAAAACCGCAGTTAGAGGATCATCTTGAAGTATCGCATGAAGCAGTTAATTTTATGGAGAGTTTAGCTAAACTCATGAGAAATAAACAGTCTATTGCTCTATTTATTGACTATGGTTATGTGCTGCCGGCTTATGAAGCGACGCTACAGGCGGTCAAGACCCATAGGCAAGCTGATATTTTCGATACGCCTGGTTTCTGTGATTTAACAGCGTATGTTAACTTTTTTCATCTCTCAGAAATTATTTTGAATAATAATTTGATGCTTTTCGGACCTGTGTCTCAATCTCATTTTCTGACGCAACTCGGAATTGAACTAAGGGCGGACCAATTAATCCAAAATGCATCGACGCAAGAGGCGGACGAGATTAAAACGGCTTTGCGCCGACTGATCGGTAATGATACTCATAACAATGAAATGGGTGATCTATTCAAAGTGATCGCCTTTACGAATGATGAAGCCTTAAAAGCAGAAGGGTTTGCGTAAGAATTGCTATGAAAGTTATTGAAGTTGATAGGTTTGAAGATAAGGGCATCCAGCATGGCTTCTTTACAAAGCAAGGTGGTGTGAGTGAAGGGATTTATGAAAGCCTAAATTGTGGTAAGGGATCAGACGATGATACCGACAAAGTTAAAGAGAATAGGGCGCGTGTTGCGGGCCATTTCGGCCAGTCAGAGGCGATGTTATGCACGCTCTATCAAAATCATAGCGATCAAGCCGTCATCATTAAGCAACCTGAAGATTGTAATGGGATTAAAGCCGATGCACTGGTCACAGATCAACCGCATTTAGTCCTAGGTATTCTAACGGCAGATTGTGGGCCTATTTTATTCTCAGGGGAAACAAATGAAGGTAAGCCTGTGATAGGAGCTGCGCACGCAGGGTGGAAAGGCGCGATTGGCGGTATTTTGGAGAATACAGTACTCACGATGCGCGAAATAGGAGCACAAAAAATTAGTGCGGCAATAGGTCCGTGCATTGGCCCTAAATCCTATGAAGTAAGCGCCGAATTCACTGAACCGTTTTTGAGCCAGGATCAAAGTAATGAAAGATTTTTTAAAGAAACCAATAAAAACAATAAGCTAATGTTTGATTTGCCTGGTTATATCGCCTCACGATTAGCGTTATTGGATCTAAACCAAGTCATTATTTCAGGTCATGACACATATGCAGAAGAGAATGACTTTTTCAGTTATCGCCGTAAAACACATCGTAGTGAGCCCGATTATGGCCGGCAAATCTCAGCGATCATAATTAAATAAGTTAAAAAAACAGACTTGATTGAAATATTCTATTGATTTCAGCAATTTATATTTTCTATAGTCCAAGCAATAATTTTAGAAGTAATTAGGGTTCTCCCATGAAAATCATTGCCGGTAATTCCAACCGTTCCCTCGCAGAAGCGATTTCTGCATACCTCAATGTTCCTCTCACAAAAGCAAGCATGAAACGATTTTCCGATATGGAAGTGTTTGTTGAGATCATGGAAAATGTGCGTGGTCAGGATGTTTTTGTCATTCAATCAACATCTTATCCCGCCAACGATAATTTAATGGAGCTTTTGATCTCTATCGATGCATTGAAGCGAGGATCAGCCAAACGAATTACCGCCGTGCTCCCTTATTACGGATATGCCCGGCAGGATCGAAAGACCGGAGGTAGAACACCTATTTCAGCCAAGCTGGTCGCAAACCTTATCACTTCCGCAGGCGCAGACCGTGTTTTAACCCTTGATCTCCATGCTGGTCAGATTCAAGGGTTTTTTGATATCCCGACCGATAACCTTATCGCGTCACCTACCATGGTTGAGGATATGAAGGGAAAATTTAAAGGTGATAATCTTGTGATGGTCTCACCGGATGTAGGCGGCGTTGTGCGTGCCCGCGCCATCGCCAAGCGCATGAATGCTGATCTTGCCATTATCGATAAACGCCGGGAAAAAGCAGGCGTATCAGAAGTTATGAATGTGATTGGGAATATTGACGGTAAAGATTGTATCTTAATTGACGATATTGTGGATTCAGCCGGAACGCTTTGTAATGCGGCCCTAGCCTTAAAAGATAAAGGCGCAAAATCAGTCCATGCTTATGTCGTTCATGGGGTGCTTTCAGGGGGCGCGGTTGCCCGTGTATCATCATCGCCTCTAGAAAGCCTTGTGATAACAGACTCTATTGCCGCGACAGAGGCCGTTAGAGTGGCCCATAACATTGAGCAGTTAACAGTTGCGCCGTTAATTGGAGAAGCCATTCTTCGGATTTATGAAGAGCGTTCAATATCAGCTCTCTTCAAATAATTAATTGACATAATTATAACTATTTTGTAAAGCCTTTGTTCATGGACAAAGATGATCTTGCTAAAGTTGATCCAGAGCATGTCGTTCTCTTAATCAAAGAGATCGGTAGCAAGCTACAGACTTATATTGAGCAGGGTGCTAAAGAAGCCCCTGAGGAATTAGACCTTGCTATTAGAGTCTACCCGTTATGGTGTGAAATAGGTGCAGGCGCAATTTTTAGGACTTTATGGACCCCTGAAGTGGTGCAGCTCGTAACAAGTAACGGCAATCTAGAAGAAGCAAGGCGAGTGAAAGTGCTTCAATCTCAGGCAAGTGCGGCTGGAATAACTGCAATTAGTCGTTTTTCAGCATAAAATCCTTGTAATTTCCTTCAAATTCCTGCTAATTACGCTCCAGAAGTTGATTAGCACCCCTGGAGGCTAATCTGAATTTAATAAAAAGGAAGCAAATAATGGCAAAACAATATGCATTAGCTGCGACAAAACGCGATGGGACAGGTAAGGGGGTCGCCAGAGCATTACGTCGTGAAGAAAAAATCCCAGCCGTGATTTACGGTGATAATAAATCCCCTGTAACAATTGCAATGTCAGCCAATGAGGCAAATGTTGAATATAATAAAGGTCATATGTTTACAACACTATGTGAGTTAGACCTTGAGGGATCAAAAGAATTAGTTCTTGCCCGTGATGTGCAGCTTCATCCCGTGAAGGATAATGTGATGCACATCGACTTTTTACGTGTCAGTGACAAAACAACAATTACTGTTGCTGTTCCTGTGACATACGCAAATCAAGAGTCTGCAAAATATAACGATGAAAAAGGCGTTCTTAACGTTGTTCGTTTTGAAGTGGATGTTGTTTGTAAAGCAAAGAATATTCCTGATGAAATCGTTGTTGATTTAAGTGACTTTGAAATTGGTGACTCAGTAAAAATTTCTAACGCTGATATGCCAGAAGGCGCAAAGCCCGCGATCGATGATCGTGACTTTACTCTCGCAACAGTGACTGCACCGCGTATGATCGTTGAAGAAGAGGAAACTGAAGAAGGCGCAGAAGGTGAAGAGGGCGCAGAAGCCTCAGCCGAAGGCGGCGAAGGTGATGCTCCAGCGGAAGGCGCAGAAGAGAAAAAAGAAGATTAATATTTTTCACGCAACGCGTTTTGCATTGCTGTGTGGCTCAGGCTCGCAAGCGAGCTACGCCAGATAAAAATTTTTCTTATGAGGCCGTAGCGGGTTTACCCGCCTGAGGCATAAAATAAAAAGGTGCGAGCATTGTTCGTGCCTTTTTCTTATTGTATAAATCCATATGTTTCAATTTCTCAAGAAAAGAGAGTCTATGTTTTTAATCGTTGGTTTGGGAAATCCTGGAAATAAATATGAAGGTAACCGCCATAATATTGGATTTATGGTGATTGATGAGATTGCGCGAAGCAACAACTTTCCAGCCTTTAAAAATAAATTCCAAGGGGAATTGAGTGAAGGGCGAATTGGAACGCAAAAAATTGCATTATTAAAGCCGCAAACCTATATGAATGACTCGGGCCAATCAGTCGGAAAAGCCGCTCAGTTTTTTAAAGTTCCGCCCGAAAAGATTATCGTATTTCATGATGAATTGGATTTAGCGCCGCGTAAAATTAAAGTCAAGCAAGGCGGCGGTACTGGTGGCCATAATGGATTAAAATCAATTGATGCGCATTTAGGGAATAAAGAGTATTGGCGGGTGCGATGCGGTATCGGTCATCCGGGTGATAAAAACCGCGTGAGCGGGTATGTTCTCAACGACTTTAGCAAGGAAGAGCAAAAATGGCTTCCTGACTGGATTGATGATTTATCGCGTTATGTCGATATGGTGATTGAGCATCATCACGACGATTACATGACGCGTGTGAATAGTATATAAATATTTGATAAGTTAGGCCGTAGCGAGTTTACGAGCTTAAGGCATAAAATCAGAAAGGATTTTTAAAAATGGGTTTTAATTGCGGAATAGTCGGATTACCGAATGTGGGGAAATCAACTTTGTTTAATGCGTTAACAGCTACGGCCGCTGCACAAGCAGAGAATTTTCCATTTTGTACGATTGAGCCGAATGTTGGCAAAGTTGCTGTTCCGGATTCTCGTCTTGAGAAAATTTCTTCAATTGCGGCTTCGGCTAAGACGATTCCTGCACAATTAGAATTTGTTGATATTGCAGGTCTTGTCAAAGGTGCAAGTAAAGGCGAAGGGCTTGGTAACCAGTTCTTAGCCAATATCAGAGAAACAGATGCGATTATTCATGTTCTGCGCTGTTTTGAAGATTCAGATATTACTCATGTCGACGGATCGGTTGACCCGCTTCGCGATGCAGAAACAATCGAAACAGAATTATTGCTCGCGGATTTAGAAAGTATTGATAAACAAATTGCGAATATTGAACGTAAAGCCAAAGGCGGGGATAAGGAGTTTAAAGCACAATATGAATTTATGGCGCAAGTGAAGGCGGTGCTTGACGAAGGAAAGTCTGCTCGGGTGGTAGAGCCATCTAATCCCGACGAAGTGCGATGGATGAAACAACTTGGAATGCTAACAGCGAAACCAATCCTTTATGTTTGTAATGTGAATGAAGATGATGCGGCGCAGGGCAATGAATGGACGCGACAAGTTGATGCTATGGCTAAAGAGCAAGGCGCGAGTTCGGTTGTTATTTGTGCGTCCATTGAATCTGAAATCGCGCAGCTCGAAACAAACGAAGAAAAGCAGGAATTTCTATCTGAGATGGGATTAGAAGAGGCGGGCCTTGATCGTATTATTAATGCCGGATACCAACTATTAGGCTTGCAGACATACTTTACAGCCGGGCCAAAAGAAAGCCGTGCGTGGACAGTGCGTAAAGGGGTAAAAGCCCCTGAAGCCGCAGGTGTTATCCATACAGATTTCGAAAAAGGGTTTATTAAAGCCGAAGTGATTGCCTTTGATGATTATATCTCACTAGGTGGGGAACAACCCGCCAAAGAACAAGGGAAAATGCGCCAAGAAGGTAAGGATTATGATGTCCTTGATGGCGATATTATTTTGTTCAGATTTAATGTTTAACTTAAATTGCCAATTGAGGGCTTGCTGTAGGAGCACTTGCAACTACAACAGGTGAGCTTTCTTGCAGCTCTGCAAATCTTTGCATTCCGCCTTGCGTACCGGCACCGTCAATACCGTCAATGCCACGATTATATAACCCAGCCGCTGTCATAAGCTGTTGCGCCTCAATAAGATTTGGCGACTGATAGCCAAAATCACCATTATCAATACGGGACTGTAAAGCGTCTCTAAATTCAGGTGAGGCAAGTAGTGCGCTTTGGAAATCAGTTAGCTGCTCAGGTCCCATATTGTCTAGTTCTGCCTCAAGTTCTGAAGGTGATAAATTTAAAATTCTTTCAGGATCTGCGACCATGATACTTGTATTTAGTTCACCTAATGATTGGGCAAGTTCCGCTGTTTGCTCTGCTGTTGCCATGACATCACCGCTCGCAACAATTCCTTCTGAAATGGTATTGAAATAATTATTTAGTATTCCGTGATATTCAACATTTGTGAGCATTCCATCTGCTAGAGCAGCTTGCATTTGTTCACTATATTGAACGGAAGCTACTGTTGCTGTTTGTGTTGTTACAAATTCTCCAGCTTCTGCACCCATGATGGCTTCCACTGAGTCAATCTCAGAAACATCAATGCCCATGGCCTCTGCTTCAGCAACTATATCTTGCACAAATCCAATATCGTCAGAGGCAACACCATTGAATAATGTTCCAAGTTCTCCCGTTATAGTATCTTCTAAGGCTATCTCATTTATTTCTGGAGCAGGAATGGAGTCAGGTGTGGTGTCGGGCGCAGGATCAACCTCTGGTTCACTCAAATCAATTGTACCTAAAAACATTGAGCCATCGTCAAGTATAGTTCCAGGAGGGACATCTATATCGACATTACTCCATGCAGTTTGATCGTTTTGATAAGCAAGCTCTGTTTGTAGCTCGCTAGCAGAAATTTCAACACCCGCTGCTTCTGCTGTTGCAATAACTGTTTCAGCAAGCTCTGTATCAATTTCTATTTGTTCTTCAGAATAGGCCAGATTTTCAGATGAATTAACAAAGCCATGGATATCTAATGTAGATGGATCTGGATTTTCTGTTAAAAATTGATTGTATCTATCAATAAATCCTTCAACGTCTTCACCAACTTCACGTCTAAACCGAATGGCGTCTGCTGTATTTTCTTGTAGTAGGGTATTAATTGCGCCATTTATTTCTGCCACAGCAGGCGCTGCTTCCGCGGACGCGGTTTCTTCAATAGCTACTAACAAATAACCGAATTCGTTATTTCCAAATTCACCTATGTCTAACGTTGTATAAGAAACACCATAAATTTCAGTGAACATTTCATCGATAGCCGGAGTGTTAAGTGAACCAGCTATCTCAGTGTCTAAAGCTGCAGGAGCGGTATCTACATCAGGTAATGTGTCCGCACCAGTATCTAATGAAAGTTCAGGAGCTTCTGCAGTCACAACTGCGTCAGCCGCTGTGCTTACTTCGGGAAAGGTATCTACACGCTCTGGGACTAATGGAGCAGTGACTTCAGTCAAAACTTCTGCTGTCACAGGCTGAGGGAGTTCAACACCGGTTAATACTGTTTGCTCAACAGGTGCAGTATATGACTCACCTAAGATTGCAAAATTACCACTTTCAATAGCGCCAAAAAAATCTTGTGCTGAGCCATAGTAAGCCATTTGCATACCATCAAATTCAATAGAATCGAGTGTTGCAACGGCAGCTTCATGGCGGGCATAAGCTTCTTCTATAACAGCTGTTACAGCTGGCCCAGAAAGTCCCTGTGCAGCGGCGGCTTGTTCTATATATGCTGGGTAACGGGGATCGGCAATAATGTGGGTTGCTATTTCATCAAGAATAGGTTCTGCACCACCAGTACCAAACCCTCTCATGTTTGCATCTGCAGTTAAGAATACATTCAATTGTTCTTCTGTTAATTCTAAGATATCTGCCATGTTCTGGCCACTTCCCCCGTGTTTATCTTTATGCCCCTATTATACGGAAAAAGATTAATATTTTACAAAAGATCAAAAGATTTTTTGAGAAAATTAAGTAAAAACAGTTGTTTATATATGATTTACATACCGAGTGTTTCTGGTCGAGCGACAGGTGCTGTTGCTACCATAACCGGAGAGTCGGCTTGTAGCTCGGCAAAGCGATCCATCCCAGCTTGTGTGCCAGAGCCCATAATTCCGTCTATTCCTCGGTCATATAAACCTGCTGCTGTCATAAGCTGTTGAGCTTCCATTAAATTCTCTGAACCTCTGCTGAAGTCACCATTGTCAATGCGTTCTTGTAAAGCCTGTCTAAATTCTGCTGAACCTCTAAGGTCTGCTTGAAATTCTGCGAGGGCTTCCGGTCCCATCTCATCCATTAATGTTTCAAGATATTCAGGGTCCATTGCTAAAATATCACTTGGATTAGAGCTTATTAGTTCAGGTGTTTGAGCATATTCCATTTGAACTGCTTCATTAAATTCAATACTTACGCCTTGACCGATTTGATCCAATATGGCTTCTCTATCAATTCTAATATCAGCAGGTTCGACACCACTGACAACGCGCTCTGGTTCAGGCAGGTAAACTGTTTGGCCAGGGAAAATACTATGGGCGTTTACGCCTTCCGCTAAATCGTAAGTTTGGCCACTAGGGTGTTCTATGGCAGGGTTTGCATAAGCAATATGCTCCACAGCATCCATAATTGCATCCGTGTTGCTGGGATCTATGCCATAATAATCGATTGCGATTTGTGACAAGCTTTCACCTGGTTCAACGATATGTTCATCTAATTCTGGCCCGTCTATTATAATGGGCTCAAGTTCTATTATTTCTTGCGTAAACTCTTCTGTATCAAATGTTCCTGGCGGAGGTTCAGAAATATCAACCCCTCCATATGTTTGATCACCTAGAGGGCCTTGACCATTTTCTTCTGCTAGTGCCATGGTTAGACGAGAAGATTGGATTTCATCAACAAGCATAGATGAGTCATCGGTCACCATACCTGTTAATTCTGCTAGCTGCTCTGGATGATCTGCAAATGTAATCATATTCTGCAGCACATTTGGATTTGTGTTTAGGGCTTCTAATAATTGTTCTTGAAGGGAATTAATCCCTAAAGCTCCGCCTTGTGCTTCTACCCCATCGAAAAAAGCTTGGTAATCAGGGTTTAGCGCTATGAATGATTCTCTGTAGGCTGTCCAATCACCGCCGCCATTTTCTTGAGCACTAGCTAATGTTTCGCGTATTTCGTCGCGTGTCATACCCGCTAATTGCTCTCTAATTTCTGCTACCCCAACCATTTTTCTCACCCTTTTTGTATAATTGATATGCCTTAATTATATGGAAAAAGATTAAGGATTTACAAAAGATAGGAAGAAAATATTACAAAAATGAATAAAATCAGATAGTTAGGAGGATTATTGTTCGCGCACAAGAGCTTCGTAAGTGTCACGAAGTTGGCGTGTAATTGGTCCAACTTGATACTCATATTCATTGATTTTACCAACGGCGGTCACTTCAGCGGCTGTTCCAGTTAAAAACACTTCATCGGCTGTCTCTAATTCTTCAGGCATAATATGGCATACCTCTAAAGGAATATTATTGTCATTGGCAAGCTTAATGACTGTTTGGCGCGTCAGCCCGTTTAAGAAACAATCTGGCGTTGGTGTTTTGATTTGCCCGTCTTTTACAATAAAGATATTCGCGCCTGTAGCTTCAGCCACGTACCCTCGATAATCCAGCATGAGGGCGTCGGTATATCCATTGGCTTCCGCGTTATGCTTTGACATTGTATGGGTTGCATATAGTCCGGCCGCTTTACTGGCTGTTGTGGCGGTATCCGGCATAGGCGCGCGCCATTTAGAAATTTGTAACGAAATCCCTTTCTCTCGGGCTTCTTCCCCAAAATAGCTAGGCCATTCCCACGCGGCGATCGCCACATGTGTTTGTGTTTCTTGTGCACTAATCCCTAATTGTTCAGAGCCGCGCCATGCAACAGGGCGAATGTAGGCGTTGGTTAGATTATTTGCTTTTAAAATTTCTTGTTTAGCATCTTCCAATTGCTGATGAGAGTAAGGCATTGCCATGTCAATCAGTTCAGCAGATTTTGCAAAGCGTGTTGAGTGGTCGCCAGATAGAAAGACATTTCCATCATAACAACGCTCGCCTTCAAAAACAGAGCTGGCATAATGAAGACCATGAGTCAGAACGTGAACGGTTGCGTCTTTCCACGCAACAATTTCACCATTCATCCAGATAAACCCGTCACGATCACTAAATTTTTCTGCCATTGTCTGCCTCTTTTGGTCTTTCTTTTCGATAATAAAGTCCTTATTCTTGATGGAAATGAGATAAAAAGCAAGCCATGAGCGAAACCGCCCCTAACAGTATCCCCGATAATCCGCATACCCGTCCGCATATTTTAGTGGTGGATGACGATGACCGCATCAGGGAGCTGGTTAAAAAATATCTAACCAAGCAAGATTTCATTGTGTCGTCTGCGCAGAGCGCGCAAGAAGCATCGGATATTATGAAGCATTTCGTTTATGATATTTTAGTTCTCGATGTGATGATGCCAGGGCAGACAGGCTTTGAGTTTACCGAAGAATTACGCAAATCATCTGATATTCCGATTATACTTTTAACGGCCTTAAGTGAAACGGATGACCGTGTGGAAGGGTTAACCTCAGGCGCAGATGATTATTTAACAAAGCCATTTGATCCGCGGGAATTAGTTTTAAGAATTGAAGCGATCTTAAGACGGCGTCCGAAAGAAATTTTTGAATCATCTAAATTGCAAATTGGCCCCTGGTTTTTTGATCCAGATTATGCAGAGTTAAAATCTGATGAGAGACATGTGAAGCTTACAGATAGTGAAGTAAACTTGCTTAAAACCTTAGGTCAAAAAGCAGGAGAGCTTTATCATCGCGAAAGCTTATCTGAAGAATGCGGGTTTGACCCTTTAAAAAGAACGATTGATGTTCAAGTGACGAGGCTGCGCCGTAAGTTAGAAGATAATAGCGATAACCCGCGTTATCTTCAAACTGTTCGGGGTAAGGGGTATGTTCTGAGAGCAGAGAAAATTTAGTGAATTAAGATCATGAGCTTTAATAAAATTCTAAAATCTATTTTGCCGCGATCGCTTTTTTATCGCTCTCTTTTGATTTTGACTGTTCCTCTTATTCTAACGATCACAATTAGTACTTATATTTTCTTTGATCGCCACTGGGAGAGAATGGCAGGGCGCTTAGCCTTTGGGGTGGCAGCAGAAATTGAGTTTATTTTGAGGATGGTTGAGCAAGGTATTGATCAAGATCAACTCGATAATTTAAGTAAGGATAGCTTAGAGAGTTTACAGCTTAATATTCAGTATAAAGAAAATACCACAATTCAAAAAGAGACCACGCAATATTTTGGTCGTGGTGATGTGATTAAGAAATTTCTTTATAAAGAGTTGAAGAAAAAAATCGATAATGATTTTCGTATTGTTGTTGATGTTGAAGAAAAATGGATTCAAGTTCAAATCCAAAACCAAGCAGATGCCTTAATTGTAACATTGCCTGAACGGCGTTTATTTTCATCCTCTGGTTATGTTTTCTTGATTTGGATGATAGGAATTTCAACTATTTTAATGGTCGTTGCCATTATATTTATGAGAAACCAAATTAGGCCTATTAAAAAGCTTGCGATTGCAGCAGATCGTTTTGGTAAGGGTAGGGATGTGCCTTTTTATAAGCCAGAAGGCGCAAGAGAGGTGAGGCAGGCTGCAAAAGCCTTTATGGGGATGCGCGATAGGATGCAAAGCCAAATTGAACAACGAACATTTATGCTAGCGGGTGTTTCTCATGATTTAAGGACACCATTAACACGATTAAAGTTACAAGCCGAAATGCTTCCTGAGAGTGAAGATAAGCAATCTTTACAACAAGATATTTTAGATATGGAGAAAATGATTACAGCCTATCTTGAGTTTGCGAAAGGTGAGGGAAGTGAAGACTCTGAGCGGGTAGAGTTAGTAGAATTCATTCAGAGAGTAATGAATAATTTTAATCATACACAGGCTAATATCGAGTTTGTATCCGTAGAAGAGGCTATTGATTTTTATTTAAGACCAATAGCATTTGAGCGGTGTTTGAATAATATTATTTCAAATGCCATTACGTATGCTGATACAATCTCAATATCTTTGCGTAAAGATGAAGATAATGTGTTTATTGATATTGAGGATAATGGGCTGGGCATTGATCCGTCTTTATATCAAGATGTCTTTAAACCATTTTACCGTGAGGAGAAATCAAGAAATTTAAAAACAGGTGGTGTTGGTTTAGGGCTTCCCATATCACGAGATATTATTTTAGCGCATGGCGGAACAATTGAATTAGACCAATCTTCAAAAGGGGGATTGGCTGTCAAAATTACTCTGCCGTTTTAATGTAGTCTTCCGCCTAAAGGAACGTCTTTATCAGGAGATATCAATACAACCTGATCATTTTCATCCATAAATCCCAAAACAAGCACTTCTGACATAAAGGGACCAATTTGTTTTGGAGGGAAGTTCACAACGGCGGCCACTAATTTATTTTTTAAATCCTCAAGCTGATAATTTTGAGTAATTTGAGCAGAGGTTTTCTTTATTCCAATCTTATCCCCAAAATCAATTATAAGTTGATAAGCTGGCTTTCGAGCCTCTGGAAACTCGCGTGCTTCAAGGATTTTACCCACTCTTACATCTACGTTTAAAAAATCATCATATGAGATTGTCATTTATTTGATACGCCTATTTTTGATTATGTAAATAAATATCTGATATTATTATATAAATTTAGTATTCTATTAACTCTCTTGCGTCATTATGCATAGAGAAAAAAGTATTCATAGCTAAGGATTACTGAGGGGAAATGATTATCGGTCAAAATAATTCATTGAAAGGCGACGAAGAGTCACCGAACCAGCTTGGTAAAAATACAGGTTGGCTTTCTACAAATATGGCTCAATTGATGGTGTTTTTAAATGGTCTTATTTTGACCATTACCGCTTTTGCTATCCTCAATGTTTTCATTAATGAAATTGTGCGTGAAGAGCTTTTAGAAACAACTGAAAGCGTCCAAGAGTCCATTTTTGATGAATACCGAAAATCTGAAAAAATTCTAGCGGCTTTATCTGTTTTATTAGGACAAACCACTAGTTTTGAAAATGATTATATCCAAGATTATATCAATAAAGAAGTTTCAGCGTCTGCATTTTTCGATTCTGTTTTTGTTATTAATGATGAAAATAATCCCGTAAAAGAAAACATTTCAAAACTTTATCAATCTGATCGAAGCTTATTTGATGATGGACGCATAATTGATTTCTTGCAAAAGCAAGATTATGAGAGTCAGTTTTTAAATGAAGGTCGGGTTGTTCTTTATTTCGCCTTTAATGATAATAAACAAAGTATTGAATCAATTCCTGTCGCTATGGTTCAAAGACAGATTAGTCCAAACCGTGATCCGTTCTTAGTTGTGGGTGTCATCAAGTATGATAATTTTGTAAGAGATCAATTACTATCAAATGAGAGCCTAGTTGAAACGATTAAGGTGACAGATACTGATAGTGGAGAGCCTTTATTCCTTTATCAAAAGAATCTTCAAGAAGGTGCGGATCAATTTTCAAAATACCTAGATGTTGCCAACCAAAAAGTAGCAAATAAGATTATTAGTATTGAGGTTGGATTAGCAATTGGATCAAGAGAATCTTTCTTGCAAAAAATTCCGCTTTTAATGCTTGTGTTTGGTGTAACACTTACCTTGATCGGAACGCTTTACGTTAGAAATAATCAAATGCAATCAAAGAAGCTGGCTCATATGAACAAAGAGCTTGCGCATAAAAACTTTGAACTGAACCAAGAAATTAACGAGCGAGAGCGTTTGAATAAAGTTATTCAAAAATCAGCACGCGAGCATCAATCAATTATCAACTCTGTAAATGATATTATTTTTGAGCTTAATCAAGAGGGAAAAATTATCTTCTTAAATGATGCATGGCTTGATGTTACTGGATTTGAGTTAGACAGATCTATTAGCAGAAATATTTTTGATTTAATTTATGTTCAAGATCAAGAAGAGCTACAAAAAAGCTTTCAAGATTTGCTCAATGGCAAAATTCAGTCCTATAGAATGTTTACAAGACTTAGAAGTTCTGACGGGAAGTTTCGCGCTGTTGAATTATCACTCTCGATGGTTCGGAAAACAGAAGAAAGCACAATTCATATTGTGGGTACGATGACGGACGTTGAAGAACGCCGTAGGGCCGAAATGGCATTGAGTGAAGCTGAGAAGAAATATAGAACAATTGTTGAGAATGCAGCCGGCGGCATTTACCAAGTCACGCCAGAAGGGCAGTTCTTAAGTGCGAACCCTGCTTTAGCCCGTATCTTAGGCTATGACAGTATTGAAGAGATTTTAAGAGATGTTCATGATGCGTCAATGCAGGTCTATGTTGACCGCGAGAAGCGCAAAAAGGTTTTAAAGAATATTGCGTCTTTAAATGTTCCAAAATTTCATGAAGTACTGGTCAAAAAGAAGGATGGTACAGAGTTTTGGGTAAATGAGCATATTCGTCCTGTTTTTGATGAAGAACAAAATCTTCTTTATTATGAAGGCAGCATTGAAGATGTTGATCAGCGTAAAAAAGCTGAGCTTGCTTTAAAGTCTGCTATGACAGAGTCTGATCTTGCGAACAGATCAAAATCAGAATTCCTTGCCAATATGTCTCATGAGCTAAGAACGCCACTCAACGCGATTATTGGGTTTTCAGATATTATTCGCACAGAAGCCTTTGGAAAGATTGTGCAGCCTGAATATACAGACTATGCCACTAACATCTATGAAAGTGGAAACCATCTCTTACGTGTGATTAACGAAATTCTTGATGTGTCTAGAATTGAAGCTGGTGAGCGCACATTGAATGAGAGTGTCGTGAATATTATGGATTCTGTGAAGTCATGTTTGTCACTGATGGAGGGCAAGATCAAAAGTAGTCAAATTAGAATCGAAAATAGAGTATCTGACGATAGCCTTGGCCTTATTGGTGAAAATCAGGCGATTAAACAAATGCTAATCAATCTTTTATCGAACGCTATTAAATTTAGCCCGGAAAATAGCTATGTGATGATCGATGCGGAAACAGATAGCGAAAATAAATTAAGGCTGTCCATTACAGATACAGGAATAGGGATGAGTGACGAAGAATTAGAAAAAGCACTCTCTCCATTTGGTCAAATTGATACAGAACATAGCCGTAGTAAATCAGGAACGGGTTTAGGCTTAACACTCGTGAAGTCGCTTATTGAGCTTCATGGTGGTGATTTAGATATTGTGTCACAAAAAGGTATTGGAACAACCGCGACGCTGATTTTCCCAGCAAAACGTGTGACAAATAAAAAAGCTGGCTCAAAAATTGACACAGGCGTTCAGTCAGAAGAAGTTGAAAATACTTAATAGAGCCTGAAGCTCTCATTGGCTTCTTCATTTGACAACTCCATAATTTTAGAAGAAATATCAAAGGAATATCCAGCGCGTGCGAATGCGCCTAGGGTTTTATCACGATCTTTTCTGTTGTCTACATCAAATGGCCCTAAACGTTTCTTGCGTGCGAAGATAAGCGCAGCATGAATTTCTCCTGATTGATCAGGGTTATTATCGTAATCATATTGCTCAATGGTTTTGAGTATTTCATCGCTTCCAAAACCTTTTTGGGACAGTTTCGCTTGAATTTGGCGTGTGGAGAGACCGCGCCCCCGATAAGAATTCACCATTCCTTTTAAGTAGGCCTGATCATCTAAAAGCCCTAAGTCCTGAAATTTGAGAATGACTTTGTCTAAATGCTTATATGAGTCTTCACGGCTTTGATCTTTATGGTGATTGCAGGATTTATTGATTTTTCGCCCCATAATGAAGCGGAAATGGCTTGTGCTGGCAGGGAAGCGCTGAAGATATGCTAAACCAGAGTTATAGAGATATTTTTCAGTGATTTTTTTAGGGGGCTTTGGACCTTTTCTGTCTTTTTGGTCCTTTTTTGTCCGATTAGACTTTTGGCCTTGATGTTTGTCTTCTTGCTTTCTCTCTAGGTTTTGCGTATTCAGATTATGTGTTTCAATCTCTTCCATTCGTAAAGATTAGCATTTTTAATAATAAAAACCATGTGTAAATAAGGTGAATATAAGACCATGAGTGAAAAACAGAGTGCCTATTTAAACCCTCGAAAAATCAGCGGTATTAACCGTGTGGGTTTACAAACATTAGTCGCTAAAGAAGTAGGGCGTTTTATTAATGTATACACGCAAACAATTGTAGCTCCAGTTGTCACAACGCTTTTATTTTATGCGGTCTTCGCGCTCGCCTTTGGAGGCATAACAAGAACGATTGGAGAAATTCCGTATCTTACATTTTTAGCACCGGGTTTGATCATGATGACTATGGTGCAAAATGCATTTGCAAACACATCATCATCGCTTGTGATTGCTAAGGTACAAGGCAATATTGTTGACATTCTAATGCCGCCTTTATCACCGGCAGAATTTTACTGGGGCTATGTCATCGGTGGAATTGCTAGGGGGATTTGTGTTGGCGCGGTTGTTGGTCTTGTTGTCTTTTTATTTGTAGGTCTGCCGTTTCATTCTTTATGGGCCATTATTACTTTTGCAGTTTTAGGGAATATGATGTTATCCAGCATTGGTCTAGCGGCAGGAATATGGTCTCAAAAGTTTGATCATATTGCAGCCGTTACAAATTTTGTTGTGACGCCTCTTACCTTTTTATCTGGGACGTTTTATTCCCTAAATCAGCTTCCTGAGATTTGGCAAAATCTGGCTCTCTATAATCCGTTTTTCTATATGATTGATGGCTTTCGCTATGGGTTTATTGGTGTTTCAGACGGCAATGTCTATCACGGGCTTATCTTTTTAATTGTTATCAATATCCTTCTTACAATAGGCACATGGCTTATGATTAAGACTGGTTATAAGATGAAAACGTGATGTCATATTGTAGAATATGGTAAATTAAAAAAATGAGTGAAGAAATTTTAGAGCAGTTAAATACAGGCGATATTATCCGTCCTTTCCAACTTGAGACATCAAGTTTGAGGGGGCGTATTGTTCGATTTGATACTGTTTTAAATGACATCTTAAGTGCACATGATTATCCCGATATTGTGAGTCAGCTTTTGGCAGAGACCATTACGCTCTGTGCACTCTTATCCTCTATGCTAAAATATGAAGGTGTATTTACGCTGCAAACAAGCGGTGATGGACCTATCAAAATGCTTGTCAGTGATGTCACATCTGATGGAGATATTAGAGCCTGTGCAACTTTTGATGAAGATCGTTTAGAAGAAGCCACAAAACAGCTAGCTGCTTTTTCGAGCGACCTTGATGAAAGCTCAGATAACCAGCTTGCCCAGCTTCTAGGAAAAGGCTATATCGCGTTTACAGTTGATCAAGGAAAGAATACTGACCGCTATCAAGGGATAGTAGAATTAAAGGGGCGATCTTTAATTGACTGTGTTCAACATTATTTCTCACAGTCTGAGCAAATTGATACAGGTATAAAACTAGCTGTTGGTCAGAGAGAAGGACGATGGCGCTCCGGCGGCATTATGCTGCAACAAATGCCAGATGAGGGCGGCGAAAAAGGTGAGAAGTTACCATCTAGTAATTACAGCGAAGATGATTGGAGGCGTTCTATGATCTTGATGCAAAGCTGTACAGAAGAAGAGCTATTATCTTTGGACCTTCATGGTCATGATATTTTAATGCGTTTATTTCACGAGGAAGGGGTTCGTATTTTTGAGCCTATCCATTTGCAACATCAATGCCGCTGTTCGGATGATAAAGTCAAAAATATTTTAATGATGTTGGATGACGAAGAAAAAAGTGAAATGATAGAAGATGGGAATCTATCGATGACCTGCGAATTTTGTAGTAAACAATATTTCTTTGATCCAGAGTCAATTAAGGTCAATAAAGATGCATCGTCACAACATAATAAATAAAGCTTTTCTAATTGTTGCTATTTTTGTTCTAGCAGGCTGTACAAGCCCGTTAGATCCTAAAGCGAAACCTGTCCCACAAATTAATTTCTCACATTTAGAAGCTTTATCAGTACGAAATGGATTTGTGCAAATTCAGCAAAGCTTTATTGAAGATGATCAGACACGATTAGTATCAAGGGAATTTCAGGCGAGCCCAGCTGCGTTTTTGCAAAATTATGCAGCGAATAGATTTAAAACAAATGGAAGCCCCGTTCGCTTAGTCTTTGATATTGAAAAAGCTGCGCTGAGTAAGGTGACAGAACAGATTAATGCTTTGTCTTTCATGATGGGCGCGGAGACAGATATCTATAAGCTTGATGTATTTATCAATCTATTTCCCGTAGATACGGGCGGCAGACAAACGGAGCCATTTACGATTTTTTATCAGCGTAAGTTAGTTTTATCTTCGAATGTTTCGTTAGCCGAAAGAGATTATCGCCGGTTTGAATTTTTTGAAAAAATGATTAACGATATTGATCGCGCCGTGAATGATATTGTCACCACAAAATTAAATCCTTAATTCAGTTTTATGATCTCCAGAAGTGCGGTGTGAGAAGAATAAGAACTGTGAAAAGTTCTAGGCGTCCGATAATCATCGCAATACTCATAATCCATTTTGCAGCATCCGGAAGCGGTTGAAAAGTTCCTGTTGGGCCAATGATATCACCCAGACCGGGGCCAACATTGGCTAAAGATGTTGCCGCGCCAGACATGGCTGTTAAGAAATCAAGGCCAATAAAAGATAGCGCGGTGGCTATCACCGTAAATACAAGAGCGAATACAAAAAAGAAACTCATAACAGAGGCCGCAACGCCTTCAGGAATTGGCTGATGGTTGTAATGCGGAGAGAATACACCATGAGGGTGCACAAGCTGTTTAAGCTGTGAAATCATCACAGACCATAGAACTTGAAAGCGAAAGACTTTGATTCCGCAAGTTGTTGATCCTGCACAGCCACCAATCACCATCAAGAAGAATAGGGTAATGACAGCAAAGCCGCCCCATGAGCCATAATCACCATTAGTATAGCCCGTACCAGTAATTAGGGAGACCACATTAAAACTCGCTCTTCTAAGGGCCTCTAATAAAGGAATACCGTTATGAACAAGAAGATAAAGCGCCATAAGAGTGATGGCTCCCACAATAATTGCTAAAAAAGTGCGGACTTGCGAATCTTTGAAGAGGCATTTTAAATTTCCGCGCACGGTTTTCACATACAATATGAAAGGCAAGCCGCCGAGAATCATAAATGTAATGGCTACAATTTCTGTCCATGGTTGGTCGTGGTGGCTAAAAGAAGCATCAAAGGTTGAAAAGCCGCCTGTTGCGATTGTTGTCATAGCATGAGCCATAGAATCAAAAGCGCTTAAGCCGGAAAGGTTGTAACAAATCATGCATATAAAGGTGAGGGTAAGGTAGATCAGGCCTATTGAAGAGGCGATTTGTTTTGCGCGGGGGAGGGCTTTTTCATTTTCAGAGGATTCTGTCTGGAAGAGCTGCATTCCTCCAACCCGTAAGAATGGCAAGACAGAGAGCGCCATGACGATAATCCCAATACCACCAAGCCATTGAAGAATAGCGCGCCACAGTAAGATGCCTGGCGGAGCATTATCTAAGCCTACAATGACTGTGGAGCCAGTGGTCGTGATGCCTGAAACCGCTTCAAAAATAGAATCGGTTAAATTCATATTTAATGTTGAGAAGTAGAAAGGCAAGGATGCGGCTAAACTTAACGCTACCCAGCTTAAGGTTGTGAGTACAAAGGTTTGCCGAACGTTGACGGTGAATTCATTGCCTTGGTTGATCAGTATTAACCCGCCGCCTAAAAAGAAGGTCATGATCATACTCACTAAAAAGACTTTCCAGTCTTTATTTCCAGAGAGTAAATCAGCCAGCAGCGGCAAAATCATTCCTGCCGCGAGTACGCATAATAAAATGCCGATGACGTAAAATATTGGACGAATATCCATAGGTGTAGTTTAGATCACTGATCGCTCTTAATAAATAAAAAAAGGCCGGTTATCAAACCGGCCTCATTTTTTCTTAACATCGCTTAGAGATTACTGAAATGTAATTTCTGAACGACGGTTTGCTGGCTCGCGAACACCATCAGGTGTGTCGACAAGAAGCTCATTCTCACCACGGTGATTTACATTCACCATGTTGACATCAACACCGCGCTCTACCATCGCATCTTTTACAACATTTGCACGACGCATAGAGAGTGTTTCGTTGTAGTCCTGAGATCCTGAAGTATCTGTGTGGCCAACAATGTTGATTGTCACAGGACCTCTTGTTTTCGCTTCTTCTGCAGCCGCATCAATAATGCTGATTGCGCCTGGGTTCAATGTGAACTCATCCCAATCAAAGAAGACGATATATTTTGCATCTTCAATTTTCATTGGCTCTGATGGGTCAACATCAAATGGCTGAGCTTCTGGCTCTGGCGCAGGCGGTGGAGGCACTGGCATTGCCACTTCTAACTGGGCAACAGCATTCATGAATGCTGATTTACAGGCACTGATTTGATCAGGTTGAAAATTCTCTTCTTGTTCTTCAATCCAACAATCAAACTTCGCTTGAGCAAATGCAGATAGATCAGGCTGTATTTCACGAGCCCCTAAGCTGTATACATTCACAAGACGTGAACGTGCCACAATAAATTCTTCAGCGTGACCAGGCTTTAAGCTCCAGTCTGTTACAGGCTCTGGCATAACCATGTCACCGCGCGCAGCAGCGAGACCTTTACGGCTAAAGTGCAGGGCATCTGCACGATCACCAAAATCTTGTAATTCAGTATTTACAAAATCTCTATATTCCATCGTTAATTCTTGAGTAAAGGCATTCCCCACAGGGCTGACTTCGTTTAAAGCTTGGATTTCGTCGTAACGTGTTGTCGAACATGCACCGAGTGCAACAACTGCGCCGACAAGCGTAAGGGAACGGATTAAAGTCATATCAAAATAGCTCCTAAATTCTTATATACAAGCTTTGAACCCCCAAAGCCGTATTATGTTTATACAGTTTCGCACATAAAAGTAAAGTTCCGTTCTCAATAAAATGTGCTTTTTCAATTATTTATTTATCAATTTATTTCTTTCGTCTGTTTGCCTAATTTGCTTGACACTCATGGCATATACGTAGTAATTCCACGCCCCAGAACAAATATTTCACTAACAAACAAAGGTGTGTCTATGAATAATGCGGTTGTAGCTGTATTGGCTTCTAATGGTTTCAATGAAAAAGAATTTCTAGCTGTTCAAAAGCAGTTGAAAGATATGGGCGTTAATATGAAAATAGTTAGCGCGAACCAAGGTCTTGTTAACGGATGGGATAATGGCCATTGGGGACATAATTACGCCGTTGATACAGTGATTAACACAGCATTAGGTGTTGATTATGATGCGCTTGTTATTATTAGCGGTCATAGAAGCCATTCAAAACTTATGACGACAGCGCACACAAAACGATTCGTAAGCTCATTCATGATGGGCCAAAAGCCAGTCTTTGCCTTTGGTGATTCTGTTCAAATGATGCAAGAGATTGACCAGCTAGACGGGCGCAAAGTTTCTTCTGATGCAATGATGGTCAATGATATGCTTGTCACAGGTGAGTGGAATGAAGAGTGTGCGGAAATGATGCACTCTATGATCATGAAAAATGATGACATGAAGCAAGCTGCGTAATAGTCTGACTTTATGAAAGCCGAAACTCAATCATTGATTGATGATATTGAAGCCGCCCTTGACGTGCTGAGGAGGCATCTTTGACTGGGATAATGCAGTTAAACGCCTTGATGAGTTGAATGCTCTTGTAGAAGATCCAAACCTCTGGTCAGATTCTGAAAAAGCCCAAAACCTTATGCGGGAGCGCACCCGCCTTGATGATCAGATTAATTCTGTTCGCAAAGCTGAAACAGACCTGAATGATAATAAGGAACTGATTGAGCTCGGTGAGGCTGAAGGCGATGATGATATTGTCGTAGAGGCAGAAAAAGCCCTGAATTCTTTAAAAACAATCATGGAAAAACGCCAGCTTGAAAGTCTTCTCTCTGGGGAGGCTGATGGCAATGATTGCTTCTTAGAGGTAAATTCGGGCGCGGGTGGCACAGAAGCCCAAGATTGGGCAGAGATGCTTTTGCGGATGTATCTACGTTGGGCGGAAAAACGCAACTTTAAATCTCAAATTGTTGATAGAAGTGACGGAGAAGAGGCTGGAATTAAATCCGCTACGGTTCGGATTAACGGAGATATGGCTTATGGCTGGTTAAAGACAGAAAATGGTGTCCATCGGCTTGTAAGAATATCACCTTTTGATTCAAATGCCCGCCGCCACACAAGCTTTGCCTCAGTGGATATTTCACCTGTCGTAGACGATAATATCGATATAGAAATTGATGAAAAAGATTTACGTATCGATACGTATCGGTCTAGTGGAGCAGGTGGGCAGCATGTGAATACAACAGATAGCGCCGTTAGAATTACCCACGAACCCACAGGAATTGTTGTGGCTTGTCAAAATGAACGCTCACAGCACAAAAATAGAGCAACAGCAATGAGCATGCTAAAGGCAAGGCTTTATGAGAAAGAGATCCAAAAGCGTGAGCAAGAAGCCGCCGACGCGCACGAGGAAAAATCAGACATTGGATGGGGACATGCGATTCGCTCTTATGTCTTACATCCTTATCAAATGGTCAAAGATCAGAGAACGGCTTGTGAAACTACGGACACAAGTGGTGTTTTAGATGGCAAGATTGATACATTTTTAGAGGCTGCGCTGGCTAAAAAACTAGAGCAAGAATGAAAGTGGACAAATTCTCAAATTCAATAATTTGAGTCTTGCCATAAAAGCCTCTCCGTCCTAATCTCACCTTGAATTTCAAATAGATATGGCGATTTTTATGAATAAGCTCTTATTTCTTTTAGCATGTGGTCTCATCTGGATGGCTGTGCCGGCTCTTGCCCAAATGACGCCTAAGGCAATTCCAGCGTTTGTTCCTGTATCTGGCTGGACCATTAAGCCTGCTATTTTTACTGAAGATCGTGATCTAAAAAATATCAGTCTTCCGTGCATGATGATGACTGAATATGATAATGGCTTTTCATTACGCTTATCCGGCGGCGAAGGACGAATGTTGGCCATGGCAGTTGATTTTAGGCAAGATGTCTTTAATCGCGGGATGAAATATGATTCTAGCATTTTTGTGAATAGCGTAAATGTTGGCGAGGTAAAGGCCACAGCCTTTTCAGATAATACATTAATTTTTAATGCTCGCGTTTTAAATAATTTTTATCAAATGATTCAAGCGGGCGGTCAGTTGCTTATCGATGTGGAAGGTAATCGTTTTCAATTCGCACTTGGTAATACTCCGGAAGCATTAGCGCGTTTAGAGCAATGTTTTTCTGGTGATCGTTTCCAGTCAACTGCAACATTAGCTCAGCCAGTAGGAGTGCCGCTTGCACCCGGAGCTATCGCACCGCCCAATGCGCCTATGGTGGATGAAATGGTGAGTCCTACCGCGCCGACACCAATTTGGGAGCAAACAAAGCAAAATTTACGATCTATGCCGCCGCCTGTTTCAGAACCACAAGCCATGAATACAAGAGCGTCAGAAGCTGTCATGACCAAGAAAAACTGGCAGGCTCAAGCGGGTGATAGTTTACGCGGAACGCTGATACGCTGGTCTGAAATGGCAGGCGTTACGCTAGATTGGCAAGCCAATATTGAAGGTATTGTTGCCCAAGATATTGATATTAATTCAAGCTTTGAAGAGGCTGTACAATTACTGATGGCTCAAAATTCAGCTGTGACAGGGTTAGAGGCCAATATGATTGCCCCAACTAATCCATCTGGTATGCCTATTCCACTGACGCCAGCAATGGTTGGTCCCACACCCATGCCTGCCATGGTGTCTCCAGCTGTTCAAGCGCCTATGGTGTCAACAATGCCGCCTGCAATGCCAGTGGGCGGGCCTGTATCCTTAGCGCCGCCTCCTATGACAGCGCCTAGCCAATCTATGGCATCACGCTGGACAATTCCGGCGGGTAGTGACCTTCGTTCAGTGTTATTGATATGGTCTAACAGAGCAGGGGTTGAGTTATATTGGAATGCCAATCAATCTTTTGCGACAAAACAGCCCATTGCGAATAATGGGTCTTACGAAGCCGCCGTTGAGGAAATGCTAAAGCAATTTGCTAACGATGATATTCGCCCTGTTGGCCAACTGAATATGGACCCATCCTCTGGGCGCAGAATTTTGGTTGTTGATTCATCACGCGTTTTATAAAAATATTCTTCGTTGAGCTTCACCGCTTTCAAAAGCGCAGAAATCCATAGAAAATTATGGATTCTTTATGGGTTTTCTATTGCTAAAATGATCTCCTTGGCGCATAAAATAGCATGTTAAATGTTTGTCAGAGTCAATTAGGGGTAAACAAGGCCATGAAAAAAATATTTCTATCGAGTATTTTAGCGGGAAGCTTTTTGATTGCTCCTCAGGTCCAAGCTCAAGGAACTCTTTCCGTGCTTAAGCCTACAAGTGGATGGAATTTAACAACACCTGGCGGAGCCACGCCTTACTGCGCGCTATCACGTTCATATGATGAAGATATTATTTTAATATTGGGGCGCAATCAGTCTCAGGAATATTCGCTTGCTTTTGATTTCCAAAAGAGCCGTTTGGATACTGAAAAAGCTTATCCTGTTACATTACAACCAAGCCCAGGACAAATTAGAGCATATGAGCTTATGCCACCCTCAACCAATGCTATGGTTGTTCGTTTGGGCTTAGATGGTGGATTCTTTAAAGCGATGAAAGGCTCCGGCGTTTTAAAAACAGAGATTGATAACTCATCATACGAATTTGAACTTGCTGATATTGAAAATGGGATTCAACAGCTTGATAATTGTTTAGGAAAGATAAAGGGGGAAGCGCCCCAAATCGCAGAGTTTAAGGCTGAAAAAGATGATATCGTAGAAGTTGCAGCGAAAGATGAGCCTGCAGAACCTATTGATTTAATTCGTGGTCAGGATCAGGGAGAAGAAGAGGTTCAAGCAATTGCTGAAGAGGCAGCCCCTAGCATTAAGATTGAGCGTGTAGGACAAAAGACTGTTCCTGCCGTTGAACGCACAGAAGCCGAACCATTAAGACGAATTCGTGATGAAGCCCCTGCGAATGTAGCTGTGCAAGAAAAGGTAGAAGTTGAAGAAGATAGTGCGGCTTTAGAACAAGAAAAATCAGCCCCGCCTCAAGAAGAATTGGAAGCCCTACAAGCACCAACAGAAATTGAACCACCACAAATGGTTGCCAGTCAGGTGCGCCGTGACGAAATTGCACGATCATCTAATACTGTTAGTCGTGATCCTAACGCGCCTCAAACATCGATTCCTGCTGCGCCTAAAGAGCCTGAGCCAGAGCAAGAAGTGGCAAAGATAGAAGAAGAGGTAAGAAAAGAGATTACACCAAAAGTTGAGCCAAAACCTCAAGAAAAACCAAAGCAAAAGCCTGAAGCTATTGCTCAAAAAACAGAAGAAAAAGTTGATGAGCCTACAGAGAAATTTGTTCCTCGCCCTCCGGCTACAGAAAAAGTAAATGTTGTCACTACAGCGCCTCAAAATATGAGAGAAGATAAGAGTGCTGAAGCTATTCGAGAAGAAATTGCAATTTTAAGAATTGAAAATAAGAAGCTTTATGAAGAAGCACGCCAAGCAAGAGCACAAATTGATAGTGTGGCTGTTGAGGCTGGTACGCAAGCATTAAAGAAAATCCGTGAATATGAGAAAAAATTAGAAGCTGCCAAAGCCGATAATATTGCCTTATCAAAAGAGATGGAAGAAATGCGGCGCTTGAAAGAAGATGGACGCTTAAATTCAGTTTCTGGGGACTGGGATTTAGAGCAAGCCACAAAACGATTTAATGAAGCGGAACGTGAAATTCAAAGATTAGGTCTTCTTTTAGAGCAACAAAAAACAGCGCACCGCGCAGAAAAAATAGAGCTTGAGAAAATGTTGTTTGATCCGGCAGTGACTGAAGCAGAGCAACGTAAAAAATTAGCCGCGTTAGAAGAAAAACTTGCTGCAACACAAAGCCAGTTAAAAAACGCAAGGCAAGAATTAGAAACGCGTGAGACAGCAGAGCCGACTATTCAAAAAGTTGTTGTGCCTGATCCCGTTTTAGAAGAAGAAAATAAAAGATTGGCAGCAGAAAGAAAAAGGTTGAACGATCAGCTTTTAGCAGCGCAAGCTCAATTACAACTTGCACAACAGGCTGTTCTAGAAAAACCTAAAACAGAAATCGTTACAAAAACTGATCCAAAAATTATTGCTGAGAAAAAGCAGTTAGAGCAAGAATTGATACAAGCCAGAGCATCGTTACAAGCAGCGCAGATTGCTTTGAAAAATCAGCCACAACAAGTTGTAACAGCGGCTGATCCAAGAGTGCAGCAAAATAATATTAAAATTGAAGAACTGAATAAGAAATTAGAAATACAATCAAAGCAACTACAAGCTTACAAGCGCCAATCCGATAGAGATCAGGCAGAGATTTTAGAGTTTGAAAAATTGAAGAAGCAGGAAGAAGAAAGACAAAAGCAAATAGCGCTTGCAAAACAAAAAGAGCAAGATGCGTTAGAGGCTCTTAGAGTGGAAAGAGAAAAAGAAGCAGCAAGATTAGAAGCAACACGTCAACAAAGAGAAGTTGAAGAAAGAAACAGACAGATAGCTTTGCAAAAACAAAAAGAACAAGCAGCATTAGATGCTCTTAAAATTCAAAAAGAACAAGAAGAAGCTAGATTGGCTCAATTAAAAGCCGAGAGAGAACGCCAAGAAAGAGAAGTAAGGTTGTCTGAGCAAAGGCAAAGCTCTCAAATAGCGCCTTCAGCAGGGCGTCAAACAACAAGCCGCGCGCCTGTAAGTACTGAAGCTGCTGCAGCTGCTGCACCAAGAGCACCTGCACCACCTCAAATCTCCTATGGAAAGGGTGAGCTTGAATCTTTGCTTAATCGGTCTGGTTTAAGCTTGCGTAATGGTGTAGCGCAAGGAGCAGATAACAGTTACCGCTGGTCTGTAGGTGCTGTGCAAGGCAAGGCTGTAGTTGTGCCTGCTAGCCAGAATGGCAGTATTTCTTCATTTGCACAAAATTATATTAATCAGGCTAAGCAAGCTTGTGCTGGTGAGTTTGCATCGCTTCCCGCAGGCAGTCCCAATGCCTATGAGATTGCCTGTATTGGGCAAAATGCAAATACGTCATCTTCTGTTGTTTTCGTTCAGCAAAATAACAGTTTTATTGCAATTGATCATAAAACAACGACGGATGATATGGATCTTGCAATGGACGCGCGCGACCGTATAGCCAACAGCCTTTAATTGCTATTTTTATAATCAATTTTTGTTACAAAAAAGCCTTTTAACCTTCATGAATTCTCTGTAGTTTGTGGGTGTTTCATCGCTTGTTTATGAATGAAAGGGAAATTCATGAAACTTCTCACTTTAGCTATAACTCTCATAGCATTATTGGTCGTTGGACTCTTTGTTGCACCACTCTTTGTGAATTGGAACCAATATAAGCCTGAAATAATTAATGGTATCAAACAAGCGACTGGATACACAGTTGAGCTCAATGGTGATATTTCTCTTTCAATCTTCCCGATGCCAAAAGCAAGTATTGAAGGCTTGGTAGTCAAAGCACCGCAATCAAAAGATTTCGAAAATATTCTTGAAATGGATAAAGCACAGGTTGGTATTAATTTACCCGCATTGCTGAATAGCGAAATAAAAATTAGTCAGGTTACATTGAAGAAACCAATTATTCGTTTAGAGATTTTAGAAAATGGGCAGGAGTCTTGGGTTGTAGGAAACTTACTTTTGGCAAATGTTGACTCTCAAAAAGAAGTACCTCAAACAAGCGTGGATAACGAGCAGGCTCCAAACACTATTGAGCCAGAAGCAGGTAACGTTTCACAAAGTAATGAGCAGTCAAATGAATTTGCTCTTTCTTTGGATAAATTTCAAATTCGCGATGGGTCAGTCATCTTTATAAATCATAAGACCGGTGAAACCTATGATCTTCAGAAAATTAATGCGGATTTAAAAGCAGAAAATCTAGAAGGGCCTTACGAGGGTAAAGGCGATCTTGTTTATGATCAAAAAGAAATCAAATTTTCCCTTCAAACCAAGCAGGCTGAAGGAGAAAATTCTATTCCTTTGACGGCAGAAATTGAATTGCCTCAGGTTGGTTCTGTGATTGCTTTTGATGGCGTAACGTCTAAGAGCGCTCCTTTTGATGCGCAAGGTAAAATTGATTTTAAAACAAAATCATTACAAAAATTAGTTTCTTTATCAGGTAATGAGAATGCATCTATTCCTGATCAAAATATGTCACTCGTGAGTTTTGTTAGCCTTGATGAAAATAAAGTTCAGATGGATGAGCTTGAAATTGGCTTTGGCGATCTCATTGCTAAAGGCAATGCCAATATTGAGAATTTAAAAACGCGTAATCCTTTAGTCATGAAGATTAATTTAAATTCTCAAGGGGCATTTAATATTCAAGCTGATGTAAAACAAACTGCTCAAAACGATATTTCGATCCAAACAAAAGGCGCTGTACAAAATATAGCTAAGTTTTTAGATGAAGTCGCACCGCAGGTTGATGCGAAGGCCATCACTGATCAATATCAATCAGCAGATTTCGATGTGGTAGCAGCTTTGACAGGCGAAACACTCAATGTGTCAAAAGGCAATGTTAAACTTGATGATACAGTCATTGAGTTTAAAGGGTCCCAAGCCGGTAAGAAGATAACGATTGATAGCTTGAATATTCCCAATTATGTAGGAGCTTCTATTCAGGCTCAGGGTGTTGTTGCGGATGCAGAAAATCTCTCAGGCATTGATTTAAAAACAACTGTGAAAACACAAGATATCAGCGCTCTTGCCCAAAAAGCGAATATTGATATCTCAAAGCTACCTCAGGAGCTTAAATCTTTTAATGCGGAGATTGAAACAAAAGGGAGTGCAAATGCTCTCAACTTTTCGTCAAATATTGCGGCGATGAATGGAACATTACAAGCGGTTGGCTTGATTAAAAATGCACAATCTAATCCTCAGTTTGAAGATTTGGGAGTTGGGTTAAAACATCCTAACTTGCTGAGTGCATTGAAAATACTACAACCTGAATTTGAAGGAGCGCAGGGCCTTAATCAGCCCGTTGACTTCTTTAGTAAAATAAATATGAACAATAATGTTTATGATCTCACAGATATGAGGTTATCTCTTGGCCCAACGAGTATCACGGGCGCGCTGACTATTGATACAAGTAATCCAATCATTGGCGTGAAAGGTACAATTAAAGGAAAGAAGATTGCTCTTGATAGTTTGCTAGGGGCTCAAAAAACTGCATCCATTGATCAAGCGATAGAGACTGTAAATATTGTTTCAAGTGGGTGGTTGATCTCTAAAGCCTATGCACAAGGCGCTTCAGGGAAATGGTCCAATGATCCGTTTAATCTAAGGTGGATGGATACACTCAATGTTGATTTGGATGTCGCCGCAGAACAATTGACTTACGCGAATTGGAATTTTGTAAATCCAGCAACGAAAGTTAAAATTGAAAAAGGTAAAGCAACTATTAGTGATTTGACAGCAGGTGTTTTTGGAGGGAATGCCAAATTATCTGCAACCGTCACGAATAGCCCGACTGCTCTTGACTTAAAAACAACGATGACAAATATCAGCCTTGAATCTTTGGCTGGTGCATTAAGTGGTTCAAGTCGTTTAAAAGCGAGTGGTAATGTTTCATTTACTGCTGATATCAGAGGGGCGGGGAGTAGTGCCAATGCGCTCATTCAAACATTGAATGGAAGCGCAGCGTTGAATGGTAATGACGTTATTTTAAAAGGGTTTGATTTAGCAAAGCTTGCGCAAGGCCTACAAGTTGATCAAAAACTTGCAACGTCTTTTGAAAATTTTAGGGATGGTGCGCTGAGCTCAGGTCAAACAAATTTTGATACAATTGAAGGCACTTATACGATCTCAAAAGGGATTGTAAACATTGATAGCATGATTATGGATGGGCCTTCATCCATCATTGATTCAAGAGGTCAGGCAGATTTGCCACAATGGTTTATTAATGTTGATAATTTTATCACTCTAAAAAATGTTCCAGATTTGAAACCTATCGAGGTTAAAATTAAGGGTCCGATCGATAATCCATCAGATACATTTGGTAAAAATATTTTAGAAGATTACGTACAACAAAAATTACGCCGTAAGATTGAAAAAGAATTGCCGGGAATTTTAGGTGATGATGTGACCAATAAATTACAAGAATTTGGTATTATTCAAAGGCAACAGCCTGCTCCTACGCCAACACCACAGCCTCAGGACGTTATTCCAGCAAATGATAATGAGGTGCAAAATCTAGCGCCTCAACAGCAGGAAGAAGCTCCTAAGAAAATTGAAAAGCCTGAAGATGCAATCAATGAGCTTTTAAATAATGAAAACCCAGAAGATGCGGTCAACAATATTATCCGCGGTTTATTCTAGATGATGAAGAACGTAAAGGCGGATAGCGCTTGATAAATTAATTGAGCGCGCATCATCTATTTCACCAATAAGCTGAGCAACAGATTTATTGTTCGTATGAGCAATCTCTTTTAAAGCCTCCCAAAATGATTTCTCGAGAGAAATACTTGTAGGGTGGCCAGCAATATTCACTGAATGCTTTGTAACAGGCTCGTTTAGAATTTCAGAAAGATTATCTTTCATCTTTTAGTCAGAAGGCGAAACCATATTTTCAGGCTTCACCCATTCATCAAATTGCTCTTCGGTCAGTAAGCCTAAATCAACACCAGTTTGTTTGAGTGTTTTATTTTCAGCGTAAGCCGTTTTTGCAATCTTTGCTGCATTATCATATCCAATGTGAGGGTTAAGAGCCGTCACCAGCATTAAAGAATTTTGCATTAATGATTGAATACGATCTTCATTGGCTTCAATGCCAGTCAGGCAGTTTTCAGTGAAGCTGCGCACACCATCGGAGAGAAGCTGAATAGATTGAAGGGCGTTATAAATCATAACAGGTTTAAAGACATTCAGTTCAAAATGTCCATTTGATCCTGCAACGCTGATAGCTGTTTGATTGCCCATAACTTGGGCGCAAACCATTGTAAGAGCTTCACATTGCGTAGGATTTACTTTTCCTGGCATCATGGACGAGCCGGGTTCATTTGCAGGGAGAATAATCTCTCCAATTCCTGAGCGAGGGCCTGAGCCTAAAAGACGGATATCATTAGCAATTTTCATCAATGAAATAGCAAGGACGTTGAGAGCGCCGTGGAGCTCGACAAGAGCGTCATGCGCGGCGAGCGCTTCAAATTTATTATCAGCGCTTGTAAAATTAAGACCTGTAATTTCGTTTACAAAGCTTACGAACTTTTCATCAAAGCCTTTTTTGCTGTTAATGCCCGTTCCAACGGCTGTTCCGCCTTGCGCTAATTCTAAGAGGCGGGGCATCGCGTTTTCAATACGGGCAATGCCATATTCAATTTGCTTGGCGTAGCCAGAGAATTCTTGGCCAAGCGTTAGCGGGGTTGCATCTTGAAGATGGGTGCGTCCATTTTTTACAATTTTATCAAAGGCTTTTACTTTTTGCTCCAGCGCTTCATGCATAGTCTGTAAATTTGGTAAAAGATCATGCGTGATTTGCTCAGCTGCTGCAATATGCATGACAGTTGGAAATGTATCATTTGAGCTTTGGCTCATATTGACGTGATCATTGGGATGAACGGGGTCTTTTCCGCCGCGCGTGCCTGTTAGATCTTCATTAGCGCGCCCAGCAATCACTTCATTTGCGTTCATATTGCTTTGTGTGCCAGAGCCTGTTTGCCAGACGGCTAGGGGGAATTGGTCTGCTAACGTCCCATCGATGATCTCATCAGCAGCTTTAATAATTGCTTTGCCGATTTTTTCATCTAACGATCCTTGAGCAATATTGGCAAGAGCCGCAGATTTTTTCTGAATTCCTAATGCGCGTACTAAGGCTGCAGGCATTTTTTCAGTCCCTATTTTGAAGTTTTCTAAACTACGCTGTGTTTGCGCGCCGTAATAGGCATCTGCTGGGACCTCAACTTCACCAAGGGAATCTTTTTCAATTCTGACGTTAGACAATATATTCTCCTTTAATTTCAGAGCTATAGAGTACACTGAGATATATATAAATCCAGAGTGTTTTTAATTGACATAATAAATTAAATAATATATTGTTTGTGGCTAAATTAGGAGAAAAACATGACACATAGACTTGAGGTTCATGACCAACAAATACAAAACGGTATTTTTCAGAGATTGAGCAAATTATCTTCTGATAAAATGGCGGAAGTTAATGCAGCCCCCATTTTTAATTGTATTAGGCAAGCTCTGAAAATTAATGATTCCGAAAGATTCTCAAATGTTCTTTCATCAATATGGGAGTCTACGTCTGTTATTCCTAAAGATCATAAGGTTGCTGGAAAGCCTTTTTTTGAGGTTCTTGAGCGAGAAACTCAGTTTATAAGGCTGCAACATTCCATGCGCCCTCGTTTAAGAGTAGCTTAGTTCAAAATTATATATGGATGATTATAGAACAATTAGTTTTGAAATAGGGATGGCGCACGACAGATCGTTTGAGCAGCCATTTCATGCCCTCGACCATTTGAAGCGGGCATTTAATAAATTAAACGATGTTGAAGATGATAAAGATTTTCAAACCTATGCAGGTCAAATTATTTTTGTACTGAATGATGTTCAAAAGGGCGTAGGTGTAAAAGAACGATTTGCTCCAGATATTAGTTTCCTTGAAGACGGGGTAGAGCGTTTAGCAAAGGGTAGGGCTGTGACTGTAACGCCTATGTCTCCTCCACCTCTAGATCCTAGTTAAATTTATTTTTCTATAATCGTCACATGGCCCATTTTGCGGCCATCTTTAATATCTGTTTTACCGTAAAGGTGAATATTCGCGCCGTCTGTTGCAAGATAATCATCAAGTTTGGTGATGTCGTCACCTAATAAGTTAATCATTTTTGCTTTTGAGTGAAGTCCTGGCATTCCAACGGGAAGGGCGGCAACGCAGCGAATATGATTTTCAAATTGAGAGACAGCGCAGGCATCAATTGTCCAATGGCCACTATTATGTGTGCGGGGGGCAATTTCATTTGCGAGTAAGTTACCATCTTTTGTTACAAATAATTCAATCGCAAGAACGCCAACAAGGCTTACGGCTTCAGCTAATTTACGTGCCATACTTGCGGCCTGCTTTTCAATTTCTTCATTATGAACAGGGGCTGTTGAGACAGAAAGAATATGGTTTCTATGATCATTGCGCGTTAAGGGGTAAACGGCACATTGTCCTTTTAAGTCGCGGGCAATAATAATGGAGACTTCATAATCAAAGTCGATTAAACCTTCTAAGACAGCTTTATCTGTATTAAGAGACTCCCATGCTTTATTAATATCGTCTCCCTCATTTAATTTCACTTGGCCCTTGCCATCATACCCAAAGCGCGCCGTCTTTAATACGCCTTCGTGAATTCCCCATTTTCCAAAGGTCATTTCAATATCGGCTGCGGATGTGATTGGTGCCCATGGGGCCGTTGGGATGCCAATATTATTCAAGAAAGCTTTTTCTTTTTCACGGTCTTGAGAGACTTCTAATAATTGTTCACCAGGATAAACAGGTACATAGTTTTTTAAGAACCGAACAGTGTCTATCGGAATATTTTCAAATTCGTAAGTCACAACATCAACGCTTTTCGCAAATTTTTCTAATGCTGCTTCATTGTCATATTCTGCGCATGTAAAATAAGGCGTTACAAGAGAAGCGGGGCAGTGATCTTCGGGGCAGTAAATATGGGTTGATATGCCTAAGCGCGCTGCGGCTATGGCCGACATACGCCCTAATTGTCCTCCCCCCAAAATGCCAACGATATTTTGTTTGAATTCAGCCATTATGAAGGTGTTTCAGCAACGCTATCTGTTTGCTTTGCACGAAACTCTTCAAGTCTTTTCTGAACTTCTGGATTAAAGGCGCCTATTATGCTTGCGGCTAAAAGCCCTGCATTTTTTGCGCCTGCATCACCAATGGCCAATGTGCCGACAGGAATGCCGCCAGGCATTTGGGCAATTGAATAAAGACTATCAACGCCTTTTAAGGCTTTGCTTTTGACGGGAACCCCTAAGACAGGAAGGGCAGTATAACTTGCAGTCATACCCGGCAAATGCGCTGCGCCGCCTGCGCCCGCAATAATCACTTTTAAACCGCAATCTTTGGCAGATTTTGCGTATTCAACCATACGGTCTGGTGTTCTATGTGCCGAAATAATTTTACATTCATGATCAATACCTAGTTCATGAAGAATGTCATGAGCATGTTTCATTGTTTCCCAATCAGATTGAGATCCCATAATAATGCCGACTAAAGGCTTTTCGCTATTATTTGTCATGGCGTTAAAATGCCGTATCTTGTGTTATAAATCAACAAAAGTATGTGTTTCTCCGTCTGCGCCGGGGTGCGTCACAGCTCCTTTGTGCGCAGGGCCCACAGTTTGCGTGTATTTCCAGATCGCACCGCTATTATAATTATGTTTGCGCGGTTTCCAGTTTTTCTTACGCTCGGCTAATTCTTCATCGCTTAATTTCACATCAACTGTGCCTTTTTCGGCATCAATCCGGATGATATCGCCTGTTTCAATCAGACCGATCGGACCACCTTCTTGTGCCTCTGGCGTAGCATGTCCGATACAAAAGCCGCGTGTTCCACCAGAAAAGCGGCCATCGGTAATCAGCGCAACTTTCCCGCCAGTATCTTGCCCATAAAGGGCGGCAGTGGTTGAGAGCATCTCACGCATCCCGGGGCCACCTTTCGGTCCTTCGTAACGAATGACAAGCACTTCGCCTTCTTCATATTCACGGGCCTGAACAGCGTCAAAGGCAGCCTGCTCACCATCAAAAACGCGGGCAGGACCTTCAAAGATAAGCTCTTCTAGACCAGCAATTTTTACGATTGCGCCATCGGGGCAGAGATTGCCTTTCAGGCTGACAACGCCGCCTGTAGGGTGAATAGGATTTTTGACAGGGTAAACAACATCCTGATCTTCGGGCAGTTTTACGCCTTCTAAATTCTCAGCTAGTGTTTTTCCTGTCACTGTCATGCAGTCGCCATGAATATGTCCATGATCAAGAAGTTCTTTTAAGACAACGCCAACGCCTCCAACGTCATAGAGGTTTTTCGCGACATATTTTCCACCGGGGCGCAGATTAGCAATGAGAGGAGTCTTCTTAAAAATTTCCCCGATATCATGTAGATCAAAATCAATCCCGCACTCATGCGCCATCGCTGGTAAGTGAAGACCCGCATTGGTTGACCCACCGGTTGCTGCGACAATAGCCGCTGCATTTTCAAAGCTTTTTTTAGTAACAATGTCACGCGGGAGAAGACGGTTTTTAAGAAGATCCATGACGGCTTTCCCAGACGCTTCAGCATATTCATCACGCGATTCATAGGGAGCAGGAGCGCCGGCAGAATTAGGGAGAGCCAAACCAATCGCTTCAGACACACAAGCCATTGTGTTGGCCGTAAATTGACCGCCACACGCTCCCGCCGATGGGCAGGCAACACATTCTAATTCTTTTAGATCATCATCTGAGAATTCCCCTGTGGCATGCTTTCCAACTCCTTCAAAAACATTCACGATATCAACATCACTACCACGGAATTTACCGGGCAGGATTGTTCCGCCATACATAAAGACAGAGGGAACATTGAGGCGAAGCATGACCATCATCATACCGGGCAGGGACTTATCACATCCCGCAAGACCAACAATGCCATCGTAACAATGGCCGCGCATTGTGAGCTCAACTGAATCTGCAATGACTTCACGCGATACCAATGAGGAGCGCATGCCTTCATGACCCATTGCGATACCATCGGTAACTGTAATCGTTGTAAACTCACGCGGTGTTCCATGACCAGCTTTGACACCTTTTTTTACGGCTTGTGCCTGACGAGAGAGGGCGATATTACAAGGAGCAGCTTCGTTCCAGCACGTTGCCACGCCAACCAAAGGTTGATGAATTTCTTCTTCTGTAAGACCCATTGCATAATAGTATGCTCTGTGCGGTGCACTTTCTGGTCCTTCCGTTACATAACGTGAAACTAATTTATCTTTATCCCATTTGGGTTTATCCACCATAAAAAACTCCTTTATATTTCAAAGGAGTTTTAGCGGATATTCTTAGTAACGAAAAGGGAAATTTAATTAACTACCGATAGCATAACAGTGCATCATTATTCCTGTAGCTGTTAAGTGTCTGTGAAATTCAGATTTATCGGCAGGAGTTATTTCTGCTCTTGTTAAATGAGTCATAGCAGTCCGCCATTCTGTGCAGTTTCGAGGAATAAATCTATCGATTTCACACGTAGTTGGAGACATAAAATGGTCCGTAATGGAATTACAGCTTGGCGTTTCACTGGGGACTTGAAAGTCTGATGTTTCTGCGTAAATACCAGAAGGTATAGCGCTTACTGCCAACATAGCTGCTAAATTGGTTATTTTTCCCATCTAAATATTATAGGGTAGAAGGTGTATTATGTCAAAAAATTGTTTAAGCCCCTGGATCTGGCGTTTCACGGCGTCTTTTTGCCTTTATGCGGGCTTTTTCAATCGCTTTTTTAAAGCGGATAGGCTGTGAAATAGGGGGAAGGACAACTTCACCAACACCCATTCCTCGGACCATGACACGGCCATAACCAAAGAGACGACCCATAATGCCTTGAAGGACGTTGACACCTTCGATACGGTCAATGTTGATTTCACCGACGGCTCGGGCAACAAGACCGCGTTTATAGACAAGTCTTATGTCTGTGACGCCAATCTCAGTTGTAACTTTGATAATCATCATTTGTGCAAATTTTAAGATCCCTAACACGAACACAAAGAAAGATAGGATTTTTACAGCCGGGTGAAGGCTATCGATTTGGGCTAATATGCCATAGCTTTGAGGGGCGACTTGCCCAAACATAGCCGGTTGAAATGTCATGGCAAACCATAAGATAGCGACGGAAAAAGCAATACCGAATATAACATTAAAAACAGCATTAACGGTGTACATCCAATGAAACTCAGCAATATGAATGAGTTCTTCGTCTTCAGATAATGATTGTCTTATATAGTCAACTTGCATTGATTATCCCCTCTTTATTCTTTGTCCCCGAAAGATATACCCATGCCCCTTGCAGTTTTAACAAGTGTATCATCGGGATCAACCGCTTGGTAGGCGGCGATCGCTTTTTCAATCGACACATCCACAACATCGCGGTTCTTCCATGCTACCATTCTATCAAATTTTCCTTCTTCAATCATCTCTACCGCTTTAACGCCAAAGGCAGTGGCCAATAGACGGTCATTGTAAGTTGGCATTGATCCGCGCTGGACATGGCCTAGAACGGTTACTCGTGCTTCAAAGCTTGTCGCTTTCGAGATCTCTTCACTAATGTAAGTTCCAATACCGCCATAGCGTTTTTGACCATCAGTATGCGTGATCATATAAGGTTTGCCTTCTGTGGTTTTGACGGCTTCTGACACAACAACAAGGGAGAAATTTCGACCATCTTTTTTGACAGATTTAATTTTTTCGGCAATATTTTCGATTGTATAACCAATTTCGGGAATAAGAATGACGTCAGCGCCCCCGGCAATCCCTGCGGCAAGAGCGATATGTCCGGCGTCGCGGCCCATCACTTCTAAAATCATCACACGGTCATGAGACGCGGCCGTTGGTTGAAGGCGGTCAAGAGCCTCTGTTGCCACAGTCACAGCCGTATCAAAGCCAACTGAGGCTTCAGTTTCACCAATATCATTATCAATTGTTTTGGGAATGCCAACCATAGGAACACCGCCAGCCTGCGCCAAGCGTCTTAAGATAGCATGAGAGCCGTCGCCCCCAATTCCTACAACGGCATCTAGGCCGAGTTTTTTGTAGTTATTGATGATTTCTTCCGTCCTGTCTTTATAAGTCCCATCAGGCATAGGGAAATGGAAAGGGTCACCCTTATTCGTTGTGCCGAGTATTGTTCCGCCCATGCGTAAAAGGCTTCCATCAAATTGATCAGGTTTGAGAACCATATATTCAGGCTCATCACCAAGAAGACCAGCAGTCCCATCTAAAATACCGAATGTTTCCCATCCTTTATGATGAGCACTGTGAACAACTGCACGAATAACTGCGTTGAGACCGGCGCAATCGCCGCCACTTGTTAAAATTCCTATCTTTTTGCCCATTTATGATTCTTTCAGCTATCTATATTGAAATATGAGTTATATCTACTAAGTAATTCAAATCATTGAAAAATAAAAGATTCTTTTATTCTTTTTCTATTCATTATTTAAAAACTCTGATATAATCTTAATTTATTGAGTCAATTGCAATAGTTATAACAATATTCTGATAGTTTCATGGAAGAAATAGAAGATTTGGAAGAAAAGCTCGTTGAGCTAGAGAGCGAGCACAAAGATCTTGATGAAATCATTGACCGGTTGCGTAATACCGCACCTGTCGATTTCTTTCAGCTCAAAAGATTGCAAAAGAAGAAACTGCTGTTGAAAGATCAAATTCAACGGTTAAAAAGCGAAATTATTCCCGATATTATAGCTTAAGTATTCTAGTTTATCTTAAAGATTTAAAGAATGATCTACGCCGTTAGGCCTATTTTATTGTTATTTATTCCCATGTTCATATTGTGTGCGTATGAGCCAGTATTTGCGCGGGCAGATTTACAAGTTCAAGATGATGAGCAAAAAATCGTAAAAGAATATGTTAGAAAAACGCGCCTCGATAATGTTCGTGTTCAAAATTCTAAAGCCCTTCAAAAAGTTTATGAAGAGAATAATTATCAGCCTTTATGGATGACCGGATCACGAAAAGATTTTCGTCTCCTTAACGATTTTTATGAGTTGTTTCTTGATTCTTGGGTGCATGGCTTTAATCCCGGAAAATATCACACACCTTCGATTTACAATAGTTTGGCAAAAATAAAAGAAGGCAAAACTTTGGATGATAAAATCAAAGCTGATATTATTTTAAGTGATGCGATTATAAAGTTTGGACAAGATTTAACGGGGACAAGAATTAATCCGCGCAAGCTTGGATATAATTCCAAATCAATTCGTAAGCCAGGCGATCCGGCAGCTCTTCTTCAATATATTCTATCGTCAAGAAACCCTGTAAATTCACTAAGAGGCTTAGCACCAAAAAGTAATTTTTATAAAGCGTTACAATCAGAACTTATTCTTCTTTATCAAAATCCAGATGATGATGTGAAGCCAATTAAGGTTGGACGATTAATCAAACCTAGAAGCTCACATGGCGCTATTCCGGCCATTCGTGAACGTTTGGGTGTTAGTGATCAGAACCTAATGCACGAAGCTAATTTTTATGATGATCTCTTATCAAAACGCGTGATTGAATTTCAGAAGAAAAATGGTCTTAAACCTGATGGTGTGATTGGCCCAGCGACAATGCGCATTTTAAACATGAATGATGAAGACCGTATTAAACAAATCATAGTGAATATGGAGCGCGCACGCTGGGAATTAGATGATGCGTCTAGTCGCTACATTATGGTGAATATTCCAAACCAAACTTTATTTGCCGTGGATAATGGCCGCACGAAAATCCAGATGCCTATTGTGATTGGTCGCACAGATAGGCCAACTAATAGTTTTCAAACCAATATTGATGGTGTTCGATTTAATCCTACATGGACAATTCCACGCACTATTAAAAGAGAAGACTTCATTAGTAAGTTAAAAGAAGACCCCAATTACCTTATGGATCGCGGGATCAATCTTTACTATGAAAGAGAGCAAATCGATTCAACGCTTGTTGATTGGAACGCTCTTCCTGAAGAAGAGTACTCGTCTTACAGGATGGTGCAGGGATCTGGCTTAAATAATCCGCTTGGGCGTTTTCGTATCTTAATGCCTAATCCTTATAATATTTACCTGCACGACACGCCGCAAAAATCAGTGTTTCAGAGAACAAACCGTGCGCTTAGCTCGGGTTGTATTCGCCTTCAAGATGCTGAAAAAGTCGTCGACTTTATTTTACAAGATAAAAACGGATGGAGTGAAGAGAGGAAGCAGGACATTCTTGATGCGGGTAAAATGAGAGATATTTTCTTAGAAAATCCTATTCCTGTTTACTTAAATTATCAAACAATGTGGTTTGATGATAAAAATAAGCTTGTTTACGGGCCAGACGTCTATAAAGAGGATATAAACCTGTTTTCTGCTCTCAAATCACAAAACGATGTGTATTTACCTTCTGATAGGGGTATTTAATAGAAAGCTTTTTATACAAAATTTATACAATAGTTATTCACAAACCTTGATTTGCCAATAATCCTGCGATACCATCAAAAGATAAGGATAATTCTTATATTCCTATTTTAATTTATTTTTTATTAATGAATCCTCATTAAGACATTCACGAATCAGAAATTTAACTAGATTTTTATAAACAGACCCTGTAAATGGACTATTTTGAAAATATTATGATGTTTGAAGATATAAAACTTTTGTCAGAAGAAAACTCATTAGACCGCCGTTCCTTTTTAGGAATAGGGGGCGCTACACTTGCTGGCGTAGTTATTCCTAGCTTGATCAACCCAGCAGCTGCCGCGACCTTTAAAGGTGGGGTTGTTGGTGATGGAGCAAGACGCTTAAGCTTCCGAAATACACATACAGGTGAAAGCTTTTCAGGTGTTTATCGTGTTGGTGATAAATATCTTCCCGATGCTTTTTCACAAATTAACACTGTATTGAGAGATTTTAGAACAAATCAGGTTTTTCCGATGGATCCTCAGCTTCTTGATTACCTCTATACAGTCCATAAAATGACAGGTGAGCAAAAGCCATTTCAAATTATTTCAGGATATCGTTCGCCAAAGACGAATAATATGTTGAGAGGGCGATCAAAAAAGTCTGGAGTTGCTAAAAAATCTTTTCATATGAAAGGCCAAGCCATTGATTTCAGAATGGAAGGTTTTTCAACAAGCCGTCTACGCAATATTGCTGTTGCTTTAAAAGCTGGTGGTGTTGGATATTACCCGAAGAGTAACTTTCTTCATATTGATACAGGCAATGTTCGTAGCTGGTAAATTTGTATTCACAGCAAGATTAATTTAAGTATGATGCCCTTTTTAAGAAAGGGCATTTTTTATGATCATTATTGGTCTTGGAGCAAATTTGGATAGTCAGTTTGGAACACCTGTTCAAACATTATCTGCTGTAAAAGATGCTTTGAGACACAAATCAATTGAAATTATTGACCAATCACGGATTTGGAAAACTGAACCATATCCCAAAGGATCAGATCAGCCTTGGTATCATAACGCAGTATTAAATATAAAAACGATTTTATCTCCTGAAGCTTTGCTTGATGAGCTTTTCACTATCGAAAATCACTTCGGGCGCGTGCGGACAACTCCCAACGCGCCGCGCATTATTGATCTTGATTTAATCGCATTTGAGGGCCAAGTGATCCATGAGGATAATATCAAAGTTCCTCATCCAAGAATGCATGAAAGATTATTTGTTTTAAATCCTTTATCAGATATTGATGAGAATTGGGTTCATCCCTTATTGCAAAAAAATGCATCAGATTTGATTGCAGATTTAGATAATGATTTTGAAACAGAGGCCTTAGATATTCCATGGTAAATTCTCTCCCCAATTTTAAAGAAGGCCCATTGATTATGGGGGTGGTGAATGTCACTCCTGATAGTTTTTCAGATGGGGGAGATTTTTTTGATCCTGAAAAAGCATTTCACCATGCTCTTCAATTGCAAAAAGATGGAGCAGATATCTTGGATATTGGCGGCGAGAGTACACGCCCAGGGGCTGATCCTGTGACACCTGAAGAAGAGCAAGCCCGCGTAATTCCTGTGATCCAAGCTATCAAAAAAGCATCACCTGAAGCGATCATATCAATTGATACACGTCATTCTAGCACCATGATCCAAGCTATTAATAATGGGGCAAATATTATTAATGATGTTAGTGCACTAACAAATGATCCTCAGAGTTTAGATGTAGTTTTAGAAGCGCAAATTCCAGTCATTTTGATGCATATGAAAGGTGATCCTCAATCGATGCAAAAAAAACCAGAATATAATGATGTGGTACAGGAGATTTTTGATTATTTAAAAGAAAGAATTTCAGTTTGTGTGAATGCGGGTATTCATCAAGACAATATTATTATTGATCCCGGTATTGGATTTGGCAAAACTTTGGATAATAATTTAGATATTTTAGAGCGGATTGATTATTTTCATGATCTAGGTTGCAGTCTCTTATTAGGCGCATCGAGAAAGTCATTTATAGAGAAAATATGCCCTGAAACTCCTGCTGATCAAAGGCTAGCAGGGTCTATTGCAGCAGCGATCCAAGGATTGCAAAAAAAGGTTCAAATCTTCCGTGTTCATGATGTGAAAGAAACCCGCCAAGCCTTTGACGTCTGGCAGGCTATTCATAAACAACGCTAAAATCCCATTCATCTTCATGATGCTCATGAGGGTAGAAATAAAAGATCGCACAATTTTTAACGGCTGGTTTTGAAAGATTTAAAATCTCACTGACGCCTCTAATAACGCCGCCATGACAAACAAATATCGGATGATCATATTGCATCAGATATGTCGTCATTGTTTGACCAATGCGCGTATTAAATTCTAGCCGTGTTTCCCCATTGGGCGGCTCAACGCCTTGTTCATAATAAAGCGGTTTGACCTCATGCCAAGGCTGCCCCACCCAATCGCCAAAATCATGTTCGGCAATACCAGCATCTTCGATCATTTTTAAATTTTTATTCTCATTTGCAAGTCGTGCCGTATCTTTTGCGCGCGATAATTGCGAATGAATAATAATCTGCGGTTCAGGAGAAAGCCTGTTAAAAGCAATACGCGCTTCGATAGCTTGTTCAATGCCTTGCTCAGTAAGGGCAACATTCTTTTGGCCGCTAAAATACCCTGCGCGATTGGCTTCGCTCTCGCTGTGGCGCATCACGTAAAAAGATTTAAGAGGAAGCATTATACAACAACCACGGTAAAGGTTTGTTTCTTTAATGTTGCCACAATGGAATAGCCGGCTAATAGTGAGCTTTTGGGATTATCAGGATCAGGAACATTTTCAACTGATGTGCGGATTGTGCTTGTTCCTCCCGTCACTAAAATATCATGCCTATTCCCCTTGGCGTTAGGATCCGCCCAAACTTCGACTTGGGTTTTCTCAGGGCCTATACCTGCAAGTGCCAAGGTAGCGGCTACATTTACATTGGCGGGAAATGCTTGCGCTGCGTCATAAGCATTGCCTTTAAATATTAAGGTTTTTTCTGTGATGTCATCTAGCTGAATATTTTCAGATTCAATGTAGGGCGCTCCTTTTAAGCCGATAGGAGGCTTGGTTGTGGCAATCAGGGCGTTATCAATTCCTGCGCAATTTAAAGCTGAAATCGCATCAAGACCACATAATGCGCCTGATGGCACCAGAATGCGTCCGTCAGATGTTGCTAATAGCTCTTTAATTTCTGGGAAAAGTAAGAGTGAGCATGCACTTATCATCAATAGTGTTTTGTTTCGAGAGAGAACCTCCTTTGCAAGATCAGGAACAGTTTTTGGTGGTAGGCATTCTACAATCCAGTCACATTGATCGGCGAGTTCGGCAAAAGATAGGTTAGGCATGCCAAAATCTTTTTCATCAATATCTGAGATGCCGACAAACTCATATCCTTCCAAGCCTTCTCGTAAAGATTGGCAAACAATGGAGCCAAGTGCTCCACATCCTGCGACACCTATTTTTATATTTTGTTTCATAGTATTGTTAAGCCATGGAAAGTTGGATAGATCAAGCCATCGTTTTAAATGCTCGTGCTCATGGTGAGGGCGGCGCGATTGTGAGCTTATTAACAGAGTATAATGGACGGCACGCAGGATACGTTCATGGTGGGATGTCATCTAAAATGCGCAGTAGCTTACAGCCGGGCACTTTAGTGAAGGCCGAATGGTCAGCCCGCGTGAATGAAAATTTAGGAACGCTGCAGATTGAAGCAGAGCAAAATTTATCACCGGATATTCTTGATCATTCATTAAAGCTTTCTAGTATTTTATCAGCCTGTGCCCTTTGCCATGAAGGCTTGCCAGAAAGAGAAGGGCATCCAGGGCTTTATCATGGATTTTTGGCACTGAAAGAGTCTATGGAGAATGAATTATGGGGAGTCTCTTACGTTATGTGGGAAATATCTTTACTTAGGGAGCTAGGGTTTCATTTAGAGCTCGATAAATGTGCAGCCGGGGGCGATCCGAAAACATTGACGCATATGAGCCCCAAATCAGGTCGTTCAGTTAGTTCAGAAAAAGCTGAACCTTATAAAGATAAATTATTGATTTTACCTAATTTTTTAAGATTAGAAGAAGCAAGGGATGGAGAGAGCGCCGATCTAAATGATATTCTTTTAGGTCTTAAAATGACACTCTATTTTTTAGAGCATTGGGCATTTGCTCATCACACGCAAGGGCTTCCCCAAGCGCGGTTACTGTTTCAAGAACGATTTGAGAGTAAGATAGAGTAGATTTACCTTTGTAAATGAATTTCTATATGAGCAGGCGTTCTTTTGCCGTCTTGATCTAATGGCTCTGGATTATCAGCTGTTGTAGCCTCTAATACTCCATTATGATCACGAAGTAATTGGGTTAATTCTGCTGAGGACACTCCATGAACAACATACATATCAGCAGATTTGAAGTCGTCTTTTAATTCGCCGTCTGTATCAAAGCAAGATTTGCTTAAATCATGGGGATCTATTCTACACTCAAAAAGACATCCTAAATTATCACCATGTGCTTTGGTTATTTCTCGATGAACAGTTTCTCTGTGATCACCGTGTGTGATTGCAATTGTGCCGATGCCCATGATTTTTTCCTCTATTATTTAGTTAATCGAGGCAAACTACCAAATAATAATAGTTATGTAAAGTATTTTTTATGTGATATCTAGTAAAAATCGTTAAAAAACCCTAGTTTTTAGCCTTTTCAGAGGCTACAACCTTGTCTATGGCGAAAAAGAAGGAACCAGCAATAGAGCCGCAAATTATTGATCAACAGATGGGAGAAATCCTATCTGAACGGTATTTGTCTTATGCGCTTTCAACAATTATGTCGCGCTCATTGCCAGATGTGCGTGATGGGTTAAAGCCTGTTCACCGTCGCCTTTTATATGCAATGTCTCAGCTGAATTTGAAGCACGATTCGCAACCCAAAAAATCGGCGCGTGTTGTGGGTGATGTGATTGGTAAGTATCACCCGCATGGAGATTCATCGGTTTATGATGCGATGGTTCGCTTGGCCCAGGATTTTGCAGTGCGATATCCAATGGTCGATGGGCAAGGAAACTTTGGAAATATTGATGGTGATAATGCGGCCGCCATGCGTTACACAGAAGCGCGTTTGACCCGTGTTGCTCAATTAATGTTGGAAGGTATAAATGAAGACGCCGTTGATTTCCGCCCCACTTATGACGGTAGCGAGATTGAGCCCGTTGTTCTTCCTGGCGGTTTTCCCAATATTTTAGCGAACGGTGCAAGTGGTATCGCTGTGGGTATGGCCACAAATATCCCGCCATTTAATGTCTCTGAGATTTGTGAAGCATGTTTAGAGATGCTTGAAAATGATCTAGACGAAAAGGCATTACAAAAAATTATTAAAGGCCCTGACTTTCCAACGGGCGGCACACTGATTGAACCAAAAGCCAATATCATTAATGCGTATAAAACAGGTAAGGGAAGTTTCCGTGTCCGCGCCAAATACGAAATAGAAGAAGGCAAGCGAGGCACATATCAGATTATCGTCACTGAAATTCCTTATCAGGTGCAAAAGTCACGTCTTATTGAAAAAATTGCGGATCTCATTAACTCACGTAAAATTCCATTGTTGGATGATATTTGTGATGAGAGTGCAGAAGATATTCGCATCGTGCTTGTTCCGAAAAGCGGGAATGTCGAAGCCGAATTATTGATGGAAGCTTTATTCCGTGCCACCGATCTTGAAACGCGCTTTAACATGAATATGAACGTTCTTGAAAACGGGATTACGCCGCGTGTTATGCCGCTCAAAGATGTTCTTCAAAACTGGCTTGATCACCAACAAGTGGTTTTGGTACGCCGATCACAACATAGGCTTGATAAGGTTCTGAACCGCATTGAAATCTTAGAAGGATTTTTAACGGTTTATTTGAATGTTGATAAAGTTATTAAAATTATCCGAACAAAAGATAAGCCTAAAGATGAGTTGATTAAGACATTTAAAATTACTGAAGTGCAAGCCGAAGCTATTTTAAATATGCGCTTACGGGCTTTAAACAAACTTCAAGAAATTGAATTAAAAGGCGAGCTGGATGAGTTAAATAAAGAGCGTGAAGAACTTGAAAAACTGATTAAGTCAGAGGCGCGCCAATGGACTCGCATTAAGAAGCAGCTCAAAGCGCTTCATGAAGAATTTGGTCCAAAGACTGACCTTGGGAAGCGCCGTACAAAGATTGGGAAAGCGCTTGAGGTTGTTGATCTTGACCAGCTGGAAGAAGCAATGATTGAGAAAGAGCCCATTACTGTGATCTGTTCTTCAAAAGGATGGATCAAGGCCATGAAGGGGCATGAGGTGGACCCCAAATCAGTCAAGTATAAAGATGGTGATAAAGGGCAATTCATTATCCCTGCCATGACAACCGATAAGATTTTAGTTCTGGGCACCAACGGTCGTGCTTACACATTAGCTGCCGATAAATTACCGCCAGGGCGCGGTTTTGGTGAGCCTGTGCGTTTGATGGTTGATCTGCCGAATGATGCAGACATTGTCGATATGCAGATTTACGCGCCAGATATAAAATTAATCGTTGCCGCAGATGATGGGCGGGGTTTCATCGTGAAGATGGAAGATATGCTCGCCCAAACTAAAAATGGTAAAGTGATTTTAAATGTTTCAGGTAAAACAGAAGCAAAGTTATGCCAGCCTATTCCAGAAGGCGCCGATCATATTGCAGTGATTGGTAAAAACCGCAAAATGCTTGTGTTTGATTTAGAGCAAATCCCTGAAATGTCTAAAGGCAAAGGCGTTATCTTACAAAGATATAAAGATGGCGGCCTTTCTGACTTAAAAGCTTTTAATTGGAATGAAGGGCTCACCTTTAAGTATGGAACAGGCGAGACGCTTGTTGAAGATTTAAACCCATGGCTAGGTGAGCGAGCCCAAGCGGGACGCCTACCACCCAATGGCTTTCCTAAAAGCAATAGATTTAATTAAAAACTAGATTTATTAACATAATCTCTTATTTTTTGTAGTTTATGGCATGTTTGTTGACGCACCAGATATGCTTAATGCTTTTTCAGCAATTGCGATGCGTTCCATCCATGCAAAAAATCTATACGAAATTCATGCTGGAAAAGATCTAAGTGGTTTAGTTTTTCATGGTGATTGTGAAGGCGAAGAACGTATTACGTTTCAAGCTGATTTATTAGCAAGACGAAGTTTAGACAACCCTAATCTCATACAAATATCTACAGATACACAGTTTAGTCCTTACACTCTTGGGCAAAAGAAAGCCTTGCTAGTGGGAATAGGAATGCAACTGAGTATGGGGCCTTATTGGCGAATTATTAAAACACCAAAGGGGTGCACTTCGGTTTACCATTCTGCACCATCCTAAGGGAATTGAATTAAGCCTTCGCTTCTTTGGAAAAGCTGCTGCTTAATTTGCTCTTCTTTTTCTTTACTTGCAGCACGCGCAGAGGCATTTGCACCTTCAGCTGAAGCAATATCATCATAAAGCAGGATAATTGAAATGCGTCTGTTGCGTCCGTCGCGAGGATTTTCAGGAATGAGCGGGTCTGTATCTGCTTTTCCAAGCACGTTATTAACACGTGATAAAGGCAATCCAGCCGACTGTAGCGCTTTCCTTGCTGAATTAGCGCGATCTGCGGATAATTCCCAGTTTGTATAATCTGACCCTGGTCCATAAGGAACACTATCTGTATGACCGCGAATAGAGACTTCGTTTGTGAGGGGCTGAATGATCTCTGAGACTTGCATGAGAAGCTGTCTCGTGTCAGCCAATAAAGTTGCACTACCACTTTCAAAAAGAGGTTTATCTTGTTGTTCTAGAATTTGAATCTTGAGACCTTCGGTTGTTTGATCAACCCGTAAAGACTCTTTCATATCTTTTAAGCCCGGCGTTTTTTCAAGCATTTCTTGAATTTCTGCAGCGGCTTTTTCGAATTGTTCATTCTCTCTTTTACGCTTTTCTTCTAAGAAGCGTTCATCAGAAATATTGGTCTCTTCACGAGGGGGAATGCTTCCGGGTCTCAATGCAGGGTCTTGCGTTTGCGGCTTCTCAACCAAAGGTTGGACTTGTGAAATCATCGCCCCATCAGGTGACATTGTTGTCCCACCTAATATAGCGCCAGCACCATCTTCACTACGTGTAATCATGGGGGAGGTTGAAAAGTAATCAGCGATTCCTTGTTTTTGCTCTTCTGTTGTCACAGATAAAAGCCATAAGAGTAAGAAGAAGGCCATCATGGCGGTCACGAAGTCTGCATAAGCCACTTTCCATGCACCCCCGTGATGCGGGTGTTTACCATTTACTTTTTTGATTACGATGGGTTGGCCTTCGTCAAACTTATCTGACATATCTAACCGTTCGCCGCCGGGTTAGGGAGTGCGTTCAACTTATCTTCGAGTTCTATAAAGCTTGGTTGAACATTATGAGGAAGAAGCTTTCTTGAAAATTCAACGGCAACTTGTGGCGCTGCTCCATTTAAGAAGGCAATAATTCCCACTTTAATGACTTTGAAATACATGATCTCTGATTCTGCTCTGGTTAGCATCGCCCCTGCAAATGGACCTGCGAAGGCATAACCTGCCCAAACACCAAGGAATGTTCCAACAAGAGCGGCACCAATTAACTTACCTAAGACTTCCGGCGGTTGATCAATAGAAGCCATTGTCTTAATCACCCCAAGAACAGCTGCCACAATACCAAGGGCAGGGAGGCCGTCTGCCATGACTTGCATTGCATGTCCAGGACGCTCTTCGTGGTGAGTAATTGTTTCAATTTCTTGATCCATGAGGGCTTCGATCTGAAATGGGTTGTCATTGCCTAGGGATATAATTCTTAAATAATCACATAAGAATACGAGCGCATGGTGATTATTTTTAACGCCGGGAAATTGCCCAAATAAATCACTATTTTCCGGTTCTTCAATATGAGATTCGAGGGCAAGCCACCCTTTTGTTCTGGCAAGTTTAAAAATTGTGAACATTAAACTTAAGAGATCGATATAGTCATCTTTTGAATGCGCGTCAGGTTTACTAAGCGCTTTAAAATACCCAAATGTTTGCTTAATTAAATCTGGAGGATTCGCAATCAGGAAAGCAGAAATCGCCACCCCAATAATAATCATTAATTCGGCAGGCATGGCAGGAAGCATAACGCCTGTGATTAACTTTACTCCGCCATCAATCCCCGCTGCGACCATGACGCCGCCAAAGGTCATAATGAACACTAATATAATCGCAAAATACTTCATAGAATATGCCTGTTAAGAAATCCTTTCCATCAAGGCTGATGACGTTGTCTGATACAAGACAAGATTAGAGATAAGAGATTAAGATTTTTTTAACAAAATCTTATATTAGAAATTATCACCCGAAAAATGATCTTTGACAAGATATCTTTAAGAGAAGAGGAAAGGGAATTACTTGTCTTTGCTCAACCAATCAGCAACATCAAGAGCGGAATATGTCAAAATCATATCTGCCCCCGCTCTTTTAAAGGCCATTAGGCTTTCCATCATGGCTTGCTGATAGTCAATTGCACCAGCTTCGGCTGCAATGCGGATCATCGCGTATTCTCCGCTAATTTGGTAAGCGGCGAGGGGCAACTCAGTTTTATCTCTTAATCTAGTCAGAATATCAAGATAGGGTATTCCTGGTTTTACCATAAGAATATCTGCGCCTTCTTGCTCATCCATGAGCGCGTCACGTATGGCTTCACGTCCGTTTGCGGGATCAAGCTGGTAGCTTTTGCGGTCAGTTGGTAAATCATGTCTGTGGCCAAGAGCGCATCCTGCGGCATCACGAAATGGACCATAAAATACGGAAGCGAATTTTGCTGCATAAGCCATCACAGGTACGTTAGAAAAGCCAGTAACATCTAATGCATGACGAATAACGCTTACTTGCCCGTCCATCATGCCGCTAGGGGCAACCATATCTGCACCTGCTTCGGCAGCAATCACGGCCTGCATTGATACATTCTCAAGGGTTTTATCGTTATCAACATCACCCTTATGATTGATCGGGCCACAATGACCATGATCTGTGTATTCACAAAAGCATAAATCAGCGATCACCATAACATCTGGCGCAGCTTGCTTTGCAGTGTAAATCATTCTTGAAAGAAGACCATTTGGATCTAATGTGTCGCTACCCTCATGATCTTTGTTATGAGACACACCAAAAAGCATCACGGCTTTTACGCCAGATGCCTGCACCTCTCTCATACGATCAGCCAAACTGTCTTCGGTTTCACGGCGAACGCCGGGCATTGCATCAATCGCAACAGGCTGTTCAATATTTTCTTCAACAAAAATCGGGTAAATCAGATCTTCTACCGTCACTTGATTTTCCCTTACCAATTTCCGTAAGCTTGGATTTTGGCGAAGGCGGCGCATACGCACAAAGGGGAATGCGTTTTCAGTCAGGCGGTTTCCATTCACGAGATCGGCATGACTATGTAATTCTGTTGCGTCTTGAGGCTGATTTTTTGCTTCAGCGCTTTTATTATGGACTACATTTTTGATGATATCTTCTAAGTCGTTGTTACTCATTACTTTTTTTGATTCAAATCAAATTTTA
>JBCCKS010000015.1:0-49259 GCA_039027295.1 Pseudomonadota bacterium
ATAACTGAGGTAAAACGCGCTTTGGGTACGGCTTTTCGTGTGACAGCGGATCGACAATCACCGGGAACGATTGTTGTGAAATCAAGTGGACAGCTTGATCAGGGGCAAGTCCGCCGCATTGAATCTATGGGCCTTAAAACCCCGGACGTAATTACAATTGAATCTCCTGCAACTGATCGTGATGGCGCGCCAAGGGGGCGAATTTTAAGTGGTTTCACAGACAAGAAACTCACTGCAACGCCAGCAAGAGAGCCAGCTATTCATGCTCGAAATGCGGCGGCAACTCTTAGCGGACAAATTGAAAGAGTCAATGCGGCAGGGACTGAAGCGACACGTACAAGCTATGGTGAGGGCGCAACATTCAAGCCACGCGAAGCATCTCCAGCTTTAATATAATTTTGATAATCGATGACAAATGCATATACATCTCAAAAAATTAGAAAAAGAGATGTTTTCTAAGTCATTGATATTATTAAATAGTGCTGAAAACTGTTTCACGTGAAACACAGATTTTCAAAATTTGAGGAATTTTCTTAAAAATTCTCTTCGACATTTTTTGGCGAATTCTTTGAAAACATTAGAAAAATACAGAAAATCACGAAAAAAACTCATTGACATTTGTCGGTGGGTTTTTTATCAAAAGTCTACAATTTCGTGGCGGTTTGAGGATATTGGATTCTCATGCGAACCGATGGCTAAAAACGCGAAGATTATTAACTTAAAAGCTTATTAAAGGAGACCTTATGAGTAAGGAAAAATTTGAAAGAAATAAGCCGCACGTGAATATCGGAACCATCGGTCACGTCGACCATGGAAAGACTACGCTCACAGCGGCGATTGCAATGCTTTACGGAAACGGTGAAAGCGTTGATAAAATTGACAAAGCGCCAGAAGAAAAAGCTCGTGGTATTACGATCTCTACAGCGCACGTTGAGTACGAAACAGAAGGACGTCACTACGCACACGTTGACTGTCCAGGACACGCTGACTACGTGAAAAACATGATCACTGGCGCGGCGCAAATGGATGGAGCGATTCTTGTTGTGAACGCAGCTGACGGCCCTATGCCACAAACACGTGAACACATTCTACTTGCTCGTCAGGTTGGTGTTCCTGCGCTTGTTGTATTCTTGAACAAAGTTGACCAAGTTGACGATGAAGAATTGCTTGAACTTGTTGAAATGGAAGTGCGTGAACTTCTTTCATCATACGAATTCCCTGGCGATGATATTCCAATCATTAAAGGTTCGGCTCTCGCTGCTGTTGAAGGTCGTGATGATGAAATCGGTAAGAACGCGATTGCTGAATTGATGAAAGCTGTTGATGAGTACATTCCACAGCCAGATCGTCCAAAAGACAAGCCATTCCTAATGCCTGTTGAAGACGTATTCTCAATCTCAGGTCGTGGTACAGTTTGTACAGGTCGTGTTGAGCAGGGTGTTGTGAACGTGAACGACGAAATCGAAATCGTTGGTATTCGTGATACACAAAAAACAGTTATTACTGGTGTTGAAATGTTCCGTAAGCTTCTTGATTCAGGTGAAGCTGGCGATAACATTGGTGCGCTTCTTCGTGGTACAAAACGTGAAGAAGTTGAACGTGGCCAAGTATTATGTAAGCCTGGTTCAATCACACCACACACTAAATTCGAAGCAGAAGCCTACATCTTGTCAAAAGATGAAGGTGGTCGTCACACACCATTCTTCGCCAACTACCGCCCACAGTTCTACTTCAGAACAACAGACGTAACAGGTGAAGTTGTACTACCAGAAGGTACAGAAATGGTGATGCCTGGCGATAACTGTAAATTCAGCGTGAACTTGATCGCTCCTATCGCCATGGACGAAGGTCTTCGTTTTGCGATCCGTGAAGGTGGCCGTACAGTTGGTGCGGGCGTTGTATCAAAAATCGTTGAGTAACTCTTTAACCTCTGTCACGCAAGCGTGACTCGGGTAACTCTTTAAGAATTTTAAGAAGCCGCTTTTATAGCGGCTCTTTTTATGGTCTTATAAATCTCAAGTTAAGAAAAATTAGTGAATGTTTTAATCATGGATAAAGTTAAACTAGGGCATTCAGATGTTGAGATAACAAAGCTTTGCTTTGGAGCCACCTCTCTCGGGGGTATGCCAGAAACCTATGGCTATGATGTTGATGAGCAGTTAGCCCGAGATACAATTCATGCAATTTTTGATAGTGAAAGTAATGTTCTTGATACCTCAAGAAATTATGGGTTTGGGCGCAGTGAAGAAAGAATTGGGCAGGTAATAAAAGAAAGAGGCGGTCTTCCAAAAAATTTTCTTATCTCAACTAAGTTAGATCGATCAACTAAGAATAATGTTTTTGACGCAGATCAAGCAAGACGTTCATTAGAAGAAAGCTTAGAGGCACTCTCTCTAGACTCAGTTGATATTTTACATCTTCATGACCCAGAACATGCGGATAGTATTGATCCAATTCTTTCTAAAGGCGGTGCTATCGATGAGCTATTTAAGATGAAGGAAGAGGGAATAGCCAAAGTCGTGGGACTAGCAATGGGACCAGTTGATCTGATGTTATCCATCTTAAAAGATTATGATTTTGACGTTATCATTACACATAACAGATATACAATTTTAAATAGAAACGCGAATGAAGTGATTAATTATGCCTATCAAAACGGTATTTCAGTTTTAAACGCGGCGCCTTTTGCTAGTGGAATTTTGGCAGCAGGGAGTAAGGCAATGCCCAGAGTGTGTTATATGCCCGCAGATCAAAATAATATTGACTCCGTTAAAGAGTTAGAAAAATTATGTGCTCAAAATAATATAGATTTAGGCGCGGCAGCACTTCAGTTTTCCTTACGTGATAAAAGAATATCAGGAACCATTGTAGGAGTTGGATGTCCGAAGCATGTACAAGATGCGCTTAAATGGTATCATGATGAAATACCTAACGAATTTTTAGAAATTTTAAATAATTTTTCTACAAATATGGATGATCCAGAAGCAACACGTGATTATAAACTAGGGTAAATTTTTAAGTATAAACCTTTCAAAATTTTAGAAGGCTCCCTTTAAAGCTGCTTTTCGATGACTTTTTTATGGCAATTATATGAGAGTTCGCTATAACGGTTTTATACAAAAAATCAGGAAAACAACTGTGAAATAGCGACAAGCGCTAGGGTTAAATAGAAAGTAAAATTTTAGGGGTTCAAATCAAATGGGTGATCTGTCAGAGATAGTCGCAAATGCTGTTAAAAAACCAGATATTTCTGGTGCTGGTAAGATGTCATATCCTATTCGCGGCGGTCAATATAAAGGTCATAAGGTTGTTATTGAACCAAACCGTGAATTAGAATTTAAAATTGGCCTTCGCTATTTACATGAAGTTGCTCCCGATACTGATCAATCAACTTATAAATCTGGCGAACGACATATCATGGAAAAAAGTGATATTATTTGGCGTGCTTATCTCAAATATCGTTACGGCATGGAAAAAGATCAGGGCTTATCTTTAGACGGTGTTATGTTTTCAGATGGATCATCATTACCCTCTATTCACCAAGAACAAAATAAAGAAAGACGCGTTCGGGATTTTTATGATTCCATTGAGGGCATTCCCGATGATCTTGAAATCAGAACAGAGATCAAGGATGGTAAATTTATTTTGATGGTGAAAAAAGGAAATGGGGCATCAGAAGATAATCCTGTGATTGAGCGTCAAGAGTTAAAGCTCACAACAAGCATCGGTCCATCCGTTCGTGAAATTCTAGGCGCACTTCCGATTAAAATTAAGCAAGAACTAGGAATAGAAACCAAACAGATAAAAGGCCTTTTCCCTGGTTCACAATCACAAAGTATGCGAACCAAATCAAAAATTAGGGGATATGCTTCAACTAAAATTGGACCGCTTGTTGTTGTTTTTGAACCAGCTAATGATAGGGGATCAGGGATAAATTTAGCGGGACAACCATGGCCACTTCGAGAATTTGAAGGGGAAGTGAAGGGGATTTATAAGCCTGGAGATGACACGGATTTAAAAAAACACCCAGAGCATGCTGGTTTAACAGAAGATGATATTCGTGAAATATCAAATGAATTCTTAATTGAAGAACATAAACGATATGCTGAATTCGTAAGTGATTATTTGGTCAAGCAGGCTGGAGATAAGCCATGTCATTATGGAGGCTTAACTCTACAATCTGTGTTTCATTCTAAATCATTTCCTGGTAGGCAATCATTACGACCAATATTAGCAACTCAAACTCGAATTCTAAAAGATGCTATAAGAGATGTTCGGGAAAACGGGTTTTCTGTTCAGCCTCATTTGGCACATGGTCAGCCATAAGTTCATAAAATTCTAGCGTTTTTAGTCTTTATGATATAATAATAAGGCGCTTTTAGGGGTATAGCTCAGTTGGTAGAGCGACGGTCTCCAAAACCGTAGGTCCCGGGTTCAAATCCTGGTGCCCCTGCCATTTTCTAGAAAATGCAGAATACATTTATTGCTACGAATAAATAAAGACTATTTATAGCGCATCGTGTATTCAAAAATACATTTTAATCTTATATGATTTACGAAATAGATAATTAAAAAAAAGTATAATGAAGCATACTCTCATATTTTTAAGTTTTTTGATAATAATTGCGGCTTCAGCAGTTGCGCAAGAAATAATAAAATCGTTTGATTTATCTGAAGATCATATAGTGAATTCAAATGATTCTGAATTTGACTCTACAAATTCTTTGTCTATTCCAAATAGTGGTATTGTTTTAAAAGAAGTTCAACCTAATCAAGGCGAAATTGTTATTGACGATTTTTCTAACTCTCAAAAAGAGAAGTGCAATTTTGAAGATTGGGTAGGAAGAATATTAGATGAGAAAGCTGTCGAAGCCACAAGACGGCCTTATCGCATTGTTAGAAAAGACATGCCAATGACAGAAGAATATATCTACAATCGAATTAACGTTTTTGTAGACGATGATGATATTGTAGAATCAGTCACCTGTGGTTAATTCAACATAAAATATTTTGATTATGTCAGATTAAAAAATGCTCTGGAGAATAGTGAGCACTAAACTACCAGAACTGCCATTTTCTAGAAAATCTGGAATACATCTATTTGGTTCACAAAATTTTTATGAAATTTGTATCGAGTAAATTTTATGCTCAGACAAAATCTTAATGACATGTAGTATGTTTTAGATATCATAATCAAAGTGATAGTATATTTATAGGTCTAATATGTCAGCAGATAAAAAACCTTGGACAGTCTATTATCCAGCAAATACAAGGCAAGATTTCAGTGAGCCAGCTTATAGAACACTGGGTGATCTGGTACGCTCAGCTTCAAATACATTTGAAAAATCGCCTGCTTTTACCACCTGCTTAGCCAACGGAATGAATGGAACACTGACATTTCAGCAAGTTGATGAAATGTCCGATGCATTCGCTGTTTACCTACGGGAAATAGCTGGGCTTGTCCCAGGTGATCGCGTTGCTGTACAGATGCCAAATTGCCTTAGCTTTCCTGTTGTTGCTTTTGGTATTTTTAAAGTAGGTTGTGTACTTGTAAATGTTAATCCCCTTTACAAAGCGCAAGAAATGTCAAAGCAATTCAATGACGCTAAACCACATGCTCTTATTATTATTGATATGTTTGCCGATAAAATACCAGAGGCGACGAAAGGTAACCCAATTCCCAATATAATCGTTACACGAGTAGCTGAATTTTTACCGGCCATGCCGCGCGGAATTATTGGCCTTGTTCAAAAATATTGGGATCGTTCTGTTAAGCCTGTTACGGTTCCCCATCTAAGATTACCCGACGCAATTGAAAAAGGCCGATCAGAATTAGCATCTAAAAAAATAGAAGTAGATAGTTACTTCCAAGCATTAAGTCCAGATGACACGGCTTGTCTGCAATATACGGGTGGAACTACTGGCGTTGCAAAGGGCGCGGTACTGACGCACAGGAATCTTATTGTAAATATGGAGCAGACTCTTGAAATGCTTAAAGGTGTTGAAAAGGGAAAGGAAGTAGCCCTTACAGCTTTACCCCTTTATCATATCTTTGCGTTTACCGTGAACATGTTAGGCTTTTATTGGATTGGCGCACGTAATATTTTAATACCTTCGCCGAAACCTTTATCTAACCTAAAGCGTGCTTTTGAAAATTACAAAATCACATGGATGAGTGGTGTGAATACGCTATTTAATGGCCTTGTAAATGAAGTCTGGTTTCAAGATAGTCCACCAAAGAATCTTAAATTCTCGTGTGCGGGCGGCATGGCATTGCAAGAAGCAGTTGCCCATAAATGGGAAAAGATCACTGGAAAGCCCGTCTTACAAGGTTACGGACTTACAGAGACATCTCCTGTTTTGACGTTTAACCCATTTGGAAAAACCCGAGATGGGTCTATCGGAATCCCAATACCAGGCACGATGGTCACGTGTTTAGGTGAAGATGGTCAACCTGTTTTGCCAGGAGAAAGCGGTGAAATTGCTGCCAAAGGCCCACAGGTTATGAAAGCCTATTGGAATAATGAGGAAGAAACTCAAAAAGCCATGCATGATGGTTATTTCTTAACAGGGGATATCGGTACGATGGATGAAGATGGGTATTTCCGAATTGTCGACCGTAAAAAAGATATGATTATTGTCTCTGGCTTTAATATCTATCCAAATGAAATTGAAGATTGCCTTGCTAAGCATCCTGGTATTTTAGAAAGCGCTGTAATCGGTGTGCCTAGTGAAGCAACGGGAGAGGCTGTAAAGGCCTTTATTACCAAAATTGATCAAGGGTTAACTGAAGAAGATGTACGCATTTATTGTAAGGAACAGCTGACCGCATATAAGATTCCTAAGATTGTTGAATTCAAGGATGATCTTCCAAAGTCGAATGTTGGAAAAATACTGCGTAAAGACTTGCGAGCAGAAGAGATTGAGAAACACGTAAATACATCTAATAATATAGCGGAGACTTAAATAATGGTTGGAGCATTTGAACAAGTTTTATTGGCTCTTATGATTTTTGTGATTATGCTTGGGATGGGCGCATCCTTAACACCGCGTGATTTCTACCTTGCTCTTAAGCGACCTTACGGTTTGGCGATTGGCGTTATTTCACAATTCGGTATTATGCCTTTTGTAGGTTTTCTGCTTATTACAGTCTTACCATTGCCGGCAGCTATATCGATCGGCGTGCTTATTATGTCGTGTATGCCAGGCGGAACAACATCCAATATTTTTACCTATTTTTCGAAAGGAAATCTCGCTTTATCTGTTTTAATGACAGTCACCTCAACTATATTTGGGGTTGTCCTGATTCCCATTATCTTAGTGTTATATGCAAGCGCACTTGATCTTTCCATACCAACTAAAAACATTATTGCAACACTTGTGCTTTTGTTAGTGCCTGTAGCAATTGGTATGTTTTTAAGGAAGAAAAATGCGAATATTGGGGCTGTTACAGAATTTATGGGCTCCGTCTTAGCTATGTTTTTTATCGTATTCATTATGGTGACGTGGGTTCCCCGTAACTGGCAATTTTTAACTGAAACAACCTCTGCTACTTATATTGCATCAATTGGCCTTGGCCTTGTTGGTATCACTGTCGGCTATCTGTTTGCTAGAGCGTTAAAATTGCACCCTCGCAATGCACGGACTGTCGGTCTTGAAACAGGTATTCAAAATGGTCCTCTTGCAATTGCAATCGTTGCGCTCACTTTCTCTGGGGACGAAGCGCAAAGCTATATGGCTGTTCCCGCACTTTACTCATTGTTTATTGTGATTGTGTCTACGCTGGTAACTCTTTATTTCCGACGAGCAAACACTGCCGCTGAGCAAAAGTTACCAGATAGTTTATTATAAGTGGTCTAGTGAAACTAAACACGAATTTAAGAGAAAAGTTAGCGACAAACTATAAGCACTATCATTTTCTTGTTATCTAAATCTTGATTTTATCTTCGTAGAGATCTGGGAGATCATTTTCTAAGAGGATGACGTCGCCTTTTTTTGCATTTTGTGTAATCCAGTTTTGTGCCTCTTTAAAGCTTTCCATTTTTAAAATCTCACTTTTATTATCGTTTGCCTCTTCAAAGCCATCAATAAAGCTTTCAATTCTTTCTGGACAAACAGCAATTGTCACGTCTGTTTTTTGGGCGGCGATTTTTCCCAGTCTTAAATGCTCACTATCATGATCATCGCCAAGCTCAACCATACCGGGCGTTACAAGAATTCGTTTGCTCGCTTTATCGGTGATTTGGTCAAGCACCTCTAAAGCCGCTTCAAAGCCCCCAGGGTTACTGTTAAACGCATCATCGATAATGGTATAGTTTGGCTGTGGCTTGACTTCCAAGCGATGAGTGATTTGTGGAATAGTCTTTAAAGAGACTAGAATATCTTCAATATCCATGCCTAATTCAAGGGCTGCCGCGACAGCCAAAAGCGTATTTTCAACATGGTGTTGGCCATAAATAGGAATGAGAACATTCCTTGTTTCGTTATTAATGACGAGGTCAAAATTCAAGCCTTCTGGTTTTTGAATAATGTGTTCAGCTCTGATTGTTCCCCCTTCGCCACAATGAATAAAATGATCATTATTTTCTTCAGTGAATTCTTTTGCGTATTTTCGCTGTAAGACTTTTGTATTGATAATGACCTTACCATTATTAGCAATCGCGGCTTCGGCAATTTCATATTTTGTTTGAGCCGTGACTTCTAAATCTTTGAAACGTTCAAAATGGGCTTTTCCAATCGCAGTGACCATGGAGAGATGAGGCGGCGTCAATTTACAAAGCCTTGCGATCGAGCCAAGACCATAGGCACCCATCTCAACAATAAAATACTTATGATTTTTTGTCAGTTTTTCACGAATAATCCTCACGATACCCATTTCAGTATTCACACTACCTGGTGTGATCAATGTGGGAGAAGAATTTTCAAGAATATGCCCTAAAATATGTTTCACAGAGGTCTTTCCAAATGAGCCTGTAATCGCAATCACGTAAGGGGAAAGCTCTTCAAGTTTATCAACAGCTTCTTGGCGGAATTTGTTATTCACGCTGTCTTCAACAGGTTTTAGTAAATAGGTTGCCCCTACTAAAGAAAGTGGAATGAGTTGAATATAAATCAGCCATAGGAGTAGGTGAGTTCCTGGAAGCCCTAAAATAATCACAGTGGCAAAAACCATAATTGCTAAAGATGTTCCAAGTATTCGTTTTGCGCGGTTGGTTAAAACCAATTTCTTTTTTGCATCTTTTAAAGGATTTTTTTCAAGATAAGCAATAGTTAGAAAACCTATAGATAAGGTTAGGGCAATTATTCCACTGGGTAGAGCAAAAGATAGAACTATAAGAGCGATAACAATTACCGATAGCCGTTTATCAAAGGCTTTATTTTCAATCAGCCAAGGTATAAAACGTTTACTGTTATATTCTTCTTGCTGGAAAACATGAAGGAATGTGATGAGGCGTTTGGCTGTAAAGATTGCGCTTGATACGAGTAGTAGAAAGCTCATGATATTTTTGTCTCCACAAATTTCTTAATACGTTGGGCAAGTTGGCTATGACCTTTTAACACAATTGAAAAATGATCTAACCCTTTAAATTCTTCAAATTGACTATTGGGAATGAGAGCCTGAAAACGTCGCCCCATATCAGGTTTCGTCGCTTCATCAAGCTCACCATAGTAGAGCGCGACAGGACATTTTACAGCTCGCGCATCATTTTCTAAATTTTCAGAAAATGTTTTTACGAATATTTTTCGCATCTCTCCCGCTTCTCTGTAATCGCTACTACCATGGCGTGAGCGTAATTCTTCTAATTTTTTTTCGTCGGTTACAAATAATTTCATCAGTTTAAAAGTTCTCACTTTTATAAAAATTCTTATTTTTTCAAACAGCGATCTTTTTTGGGGTAAACCAGCCGCTGCAATAAGCGCCATTTGATCAATCAATTTAGGATAAATTGAGGCCAATTTAATACCAATGCGGCATCCATATGAATGGCCAACCCAAATCACGCGGTTGGCGTCTAAACTTTCGATAAATTTTGCAAAAAAATCCGCATAGTTTTGTAAATCCCAATCTTCGCTAGGTTTTGGTGATTGGCCAAATCCTGGAATGTCGACAATATAATGCGTTCCTATTTTTGTAAGGGACTGTGATAAGCCTTTTAGAAAATTATGGTCACTTCCCCAGCCATGAACCCAGATATAGACGCTCTCACCACTTCCATGGTGAAGATAGGCCATTTTCTGATTGTCATATTCATAAAACTGCATGGGTAAAAATAATTTTATTCTTCAAAAGTTTGCTTCGATATCACTATAATAATTATTCTTTAAAAACAATCTAGGGTAAGGGCTATAAAAAGTGAGTGAGAAAAAACGTGTAGCAGTGATTTTTGGAGGGCGCGCACCAGAACATGATGTAAGCGTGGTCAGCGGCTTACAAATGCTACAATCGATTGATACCTCACGCTATGGGCCTTTCCCTGTCTATATCGCAGAAGATGGGACGTGGTATACAGGTGATGCATTGAGGGAGCGTGAGAATTTTATCCCCAAAGGCTCAGTTTTAAAGGGGTTAACACCTGTCCAGCTCGATTGCTCAGCCACCAATGGGAAAGGCGTTTTGAAGCCTACTGAAAGCGGCTTTTTCAATAAAAAAGATGATATTCTTTTTGATGTGATCTTACCTGTATTTCACGGCAATATTGGGGAAGATGGAGCCTTTCAGGGCATGATGGAACTGGCGGGCGTTGCCTATGCCGGGATGCGCGCCAAAGCCTGCGCTATTTACATGGATAAAGACACAACCAAAAAGGCTCTAGCAGGCTCAGGCATTCCCCAGCTTCCCTATGCAACAATTTTAAAGCCTGATGAAGGCTTATTGGTCAATAAAGACGCGCTTGAAAAAGCGCTCAGCGATGTTGGTTTTCCGTGTTGTGTGAAGCCCGCACATTTGGGCAGTAGTATTGGCGTTGGTAAGGCTAAAGATTTAGATGAAGCGCGCGCAATTTTGGCCAATATTTTTAAAATGGATGATAAAGCGATCATTGAGCCGTTTATCGAAGCGTTGGTTGAATATAATGTCGCTGTGCGGCAAAAACCTGATGGGTCAGTTTCAACCTCTGCCATTGAACGCCCTAAGACCGATAAAGAGTTATTAGATTTTAAAGAAAAATATATGGCCGGAAGTGGGCAGGGCAGTAAAAAGCTTGGTGGTCAAAAGGTCACAAGCGGTCCAATTAGTGAGGGGATGCTTTCGCTCACGCGTGAGTTAAATCCTGATATTGGCAAAGACGACGAAGATAAAATTCGCGGCTATGCGGAGGCTCTTTTTACAATTTTCGATCCGGCTGGCGCGCCGCGTATTGATTTTATTTCAGATGGAAATACAGGCGAGATTTGGTTTAATGAGCTCAATCCTATTCCGGGATCATATGGGTATTTCCTATGGGAAGCTGGAGATGATCACGTGCTGCTAACGGACTTTTTAACGGATTTGATTGAGGAAGCGTTGATGCTTCATGAAAGAAAAAATCTACCGGATACCCTTGTGCCAAAAGATGCTCAGCTTTTAAGTCGATAGAATTTTTAAATCCAGCCTTGTAATTCTTGGCGAATACGCTGGCTCAAGAAGTCAATGTGAGAGTCGCGATCATTGAGACAGGGAATATATGTATATTCTTCGCCGCCTGCTTCTAGGAATTCGTCTCTGGCTTCCATGGCAATTTCTTCAAGCGTTTCAATACACTCACAAACAAAAGCAGGTGAAGCAATCGCAATGCGTTTAATTCCTTCTTCGGCAAGCTTTTCGATGGTCTCATCAGTATAGGGCTGTAGCCATTTTTCAGGGCCAAAGCGTGATTGGAATGTTGTAATCCATTTATCTTCAGGCCAGCCTAATTTCTCACGTACAAGGCGTGATGTTTTAACACAAAAACAATGGTAAGGATCGCCCTGCTTTAAATAACGGATAGGCAGACCATGGAATGATGTGAGAATGCGTTCTGGAGGCTGGTCTAATTCGTCCAGCTTCTCTTGGATCGATTCAGCAAGTACATCGATATAATTTTCATTATCATGCCAAGCGGGCGCAGTTCTAATTGCAGGCTGGCGGGGTATGGTTTTCAAATAATCAAAAGCTTTATCGTAGGCAGTCGCTGTCGTGACCGCGCTATATTGAGGGTAAAGCGCGAAAAGAAGAATTTTAGTGCAGCCCTGATCAATCAGGCTTTTTAGACCTTTTTCAGTCGATGGATTGCCGTAGCGCATCGCATATTCGATTATGATGTTATCGTCGAGCTTGTCTTTACCACTATGTTTGACAGCTTTTTGTAATTTCTCAGAGATTGACCGTGTATAGACAAGTAGAGGCGATTCATTTGTCTTTTCATCCCAAATACTTTTATACGCTGCGCCACTACGAAACGGACGCGTTGTGAGGATAATCCCTTGAAGGAGAGGCTGCCAAAGCCATTGCGGATAATCAATCACGCGCTTATCGCTTAGAAATTCTGACAAATATCGCCTTACAGAGAAATAGTCTGTTGCATCCGGTGTTCCAAGATTCAGCAGCAAAACGCCTATTTTCTGGGGTTTTATAGGGGGGTGATTATCAGTATCCATGTAAATGTACGCTTATTTATCCAGTATTATGACTTTTATAAGAGCAATAACAAATAGTTAAACATGAAAATAATTCCTTGAATCAAAAAATATTTTCATGTGTTTATTTTTCAAAAACTCTATATGCTTTGAGATATATTTTTTATGAACAAAAGGCAAATATTATGAAGATTTTACCTCTATTTTTTATTGCAATCGGTTTGATTATTTCTGCTCCGCAAAACGCAACTGCGCAAATGACAGACTATCAAGATATGCCTGCAGGTGTTTACAATCTTGATGAAACACATGCGATGTTGATCTGGCGTGTGTCACATTTGGGACTTTCAAATTACACCGCCCGGTTTACGGATTTTGATGCAGACCTCACATTTGATCCTGAAAATCCAGAAAACTCACAGCTAGTCGCTACAGTGAATCCAATGTCTGTAGAGACAGATTATCCTTATCCTGAGAGAAAAGATTTCGATAAAGTTCTTGCCACAGGAGAAGATTGGTTCAACGCAGGAAATTTCCCAAAAATTGAATATAAATCCCGCAAGATTACTCATAACGGTGATAATACGGGAACGATTGAAGGTGATCTTACATTATTAAGCGTCACCATGCCTTTGACGTTAGATGTAACTTTTAATGGGGCAATGGCCGAACAACCATTTAGCAAAAAGCCTACACTAGGATTTTCTGCAACAGGCACAATGAAACGATCCGATTGGGGCATGGGAGCCTTTGTGCCAAATATTGGTGATGAAGTTGAATTAATCATTGAAGCTGAATTTGGGATGGAACCAGAAGCTTCAGAGAATGAAGGCTCATAGTTTTAAATAAATAGGATAAGCATGGCCACGGCCGAAACAATGAAAACCCCACACCGCTATAATTCGGTTGCAATTATTTTGCACTGGGCTATGGCGCTGGGGTTTTTCTTGATGATCGGTAGCGGTATTGCCATGACCTATCTTCCGATTGATCCGAGTGTTAAATTCAATCTTTATCAATGGCATAAGTCTGGCGGTATTTTGTTACTGCTTGCTTTTGGATTGCGTATTCTATGGCGGCTGATTAGTGAATTTATGAATAAAATTCCGCCTCTCCCTCAAAGTTTTTCTAAGCTTGAAAAAATTGCTGCAAAGGCAGGGCATTGGGGGCTTTATGCTTTTATGATTGCCATGCCCTTATCGGGGTGGGTTATGGTTTCATCCAGTGTGTATGGTTTGCCGACAATAGTCTTTGGATGGTTTGAGTGGCCACATATCCCTAATATCCAAGCTAATGAAGGAATTGAAAATGTAGCAAAGACCGCGCATTTTATTTTCGCGCTCTTATTTATAGGAATGATTTTAGTTCACATTGCTGCTGTTATAAAACATGCAGTGAAAGATAATGAAAACCTTATGCCGCGTATATGGTGGCTTAAATCAAAAAAAGGATAGTTAAAATGAAATATATTTTATCATTGGCACTTGTCATCTTTTCAACTTTTATATTTTCAAACACTGCGCAGGCTCAAAACTTTGAAGTCGATTATGGGCAAAGCAAAATTGGCTTTAGCGGTACGCATGCGGGGAATGAATTTGAAGGCGTTTTTAATGAATGGAATGCCGCTATATTTTTTGACCGCGAAACGCCTAAAGAAAGTGAAATTACTGCAAGTTTTAAAGCCGCTAGTGCGCAAACAGGCAATAAAATGTACGATGGTACACTGCCTGAGGCCGATTGGTTTGATGCCAAAAACCACGAAGCGATTTTGTTTGAAAGCACAAAAATCGCTCGGAAAGAAGGAAACACTTACAGCGCGACGGGTGATTTAACCATTCGCGGCATCACAAAACCGATCAGTTTTGATTTTACATTAACGGATTTAGATAATGATCAGGTGAAGGTGAATGCCAATTTTGTTATTGATCGTTTGGCGTATGATATTGGTAAAAAATCGGATGCTAAGGCGGAATGGGTTAGTCAAAATATTGATATGACATTAGAGCTTATCGCGACGCCAAAGGCTCAATAGTCTTTACCATATGAATCTCTTTTTTCGATTTATCTATCTTCTGATTAGACGAGCTTTTCGTAAAAAATCACAAAGTATTTTTGAGCCTTGTGAAACAGATTTCCGCGTCAATATCATGGATATTGATTTAAATTTTCATATGAATAATGGACGCTATTTGTCATTAATGGATTTAGGACGTTTTGATTTAATGATGAAGGCTGGTGTCTTTCTAGACCTAATTAAAAAAGGATATTATCCGGTTGTGACATCGCAGGTGATCCGCTTTAAAAAATCACTCGCCCCATTTCAAAAATTTAAGATTGTAAGCAAAATTGAATGTTGGGACGAAAAAGACACATATATTGTGCAAACATTTATCAGCGATGATGTTGTTTATGCGGAAGGGTTTGTGAAAGCACGCTTTCTTAATCGACATCAAAAAGGCTCAATCCCTACAAAGACAATCTTTGAAGAGGCGCAAATTGAATATAGGGACTCTGACCTTTCCAAACGTGCTGAACTCCAGAAAATGATTGAAAAAGAGCTGGTTCAGGGCGTTTAGCAGCCTTGAAAAGCCCTGAACCCTTAAAGTTATCGAAAATCTACAGTGCGAGCAAAATAAAGACTTGATTTTGCGCCTTAAAAGCGATTATAAGATCATTTCCTGTTCTGGAATGCGTCCCGTTCGTCTAGGGGTCTAGGACACCGCCCTTTCACGGCGGCAACACGGGTTCAAATCCCGTACGGGACGCCAATTTATCCTCCATTAAAATTCTCTAAAATCCCTAAAATCATTGTGTATCAACGATTATGTGGTATAATTCGTCCAGTTACTTCCAATAAGATTTACTACCTTCTAACACTAAAAGGGGTAAATTTAGGGGGTAAAAAAATTAGATGAACTGGATTTACCCCTTTCTATTATGAAACTAACCGCTAAAAAATGTGATGCCGCCGCATACGGTAAAGACCCAACAAAACTCTTTGATGGCCGTGGCTTATATCTTTTTTTGCATAAAAACGGCAGTAAATACTGGCGATATAAATACAAATCTCCAATTAAAGGCAAAGAAGATACACTCTCACTAGGCGTATATCCTGAAACTTCACTAGCTGAAGCAAGAGAAAAACACCAAGCCGCTCATAAGTTAGTTACCGAAGGTACGGACCCTAAAGAGAATAAAAAAGAAGAGCAGGCTAAAAAGATAGTAGAGGCCAATAATACTTTCGAAGTAATCGCTCGTGAATGGCATAACCATAAACTTTCAGAATGGTCAGAAGTAAATGCTGAGCAAACAATCAAACGTTTAGAAAAAGATGTTTTTCCAATCATAGGAAAAAAACCGATTAAGACTATTACGCATAAAGATCTCTTAGATTTAGCACAAAGTGTTAAGCAAAGAGGAGCTAACGAACTAGCAAAGCGTATTATTCAAATGTCTAAGCATATCTTTCAGTATGCTATTATTACAGGACGAGCAGAAAAAAATATCGCTCAAGACTTAAAAGGAATTATAAAACCCAAACCGGCAAATCATTTTGCTGCTATTGAAGCTAAAGAGCTTCCTCAGTTTATAAAAGACTTAGAAGATCATCGACCCAATTTAAAGAGACAAACCTATTTAGCAGTTAAATTTATGATGCTTACGTTCGTAAGAACAGGAGAGATGATTGGAGCTGAATGGGATGAATTTGATTTTGAGGAAAAGGTTTGGCTTATTCCTGCCTCTCGCATGAAAATGAAAAAAGAACATATCGTTCCTTTATCTACCCAATCGTTAGAAATACTTAATGAGCTTGGGCTCTTACATAATCATCCTCAATACGTTTTCCCAAGCCGTATCTCACATGATAAGCACATGAGTAATAACGCTGTATTAATGGCTTTAGATAGAATGGGCTATCGCGGTAAGATGACCGGACATGGTTTTAGATCACTTGCAATGAGTACAATAATGGAAAAGCTAGGATATCGTAGAGAGGTACCAGATGCCCAATTAGCTCATGCCAAGAGAGGTGACGTAGCAAAAGCATATGAGCGTGCTAAATACCTAGGTGATAGAACAAAAATGATGCAAGAATGGGCTGATTACATAGAAAGTATAAAATAACAAATTAATTGACATAATAAATGCACTGTGTTACTCGTACCACATGGAAATTAGAGACAAACTACCAAAAATTGCTGAAAACTTTGCAGAAGCAGCTTACATAGGGATTACAATGAGTTTCTTCACAGTTCCTAGTGCTGCGAGTTTTGGTGAAATGGCCAATTTCGGTAGTTATGAGACTGTAATGTTTTATATTTCTTCTACAGCTGCTATCGCAAGTGTAGGATCAGCAGCCGTTGGAACAATAGGTGGCTTAGGTACGGTTGCCACAAAATTGGTCTGGGATAAAGTGAGCCCTCCACCTGCAGAACCTGATCCAAGCCTTATAAGAAGAGTATCAGTTCCACAAAATACTTTTAAAGGTTTTCGCTTAGACGCTGTCGCTTCTTAAAAATAATTCTATTTCATTGGATTAAATTCATCGTATCCTATTTAGATGAAAAGTGATCCTACTAATAAGTTTCAAAATATTGAAAATGGAAATTCATATACTAGAGAATTCTTTGAAGAACTATTTCAAAAAATTGACCTTAACAACCAGCTTGAACAAGATGACTTGAGACATTGTGTTATTTCATCTGCTGAAACATATTTAAGATATTACGGCTACCACCAAACCGAGTTACCGCCTCACAGAATGAAGAAAGAACTTGAAAAGGCGCTTAGTTACATAGCTAAAGCAAAAACCTCTCTAAGTGCTGTCTATGACTCAGGAAATTACGATAGAGAAATGGCGAATAGTCTTCATGAAGTTATCTATACAAAATATTCTTCGCTTCGAAGCTTATTAAACGAAATACGGCCTGAAAGTGACTCAATGTTTCCACTTGTCTTTCCTAAGAAGTCTTTGGACTTACTGTCAGCAATGAGTGATGGAATAGAGCATACTCTTGAAAATTATACCTTTAGGAAGACGACTACAAAGAGCAAGGCCTTAAAGCAGTGGGTTATTAATCTTGCCTGGAAATTAGAACCAGCTATTAAACGCAAACTTGAACAAAGCCGTTATTACGAAGGTAAATATATTTCTAAAAGAAACATAAGCGATGCTGAGTTACTTTCGTTTATTATTACGCCACTAGATTCCAACGTTACAATTACCCAATTAGAAACAGCGATTAAAGAGACTCATAAAGAACGCCATTTGTAGAAAAAATATTTCTTTTTTTGACAGAAATTTTACTTCCAATATTCTTATGATTATCAACTGAATTCAATTATCAATATTTGTATCTACCTATACAGTATAAGAAAGGATACAGATGCTACAATTACCTCAAAAAGAACGTTTTCTTCGATTAACAGATGTCATTGACCGGACTGGCTTAAGCCGTAGCTCAATTTATCAAAGCATAAGTGAGGGAAAGTTTCCACCGAGCGTCAATTTAGGTGCACGAAGTGTAGGTTGGCTTGAAAGTGAGATAGATGCGTGGATGCAAGATAGAATTAACGAAAGAGTAAAGATGTAAAGCTAGTGTTCTTTTTAGAATATTCCGCCAAAAAGACCATGAGGGTCGTATGGACCATATTTGTTATCTTTTCTTTCCGTGCTCAAAAAAGGGTTTTGAAAATACACATTGTGAATATAAAAAATTGTATGTGGAATAGTTAAGGCTATGAATATTGTTAGATATTCTTGAAATATGAAACCGAGAGCAATACAAGCAAACCAAGATAAAAAATAGGGTATAGTGAATTTATCGTATAACCCTTTGTCTCTAAATCTTTTTAATGTCAAAGAAATAAAAAAGTAACTTATCACTACCTTTAATAACGTTAGTAGCCCTGTAGCAATTAATAGAGATATATTTTCTGAAGTTTCTGTTGGTGAGGTGCTAGGGTATGGATTAGGTATGGTAAAAACATATATTCCAAAAAAAGTTAAAGGAATAATGAGTATACAATAATCTGAATGAATAATTCTGCCTTTATGAATATATAAAAGATCGATCCATTTTTGCTTAAGTGTAGGTAGTTCTTCCATAAATTAAGAATATCAAACTGATTTAAATAAGTAAAAAGGTGTGTTCGCCGTGCGGGGGCGAAACCCCGAAAAAACAACCCGGCGAAGCCGGCCGCACAGTTATCTACTTGATGTAACTGTGCGGACTGACACCATTTGTCAAATATTATGGAAGATTGTTTGATAATGACGTGTTAACCGAAAGGAAGTAATTATTAACCAGATTGGTTTTTGTATGAGATTTTGTACTTGAAATATAGCAAACTAAGATTAATTCTTACTTTATTTGCAAATCTTCTTTTTGAGTGTTTACTATTTCTGATTGCTTATTGCTTATTTCTAGATAAGGGCCCGCTACTCCAATAATAAAGAAAATTAGAGATGCTATAGAAAATAAAGTAGCTATGTTCTCGCACCACCTAGATATTAAATAAGAATTATCTTCTGTAATTTGATCTTTATAATGTTTTTCAAATTCTTTTTCTCCTCTAAGTGAATGTGCAGTAGACATATGAAAACAGTATCTGTTGTTTAAATCATTATTCACTGAGTTAGATGCATTGGCACAAGAAAAGTAAGCAAGAATTATAGCGGTAATTACAGACACTAACCCAAAAGTAAACATTAATGCTGAGAATCCTATTTCCTCAACAGAGAAACCTAATTTTTCTAAAATAGGAAGCGAGACTAAGCCACCCCCATTAATTGCAATCAAACTCTTCAAACCTAAGTTTGCGTAACCGATAGCAGCATCCTGAAGCTTATTAGCTTCCTCACGAATGCCTAGAGCGTCTACCAGGAGCTTAAATTCTGAGATGTAGGTAATCTTATCTTTAGACCGATTATTTGTGTAGTCTCTTAACCATTCTCTTTTGTTATCAATATCATCTGACATAAGAAATTATTAAGCCTTATATCAAAATTAAACTAGTCAAAAATAGGAATTGTAGAAATTTTTATTATTTAGTTTCAATATATTAAAAATATTGTTCAAATCCCGTACGGGCCAAGAACCCTTCTAACACAATCTTATAATTTTCAAAATCCTTTGATCTTCAACGCTATGTAACAAAATTCTGAATAATATAATTGACATAATAAATATACTGTGATATTTGGGCTTATGGAATTTAGAAACAAACTATCTAAGATTGCTGAAAACTTTGCAAGTGCGGCTTATGTCGGTATTACAATGAGTTTCTTCACAGTTCCTAGTGCTGCGAGTTTCGCTCAAACTGCCCATTTCGGTGGCTTTGAGACTGTAATGTATTATGTTTCCTCTGCAACTGCTATCGCAACTCTAGGATCAGCTGCCGTTGGAACAATAGGTGGTTTAGGTACAGTCGCCACAAAATTAGTCTGGGATAAAGTGAGTCCACCACCTCCAGAACCTGATCCAAGTCTTATAAGAAGAATATCAGCTCCACAAAATACCTTTAAAGGCTTTCGCTTAGATGCTGCGGTTTCTTAAAAATAATTCTATTTGATTAGATTAAATTCATCGTATTCTATTTAGATAAAAAGCAATGCTTCAAATAACTTTCAAAATATTGGAAATGAAAAATTCCTTATCTATGACTTACTCTTTGTTTATTAAGCCGTAAGTGACAGACTTCTATAATTTTAATACGTGAGACTATAGTTTTTGTTCTGTACTTTGAAATAATCGTAATATAAGTGTGTTCATCGTACAGGGCGAAACCTAGAAAAAAACAAACCGGCGAAGCTGGCCGCACGGTTATCTACTTGATGTAACTGTGAGGACTGACACCAAATAGCAACTTATTATAATAATAGAAAATAAATAGGACTCGATAGTAAGGCCAATATTCTTATTTATTATCAGTGTAAAAGATAGCTCAAACTTTATCTTCTATAGCCTATATGTGCTAGCGCTTTATTTGCACCTTTACTCCAATATGAAGTTCCTGACGATGACCTTATAATACCTAAAGAAAAAGATTTTACAGTGCCATTATCATCATCGGTAGGCTTAACATCAATACGTGCATATGAATCAAAATGCCCTAAGCTTGCTAAAGTGGCAAGATTTCCAGACAATCCTGGCCCTTTAACTATGACACCAAATGTTTCACCGCTATCTTTTAAACTGATCTGAAATTTACTTGGATCTTCTTCAATCTCAAAACTTACGTTATCAGGAGTGGATAAAGTTGGAGTATCAAAATGTAAGCTAAATGCTACAGGAGGTTCGGGACTCATAGCATTTTGAAAATGAGCTATAACTGTAGCGCGTAATCTTTCTGTAGCTAGAACTTTATCGTCTTTTCTATCAATTTGTGTACTGGCTGGCATATTCATCACGAACCTCTGTTTTATAGTTAATATTTATTCACAATAGGTTCTAATATAATTTACATAAAAAATCAATAATTTTTTTCGTCGATTAAAGAAGATTTATTTTAATAGGGGTAAAATAATGGGAAAAAGACTAATAGATATAAAACAAAAATATTTTATAACAATAAGTTAGGCGTTAAATTCAGACCCCGTACGGCGCCAATTTCCCCTTTAAAATCTCAAATTAACTAAAAGCTGAGAATTTTCTGTCTCTGGGATATATTGAAAATCATAAGACATACTATTGATTAGACTTGCATTAAAATGTCTTGAAAATCGTCCGCCAATAAAAGGATCATCAGAGGAAGTAACAGTGACATCATAGGCACTTGTCTGTTCAAAAGAAAAAGGCTGCGCAATATAAGCATCCCATGATCGATCATTAAATTCGCCTGTCACACCAATTTGAACACTGGCGGTTGGACCATGAAAATAAAATCCCTCTTCAAAATCACTACTCGCAAAGCCCACGACTTGGTAGCCTAAATTCCCTTGAATATAAGGTGAGATAGGATATGTATCCAAAGCTATCCTTGCAAAGTTATCAAAATGAATACGCGCCGAATGTCCAGCTTGTGAGAGATCAAAACTTATCGCTCCCAGTTGCTCTAAAGCGTCATCAACATCTTGCTGGCTTATATCATCGCGGCGCTCTTCAATAAGAGGAAGCGCTTCGTTAATAATGATTGCAGCATCAACCGGTGAAATACCGTCAGGTAAAATATCCTCAATATCAGAAGGATTAATAGTCTCCCCATCAGGATTATTAATCACCAAAGAGGTAATCGCTATGGCGGCTTCAACGGCTTGTTCAGTTGTAATATCAAGATCTAAATCAATTATAGCTTGATTAGCAGCATCGCGTAGAAGGCGCTCAGTATTGGCTAAAAATTGGTCATTCACACTAGCGTTGAACGAAGCGTTTGAAGAGTATGTTAGATTGAGTGAACTACCATAAGTGAGAATAAACGGCCCTCTATGAATTTCATCCGAACGCCATCCTGCTCCTAAACGGATACTATTCTCATTTGCTAAAATAAAAGAAAAATTATTCGGTAGGATATTAGGATCAAAGTCTGGATAGCGATCTTCTAAGACATTGTAAGGCAGTGAAAAACTATACGCTCGTTCTTCAGGAAAGCCGTAACCAAAATCGAAAAATACGCCTGGTTCATCAGCGGCTGCAGGAAGGGATATTCCGCTTAAAGTGGTCGTGAGCAAAAATGCTGAAATTTTACTATAGTCGGTACTCATTAAGACTAATTACGTAAAGTTAAAGCGCTGTTATGTCAACATATAAATCTTAGGAAATTAATATTTTACGTTATTTTCATCAAAAATAGCAATGAGCGGCGCAAGCTCGTCTTCATATCTCTTCCATTTCTGGACCGAGGACTGATAAATCGGTTGTGTGACTTGTGATTTACTCGCCGTTAGGACGGCGCGTTTTTGTTTATGCGGTTCAAGACAGGCATCATCCCACTCTAATCCCACATAATCAATGAGGCGGCGAGCTTGGTTTTCAAAATCTTGAACGGTATCTTCATAATGAAAATCAAGTATTTTGTCAGGCAAAGTTTCATGCCAATAAGCCATCATCTCTTGATAGCGCATATATTCTCTAGCCATTTCTTCTAAATCATAAGACCAATATTGGCCGACCATAAAGTTTTGTTTGTAATTGGATAAACACGTATCGACAGGATTACGGCAGCAATGAATAATTTTTGCTTGTGGCAAGATGCAATGAATCAAGCCAATGTGAAGATAGTTTCCGGGCATTTTATCTGTGATATGTTTGGGAATATCGCCTTTGACTCGCTCAGAAATTAATTTGACATAGAGGTCGCCAGCTTCTTTTGCATTTTCTAAATTAATCTCACCCATACGACGTTTTACACGAATTAGATCTGGAAGCTCGCCCGCACCATACACATCAGGATGAGATGATAAAATTTGTTCAGTTAACGTTGTTCCAGAGCGGGGCATACCAATAATAAAAATAGGAGTCTTTTTATTAGAGCCTTTATCTTCAAATTTTTCTAAAAGATCAGGCGAGAATTCTCTTTTAATATTAGCAAAGAATTGTGGCTGACCTGATTCATCATAAGGCGCTAATTTTCTTTTTTCCTGATTGGCTTTTTCAAGGTAAGAAAAAGATGTTTTATAGTCTTTTAAAGTCTCATAACTTTTTGCTAATGCGTAATAGAGAGAGGCTCTAAAAAGATTACTCATAGAGCTTGCATTCTTTTCAATCTCAAGCATCTTTTGAAAATTTGGATCATTCTGATCTTTCACTTTATGAACATTCGATAGCGTAAAATAGATGAGAGGGTAGTCAGGATTAAGTTCTTTTGCTTTTTGAAGGGCGGCGGCTGCTTTTTCAGTTTCATTAATTGCGATATAAATTTCGGCTTTTGTAATAAGTGCCGCAATAAGGTTTGGATTTTTCTCAAGCGCCTGGTTCACAATATCTAATGCGCGTTCAATTTCATTACCGATATGAAGGATTGAGGCTTTTTTAGATAAGAATGCTGCATTATCAGGTGAGAGTTCAATCGCCTTATCAATCGCCCATAGCGCATCATCCATTTCATCAAGACGTTCATAAACACTTGATAACCTTGAATAAGTCCGTGCATTGTCAGGATCTAGCTTTAATGCTTCTTTTAAAGCGGCGTGCCCATCATCAAAGCGGTTGATGGAATATAAAACTTCAGCAAGGATAACGTAATTATTGGCATCATTGGAGTTTAGTTGCACAGCACGTTGCGCAGCAAAATGCGCAGTTGAAAAATCACCTGTTTCCAAAAGGGATGTACTTAAAACGCAGTAATGTTCCGCTCTATCAGGAGCAAAATCAATCGCATAGCGCGCCGCTATTGCGGCGTCTTCATAATTTTGTAAGTCTTGGTAGGCAAGCGCCTTATTATAATGTGCCTGATAAAATTTAGGCCGAATATTAGAAGCCCGTGTGAAATACTCAATTGATTCTTCAGCTTTACCTGTATCCCTTAGGATACAGCCTTTATTATTCAAATTGTCTAAATCGTCAGGAGCAAGAGCAAGTGCTTTTTCAATCGCCTCAGAAGCTTTTTTGAATTTATAGGTCTGCCTTAAAAGATTAGACCAATTTGTCCAGACTCTGAAATCTTGAGGATATAATTCAGTTGCCTTTTGCCAAATTTCATTTGAGGCATCAAATTCTTTTAACTTTGCAAGGCTAATTCCTAAATTAATTAATCCATCACAATTATTTTCTGCTTTTTCCAAAGAAAGCTCTGCGAATTTTTTAGCGCCTTCATAATCTTCTAAATTGTACAGGGCGAGAGATTTTCGATTGAGCGTTTCAACATGATCAGGATCAATTTTTAAGGTTTCGTCAAAATATTTTAAAGCAGTCTCATAATCTTCTTGTGCAAAAAACACACTTCCGTAATTCGATAAATATTGTTTTTCCTCAGGCGATATTTCAATTGAGCGATACATATAATGTTGAGCTTTATCATAATTTGCCGTTTGGAAATAAAGCGCGCCTAATAAATGATTTGTTGTTGGATTATCGGGAACAGATTTTAAAATGTCGTAATAAGTTCTTTCAGCAAGAACGAGGTTGCCCGCCATGTGATGAGCGCGGGCCAATTCAATCGCCTTCTCAACGGGCATTTCATGCTGCTGATCATCTTGTTCTCTTAAAGCGACATGTTTAGTCATAATATTTTTAAATTCTTATTTATAAAAAGCGTATAAGAAAAATTAATCCTACAATCTGATTCAGTAAAGCCTTTAAAGCCTTATGTTTCCTTTCATCCCAGCCAAATTTCCACATATCGCATATATTTATGAAAACTAAATTTGGGTTATTTGTTTTACGCCATACATTTTTATGATATCTTAATAGCAAATAAAGATTTCTTCGGTCTTTAACCTTTCTTAAACGTTCATTAATTATTATTAAGTATTCCATTAATTTTAGCTATGTAGATAAGGAGCATCTCGTGGATATTCAAAAATTAGATATTAAAAAGAAACTGGCGGCAGGAACCGCACTAGCTGTTTTAAGTGGCTTCGTTCCGCCTTTAGTGAATTCCGTTAACGCCGGTACAGCAAACGTGCCTATCGATGTTGACATTGTAACAGCAATTAACCTTGCAACGACTACCGGACTAGATTTCGGACGTCTTGCGATTACAGGTGTGATTGCCCCAACAAACCACACATTATCACCAGGTGGTGTGACAACAACGGGTGCGAACTTATCCGTTGCTCTTGCAGGAAGCCCTGGAAACTTCCAGATTACTGCGGGTACAGGCGCGAACAATGTGAACGTGCTTTACACAAACACAGTCAGCTATAACGGTGGTAACATTATTTTAGATCAGGTGACCTTAACTGGTAATGGTATCGTGGGTACAATTACAGTCGGTAACGGTGCTACCGTAACAGGAAACCTTGCAGGTGGTGGTAACCAAAATGTTAATGTTGGTGGACGTCTTGCTATCGGTGCCGGTCTTACAAATGGTAACTTCACAGCGCAAAACGCGACAATCCAGATTGTTGATATTCCATAATTTAAATTTCTAAGAATTTTAAAAAGCCCGCTTTCTCTAAAGCGGGTTTTTTTATGCACTGAGCGTTATTTTTAAAGGGATTATCTTACGCTGGAGATTGCATAGATTTTTATTTTGCTTACTCTTAAGTCATTATGAACGTTAACGTAAGATCGCTTGTTGCCGTGTCCTCGCTCGCTTTTTTTGCGATGCCTATAGGGTATGCGAATGCACAAGTGACGATTACTTGTACGCAAAATATTTCATTTGGAACAATTCTGCCTAACTGCACAGGATCAATCACGGTTCGGGCAACACCTGCCGATGGGACAACGAATAATGGCTGTCACACCCTCATTGGAGGAGTAATCCGTCCCGCTATCTGTAATATTATTACGACGATGGTGACAGCCACGATGAATGCGCGCATTACATTTTCAACGGCGCTTGTGCAGTTTAATAATACAACAGCCGGGGGCCAAGTGACCTTAGATAATTATCGTTTGCAAACAGCTGGTGGATCGCAGTTGAATACATTCACTTATAATAATACTTTATTAAATCCAACACATACGATTAAAGTCGGCGGTCGATTACGTTTTGATGCAGGCGAAGCCAACGGATCTTATAATGGTGGCGTTGATATTATTGTGACATCTGTGCCATAGAAGGGAAAATCACCATGAGAAAACTATCATTATTATTCGGGCTTATTTTTTTAGTAGGGTTTGTTGATGCAGCCTTTGCGATGAAAATTATTCCTCCGCGTTTGGTTCTGGATCCTGACACAAAAGTTGAATATTTATTCATCAAAAATTCAGGCGATACAGAAGAAATTTATCGTTTCGGATGGAAGCATATGGCGATGGATAAAGAGGGTAATGTTATCAACGTTGATAGGATTGGCCTTGAAAATGCGCCAGAGGGGTATCAGCCACTCGACGATATAGTGAGATTTTCGCCCCGCCGCGCTGTGTTAAAGCCGGGGCAAACCCAAAGGGTCACACTTGTTATTCAACGCTCTCAGCAATTGGAGGCCGGCGAATATAGAAGCCATTTCTTAGTCTCTCGCGAACCAAAAGTTGAAACAAAAGAAGATTTAGAAATTAACGAAAATGGTGAAGCCACGCCAGAAGTTGCCGTTGGTATTTCTGTCTCACGCGCTGTTCCTATCTATGTTCTTCATGGGGAGACGAGCGCAGAGTTAAATTTCCTAAGTGCAGAAGTCAAAAGAAATACAAATAAACAAAAAGATCATCAGCCTGATCACCTTGTTCATTTTAAAGTGCAAAAAGTAGGAAACCGAAGCGTGATTGGCGTTGCACGAGTATTCTGTACTATTGCTGGTGAAGAAGTTGAGATTAGCCGTGTTCCCAAAATTTTTGCTGTATATGCAGAAGGTGAATTTCGCAATGAAGTGACAGCAGTTGATTTACCAAGTCAAAATTGTTCGTCCTATAGACTAGATGTGAAAGCACATCAGAATGATTTACTGTCTGGGCAACAATTAATTAGTGCGTCCTTTTAAAAGTTACATATCGGACGCCCTGTGTATAACTTTTTCCCCAACCTTCTCATTGAAGGCGAATAGGCTCATCATTTAATTGGGTTATTCTACTGTATTCACAGTAAGTTTTCATGATGGGCATTCGTCTTGAGAGCAGCAATACTGTTCGTGTATTGTGCGCTCTGTCTTTTTGTTGTGCATTTTTTATGCTTGCATTTGTAGGCATAATCCCTCGCGCCTTTGCTCAAGAGGATCGAGGTACTACCGCATGGCAAGAACAGGATTATTTTGATGTCATTCTCGAATTAAAACGAGATCGGCAAACACTATCCCGCGCGTTTTTTGCATTAGAAAAAGATGGGAAATATTTTATTCCCTTACAAGAGCTTGCTAGGACTTTAGAATTTCAGCTTGATATCTCATTAGACGAAGGGCTGTCGGAAGGATTTTTCTTATCAGCAGATAATCGTTTTGAAATTAATTTTCTAGATTATACGTATACAATCAATGGTGAAACGACGTCTTTTTCTCAAGATCGTGCAGCTATTATTCGCCAGCAATTTGGGATTGGTGATTTTTATCTACAATCTGATTTGATTAATGAGATTTTCGATCTTGATCTTATCGTTAATCCATTGCTACAGACAGCTGTTATACAAACAAAACAAAAGTTGCCTTATGAGCTAGCAGAGTCCCGTGAGCAAAATAGAAATAGATTGCTTAATAAATATAGAGATAAACAAGGCCGTCTAGAACGACCAGATAACTTACAAAAAATTCCAAACCAATATAAATCATTTTCATTTCCTGCTGTTGATGTGTCCACGTTTACCTCTATTGGCGGTCCAGCAGATGATTTCACACAAAGAGTCAATTTACGCGGTAAAAACGATCTTCTTTTTACTGAAGCCGATTATAATTTAACCCTATTAAGGGATCCTGATGATGGAATTGATGTTACGAGTAGCCGTTTAACCTTCGAGCGCCAATCCTATGATGAGGGAGACTTACCAGCAGGGTTACAATTAGTACAAGCGGGGGATATTCGCCCTAATACATCACGTCTGATTAGAGGCGTTTTAGAAGGAACAGGTGTTTTAATCTCAACGGAATCTCAAAAACAGACCGTGAATTTTGATCAGGTTGTGATTGAAGGGACAGCCGATCCCGGTTGGGAAGTTGAGCTTTATCGTAATAATGAATTGATCGGTTTTCAGGCAGTTGATGATAACGGGGAGTATCGTTTTGAGGATGTAACGATTAATTTTTCGAAGACAGTTATTCGCGTCGTATTATATGGCCCGCAAGGCCAAGTTGAGGAGCGTGAAGAAGTTTACAGTATTTCTAATCAGATGATTAAACCTGGAGAGAATGTTTTCGAAGCCAACATTCTTAATTTGAATGAAAGTCTCTTATTCCAGGATGAAAGCTTAGAGAATAGGCCGAACGGGTTAGCCGGGAATATTCAATATAAGCGTGGAATTAATAAATATTTATCAGCTTTTACAACATTAAGCCGTCTTCCTACAGAAGATGATACAAGGAATTATGCAACCGTTGGTGTAAGCGGAGGGGTAGGCGATGTATCAGGCTTAGCAGAAATCTATAAAGATTTCTCAGGCGGTATGGCTTATGATTTTAGAGCAGCCTCGCAATATAAAGGGCTCAATATTAACTTAAGAACAGCTTTCTATGATGATTTTGAAAGCCCACGGGCGCAGTTTGATGAAGATCGCCGATCATCTGAAACTGATTTTTCAATTGGAAAGACAGTCAAAACATTCTTAGGGCATTTAGGATTCCGCTTTCGCTTTGATCATAATACGTTTGAGGAAGATCCGGATTCTACTCAATATGATATTAGTCAATCATACGGTAATTCGGGCTTACGGATTACGCATGCTAACCAATTTAACTATCTAGATGGAGATCAGCAATCGATTGACGGGCGTGTTAATGCGACCTATCGGATTGATAATAATTGGCTGTTAAGAGGTCAGATGAATTATGATGTTGAGCCGAACCAAGATATTCGCAATATCATCACAGAGCTTCGATATAAGAATGATAAAAAATTCTTTGTTGCTGGTAATGTTGAACAAGATTTCATGGATGATAGTACAACACTCGGCGCTGAGGCTTCTTATGATTTCGGGCGTTTAAGAGCGGGTTTTGATCTTGAGTGGAATAGTGAAACAGATTTTCGCGGTATATTCAGAACGGCTTATTCCTTTGCCCCTTACGGCCTAGATGATGATTATCTCTATAAGAGTCAGACATTATCCGGGCGTTCTGCACTCAATGCCAGAATATTTAAAGATAAAAATAGCAACCTTGTTTTCGATGAAGGTGATGAGCCTCTTGAAGATGCAAAGCTGAATGTCGGGCGGCGTAGTACGCCAATCACAGATGAATTTGGTGTGACGTCTTATATTAGTCCGCCGCGTAATGATTATGAAGATATTACGGTGGATGTTGATACACTTCAAAACCCTTATTATATTCCCGCGATCAATGGCTATGAAGTTGTGCTGCGCTCTGGCCAAAATCAATATCTTGAATTTCCAATTATTGAAACAGGTTTGATTGACGGCACTGTTTCAACAAATCAAGGCCCGTTAGCGGGTGTTCGTATCCAGCTTTTACAAGATGGTAATTTATTAGAAACAACATCGACAGCCTTTGATGGCTATTACGTATTCGAATACATAGAGCCTGGGCAATATATTGTTCAGATTGATCCGTCCTATGACCAGATTAACATCCCGCCGAAAGAAATTTCGGTTACTCCCGAAAATCTCTTCCAGAATGGAATTGATTTTCAAATTTTTGAGCAGGCGAGCGGGAGTGACTGCGCAGATGAGAAAACAAGTGATGGTAGAATAACCCAAGATTGCCTTCACAATTCTGCGCAGGACGGGATGTTACAGCCTGCTCATATGAATTCAAAATCAGGCCCTGCACTAGCGAATATGCCGGCTATCGAGAATATTCGCATGGCGCAGCGGCCTGATTTCCTTCGTATGGTACTTGATTTTGATCTAGCTCCTAATCCTTATATGGTCTCACAAGATGCAGATACCCAGAATATTACCATTACACTAAAAGGTACGCAGTGGCAGGTTTCAGAGAGTTGGGAAAATATGGCGCCTCAATTTATTTCTGGCTATAGGCTAGAAAATTTAGCCAATGGCGATACAAAAATTGTAATTGAAGCCGTCGATACTATTCAGATTAAAAAGAGTGAAACGCTGGAGCCAAATGACCCGTATGGGCATCGTATCTATTTTGATTTCACAAAGTAATTAATGACAAATAGATGACGACTTATCTTTTAAGTTTGTCTGTAACTTACAATATTTAAACTGAGCATATTCCTGAAATTTTTGATAATTCACAGCGCCTGCTGATAAAAAAATAATAATGAGCATTGAAAAGAAAATTTGCGCTTGCTTGGCTTGTGTCAAATCACCGCGATAAATCTTTTCTGACGCCAACATAAGTAAACGTCCCCCATCAAAATGTGGTAGAGGTAAGATGTTAATTAGAGCAATAAAGACAGATAAAAGAGCCGTTAAAAATATAAAATCAAACAATGCGTTTATCAAAAATGTCTTCTTATTTGTCACAGTTACACTTGGTGAGAGCCGCTCTTTATCAAGAGGAAAGAGCTGAAAAGGGACTTTGATAATCCCAATAATGAAGTCGTTCGTCTGGCTTAAGGCCAAGCCTTTGGCTTCTATAGCTGAAAGATTTCTATAAAAATGACTGCCCAATGGGCTTGCAATAAATTCTTCCCGATCGGTGTTGTTTAATAGCTCTTCATTAAGGCTAGAAGGTAGGATTGTCAGATAATCATGATCTTTTCCGTCGACTGATTTCAAGCCGAGTGTGATCTCTTGATCGAGGTTATTTAAGAGTATCTTGCGCGCTTTTTCTATTTCATCTTTATCTATTGTTTCACCATTAATGCTTGAAATAATATCGATCTTATATTCTTCATGGCGGATCAAAACGCCGAGCCGCCCGTGATTTTGTGAAAGCCCTCTTTTATCAACATATTGTGCGTTTTCAGGCGTGACATTGACAGTTAAAATCTCTTGATTACGCTCGATTGTAAAGATCAGATCCTGAACAGGAACTTTCCTTGTGAATTTTTGGACATCATCATATTCATGGATATCTACTCCGTTCACTTTTAAAATTTTATCACCTGTTTTAAGGCCTGCGCGGTCAGCAGCATTGCCTATTTCTACTCCAGCTAAAACGGGAGGGACGGCGGGTTTTCCAAAAAATGTATAAAAGCTCAATAATAGTAAGAAGCAAAACAGAATATTAATGAGAGGGCCACTTAAGATAATCAAAGCTTTTTTCAATGAGGGGAGTGTTTGAAATTTTTGATCGTTAACGCTGACATGTGCGCCGAATGGAATGAGATGAACCCGAAAAAGTGTGTCATCGTGATATTTTGAATAGATTTCTTTTCCTGATCCTAATGAGAATTCAGGAGCGCTCACACGAAATATTTTAGCGCATATATAATGTCCCCATTCATGAATACTTAAAACAATGAAGAGCGCTAAAATAAACGAGACTATAGATGTGAAGGCGTTAAAGAAGATATCCATTTCATTATCTTATCGTATTCATTTAAAAGGACTCAAAAAAATTAAAATTTAAAGCTAAACCTTACTTGAGGGGTTACGGTGATAGTTTGATAATCATTCTGCGTCAGAGATGAATTATTATCTGTAAAATTCAAACTAGCGGAAAGTGTAATTCCTTCACGATAAGTATATTGTAAACTTGTGCTTACAGTCATGCCTCGATCCTCACGACTTTCATTTGTAATATCCTCAAAATAGTCAAAATAGTCTTTTTGATAGACTGACGCACTAGCCGAAAATAAAAATTGATCCCAACGTTTGATGGCCTGAATGCCGCCTGTGATTTGTTGATATCCAAAATCAGCAGGATCAGAAGGTGTTAATTGCCCAGAAATAAACGGTGATATAAAAAACCCATTATCGAGCAGGAATGGCTTTTCAATTACAAGATTAAGACGGTGAAGCGCAACAATTTGATCTTCAAATAAATCTTCGTAAATCACTACGGGTAAGTAAGAGAGCGTTGCAAATAAAGAGTGGATATTGATTTGACCGCCGACTGATCCTTCAATAAAACTATAATCAAGAGAGCTATTATCTTGATATTGCGCTGCTGAGATAGAAAGGCCGCTAAAGAAATTAATACGATTATCGATGATCGTATCAAATTGAATACCCGCTTTAAGATTTGTAATTAGATCATTTTCTTTGTTTTGATCATTCAAAAACGCGTTATCTGTATATTGTATCGATGGTGTGATATAGGCCGTAAATAATTTGGGACGTATTAGTAAAATTAAATCTTCGCGACCTGTGAGAAGCGGTTCATCTTCGCGCATAATATCAATAAGCGGCGTACGAGGCGTAATTGTAATACGCTGTTCAATATTATTTTCTGTATTTTGCGCATGAGCAAAACAGGGCAATAGAGTAAGAACTATAAAAACAAAGAAACGCATGAGCGAAGAAAGGTTACTGAATATCGTCGGGTCTGTTAACGTTTGTGATCGTATTGATGAAATCTATAGAATTCGCTGCAGGATCAATTTCTATTGCCTGCCAGGTATTGCCTTGTTCCCCTGAAGTTGGGCTTCCACTGAAAAGCACATCACCGCCGATAATCGTGCTCCCCACATCTGTATCCCCCTCGCTGGGTGTAAAGGCGCCACCGCGAATAAGTTGTAATTGTACATCAGATTGGGATGATAAATTAGTACTATTTGCACTTTGGTCTCCAAAATTATGGACAGATGCCCGGTAAACACCGCCATCATTGAGTGTTTCGATTTTAAGAACTTCGCTACAGTTGGTGGAGATACAGTCATCAATAATTTTTGCACCGGGCGGGCCATCCAAATCCCCTAAATTTCTATAAAAGACATGAAATCTTGTACCGTCTCCATTTGGGCCCGTTAAGTGAATATCTAAATCACGTGCCCCTGCACCCCAACTCAGCAAGAGATGAAGGGGAAGAAAGCTAACGCTTTGGAAGTCATCAATATTTAAAGAGAAATTTTGAATAGTCTGACCTATGGATACAACATCATTACGAATTTGTTCAATCGCATTGTCTCTTACGGCCTCAGGTAGGGAAGTCAGGTTTTGTAGACGCTGGTTAATTTGTCCTAAATTCTGTGCGACTTGCTGACGAATATTATTTTGTGCATTGGGAAGTTTTTCGTTCCAAGACGTTGATCCAGGTAGGCCTCCAGATGCGCTTTGTAAGTCCTTGGTTTTATATGGCGTCACCCACGGCGCTTGGACAAAATTATTGAGCGTGTTGGCTGGATTATTCAGTCCGTTTGAGTTTTGCAAATTAGTTTGTTCAGTACAAATAGGGTTACACGAAAAATCTTGGTCTTCCTGAATAGAAATATCTTCTTTTTGATAGCGGTCAAATGGCCCCGCATAGCTTGGCATAGAAATAATAAAGCAGATAAAAAATATTAGATACTTCATAATTATACTTTCAAATTCGACATCATTATATTTTGCGGCTGATAGGATGAGTTAAAATCAATCACAATCAGATTTTCGTTATTCTCTGTGCAGGTATAAAACGCTGAATATCCATCTGGCCGGGCAATAATATTCATGAGCTCAAGACTATAACGTTCATTGGCAGGAATGGCGGAAAACCGCTCTGCCGGGATAATAGAGTTTCGCCCTGCTAGCCGTTTGAGCGTTTTAGTATTAGCTTGAATAAAGGCTGTTTCAAAGCTTTTGAGCTGGCGATAAAACCCGGCGCTTTCTTTAGCTAAAATAATCGAGAGGGCTGATTTTTTAAGCCGATTTTCAATGAGCTGGCGGTCCGACCGTAAAGGCGCATTTGATTTATAAAATGCAATACGGTTCTGATCGATGGAATCATAGAGACTGATCAGATGTGACGTATCTTGATTAAGCCAGTATGATTTGTTCTTCGTATAATTTTCACCAGAAACAATATGAGGGGATGAATCATTTTTATTTGATAAAATCACCCAGCCATCGACGTAAGGATTATAAAACCCAATACGGTTATTTTTTATTTCAATAAGCGCCCCATTAAAAAAGTGAGTCCATAAATCTTGATCGAGTTGATTTTCAAGTTTGAGAGTTTGTTTAAATCTATTACTTTGAAATTCTTGTGCAAATTCAAGAAAGGTATTGTTTTTTGATTTCTAGATTGATAAGGCTTGGAAAAATTTTTGATTTGAGATTGGCTGACTTGAATAAAGGGAAATCCATCATACTCTGATGTTATGATTGAGGCGCGATTTAATGACCCAAAATATTTTTTGGCAAAAGTTTCTCTATATTGCGCTGTGTCTTGTTCAACAAAGGTCTTGGGGTGAAGAAGAGAGCCGATTGTTTGAAAATCTTTTTCTTTTAAAGCCTTTTGATAGGTGGTTTTGACGGCCTTTTCCCAGCTTTCACAAGGATTTTGCTTAATTGTTGTAACAGCATCGTTCAATAAATAATCACGCTTTGTGGCTTCAATCGCCGGAGAGATGGGGGCCTGTGCATTGACACCCGCTGGGCGCAGCGTTCCAAAATATTTCTGGCGGGATTGTTTGCGTGATTTTTTTGATAGAGTTTTGCGAATATTTTCGTCAATAATAAGACTTGATGACCCTAAAAATCGTTCAATATCAAATTGAAATTTTTGTACAATTTGTTGATTGAGGTTGAACGTTAGTATATCTCCGGTTTTTGCTTTCTTGCGGTTCGTTGTGTCTTGTATTTTTCCTTTTAAGACAGCGCTTGAAAAAAATTCAGAGCTTTGGGAAAAATAAACTACTGTTGATTGAAGGGCTTTTATTTCAAAGTCATGAAAAGAAAAAATCTCACCGTCTTCAAAATATCCAATGGCCCCTGTTTGGGTGATTTCATGGTGAAAATTTTGAGGATCAAATGAAGACCCTGTATCAGAGCGGATGAAGGAAGCTGCTGAAGCGGCGCTAGAAAATAGTAAAAGTACCCCTAAAAGGTGCCAAATCTTTATATGGCTTATCATTTTTTGTCTTTTAGTTATTGAATACACTAATATGCTATTCATCTGCGTTCGTCAATTTGATAGGTTATTTTTATGAAATCACAGACTAAGAGAGTTTTTGCGCTGACGATGGGCGAGCCTGCAGGGGTTGGCGCAGAAATTAGCGTCAAAACATGGAAAAATAGAGAAAAAGAGGGGCTTTCGGCGTTCTTCCTTATTGATAATCATGAGAGATTATCAAAAACTTTCCCTGACATTGATATTCAAATAATTAATAGCCCTGGAGAGGCTTTCGATGTTTTTGATAAGGCTCTGCCTGTGATGAATATTGATTTAAATGAGGATGTAGAGCTGGGTGTCCTCAATCCTAAAAATGGCAGCGCGGTTATCCAGTCGATCAAAAAGGCTGTGAATCTGACTTTAGAAGAGAAAGTTTCGGGAATTATTACGAATCCGATCCATAAAGCAGCTTTATACGATATTGGATTTGAATTTGATGGCCATACTGAATTTTTGGCCAATCTTTGTCAAATAGATCATAGCCCCATTATGATGCTTGCGTGCAGCCAATTAAAAGTCGTTCCGCTGACGATTCATGTGGCCTTAGACAAAGTCCCAAGCTTGATGTCTAAAGACTTAATTACAGATATGAGCCATAGAATAAATGACGCTTTACGCATCGATTTTGGAATTCAAAACCCAAGGCTGGCTATTACAGGGCTTAATCCTCATGCGGGTGAGGGCGGTGCGATGGGCAATGAAGAAATTGAGATTATTGAGCCGGCTATTGAGGAATTACGCAATGAGGGTTTGAATGTTATTGGACCGTTGCCTGCTGATACGGCGTTCCATGAAGAGGCAAGACAGGCATATGATGCGGCGCTTTGCATGTATCATGATCAGGCATTGATCCCGATCAAAACACTTGATTTTCATGGCGGCGTTAATGTGACGTTGGGCCTGCCTATTGTGAGGACATCCCCTGATCACGGCACGGCGCTCAATATTGCTGGGCAGGATGTTGCCAATCCTTCAAGTTTGATTGCAGCCATTAAAATGGCGGACATGATTGCTAAAAATCGAGAAAATAATAACGCTAGCTAGCAGAATTAAAGAATTGAACAGCAAAATATCCTGCTAATGCAGATGTCGCTGTTAAGGCCGCCCCCCAAGCCGTATCAATGATTGCCATTTTCACAGGCCAGTCTTTTAATGTTGCCAAGTTCGTTGCTTCGTATGTTCCATAAGCCAAAAGGCCAAAGAACGTGGCGTTAAAGGCAACAGTCATCCAGCTTCCGTTTTGTAATCCCGGCATAATGGCGAAGTACACAATTCCTGCGGCATATAGAATATAAAATCCGGCGGCAACGGCGAGGTTAGGCTCATCAGCCATTAAATGGCCAATACTATTTTGAAAGAAATCTTTCATAATGTAGGCAAGCCACACAAAATCAATCGCGAGAAACACAACAGCAGTCACAATGTAAGCAAGAATAAAAGTCATATTGAAATAACAGCTTTAAGCGTGCGCAAGTTCCACTTGTTGAACATTTGTATATCCTGAGGCAAACCCGGCGGCACAACCTGCCAAGTAGAAGCGCCAGAGACGAATAAACTTATCATCAAAGCCAAGCCCACGGACTTTATCGACAACAGAATCAAAGTTCTTCAGCCATTCTTCCAATGTGCGCGCATAATCCTGACCGAATTCATAAATGTTAGACGTCATTAGGCCTGCCTTTTGGGCAACAGAATCAAATTTCTCTGGGCTTGGTAGAAGACCACCTGGAAAAATGTAGCTTCTTAAAAAATCAGTTTCATTTTTATAATGATCAAAGTCTTCATTCGCGACGGTGATTGTTTGAACGACAGCTTTTCCTTTATCAGCTAAGAGTGATTTCATCTTTTCAAAATATGTTTTCCAATATTTTTCACCAACAGCTTCAAACATTTCAATCGAAACAATGTGGTCAAATTTCCCTTCTTGATGGCGATAATCTTCAAGAACGATTTGAGCATTATTTTGCAATCGATCTACGGCAAAGTCTTTTTGCTCATGAGATAGCGTAATTCCTTTGATCTGCATGTCTTTATCGCGCTCTAGCGCCCGGTCAGCAAAGCCGCCCCACCCACAGCCAATTTCAAGCAAGGAGCCACTATCACCGTTTAAAGAGTCAATAATACGGTCATATTTATTATTCTGCGCCTGTGATAAATCCTCATTATCATTCTTATAAATAGCGGAGGAATAAGTCATGGTTGGATCAAGCCATAATTTATAAAAATCATTGCCTAAGTCGTAATGTGCGTGAATATTTTTCTTACTGCCTTTGATTGAATTTTTCTGAAGCGCGTAGATAACCTGATAGAAAAAATTCTGGAATATATTGGCTTTTAAGTAAGGATTAAGAATATCACGGTTTAACATTGCAATGTTGAGCGCTGCTAGTAAGTCATTCGTTTCCCACAGCCCTTCGCGATAAGTTTCTGCAAAACCGATATCGCCTTTGGCAACCCATTCAGGAATCGCATTCCAATCATAGATGTAAATGTCTGCTTTAGGGCCACCTTGCGACCCTGAAAATTCGTATTTTTTGTGATCAGGAGTGTGGAATGTGAGCGCGCCAGTGTGAATTTTCTCAAGATGCTTTAATAAATTTGTAAAAAGAAAATTATTAATCATGAAATATCCTTTATCAGCGATGCCCTAAAGTGCGGCTGACTTTTTGTTTTAGTTGTAACGGCCTATTTATGTATTTCATTCCTTTTAGCAATAATTTGATAGCTTGCCAATGAATCAGGGTAATTGCTTTGAAAGTAAGCAGAGGATAAGAAAAGAACGCTTTGCGAATAGTGCGCTTGGTAAGTGGTTCTAAATTCCCCGTCACCGATGTTAAAAGTAGCGGGCCATCTTCGTCTTTATGATTAATCCATATACCCGTTTTAGCCTCTTTCAACTGAAAACGAAATTCATATTCCCCATTACGTTCAATGAATGGAGAAACATGAAATATTTTATCGGCCGTTGTTTTGTCATTATTGCCTTGCAGACATAAATAACTATGTGTCTCGCCGAATGTGTTGTTAACTTCACATATTACGGAATGGAGCGTTTCGTTTTTATCAAAACAACAAAAGAAGCTTACAGGGTTGAAAACATAGCCAAAAATTCGGGGCATTGTGATGAGCATAACCTCACCCTCGGGGCGTGTGAGGTCACATTTTTGAAACATGTCATCAACCCATTTGATAAGAGGCTCACCGTTTCGATATCCGTGATCTTTTTCGTAAAAAGTCATGAGAGCTGATCTATTAATCTTAAAAATGCGGCTTTGTTCAACCTGATCTAAATGATTGATCGGTAAGCAGATATTATAAATTCCGTACGAGAATGCGTTGATTTTTGGGCGCAGTCTTTTATGCATAACAAGGGCATTGAGGATTTGAGGACTAACTTTCACGAAACGCTTTCCAATCTTCTGCAGTTAATTCCCAAATTTCCATTACTCTGTCTTCGCCGCGCCATTTTTGAATTTCGGTGCGAATCAATTTAGCTCCTGTTTTTTCTTTGATGCGATGTGAGCCAATATTATCTTGGTAATTATCAAGGCGCAATGATCTCATTCTTGCAACGTCAAAAGCAAAATCGTTCACAGCCCTTATCGCTTCAGTCATAATGCCTTGAGACCAAAAAGGTTCAGCAAGCCAAAAGCCTCGATTGCTTTCGCGGATATCACTCACTTCAAAAAATAAATCAATCCGGCCAATCGGTTCTTCAGGATTATTTTTTAGAAAGATAAGCCATGTCGCGCCTTTTCCCTCTCTCATTCTAGGAAAGGCGTCTGTTTTAAAGTGCTCCTTCACACCGCCTTTGGGATAAGGCCAAGGTATATTCCCATTCAAATCTTTGACTAAAGTCCAGTTATTAAAATGTTTTTCTAAGGCATCCGCATATTTTAGCTCAGGAGGCTTTAGCAATAATCTGTCTGTTTCTAAAACCGGTATCTCGACTTTTTTTGCCATTCGATGCTTTTTTATATGGATTTTTGATTTTACTTACGATACAAAACCATATTCCCTTCATTATAGGAATTAAAAAAAAGCCCCGCGGCTTTACGAACCTATGGCGACTGGAAGCAAAAAAAGATTTGGCCAAACCCGACCGAGCAATAGCGAAGGGTTGTGAGCTTGGCCATAAAATGCGGAGTATTTTAAAGATATGGCAAAACAAAATCCTGTTCAGTTTGTAGAAGAAGTCAAACAAGAAACAAAAAAGGTCACTTGGCCTTCACGAAAAGAGACAATTACATCAACGATTGCTGTGTTCATCATGGTGACGTTAGCGTCTTTATTTTTGTTCTTTGCAGATCAAATTTTAGCGTGGGTGATTAATTTCATCTTGGATTTTGGGAATTAAAAGAATTTAAGCCAAACCCGACCGAGCGATAGCGAAGGGTTGCGGGCTTGGCTGTTAAACAAGAAAAAGGAATTATATGATGGCGATGCGCTGGTACGTATTACATGTTTATTCAGGATTTGAAAATAAAGTTGCAGATGCAATTCATGAGAAAGCCCGTAAATTAAAGCTCGCAGAACGCGTGGGCGAAATTATGGTGCCGACTGAGGAAGTGGTGGAAGTCAAACGCGGCAAACGTACAAATGCAGAGCGTAAATTCTTCCCTGGCTATGTTTTAGCGAAACTCGACATGAGTGACCAAGTCTGGCACATGGTGAAAGACACGCCTAAAGTCACAGGCTTTTTAGGTGCAAGTAATAAACCATCACCGATTAGCGAAAAAGAAGCTGAAGCCCTGATGAAGCAGATTCAAGAAGGCGTTGATAGTCCGCGTCCTTCAGTCACATTTGATGTGGGTGAAGAAGTGAAAGTAGCAGACGGACCATTTGCGTCCTTTAACGGTATTGTTGAAGAAGTCGATGAAGAAAAAGGCAAATTAAAAGTGTCAGTATCCATCTTTGGTCGTGCAACGCCGGTGGAGCTGGAATACAGCCAAGTCGAAAAGATGTAACTTAGTCTTTCAAATGACCGTTTGGATGGTGTCACATCGCCTTTTAAGTATTAAAATACTCTTCAAGGCTCGTTCCTTATCCAACCGATAATTTGTTTGACTAAGAACTATTAAAAAGCTTGCTTTTTGACTTAGAAATCACTAAAACGCCTTTCAAGAGTTGTGGAAGGCGTTTTTTCGTATCTAAATAAATGCCGTCAAACGTGCAAGCACGATGACGCATAGCCATCGAAAGAAGCCGCACCACGACATAGTCTTTTAAACCATTCAAACCCGACCGAGCGTTAGCGAGTGTTGCGGGCTTGAATATTAAACAAGGAGCTAGAGATGGCAAAAGAAAAGAAGCCTACGGGCTTTATTAATCTGATCATTCCGGCCGGTATGGCAAACCCTGCTCCGCCTGTGGGACCTGCTTTGGGTCAACATGGCGTGAACATTAAAGCCTTCACGGATGATTTTAACGCAAAAACTGGTGACATGAAAAAAGGGATGCCTATCCCTGTTGTGATTTCTGTCTATGAAGATCGTTCATTCGACTTCATTATGAAGAAGCCACCAAATTCTTACTTCATCAAAGAAGCATTGAAACTGAAATCTGGTGCGAATAATCCTGGTCATGAGACTGTGGCGCAAATTCGTAAATCACAGGTGAAGAAAATCGCTGAAGAGAAAATGGACGACTTAAATGCCGTCAATATTGAAGGCGCAATGGCAATTATTGAAGGTTCCGCACGCTCAATGGGCGTCGAAGTTGTGGAGGGCTAAGACAATGGCGAAAACATCTAAACATTTAAAAGCTGCGAATGAGAAATTTGATCGTGAAACTCTTTACAGCGTAGAAGATGCCGTAAAAATCTTAAAAGATTTAGCGTCTAAGCGTAAATTTGATGAAACATTCGATATTGCTATGAACCTTGGGATTGATCCTAAGCATGCAGACCAGCAGGTTCGCGGCATGGTGACATTACCAAACGGAACAGGCGCAACAGTGCGTGTGGCTGTCTTTGCCCGTGATGCAAAAGCAGATGAAGCCAAAGCAGCAGGCGCAGATATCGTGGGTGCAGAAGATCTCATGGATGATATCAAAGCCGGTAAAATGGACTTTGACCGTGTGATTGCAACGCCTGACATGATGCCAATCGTGGGTCAGCTGGGTCAAGTTCTAGGACCAAAAGGCTTAATGCCTAATCCTAAACTTGGTACAGTGACACCTGATGTGAAGAAAGCTGTTGAAGATGCCAAAGGCGGCGCCCTTGAATATCGCGCTGAAAAAAGCGGTATTGTTCACGCTGGTATTGGTAAATCTTCTTTTTCAGAAAAAGACATCATCGAGAATGTGAAATCATTTATCGAGACAATCCAAAAAGCCCGTCCATCTGGTGCAAAAGGGACTTTCATTAAGAAAGTGACATTAAGCACAACAATGGGCCCTGGTATCAAGATTGATTTAGAAGCAGACGAAAAAGCTAAAGCAGCTTAGTCATTAATAATTTAAAATCTTGTAAAAAATTTTAAATCCCTCATTCTTTGAGTGAGGGATTTTTTAATGCTTTGGTTCATATACGCGATAATTCACACAATCTTCCAAGCTATTTTCGTAGAGTTGAACAGAATCTACAAAATAGATAGCTGGCAGCTTAATTTCTTACATTCATTTTTCGCTTTTTTGTTTATGTGTTTTTTAACGCCGTTTATGAATTGGCAACTCGACGTCAAAGTAATCTTTGCAGCTTTTGTAATTAGTAGCGTTCTAACTGTTGGCTGTCAGGCACAAATCTATATGTCATCACAGCACAACGGGCGCGTGGCATCGATGTGGCGGCCTATTTCTATTTTTACGGCTTTTATTTTATGGATTGGTTTATTTCCTCAGACAGCATCTTACTATATGGAAGATAAGCTAATTTTGGGGGCTATTATATTTGCATTTGCAATTAATATTTTTTCCTTCGTTCTCATTCGTCGCAATGATATCGCGCTACGTGCCTTTTTGTTAATTGCTCCAATAGGTGTTCTTTATGGAAGCGTTGCTGTGCTTCAAAAATTTGTCTTGCCAGAAAGTAATGCTCTACCCGACGCGCTTACACTAGCTTTTTTCATGTATCTTTTTATGAGTTTTTTTTCACTGGGCGCTGTTATTGCCAAAAAACGTTTAACAAAAGAGCTGATTTCTCCGCGCTTTATCAAGGCTGGTTTAGCAATTGGATCAGCCTCGGCAATTGCTTATATTTTCATTCTTTTAAGCTTTTCAACTGTTGTAAACCCTGGCTTCACAAGCGTAATTGGGATGTTATGCCCTGTGTGGATTATGATATATCATAAAGCAATAGGCATAAAAGATGATGCCAGCCCATGGGCTGGACTCTTAATGATTTTGGGTGCCTCACTTCTTGCCTACGCGACAATGTAATATTTTATTGACATATAGCTCTAGATTTTCTATGTAAAATAAAAAAATCTAGAGAGTGTCATGACTGTTAGACTACATGGATTATTTAGATCCACTATAAAATCAGGAGCTTTAGAGCCGCTTATTCAACCATTTTTAAGAAATAAATTTGGACCAGAAGCTACAAAACAAGACAGATTAGCGGGTGAAAAAGGCAGACGCGAGATTAGTGCTCAAACATTTGAAATTACTCGAAATGGTGTTGAGGGTGACCGGCAATTCATGGTGATTGACAAAAATGGTAAGCTTTATACCCAAAATCAAAACCCGGCTATGGCACATTTAAGAGCCTTTGTCGAAGATGGCAGATTTCACTATCAATTTAAAAATGCATCAGTTCATGGTAGCCGCTCATTTGGTTCTGTCGGTGAGGGAATAGATTTAGCAAGTTTACAAGACACACAAATAGTCAAATATAGACAAGAAGAGCCTTTTAAAGCTTTAGTTCTTCCAGATCGCGTAAATGAAGAATTATCTGCATTTTTAACAACTGCAGGATTACGTCTCGTTATGCGCGCCCCAAATTTCGAGCGTGATGTTTCTACGCATCATGGAGGTAAGCAGAGAACTTTAGGAGGGTTTCAAGATCAAGATGCAATCTCTGTGGTAGGCCTGAATACTTGTGAAGATGTTCAATGCTTACGCCCAAATATTGTTTTATCAGGTTTAGAGCCGCATGAAGAAGATCGAATTGAAATATTAAAAATAGGTGATGTTGTTTTAAAAAGATCAAAGCCTATTGTTCGATGCCCTATGATAGATGTTGATCCCCAAAGAGGAACATATGATAAGAATAACAGACATGTAACGGATCACTTTAAAAAATCTGGGCGCAATTTAACTTTTGAAAAAGACAGAATGAGGGAGACAGGTATTTTCGCTGCAAATCGTTTTGAAGTCGTTACACCAGGTTTGATTACTAGAAATTCGCGTATTGAGATTACATTCAATGATGATCATGGACTAAGACCAAGGGATGTAAGCCCCACAGGATTGAGTGCGCAGGCTCCGGCTTAATTTTTTTCTTGACGTGTCATTATAAATCCTTATAAATGCGCTTAATTCTGTCCAAGACCACTAGGGCTTTCAGCTTAAATATCTAGTGATAGATGGGGTTTCATAAGAAAAGAGAGTGTTTAAGCTCTACTTTGTTATAAACCTTAAATGTGTTTTGGACGGGCGGTTTCTTCGGAAATCGCTTTTTTATTAACTGGCCAGATGCAGGCGTAACACGCTTGCGGGTCTGAGCCCAAAAGTCCAAAGGACTTTAAAAAAATGAGGCCGTAGCGAGTTTACGAGCCTAAAGCAAAAAGCCCGCAGGGCTGAAACTAAAAAGGAACAAACGATATGGCAATGACCCGTGAAAGAAAACAACAAGAGATCGCAGATCTAAAAACACGCATGGAAGAGAGTGAAATTATTCTTCTCACGCATAATACAGGTCTTGATTCAAAGAGCATTACTGATCTTCGTTTAGAAATGCGTAAAAACGAAGTTGGCTTTAAAGTCGTAAAGAACACACTCGCGAAAATTGCTGCCGAAGGCACAATGGGCGAGAAAATTGCTGATATGTTTGCTGGCCCCGTAGGGATGGCAACTTCAAAAGATCCTGTGGCAGCAGCGAAAGCAGCAAACGATTTTGCCAAGAAAAATGACAAGCTTGTTATTTTAGGCGGCGTTTACGGCGACATGATTTTAGATGAAGCCGGCATTAAGCAGCTTGCAAGCATGCCAAGCCTAGAAGAGCTTCGTGCAACAATTGCTGCAATGATTATGGCTCCGGCCAGAAATCTTGCAGGTGCATTAAACGCGCCGGGCGGTAAAGTTGCGGGCGCTGTTAAGGCAGTCGCTGAAAAAGCAGAATAATAAATTTAATTATCTTTATAAAAGTGAAAGGAAAAGAAAATGGCTGAAGTAAAGAAATTAGCAGAGGAAATTGTAGGTCTTACATTGATGGAAGCATCAGAGCTTACAACTATTCTAAAAGATGAGTATGGAATTGAAGCAGCAGCTGGTGCAGTTGCAGTAGCGGCAGCTCCAGGTGCAGCAAATGATGCTGGCGGTGCAGAAGAAAAAGACGAATTTGATGTTGTCTTGGCTGCTGCTGGTGGTAACAAAATTGCTGTGATTAAAGAAGTTCGCGGCATCACAGGCCTTGGTCTGAAAGAAGCTAAAGAGCTTGTTGAAGGTGCTCCTAAGCCTCTAAAAGAAGGCGTGAAGAAGGAAGAAGCCGAAGAAATGAAAACTAAGCTTGAAGAAGCTGGTGCGACTGTCGAGCTAAAATAATTCAATAAAAGCTTTTTAATAATGAGGGCGATTTCGATCGCTCTCATCAAATTTTAACTTTTATTAATTTTTAGACTAGACATTGAATTCATTATTCGTTACATAACAAACAAATTTTAAGGCGAGGGCTTTAGTCCTATCGCCTTTTTATGCTTCTATTGTCCTCCCGCTTGCGGGCATGACGAATTTAAAAGAAGCGCCACGCATAATAGCCCGCCACTTTTGGCCGTTTTAGGTGTTATTAAAAAACGGAAACCATTGAGATTACTTCGCCCGCGCTGAATTACGCGTAGGCATAATTATTTTGAAAAACCTTTATTAAAGGATAAGTGAGAGCACGCATGGCAAAACAAGCAAAAAAATCAGGTAAAATTTTAGGCGCAGCAAAAGATGTGACAAGAGGTCATACAGGTGTCGCCAATGACATTACATCATATACAGGTAAAAAACGTGTTCGCCGGTCTTTCGGTAAAATTCGTGAAGTGGCACAAATGCCTAACCTTATTGAAGTACAGCGCGATTCATATGAACAGTTCTTACAAGCCGGTATTCCTGCTGCTGATCGCTTAATGCAAGGACTTCATAAAGTTCTGACAGAAGTTTTCCCGATTAAAGATTTCTCTGACAAAGCAGAAATTGACTATGTGTCCTATGAGCTTGAGCAGCCGAAATATGACGTGGAAGAATGTCAAACGCGTGGAATGACATATTCGGCGCCGCTTCGTGTGACATTACGTCTATCTGTATTCGATGTTGATGAAGATACAGGTCTTCGTTCAATCCGCGATATTAAAGAGCAAGACGTTTACATGGTCGACATGCCGCTCATGACGGATAACGGAACATTCGTTGTTAATGGAACAGAGCGTGTGATTGTATCTCAAATGCATAGATCACCTGGTGTGTTCTTTGATCATGATGGTGGTAAAACACACGTATCAGGAAAATACTTATTCTCAACACGTGTTATTCCTTACCGTGGGTCATGGCTTGATTTTGAATTTGATGCAAAAGACTTAATGTATGTGCGTATTGACCGCCGTCGTAAGTTACCTGTGACAACATTCATGCGCGCCCTTGATTCAAAGGGTACTGAGGTAATGCGCGCTGAAGCAGACGCTAATGATAAAGAAATTGATCCGTTAATGGTTCAAGGAATGACCAATGAGGAAATCCTTTCAACATTCTACGGTACAGTGCATTATCACAAGTCAGATAAAGGCTGGAAGACTGAGTTTAACCCAGATAATTTCCGCGGTGTAAAACTCTCATACGATCTTGTTGACGCTAAAACAGGTAAAGTTGCTGTTGAGGCAGGTGAAAAAATTACACCACGTAAAGGCCGTAAATTAGCTGAAGATGGCTTGAAAGACATTTTGGTTCAAGATGAGCAGCTTATTGGTACATATTTAGCTGAAGATCTATTTGATGGTGGTACAGGCCAAGTTTACTTTGAAGCTGGTCATGAAATCACAACTGAAGATTTAGCTGAGCTTGATAGCTTAACTATTAAAGCGCTTCCAATCCTTGCGATTGATCACGTAAATGTTGGGCCCTATGTGCGTAACACAATGCAAGTTGATAAATGTGAAACACGTGAAGAAGCACTAATCGATATTTACCGTGTGATGCGTCCAGGTGAGCCGCCTACAGTGGAAAGTGCAGAAGGCCTATTTAATGCGCTGTTCTTTGATGCTGAGCGTTATGACCTTTCTGATGTGGGCCGTAACAAAATGAACACACGTTTGGATCTTGATACTCCAGATGATGTTCACACACTTACAAAAGCAGACATTATTGCAATGCTTAAATACTTACACGGTCTAAAAGACGGTGTGGGTGAAGTCGATGATATTGATAACCTTGGAAACCGCCGTGTGCGTTCCGTTGGGGAATTGATGGAAAACCAAATCCGCGTGGGTCTGCTTCGTATGGAGCGTGCTATTCGTGAGCGTATGTCATCTGTTGAGATTGATACTTACATGCCACATGATTTGATCAATGCGAAGCCTGCAGCAGCGGCTGTTCGTGAATTCTTTGGATCATCACAGCTTTCCCAGTTTATGGATCAGACAAACCCGCTTTCTGAAATTACGCATAAGCGTCGTTTATCAGCGTTGGGTCCGGGTGGTCTGACACGTGAGCGTGCAGGATTTGAAGTTCGTGACGTGCATCCAACACATTATGGTCGTATCTGTCCGATTGAAACGCCGGAAGGTCCGAATATTGGTTTGATTAACTCTCTTTCAACATTTGCCCGTGTGAATAAGTACGGCTTTATCGAAAGCCCTTACCGCCGCGTTGAAAATGGTAAAGTGACTGACGAAGTGATTTACATGTCAGCCATGGAAGAATCCAAATATACAGTGGCGCAAGCGAACGCGAAACTAACTGATAAAGGCGGTTTTGAAGCTGACCTCGTCTCATGTCGTAAGGGTGGTGAGAACTTAATGTCTCAGCCTGAGCAGATTGAATTTATGGACGTTTCACCAAAACAGATTGTGTCTGTTGCGGCGTCACTCATTCCTTTCTTGGAGAACGATGATGCGAACCGCGCACTAATGGGATCAAACATGATGCGTCAGGCTGTGCCTCTCTTAAAAGCAGAAGCGCCGCTTGTCGGAACAGGAATGGAAGCAACCGTTGCCCGTGACTCTGGCGCGGCTGTTACGGCTCGCCGTTCTGGTAAAGTTGTTCAAGTTGATGCAAACCGTATCGTTGTTCGCGCAACAGAAGAGCTTAACGCTGATGAAGCGGTCGTTGATATTTATAAAATGTCAAAATTCCAACGCTCAAACCAATCAACGTGTATGCTTCAAAAGCCACTTGTGAAAGTGGATGATGATGTGAGAGCAGGGGACATTATTGCTGATGGTCCTTCAACACAGCTTGGTGAATTAGCTCTTGGTCGTAACGTTCTTGTGGCCTTCATGCCATGGAATGGTTACAACTTCGAGGATTCAATCCTTCTGTCTGAACGTATCGTTCGTGACGATGTCTATACATCCATTCATATTGAAGAATATGAAGTGATGGCGCGTGATACAAAGCTGGGAACAGAAGAAATCACACGTGATATTCCTAATGTTGGGGAAGAAGCTCTCAAGCACTTAGATGAATCAGGAATTGTTCATATCGGCGCTGAAGTCGGTCCTGGCGATATCTTGATCGGTAAAGTGACACCAAAAGGTGAGTCACCAATGACACCGGAAGAAAAACTTCTTCGTGCAATCTTTGGTGAGAAAGCGGCTGATGTAAAAGATACGTCACTTCGTCTTCCATCAGGTGCGGTTGGAACTGTTGTTGATGTGCGCGTCTTTAACCGCCGCGGTATCGATAAAGACTCTCGTGCGATGGCCATTGAACGTGAAGAAATTGAACGCTTAGCCAAAGACCGTGATGATGAACGCCGTATCTTAGAAGACGGTTTCTATGGTCGTCTTGAAGAATTGCTTCAAGGTCAAACTGTTGCCAAAGCCTTCAAAGAAGGCGGTCTGAAGAAAGGCGACAAACTCACAAAAGCAAATCTTGGTGACATGAAGCGCGGCCTATGGCGTCAGATCGTTATTGAAGATGAAAAGACTATGGAGGAAATCGAAGCGATTTCAAAAACAGTTGATGAAGCTGTTGATGACATTAAAGAGCGTTTCGAGAACAAAGTTGAAAAACTTCAGCGCGGTGACGAACTTATGCCGGGCGTGATGAAGATGGTCAAAGTCTTTATTGCGATTAAGCGTAAAATGCAGCCTGGTGACAAAATGGCTGGTCGTCACGGTAACAAAGGGGTTGTCTCACGCATCATGCCTGTTGAAGACATGCCTTACACTGAAGACGGAACGCCTGTTGATATCGTGTTGAACCCGCTTGGGGTGCCATCACGTATGAATGTGGGTCAGATTTTAGAAACGCATCTAGGGTGGGCATCTGCCAACCTTGGTCGTCAAATCGGTGAAGTTCTTGATAGCTTTGAAGATAAAAAAGCGCCAAAAGGCGATGAAATCAAAGAGCTGAAAGTAAAACTTGATGCTGCTTATGGCGATAGCGAGATGAAAGAAAAAGTCTCTAAGCTTGATGACAAAGAAGTTGTTGAGATGGCTGGAAACCTTCGAGGCGGTGTGCCAATGGCAACACCTGTCTTTGACGGTGCAGTTGAAGCTGACATTGATGTTCTTCTTGAAAAGGCTGGGTTGGAAACAACAGGTCAGATGAGATTGATTGATGGTCGTACAGGTGAATATTTTGACCGTAACGTTACGGTTGGAATTATTTACATGCTGAAACTCCATCACTTGGTTGATGATAAGATTCACGC
>JBCCKS010000016.1:0-46376 GCA_039027295.1 Pseudomonadota bacterium
GAACCAGCGACCAAGTGATTAACAGTCACCTGCTCTACCACTGAGCTACCGAGGAACACTGGGTAGGATTTATGACCGAATCCCCAGTTTCTGTCAAACGTATTTTTTACTTGAATAAAAAACATCCTTTAATTATATGTAAATAAAAATTAGAGGTTGTTATGTTATTTGAACTATTCGAACAGCATAGGGGTTCAACGGCTCATATCGCTCATCATGTTCAGGAATGTTATTTTAGACCTGCAACAAAAGAGTTTGAAATGCCTTGCCGTGCTCAAACGGCAGATAATGTTGCAGATCTAACAGAAGAATTTGCAGCAAAGGGCATTCCTACATTTTCAACAAGACTTGTTGAAGAAGAGGATTGTATGAAAGGCCCTTACGATCTTCACCCCAGGATAAAGCCATTATCAGAAAGAGTATTAAATAGTGGGAGAACATCTCATGGCGCTGAAAGCTCCGCATATTATTACTCTGGTTTTCAAGCTTTTTCATTACATGTTTTAAGCGGGTTTAATAGAAGTCTTTGTGTTTTGGATAGCGTTTTAGATAAAGCACGCCCTGCGAATACGACACTAATTGTACCGACTGACTGCATTAATGATGCTTGGAAAGCATCGTCATCGAATGCGATTATGGATCCTGAAGTAGCTTTGCAAAGGATGGAAGAAAGTGGAGCTATTATGACAACCCGTGGAAAAATCAAAGAAAGTCTAGACAGACTTACTATGTGAGGCATATGGTTTGGGTGTGTAATAAAGAGGGTATAGAAAAATGAATATTCAAATTAATTTTTCTGTGTTGCGGGGAATAGAAAAACTTCCAGAAGTTGAAGAACGAATTGTTCAAGGTCTTATAGATCGTGACATTACTATTGGGTCAGATATTGATGGAACGCTTGCTCATGACACTCCTGGAGAACATGTTCATGTGAATGAAGGATCGCGTGTGACGCGACTTTGGAATGGGCTTAATCGCGCATCAAATGGTCAAGCGCCTCTTATGACAGGCAGACCTCATACTTATATTGAACATAAATTTATAGGGAGAGAATTTTTAGCGGCGTCTGAACATGGTTTAGGCATTTCTTTTACTGAAGGGCATGATGCGCATTATTGGAAAGATACTGTTTCCGATATAGATCGCTTTAAAGCTCATTTTCAAGAAGCTGAATTGAATACTCCCTTACTTCAAGGCGTTCAAATTGAAGACCATAAAAAAGCCACAGCGACTTTAGGCTTTACCCATCTTATTAATCCAAGGCTTGACCATCAAATTACTGAAGAGATGATGGAAAGAATGCGAGCTCTTACAAAGCAGGTTTGTAGAACTTCAGAAGAAATTTTAAGTACGATCGGGTCAAAAGGATTAAAGGTTAGACAAACGGTCACACCAACGAACGCAGTCGTTGAAATTTTACCTAAAGGTGTTTGTAAAGCGAAGTCTTTTAAATATTTAAGAGATAAAAACATTTTAGCGACAACCGCAACGACTGTATTTTGTGGTGACAGCAAAGGTGATAAATCTGTCATGAAAATGGTTGCTGCTGAAGAGGGGGGAATTGCTTTAGGGGTAGGACCTAAAGCACCTAAATGCTCTGATGTTGTATTTGCTCAGCCCGATGATTTACTCAAATTCTTAGAAGGATCGCTTCGCTTAGCAGCGCCTCAGCATCTTAGAATGTAATTTTAAGAAAATTGGAGGCACGGACCGGAATCGAACCGGTCTACAAGGAGTTGCAGTCCTCTGCATAGCCACTCTGCCACCGCGCCTTTAAAAACATTTTATAGAGAGTTTTGTGGCTCCTCGCAAATATTATCTGTATCACTCCATGATTATTCTTTTATCGGCTATTCCTTTAGCTTTATTTTTGATAAATAAATCTCATGAAAAGTGAAATGGACTATCAAAAAGCACGGCAATCAATGGTGGATTCTCAAATTCATCCTATGGGAGTTGTATCTGAAACTATTTTGCATGCTTTTGAAACTGTCCCTCGCGAGGAATTTGTCCCCGAAGAATTCAAGCAAATCTGTTATTTAGATGAAGATATTGAAGTCGCAAAAAAGAGATTTATTCTTGAGCCTTCAGTGTTAAGCAGGCTTTTAGAAGAAGCGAAAATTCAAAATGACGATGCTGTTCTGACGATTGGTTCTGGTGCGGGATACAGCGCGGCTATCCTATCCTTTCTTTGTAAAACAGTTGTAGCGCTTGAAAATAACGAAGATTTTTTGTCCAGCGCTCAATGTGCTTGGGATAAGCTCGGCTATTCTAACATTGCGTCAATTGCTGGGCCGTTAGAGCAGGGGGCAGAGAAATATGCCCCTTATGATGTTATTCTTTTTAATGGGGCAATTGCACAAATTCCCAAAACGTTTATTTCTCAGCTTAAAATTGGCGGCCGTATTTTAGCGGTTATCAGAAAAGATAATATCAATATTGCCAAAGCAACGATCTTTGAAAAAACATCAGATGAGACATTGGCATCGCGAATCTTATTTGATGCGGGCACGCCATTTTTGGATGGATTTGAACCAGAAAAAGAATTTATTTTCTGATCAATAGACAATTATTCTCAACTTATACCGTGTTTATCCCCATTGATGAAAGATTTATTGAGGACACTTTCTTTTTTTGCTTTGTCTGGCTTTGACATGACTATCCTCTTAGGGAACACTGTTATTGGAAGGAAAGTGATTCACTTTTCTTAATTTTAATCAATATCTTACAAGGTTTCGCCCTTTCATGGCTGATAATAATTCTGAACAGGAACCATCGATAGAAGAAATTCTCGCTTCGATTCGTCAAATCATTTCAGACGATGATGAAGAAGAGACTGTTGAAGAAAAGCCTGTGGAAGATCCTGTAAAGCATGAGAGCGATGATGTTCTTGAGCTGACAGAGGATGATTTGGTTGAAGAAGAGCCGGTGGAAGAGATTGTTCTTCAGGATTCTGCGCCTGAGCCAGAACCCGAACCAGAGCCGCTTCCTGAACCAGAACCCGAACCTGTTATTGAGAAAAAGCCAGTTCCGTCCGAAATCCTCTCATCAGGGACGCAAGCCGCAGCCATGGATAGCATTCATAAACTTAAGACCAAAATGCCGATTAACAGCTCAACAAGTTATGATGGTGTAACGTTAGAAGATATTGTGCGTGAAATGCTTCATCCTATGCTCCGTGAATGGATGGATGAAAATCTACCTCACATGGTTGAACGCATTGTTCAAAAAGAGATGGAAAAGCTTGCAAGACGCGCTCTTGACGACTAATCAAGCTGCTATTAAAACCTAAAAAGACTTTTTAAAAAGATAGGATTGAAAATGTTAGAAAAAACATTTCAGCCCGCGGATATTGAATCGCGCTGTTATAAAGAATGGGAAGAAACCGGCTTATTTGCTTGTGATGTAAAAAGCAAAGATGAGCCTTTTGTTGTGATGATGCCCCCGCCCAATGTGACAGGCAGCCTTCACATGGGTCACGCCCTGAACTGCACACTTCACGACATTCTTGTTCGATGGAACCGCATGAATGGTAAAGATACGCTCTGGCAGCCTGGCCTTGACCACGCAGGAATTGCAACCCAGATGGTGGTTGAGCGTGAACTAGACAAAGAGGGTAAAAAGCGCACCGACTTCACCCGCGAAGAATTCATAGCAAAAGTCTGGGAATGGAAGGCGCAATCGGGCGGTACAATCGTGGACCAACAAAAACGCCTTGGCTGCACACCTGATTGGGATCGTGAGCGCTTCACAATGGATGAAGGTCTATCACAAGCTGTATTAGAAACATTTGTTCGCCTATATGAAGACGGCATGATTTATCGTGATAAACGCCTTGTGAATTGGGACCCGAAATTTCAAACAGCGATTTCTGATTTAGAAGTCGAGCATAAAGAAATTAAAGGCAAGCTCTATCATGTGAAATACCCGCTCGAAGAGGGCGGTGGTCACATCATGATTGCCACAACCCGCCCTGAAACAATCTTGGCGGATGGTGCCATCGCTGTTCACCCTGACGATGAAAAATATAAAGACCTTGTTGGTAAGAATGCAATCGTTCCTGTTGCTGATCGTATTATTCCAATTATTGCCGACGAATATGTTGATCCTGAATTTGGATCAGGCGCGGTGAAGATTACAGCTGCCCATGATTACAACGATTTTGAAGTTGCGCGCCGTCACGCCGATAAAAATATTCAGTTCATTAATCTGATGAACCCAGATGGCTCAATGAATGAAAATTGCCCCGAAGATTATATCGGGCTTGATCGTTTTGAAGCCCGCAAAAAGATCATCGAAGATTTAGATGATCTGGAATATCTTGATAAGATTGAACCGCATAAGCATCAAGTTCCTTATGGAGATCGTTCCGGCGTTGTCATTGAGCCTTACTTAACGGACCAATGGTATGTTGATACGCCGACACTAACCAAAGAGGCAAGCGCCGCTGTTCGCGACGGCCGCACCCAATTTGTGCCTAAACAATATGAAAATATGTATTTCAGCTGGTCTGATAATCAAGAGCCATGGTGTATTTCGCGCCAATTATGGTGGGGGCATCAAATTCCAGCTTGGTACGATGAAGAGGGCAATATCTATGTCGCAAAGAGCGAAGAAGAAGCACAAGCCAAGGCAGGTGAGGGCGTAAAACTTACCCGCGACAGTGACGTTCTTGATACATGGTTTTCATCTGCGCTTTGGCCATTTTCTACATTAGGGTGGCCAGAGAAAACACCTGAGCTCGATAAATATTTTCCCGGTAATGTTTTGATTACCGGCTTTGATATCATCACATTCTGGGTTCACCGCATGATGATGATGAGCCTTTATTTAACTGGCGAAGTGCCATTTAAAGATGTTTATATTCATGCGCTTGTCCGCGACAAAAACGGACAGAAAATGTCCAAATCAAAAGGCAATGTGATTGACCCACTCGAATTGATTGATCAATTTGGGGCGGATGCTCTTCGTTTTACATTATGTGCGATGGCGGCGAAGGGGCGTGATGTTCGTCTTTCTGAAGATCGTGTTGCAGGATATCGTAATTTTGGAACGAAGCTTTGGAATGCGGCGCGTTTTTGTGAAATGAATGATTGTTTGCCGCGTGAAGGATTTGATCCATCTACTGTGAAGCATAATCAAAATAAATGGATTATACATTCAGTTGCCCAATGTAAAAAAGATATTGATGAAGCTCTGGCACAATATCGCTTTAATGATGCGGCAAGTGTCATATACCAATTTGTATGGGGCACATTTTGTGACTGGTATTTAGAATTCACAAAACCTGTTTTGGCGGGTGACAACCAAGATGCGATTGATGAGATTAAGGGCACGACAGGCTGGGTTCTTGATCAAATTCTTGTTTTATTAAATCCATTTATGCCGTTTATGACCGAAGAGCTTTATAAGTCGATTGCCAAACGCGAAGAGGGTACATATCTCCTGGGTGCTGAGTGGCCTGATTATAAGGGCTTAAAGGCAGGGGATGCAAAAGATGAGATAGAATGGGTTCAATCTCTTATCTCTGAAATACGCTCTATCCGCGCCGATATGAATGTGCCTGCGAAAGCGCAAATTGCTCTTATTGTTGAAGGGGCAAGTGATCAAACAACGGCTAATTTAAACAAATATAATGCTGAAATTGCTCAAATGGCGCGTTTATCGTCTATTGAAACAAAGGGCAGCGCACCGGAAGGCTCAATTCGGACTGTTTTAGGAGAGGCAACTTATATCTTACCGATCGCTGATCTGATTGATCTAGATCAGGAGCGCGAGAGGCTTAATAAAGAAATTTCTAAGCTAGAAGACAACATTAAAAAAATGCTGCAACAGCTTGAGAATAAGAATTTTATTGAGAATGCTCCTGAAGATGTTATTTCCGAGAAAAAAGCTATTATTGAACAAGATACAGAGAAAAAAGAAAAACTCTCAAAAGCTTTGGATCAATTAAAAGCCGCCTAAATATACTCATTGACATAAGACTTAAATATTTTTATGACATGTCTCATGTTAATGAGAACCGATAAGTATACTTTTACAAAGTTTGTTATTCCTGCTTCTAAACGGGGTAAGACAAAAGGGGAGCTTTCAGGGTTTTTTGCTCAATCTCAAACGCCTGACAATCAAATTGTTGCCGTAAAAAGAGACGGTGAAAGTCCTGCTTCAAAACTGCACTTAGCAAGATTATCTACCATCCCTGATTCCGCTGTATTTACTGGAACAGTGGCCTCATCAAGAAAGAATAGGCGTTTTAGCGGTGGGTCAACACCCATTATGATCCCGCTTTTTCAAAGGCGCTAATAAATGCTTGAGGGTGTAACAAAGCAATATTTAGTCAAAGAATGGTCAGGCGGGGCTGATGCGCTTGGTTCCGCTCAAAAAACTTATGAATTAAACGAAGGCGGTTTTTTCGTATCTTGCCGTATGGGGACTATATATGAGCCAGACATAAAGGTTTTACTCCCTTTTGGCGATATAGCCGCGAAAATCATTAGTGATTATATTACTGAACAAGGCTGGCATGAACTGGATTTAGATATGATTGCAGATTTATGCCGTGATGAAATTCTTGAACTCACACCAGAACAACAAGCTTGTTTTGATGAGCTGGAAATTATTTTAGTAGAGAATATGGCGGAGGCTCAAGCTTCGTCTGAAACAAAAATTGCCCAACCTAAACCAAGGATATTAGAGCCTGCTTAAGATGTCTTTATTTCCAAACGAATATTTAGTGAAAGCATGGGCTGCAGCAGATGAGTTAAAAGAAAATGCTGTAGGCAGCATTACCCAAAGCCCAAACAGAAAATTTTTTGTTGTGGTCAAGGCTGGAGAGATTACAGAATTCATGGAGGAAACTTTAGGCATAGATATGCGTAAAAGCCTATCTGACATTTTCATGAAAAGGATTGTTGATTATGGTTGGGCTGATAAATCGCCAAGAGATATTGCTGAACGATTCAAAAAAGGCTTTGATGAAATGTCAGATGAAAAGAAAAAAACTGTAGCAGAACTTGAAATTGTTATTCAGGAAAATTTGACCGGTGAAACTGCGGGGGCTGATGTGAGAACAAGTGTACCTCGCACGCGAACTAAAAAACCTCCTGTTTTTGAAACAACTTAGCGTTGCTATATTCAACAAAAACGCTAATAGGAACAAAGTTATCCACAGATAATCTAGGATTTTTGTCCTAAGTATTTGATTTTACTAAACCCTATAAAAAACTGTTTCACGTGAAACACTTAAAATAAAAAAGCCGCTAAAACAGTGACTTTTTGAAATTCTTTAAACTGAAAAATTAAATTATTTTTCTTTTTTACCAGCACTCCCAGATAAGAAAGATCCGTATTTGCTTTCAAATTTATCAAGCTGACCTTTTTCAGTAATCTGACCTGTTCCGCCTTGCCATGCAGGGTGGGTTAGGGGATCAACGTCTAATTTCAGAACATCGCCAGGTTTTCCGTAGCTGGAGCGTGTTTTATATTCTGTACCATCAGTCATAACGACTGTAATTTCGTGGTATTCCGGGTGGATATCGCTTTTCATATTTATGGTTCCTTCTATTAATAAATTACTGGCAAGCAACAAAATTTTGGTTTACCAGATCTATTACGGTTTAAAATCTGCGCTTTTATGACATGGAAGTTTGAAAAATGCAAGCAAAGTGGTGGCATCCAGAGAATTTTTCTGAAAAATATCCAAATTTAAAGCTAAGAGCGCAAATAATAAGAGAAATCCGCCGATTTTTCGATAATCAGGGTTTTGATGCGGTGGAAACGCCTATCCTACAAACTTGCCCCGTTATCGATACTCATATTCGTGCATTTGCCTCGGATTTACGAGGGATAGACGGGGAAATCCAAAAAACCATGTATCTTCATACAAGTCCTGAATTTGATATGAAAAAGTTGATGGTTGCGGGTTGCGAGAAAATTTATCAAATCTGTCATGTTTTCCGTAATGCGGAAGGATCAAAACGACATTCTCCAGAATTCACCATGATTGAATGGTATCGAACGAACGCTGATTACAATGACATAATGCAAGATTGTGTTGAATTGCTCAAGGTATGCGCATCGGCTGCAGCAATTCAAGAATACAAGCACGGGAATAAGGTATGCAATCCTTTCGCTGAGGCGGAAAAGATCACCGTTTCAGAGGCTTTTGAAAAAGCTGTTCAGAATTTAGGGCTACATACTGCCGATGATGATAAATGGGATGATTTATTTTTCCGTGTAATGGACGAAAAAATCGAACCAAATCTGGGTATAGGGCGCCCTACATTTCTTTGCGATTATCCGATTGCTATGGCTTCGCTTTCCAAACCAAAAGAGAGCGATCCGCGTTTTGCAGAGCGTTTTGAGCTTTACGTTTGTGGTATAGAACTGGCCAACGCGTTTTCAGAGCTTACAGACGCAGAAGAACAACTTCGCCGTTATCATATTGAGATTGATCAAAAAGAAAAACTCTATGAAGAGCGCTATCCGCTTGATGAGGAATTTATAGAGGCTTTAAGGCTAGGTATGCCGCCGAGCGGGGGTATTGCTTTAGGGATAGACCGTTTGATCATGCTGGCTTTAGGAGCAGATGATATCAGTGATGTATTATGGGCTCCTATAAATATTAATTGACATAATTAATAAAAATCCTTACACCATATCCATGGTTAATCTCTATAAACTCAATCCACGCTTAGAGGATGAACTCAGCCATGTTGAAGTCGATGTAGTTGATCATACTTCACGATGCCTTTTTGATTGGAGAAATAATCCGCCAAAAGCGCCTCATCCCCATAGCGAGTATTATGAAGGACAAACCTATCTTGATCAGTTAGAAGAATATTCTGAAAAAGTTTTTACAGATTCAATCTTACAAAGATTGCTTATGAGCAGAACATTTATGGCAATGATTGAACATCATCCAGATTTGGAAAATATGCCCGTTAATGTACAGCAGCTTAATAAAAATGCAGGAGCGAAATATTTTCACGAACCAGAAAAGGCTAGCTTAAATTCACTGAGTGTAGGACCAAATGGCGATGATATGACAGCTTACGCTTATCTCATTGCGCATGAGTATAGGCATGGTTGGCACAAACGTATTGGTATTTTCGATCGCGTAAAAGAAATGACAATGCAAGATATTATGCTTTTGAATAGAGCGTATGAAGCAGACTGTGCAGCCTTTCAAATTACCTTTGCATGGGATTTGCATGTTTTAGGAGATGGGAGTCATTTAGATTTTCAGCAAGAGCGTAGCGCGTATACAAATTGCGTCAGTGTCTTTTTACAAAAGATGAAAGAGATTGAGGAGGGTTTAGATGAGTGGGATTGGGAAGATTATCTAGAGGATGGCAAGTATCCCAATGAAACAGGGGAAGCCCAGCAGGCTGCCTTTGAAGCTTTTTTTACAAAACGTAGTTTAAAATTAAGTTATGATGCGCATGCATTGGATGTTTACCAAATTGCAAGCTGTAGACGTAAATATAAAATTGATCCAGTAAGAAGTCGTGAACTTTTGATTGAAAAAATTAGATCATTAGAATCTATGCCTTACATTAATGATCAAGGCGGAACTGCGCCGAGATATGGCTATCGACCAGAAAAATTGTTTGCAGCAAAAGATAAAAGATTTTTATTTGAGGTGAAAGAAGCTCCAACATTGCTTCGTATGCGGCATTTATCACAAAGGCGGCAACCTCAAATGCCAAGGCCTCCGCACATATAAAAAAGCACCTGCTGAGCGGTGCTTTTCTTGAATTAAAAATTATAAGCGAAGATTACATTGTGTTAATGGCTTTCATCGCGTCTTTTGCTTCTTCTTTTATTTCATTGGTCATTTCATCAACTGCTTCCGTAGTTGACTCAACAGCAGGGGTTTCTTCAGCAGCGTCAACGGCTGTTTCTACCTTTTCTTCCATGGATTCTTTAGTGTCTTCTATAACGTCAGCATTTGCTTCTGAAGATGTTGTTTCTTCCATTTTTGCTTCAGCTTCTTGAGTGACATTCGTTGCTTCTTTCACCATGTCTTCGGCTTCAGCCTTCATGTCGTCATGGCTAATGCCTTCATGGGCCATGTGAGGGTTTTCTTTGTCGCCTTCACAGCCACCACAATGAGCATGAGCACTCACACCCAAACTAACGGTGAAAACCATCGTTAAAATGCTTAAAATTATATTCTTCATTATTACTTCTCCTTTAAATGAATTCGAAATTACACTATCTAGTTATCGTTGGCTGGGCAAGGGTTCCGTTCAATATTTACAGGATATGCAGTGATCACACCTGTATTGTCTCTGTTTTTCACAACGCGGACGCGGACATTGCCCACATTCTCTTCTGTAACATAATAACCGTTATCTTCCTGCCGCCATGACAAATTATCATTCGCCGCAATAAGCTCGATTTCCTTGATAATGGTATCTTCACTCCAATGTTTAGGAAATTCTGATTTACATGGTTTTCCAACGCCGTGAAGGTGCCCGCCGCCAGTTGCATCGCCGAAAAGAATATGTGTGCGGCGTTCATCTGAAATCAGACCAGCTTGATTAAAATCTTCTGTAAGCGAGGTTTGAGTTTCAGAATCTTCAGAAGTTTGTTCTGGTGCTTCTTTTAAGTCTTTTTCAAAAAAGGTGTCTTTCGCATCGGTTGCAACATTACTGATTTGCTCTGTTGTTTCTATGGCTTGATCAACATAAGGCGTCACTTGCTCTTGCGTGACAGTAAAGCCGAACCAGCCTAAGAAAATAATTATAATGGCAATAAAAGCTGCTTTTTGTCGTTTTATAAATTCAAGCATGATACGATCTTTTTTATGAAATTATTATATATAGTGCTTTTATCACTTTTTCCTGTACCTGCCATAGCAGAAAATCAAGTCAGTATCACAAAAGATAATGAGTATATTTATATTAAAGGGAATGGCTTGCCAGATCATAAAACAGGGCAGTTTCCTAATAGTCGAAACCCTAATGCGATATCAGAACAAAATATTTCCTTTCGTGTGCCGCTTAACCCTGTAAAGAACCCGAAATCAAAGCCAAAAAGAGGCGCTGTCGGCGTAGCCTTAAATGGAATAACTTTTGAACCAGCAACTGCCGAAACGTGGAATGGTGACCGGAATTATAATTACGAGGCGATAGATGGAAGTCGCGTTTTTGGCCTTGATCAAAATAATGCGCATGTTCAGCCAACTGGTAAATATCATTATCACGGCGTCCCTAGCGCCATTGCAGGGAAGGGGATTAATCAAATTGGTTATGCGGCCGATGGATTTCCTATCTATTCCGATACAACCGGCCAATATAAATCATCTTACCGTTTAAAATCTGGTCAGCGGCCAAGCGGACCAGGGGGGCAATATGATGGCACGTTCAGTAGTGATTACGAATATGTGGCTAGTTTAAGTGTGCTTGATGAATGTAACGGAGCTACTTTAGATGGTCAGTATGTCTATTTTGCAACTGAAACATTTCCGTTTCTACCAAGATGTCTTTATGGAGATCCTGACCCCAGCTTTGAACAAGCAAGGGGCAATAGAGGCGGAGAGAGGCGGCGCCCTCCACATAGAGGAGAGAGGCAAGGACGCCCTCCACCGCGTTTTTAAAATTTTATTATTCGTTTAAATTATCGAAATCGTCTTGAGGGTTTTGCACTGCGTTTTCAGTTATCAAAAAATCTTCGACGCTTTCTGGCTTTGCTTGCATAAATATTAGCGTGAGCAAAATGGCAATAAAGACAAGCGTAAAGCTCGTACTCAATGTAATAATATGCTTCGTTGAGGTTTTCATTTATGCCGCCTGACTTTGTGCTGTTTTAGAAATGGACGCGTCATAAATTTTATCAATCGCTGTTTGTAAGGCGGTATTAAACTCCTCATCGCTTTGGTTTGCACGAAGATCGTTTGATAAAGCACGTGAGAAACTTGCGATCATGCCATTATTTTGAGAAAGACGAGAGCATGCCTCTTCTAAATCATATCCGCCAGAAAGCGCAACAACAGAGAGGACATTAGGATGATCAATTAACTCTTTGTAGAAATTCGCTTCTTCAGGAAGTGTCAATTTCAGCATCACTGTTTGATCGCCGAGAGTATCAAGCTGTTTTAGAATTTCAGCTTTCATAATGACTTCGCACTCAGCTTTATCAGCATTACCAATAGATATTTCTGGTTCAATAATAGGTATGAGGCCATGTGAAAGGATGTGCTTACCAACCTGAAATTGTTGCTCAACAACTGCGGCAATACCATTTTCATTCGCGCCGTTAATAACAGAACGCATTTTTGTGCCGAAGATGCCTTTTTCATTTGCATGAGCCAGAAGATTACAAATATCTGGTATTTCCTTCATAAGCTGAACCTGGTTTTCCTCATCGGCCAAACCTTTGTCGACTTTGAGAAACGGAACAATGCCAAGTTCTTCAGATAAATATTGCGCAGTAGGCATTCCGTTAATTTCGGCATCCATTGTCTTTTCAAATAAAATTGCACCAAGGATTTTACCACTGTCAAAAGCAGGGGCCGTGATAATACGTGTGCGCATTTCATGCACTTTGGCAAACATTTCGTCTTCGCCAGAATATTCAGTTTCTGCAACGCCATAGGCCGCTAAAGCTTTTGGAGTTGATCCACCAGATTGATCAAGAGCCGCGATAAATCCGTCAGCTTTTTCAATTTTTTTATAATGATCTTGGTTCATAATTTTTCCTTATTCTAAAATTTTCTTTTGCAAATTCCTCAAGAAAATTTTTTGTTTAAACTTAAGCAGCTTTGCTTTGTGCAGCGTAGCCGACTTCATGCATTTTTGCGGCTGTGTCTAACATACGGTTTGAAAAGCCCCATTCATTGTCATACCAGCTCATGACACGAACAAGCGTTCCATCAATCACTTTTGTTTCTTTCAATGCAAAAATTGAAGAAAGCGGATTGTGGTTAAAGTCTCCTGACACAAGAGGCTCTTCATAAGTTCCTAAAACCCCTTCTAAAGCAGAAGATGAAGCGCCTGTAATGGCTTTGTTGACTTCTTCTACTGTTGTGGATTTTGAAGCAACAAATTTAAAATCAACAACAGAAACATTCGGAGTAGGAACGCGCATTGATACGCCATCTAATTTGCCGTTTAATTCAGGAAGCACTTTTCCAACGGCTTTGGCTGCGCCAGTTGATGTTGGGATCATGTTTACTGCAGCGGCGCGTGCGCGGTGTAGGTCGCCATGAGCTGTATCAACAATACGTTGGTCGCCAGTATATGAGTGAATGGTTGTCATGAAGCCACTTTCAATTCCAATGGCATCATTGATCGCTTTCGCCATAGGCGCCAAGCAGTTTGTTGTACATGAGGCGTTTGAAACGACTAAATGATCAGCAGTCAGCTGTTCAGAGTTTACACCGTAAACAACGGTCAAGTCTTCATTTTTACCCGGTGCAGAAATCAAAACTTTTTTACAACCCGCCTCTAAATGCATGGCGGCTTTGTCGCGTTCAGTAAAAATACCAGTACATTCAAAAACAATATCGACGTTCTTTTCACCCCATGGTAATTTAGTAGGATCACGTTCCTGGCAAACATCAATGTGTTTTCCATCAACAATGATTGTATCTTCATCAACTGTTTCAACTGAAAATGGGAAGAAGCCATGAACAGAGTCATATTTCAAAAGATGTTTATTTGTTTCTAATGGCGCTAAATCATTAATCGCCACAAGCTCAACATCTGTTCGGCCTGATTCAAATAATGCGCGGCAGACATTTCTGCCAATTCTTCCAAAGCCGTTAATCGCTACACGTACATTCATTTTCTATTACTCCTAAGATTTAAGTTTATTTTGGACAGCTTTTACAATTGCGTCCGAGGTTATTTCAAAATGTTCAAATAATGCCGGGGCAGGTGCAGAGGCACCAAAATCATTCATACCAATAAAGATTCCATGACCGCCAATTAAGCGGTCCCAGCTTTGACGAATGCCAGCCTCAACAGCAACTTTAATTGAGTCATTACAAGTAAGCTCCATAATGTAATCTCCATCTTGGTCCCAGAATAAATCCATACAAGGAACAGAGACAACGCGGACATTGTCGCCCAGCTGTTCAGATGCTTCTAAAGCCAATTGCACTTCTGAGCCTGAAGCAAAGATTGTCACTTCTGGTTGCTCGCTTGCGCTTTCCTCTAAAATGTAAGCACCAAGAGATGTTTTATTGACTTCGTCTGCTTCACGAACAGTGGGTAATCCTTGTCTTGTTAAAGCCAAAACAGACGGGGCTTTGTTATTTTTGATGGCGCATTCCCATGCTTCTGCCGTTTCAATGCCATCACATGGACGATAAACGTAACAATTTGGAATGGCTCGTAGCGCAGATAAATGTTCAACAGGTTGGTGCGTTGGGCCATCTTCCCCAAGACCAATTGAATCATGTGTCATCACGTGGATGGCTTGGTTGCCCATTAACGCAGCCAAACGAATGGCAGGACGCGCATAATCAGCAAATTGTAGAAATGTTCCAGAATAAGGAATGATTCCACTATGTAAGGCCATTCCATTCATAATCGCCGCCATTGCGTGTTCGCGAACACCATAGTTAATGTAGTTGCCGTCATAATTATCTTTTGAAATGAAAGTAGAAGATGAGACTTTTGTATTATTTGAGCCTGTCAAATCAGCTGACCCACCAATGAGTGCAGGAATATTTTTTACTAGCTCTTCAAGGCACATACCTGATGTTTGGCGTGTTGCTTTTGATGGCTTTTCTTCTTCAAATTTAGATTTTAAATTGGATGTGATTTTTTCGAGGTCTGATAAATCAATATCAAATTGTGTTTTGTCGTTCTGACTGTCTGTTCCTAATGAACGCCACATGGATAAAATATCTTCAGGAATTTCAAAAGGGGCGTGAGGCCAGTCTAGATTTTTGCGTGCGCCTGCAATTTCTTCATCGCCTAGAGGTGCGCCATGTGAAGAAGAGCTTCCTTCTTTTGTTGGAGCACCAAAGCCGATTTTTGTTTTACAGCAGATAATGCTCGGCTTATCTGTACTTTTTGCATAAGAAATTGCGTCTTCAATATCTTTATAATCATGGCCATCAACGGATTGCACATCCCAGCCATAAGCCTCAAATCTTTTGCTTACGTCTTCAGTGAACGATAAGTCAGTTGAGCCGTCAATTGTAATGCTGTTTTGGTCGTATAGAACGATCAGCTTGCTTAGTCCTAAATGACCTGCAAGAGAGCAAGCCTCGTGAGAGATACCTTCCATGAGATCGCCATCTGAACAAATCACATAAGTATAGTGATCGCACGTTTCGCCATATTTTGCGTTTAAAATACGTTCCGCTAATGCAAAGCCCGGAGAGGTCGAAATTCCTTGGCCTAAAGGCCCTGTTGTCATCTCAACACCAATTTCAAATTCAAGCTCAGGATGCCCAGCCGTTTTATAGCCAAGTTGTCTAAAATTCTTGATCTGATCGAGAGTCATTTCTTTGTAACCAGTTAAATAAGCCAAAGAATAAATGAGCATTGATCCATGGCCAGCAGAGAGAATAAAGCGGTCTCTGTTAGACCAAGTTGGGTTATGAGGATCGAATTTTAGAAATTTTGAAAAGAGGATTGTTGCCACATCAGCCATTCCCATTGGCATTCCTGGATGTCCTGAATTTGCAGCCTGAACCGCATCCATAGACAAGGCGCGAATTGCATTAGACATATTTTTTAAATCAAGATCAGGTGTAGGAGAGTTTACATTTGCAGCTTGAGCTTGCGACATTATGGTATCTTTCTTCAAAATTAATTTCGGATGTAGAATGCAATTTTCAATAAACGCGGTCAAGTCGCAATAAATAAGTAATTTTAAGTTATTTTGGGGAAAAGATAGTTCCAACCTTGACGAGACATTTCAACAGAACGTAATAATTATGTTATTTAGAGTCGTATCACGGAGAAAATTGTGACAGCCATCATCAAGCATTACATTAATGACCTTCATCAAGCTATTCATGAACTTGAAGAAAAAGTTGAAGAAAAGAAAAAAGAAAAAGCGGCAAAGCCAGAAACAGCCAAGAAAAAAACCGCTGATTTGTTTTCTTTTACACCGGCGCAAGATAAGCAAGAGGCCGCAGGCCCTGATACAAAAGCTCTCGCTAGCCGTTTAGATGGCGCGATTGCAAAAGTTGAGAAACTATTACAAGAAGGATAAATCATGGCAGAAGTCAGCATTCAAATACTGAATAAGCATTATAATATTGCCTGTGATGAAGGCCAAGAACAGCGCATTGTTGATCTTGCGAACTTTCTTGATGGTCGATTGAAAGAATTATCATCGATGGGTGCGGGCACGAATGAAGCGCATTTATTTGTTCTGAACTCTATCATGATGGCAGATGAGCTATTTGATGCTCGTGATAACTCAGCCAATACAAATCAGGTGAATGCTCAAAATCTTCAAATTACCCAAGAAGATGAAGAGGCCATTACCGATGCCATTGACCAAATGGCCAAGCGCATTAAGAGCATTGAAGGTAATTTAGCCGCTCTTTAATTATACGCAATGCGACGCATTGCTTTGCGCCTCCGTCTCGTAAACTCGACTCGGCCTCATTCATTTATGACTTGCGATCTTTTGCCTGAAGGCGCATAAACGCGCTACGGCCTCATTGATCTTATCTTTTGTAATTTTCATACAGATCATATATAACTCACGCTAGCTGCGGGGCAGGTGATATGCCTTAATCCCAGAGGCCTATGCAAATCGCATAGGGAACTGCCTCTGTCCCGATCGTGGTCTGGTTATGCGGTGCCCACCTAGTTAATAGGGCTTCATGCGGATTTTGCGATGCATACACGGCTTCCGCGGCACTTATCTTAAAATTTTTCACTTTCTTTACTCACTAGCGTTCGTTTTATGCCTCAGGCGGGTAAACCCGCTACGGCAACGAAAAATGTAGATTTTTTATTTCTTTGAAAAGCTTAAACGCGTTAGGGTTAGAGAATGAGTGCACAGGAAACAAAAAATCAATATCGTGAACAAGCAAAGCTGCACCGAGAAAGACGCCCTATTGATGAGGCGGAATTTGAAGCGGTTGTTGATATCTTCTTTGACTATTTTAAACCTGAGAAAGATCAGGTGATATCGGGATATTGGCCGAATGGAAATGAGTTTGATATTCGTTTTTTATTAGATGAAATTGTTAATCGAGAGCTTACCTGCGCGCTTCCAGTTTTAGAAAAAGATCGAGTTCTCACGTTTCGACAATGGTCTCACGATGCAAAAATGAAGGACAATCAATTTGGTGTTTTGGAGCCTCAAGAGACTGAAGAGCTCATACCAGATATCGTTTTGGCACCATTATTGGCTCATGACCAAAAAGGATACAGGCTTGGCTATGGCGGTGGTTATTATGACGCAACAATTGCCAAACTCCGTGAGGAGAGGGAGATAAAGTACATTGGGATTGGCTATGCTGACCAAGCCGTGTTATTTACATTGCCAAATGAAGAGCACGACGTGCCACTAGATTTTTATCTTAGCCCACAAGGCGTGAAGGAATTTTAATGCGTATATTATTTATTGGTGATATTTATGGGCGATCAGGCCGCGAAGCGGTTGCAAAACATCTACCAATCTTACAAGAAAAACTCTCCCCCGATATTGTAATCGCAAATGGCGAGAATTCCGCGCACGGGATTGGAATTACCGAAAAAATTTGTGCCGAGCTTTATGAGCTAGGCGTTGATGTGATTACACTCGGCAATCATTCATGGGATCAGCGAGAAATATTCTCTTACATCCAAAGAGATAAAAACCTATTGCGGCCTTTAAACTACCCAGAAGGAACACCCGGTCAGGGCTATGTTATTCATCAAGCCCAGAATGGACAAAAAATTCTGATCATGAATGCGATGGGACGCGTTTTTATGGATCCTTTAGATGATCCTTTTACACTGACAGGGAAAATCGTTAATCAGCATAAAATCGGTCAAAAAGTGGATGCTATTTTTGTTGATTTCCATGCGGAAACTACGTCAGAGAGTATGTCGTTCGCGCATTATTTAGATGGTAAAGTTTCAGCCATTGTAGGGACTCATACTCATATCCCCACCGCAGATGCGCAAATTTTTGATCAAGGCACGGGTTTTCAATGTGATGCGGGCATGACAGGAAATTATAATAGTGTGATTGGCGTCAAACCCAATGTGCCTATCCATAGATTTACCAAAAGAACGCCAACAGATCGAAAGCAACCTGCCGAAGGTGAAGGCACATTGTGCGGCACATTGATCGAAACAGGAGAAAACGGGCTTTGTAAAAATATTGCTCCTGTCCGCGTTGGCCCCAGATTGCAAAATTCTGTTCCTGAATTCTAGTTTTCCCTTGGTTGAAACGCGCTAATTTCCTATATTCATAGAAAGAATCGAATAAGGAAACATTCACTATGGCAGGCCATTCTAAATGGGCAAATATTCAACACCGTAAAGGCAAGCAAGATAAAATTCGCGCGAAGCAATTCACCAAGGTTGGGCGTGAAATTATTGTTGCTGCGAAACTAGGTGGTGGTGATCCGGATATGAACCCGCGCTTACGCTTGGCAATTTCAAAAGCCAAAGCGGTGAATATGCCCAATGATAGAATTAAGCGCGCTATTCAGACAGGATCAGGCGGAACGGATACAGCAGATTATGAAGAAGTACGCTATGAAGGCTATGGCCCGGGTGGAACGGCGATCATGATCGATGCGCTGACAGATAACCGCAACCGCACAGTTGCTGAAGTTCGTATGGCGATGACAAAATTTGGAGGAACTTTAGGTGAAGCCGGCGCGGTTGGATTTATGTTCGATCGCAAAGGGCAGATTATTTATCCCGCTAATAAGGCCGATGCGGAAGCAATGTTTGAGGCCGCTGTTGAAGCGGGTGCAGAAAATTGCGAAAGCGGTGATCAAATTCATGAAATTATAACCGCGCCTGATGATTTAGCTGCTGTACGTGACGCGCTTGAGGAGAAATTTGGGGAAGCAGAAAAGTCAGATTTGATCTGGCAGCCGAATACATTAAGCGAGCTTGATGAAGACCAAGCCTCGACAATGATGAAGTTGATCGAAGCCTTAGAAGATGATGATGATGTTCAAACCGTGACGACCAATATGGATGTTGCAGATGATATCTTAGAAAAGCTGGCGGCCGAATAATGAGAATTTTGGGAATCGATCCGGGCTTACAAAAAACAGGGTGGGGCGTTATCGATAGCCAAGGAAGTGCCCTTAAATTTGTGGCGTGCGGGTTAATTAAAACGACCAAAAGCAAAACGTTGCCTGAACGCCTTAGTGAGATTGATCATCAAATGACAGACATTTTATTAAGATTTAAACCAGAGCAAGCAGCGATTGAAGAAACATTCGTGAATAAAAACCCTGCATCTGCATTGAAGCTTGGTGTAGCAAGAGGTGTGGCAATGGTTGTGCCTGCAAGGGCAGGATTAATTGTAGGCGAATACCCTGCGAACCTTGTCAAAAAATCAGTTGTTGGCGCAGGAAAAGCCGCCAAAGATCAAATTGGGATGATGATCAGAACGCTTCTTCCCGCCTGTGGTGAGATTGGTGAAGATGAAGCGGATGCCCTTGCGGTAGCCATTTGTCATGCTCACCATGCGGCCTCGAAAGAAAAGTTTGGCGGCGTATTAGCGGGGGCAGCGCGATGATTAGTAAGCTTTCAGGAATTCTTGATAGTGTTTCGCAAGACAGTTTGATCCTTGATGTTAATGGTGTGGGTTATCAAGTGTTCTGTTCCAATGCGACATTGAGTAATAGCGGTCAAACGGGTGAGCCTTTGTCCTTGCTTATCGAAACACAAGTACGCGAAGATTATATCCATCTCTTTGGTTTTAGAAGTGAAGCCGAGCAAGAATGGTTCAGGTTGCTTATTAGTGTTCAAGGTGTTGGTGCAAAGGCTGCACTTAAGATTCTCACTGTTTGTCCTGTTGATCAACTAGGATTTGCCATTGCCGCAGGCGATAAAGCCGCCGTTCAACGCGCCGATGGCGTGGGACCGAAATTAGCCGCGCGTATTATTACTGAATTAAAAGATAAAGCCGGTAAGATGGATTTAAGCGCAAAGCCAAAAGGCGTTCAGATCGCAAGCCCATCTGCGCCAGCCAATAATGATTTAGGCGGAGCGGAGCAAGATGCTGTATCCGCGCTTGTGAATTTAGGCTATCAGCGTACAGACGCCTATCAAGCAGTGTTGCAGGCCAAGCAGTCAGCAGAGAATGACAATCTCAATGTTCAAGAGATGATTAGGCTCGCGCTGAAGGAACTTAGTCTATGAGTGAAGCGATTAAGAATGTAAATTTAGAAGCTGAAGCCCAAGAGATGGAGCAGATGGAAGAAAATCCATTACGCCCCAATCAGCTTGATGAATTTATTGGCCAGCCTGCGTTGCGCGAAAATTTAAAAGTTTATATTGAGGCAGCGAAATCACGCGGTGATTCAATGGATCATGTTTTGCTGTTTGGGCCTCCGGGTTTAGGTAAAACTACATTGGCGCAAATTATTGCCAAAGAAATGGGTGTTGGGTTTCGTGCGACATCAGGGCCTGTGATTTCAAAGGCCGGCGACTTAGCCGCGATTTTAACAAATCTTCAGCCGCATGATGTTTTATTTATTGATGAAATTCATCGTCTCAATTCAAATGTTGAAGAAATTCTCTATCCGGCTATGGAGGATCGAAAGCTTGATTTAATCATTGGCGAAGGGCCTGCGGCGCGGTCTGTGCAAATTGATTTACCACAATTTACTCTGGTGGGCGCGACAACACGAAGTGGCCTTTTAACAAATCCTTTGCGTGATCGCTTTGGGATTCCACTGCGGTTAGAATTTTATTCCGAAGATGATTTGACCTTTATTGTGTCACGCTCTGCCAAGATATTGGGTGTTGAAATGGCAGAAGAGGGCGCGCGTGAAATCGCGAAACGATCCCGCGGCACACCAAGAATTGCAGGACGCCTAACAAGGCGCGTGCGCGATTTTGCCCAAGTGGCAAAGGCCAAAGAAATTGATCAATCAATCGCTGATGAAGCGATGCAAAAAATGGACGTTGATGCGCAAGGTCTTGACAGCATGGATCGGCGTTACATGAATTGTATTATTGAGAATTATGGTGGTGGCCCTGTTGGCGTTGAAACAATTGCGGCTGTCTTATCTGAACAACGCGATGTTGTTGAGGACGTAATCGAACCCTATCTTGTTCAGCAAGGTTATATTCAAAGAACACCACGCGGCCGTGTGATGAGCGCAAAAGGCTATCGTTATTTAGGACTAAAGCCCAAAAAGTCAGAAGTGGATATGCAGCAGGATCTGCTGGATGGATGATTTAAATCTGATTGCTCAAGCCGTAGGCATTTTAGCTAGCTTAACTGTTATTAGCGCTTTTTCACAAAAACTAGATAAGAATTTCAAACTCATTCTTATTGCGGGCGGGATATTCTTTTCTCTTCATTACATTTTGATGGCTGCTTACGTGGCTGCACTTGTTGCCTTTGTAAATTCAGTGAGAACTTATTTTTCTATGAAATATCATAAATCTAATAAATTAATGATTGGATTTATATGTTTTTACATAGCATGTTTATTTTTAGTATATGAAAAGCCATATGACGTTTTGCCTGTTTTAGCTGGCATTTTAACCTGTTTTAGTTTGTACAAGCTTGAAGGGATTAAAATGAGAATTGCTATGTTTTTTTCTGAAGGCTCGTGGCTGATATTTTCTCTATTAATCTTTTCTATTGGGGGAATCATAACAAATATTTTTGTTTTGATAACGAATAGTATTACTACTTATAGATTAGTGAAAGAATCTAAAAATGAAACATAGTATTGATTTTAGAGTGTATTACGAAAATACCGATGCTGTTGGTATTATGTATCATTGCGACTTTATTAGCTTTTGTGAGCGGGGGCGTTCAGAAATGCTCCGTCATATTGGCTATCCCGCCTCTCAAACATGTGAAAAACTCAATATTGGTTTTGTGGTGAGGCACATAGACGCCAATTACCTTGCCATGGTTAAGCTTGATGATTTGCTGACGGTAGAGACGAATGTCAAAGCGATGAAAAATACATCCTTTGTGATGACACAAAAAATCCTTAAAGACGGCGAAATCGTTTTTACAATGGATGTTACGGTTGTTTGTATGGGAGAGCAGGGCAAGCCTACTCGTATCCCCGACGAGTTAAGAGAAAAATTTAGTGATTATTCTTAAATAATAGGAAATAAGATGGACGAAATACCAGATAGAGCAGTTGAAGCAGTCGATTTAGGCGGGTCAGTCTCTCATGATTTAAGTATGTGGGGTTTGTTTATGCAAGCCGACATTGTGGTCAAAGCGGTCATGATCTTGCTTTTATTCTCATCCGTATGGTGTTGGGCAATTATTTTTGAAAAACGCGCTGTTATCAATAAACTCACAAAAAGAGCGCGTAAATTTGAAGACGCTTTCTGGTCAGGAGAGCCTCTTGATAAGCTTTACCAAAGGATTAAGAAAGGTCCGCACGACCCTCTTTTAAAAACGTTTTCTGCTGGTATGGAGGAATGGCAAAACACAACATCGAGCGGCGTGCCTGCACGCGAAGAATTGCAAGCCGGATTACGTCAACGCGTTGAAAGAGCGATGAACGTTACAATCTCACGTGAAATGAATAGATTAGAGCGTGGCATGACATTTCTGGCAACGACTGGCTCTACAGCGCCCTTTGTTGGATTATTCGGAACGGTATGGGGGATTATGAATTCATTCACCGCCATTGCCCAAAGCAGTAATACATCACTAGCCGTTGTCGCCCCGGGTATTGCAGAAGCTTTGTTTGCTACAGCATTAGGTTTGGTTGCCGCTATTCCAGCTGTTATCGCCTATAACGGCTATAATAGTAAGCTTGATCGTTATGCTCAGCGACTTGATGCGTTTGCAAGCGAGTTTTCAGCGATCTTGTCGCGTCATTTAGAATCCCGTAGCTCAAGTTCCTCAACACAAAGAAAGATTGCGTAAGTTATGGGTGCAGGACTTCAACCAGGCCATAGAGGAGGCGGTGGCGGCGGATATAGGCGCTCTGGTCGTCCAATGTCCGAAATAAATGTGACACCCTTTGTTGACGTGGTCATGGTGCTACTGATTGTCTTTATGGTGGCTGCGCCATTATTAACGGTAGGTGTTCCTATTGATCTGCCAGACAGTGAAGCAAAAGCCATAAGCGAAGAAGATAATAAACCCCTAGAGGTGAGTATTACCGAAGGGGGCGGCCTGTTCGTTGGTGAAACAGAAGTGAGCCAAGATCGCCTTGTGACATTGCTAAATTCCCTAACGAATAACGATCCTGATCGCAGAATTTATATTCGTGCCGATCAGTCCCTTGACTATGGAGAGGTTATGACAGTTTTGGGAGCCATCAATGGTGCAGGCTTTCGTAAAGTCGCGCTTATCTCTAATTCTGGGTCCAATTAAGGCGTAAATTCGCCATAAAATCTGTTTAAATTACGAATCATGAAACGCGAAATTTTTTCAAATTCATTTGAGATTTCTAAAGGAATGAAAATAGCCTTGATTACATCAGTTATTTTTCACCTTAGCGTTGTTGTTATCGGCATGGTGGGGTTGCCGCATATTTCAAAACCACCCGTTATTCCCGATCAACCTTTATCAGTCGATATCATTGATGTGAGTGAATTAACCACAACCAATAAACCACCAAAGAAGACAAAAAAGCCTGAACCCAAAAAAGATGACCCTCCACCAAAAGTGGAGAAAAAAGTTGAAGCCGCGCCAAAGGTTACCGCCGCCGCTCCACCAAAAGTGAAGCCGACATCAAAGCCTAAGCCGCCAGAAGAAGAAACAAAACCACCTGAACCAGATACGCCGGCTCCACCAGAAGAAGAGTTAGCCAAAGTTGAAGAGCCTGAACCAGAGCCACCGAAAGAAGAACCCATCGAGGAAAAAACGGTTAGTGAAGAAGATTTTCTATCTGTTCTTAAAAATCTTCAGGATAGTGAGCCTGCGGCAGAGGCAAACCCTGACGGGCTAGAGCAAACATCGCCAGAGGAGTCGCCATTGGCGCGCTTTGCTGATCGTTTATCTGCATCTGAAATGGATTTGATAGCAAGAGCGCTTAATCAGCAATTTTCATCGTGCTGGAATTTGATGGCGGGCGCACGTAATGCAGAAGATATAACGGTTTCAATCAATCTAACGGTTCGCCCCGATCGAACAGTACAGAGTGCAAGAATTTCAGATCAGTTGAGATACACAACAGATGGTTTTTTTCGCGCTGCCGCTGATACTGCCCTGAGGGCAATTAATCATCCGAACTGCGAAGTGCTTGACTTACCTCCAGACAAATATAGCCTATGGAAAGAGCTAACTTTCAATTTTAACCCAGCCGCTCAGTTATAAGGAATTTTATATGGTTGATTTAGATAAAGATGTTGTTGTAACCAGCAAATTTTACATGCTGCGCTGTCTTGTAACGATGGCACATGCTGATGGTGTATTTTGTGATCTTGAGCGCGGTTATATGAGTGCATTTTTAAACCATCTACCATTTGCAGATGATCAAAGAGAACAGCTTTTAGAAGATTTTGATAATCCAAAACCTTTAAGTGAATTATTTCCTTTTATTAATGAGCCAAAATTTCGTGCGCAGGTGGCTTATTTTGCAAGAATTATGGCGTTTAAAGATGGAAAACTTGATCCTAGTGAGGAAGAGCTTTTAGAAAGAATAAAATCATATCAGTATGACGGTATTGATTTGGAAGTGGTTAAAGCCGATGTGAAGCAAGCAGTCTCTTATGAAATGGCACAGCATGATATAACAATTGATGAAATGCGCCCTGTCAGCAAAGGCAAATTTCCAAAATCTTATTTTGAAGTCATTGATATGATCGCATTATCTTTAGGCATTGATCTTTTGAGAGACTAAAACATGAAATTATTCTTACTCTTCGCACTTTTGTTCATTCCGCAAACAGCGAAAGCTCAGCTTACTGTTGATATTACACAAGGAAAATTAGAAGCGCTTCCTATTGCGATTAGTAAGTTTCATGCTGTTGATCCCGCATTAAGTAATTATGCCGTTGATATTCCAGCTGTTGTGGCGGCGAATTTAGAGCGCTCTGGTCTATTTTCACCAATTAGCCCAAAGAGTTTTATTCAATCGCCTGAATCAATTTTATTAGAAGATCCACGTTTTGCTGAATGGCGCGCGATTAACTCTCAGGCTTTGGTAAGTGGACAAGTCAAAAGAGGTCCAGATGGTCGTCCAAGAGTTGAGTTCCGTCTTTGGGATGTATTTTCCCAGCAACAATTAGTTGGTATGGCTTATACAACGACACCTGATAACTGGCGCCGTATTGCGCATATTATTTCAGATGAAATTTACAAACGAATTACAGGAGAAAGCGGTTATTTTGATACGCGCATTGTTTACATCTCAGAGAGTGGCCCTGCAACCAATCGGATTAAGCGTCTTGCCATCATGGATCAGGATGGACAGAATCATCGTTTTTTAACGCCGCCTGGTGAGCTCGTCTTAACACCGCGTTTTTCACCGACTGCTCAAGAAATTACATACACATCTTATCGCGGTGGAAAGCCAAAAGTGTATTTGTACAATATTGACAATGGTCGCCAGCAATTATTAGGTGATTTTCCGGGAATGACATTTGCGCCGCGTTTCGCACCTGATGGTAAGAAAGTCGTGATGAGCCTATCTAAAAATGGCAATAGTGATATTCATGAGCTAGATATTCGAACCAAAAGATCACGACAATTAACAACAAATCCCGGCATCGATACAGCGCCTTCATATTCACCTGATGGACGTCAGATTGTTTTTGAATCTGACCGAGGAGGGTCACAACAGCTTTATGTGATGGATTCTAATGGAAATAACGCGCGTAGGATTACATTTGGAAAAGGACGCTATGCAAACCCTGTTTGGTCTCCACGCGGTGATTTGATTGCATTTACAAAGATGCTTAGCGGTGATTTTTACATTGGTGTTATACGCCCTGATGGTTCAGGAGAGCGTCTGATTACTAAGGCTTTTCACGTTGAAGGGCCGAGTTGGTCGCCAAATGGTCGTGTTTTGACTTATTTTAAGGAAACACCAACACAAGGCGGAAAAGGGCGCAGTTCATCAATCTTTACCATTGATTTAACAGGATATAACGAAATGCGTGTCTCTACGCCAGCTGGGGCGTCTGATCCAGCCTGGAGCCCTTTAAATCCTTAGTTTTTATCTTTATTTCGTTTCTATCCCAAAGTGAGCAAGGGATAGATTTCACAATTTTACATAAATTTAATACTTTTCTATAATAATTGTTAAGGTCTGTAACTTAACAAAAGGGATTTATTTATGAAAAAATTAAAAATGTTATTTATTGCGACATGCATGTCGTTTGTAGCTTTTGCTACATTTTCGGCAGAAGCATCAGCGAGTTGTTACCAATATCCAAAAACTGAAGTCGTCAATGGCGTCACACAAAGTGGATATGCGGTGATTTGTCTACAAGCCAATGGAACATGGAAAACAACACAGTCTTTTGTTCCTGTCACAGCAGGCTATTACCATCCAAATTACTATTCACACGTGAATAATTGGATGGCGTATAACCCATATTATTACCGCTACCCTTACCCTTATTATAATGGTGTTAACGGGGTGGTATATTACAGGCAGTAAATCCCTGTAAAAGTTGCGAGTGTGGGCTCATATTTTTATGAGCTCACATTTCGTATTTTTAAGAAAATTCTTTAAATTGTTTTATCACTTTTAAGTAAGTGTCTCTTTTAAAGGGCACGATCAGATTGAGTGCTTTTTCGATATCTATCCATTGCCATTGTGAAAATTCAGGGTGGTCATCAGCATCAATTTTTATATCTTCATCTGAGCCTTCAAAGCGCATTGCAATCCAATTTTGTTCTTGTCCTTTATATTTACCTCCCCATAATTTTTGTTGTAGATCGGCAGGCAGGTCATAACGTGTCTTATCATCCATAATTTTAAGAATAGAGGCTTTATTCGTTCCAATCTCTTCGGCTAATTCCCTAAACGCTGCTTTTTCTAGATCTTCGCCTTCATCAATACCGCCTTGAGGGAATTGCCATGCACCAGGTGTGTCTATACGTTCACCAACAAATACTTTGCCGCTCTTGTTAAAAAGGGCTATCCCAACACATTGTCTGTAAAGAGATTTACTCCCCATACTGCACAAGGGCTGATGCGGGAACGATTTGAAAATTTCGTGCGACGGCAGATGAAAGAAATTTTTGTAACGTATTCAGACTTGCGGGGTAGGGCTCTAGCATTACGATTGTGCTTCCTTTGGCTTTTGATAACTCCATAGCTTTTCGAAGTTGGCGATTCATAGAAAGTTGCGTCAAATTAAAATCGAGCCAGAAATTATTAGACGCATAAGGGTAATTTTTACGTGCTGCTAAATCTTTCATAAAATTGCTACCACCAGTCTTACTGTCAATAACAGCTAAACCTCTTTCAAAAATTTCTTTAATAGCTGGACTTGTTTTTGCAGTTTCTTTATCAAAAATATGATTTTTTATTGGAATAAAGCCTACATAGGATGTCGCCGCAGTTAACAACCTTGCTAATCGATCAGCATTTTGTTGTGTGGAGGCGCTTCTAAGTAATGTAAGAGGGCCAGGATCATCTAAAGGATAATTTGCAGGCTCAAGGGGGAGTGTCAGCCAGACTTCATGTCCATCTTGCCGGGCTTTTTTTATCAACGCTTGCAAATTGGGAGAGTAGGGGGAAAAAGCTAAACTAACCGTTGCTGGTAAATCGTCTATAATTTTCTCAGTTTCAATGCTCGATAAACCAAGATTGTTCACGACAAAAGATAGTTTAGGTGTTTCAGGCTCTAGCGAAATTAGCTTCTTATAAGCTTCAAAAGGCGTTGCGCCGTCACTTTCCCTTATTTTTGGCTTAAGGCCAAGGTCAGTCGATTCATATAGGCCCGGAATTACATCCTGTATCATTGAGTTTGTATTCGTGGCTGTGTTTACAGGTTCATTTTGCTCTCTAACTTCAGGCTCACGTGGAATTTGTGTTTCAACATTTTGAGGGGGCGTCGCTTTCATAGGCTCAACATTGACTACGTTCATAGGCTCTGTTTTCTCAATGATCACTGTTTTAGAGGCTAAAAATTCAGAGAATTTCTGCTGTGCGTTGGAAAAATTAAAATAGGCCCAGCCCATTAATGCAACAATGATGAGGGCTGATAATAAGACGCCATAAAGCATTGCGGAAAAAGAAAAGCCTATTGGCGTTTTTACCTTTTTCTTTTTCTCTTTTTTAGGAGGTGATTTTTTTTCTTCCTCATTATCAATGAGGCCACGACGCTCCATTTCATCATTTAATTGTGATTGAAAACCTGCCATTCTTATCTCATGGCTTGTTGTTCACGATCACCATAGATGATAACACCGCGAAGAAGATCAATGGCTCGATTTAACTGATAGTCGGTTTCTTCTTCATTCTCATCATTCTCACTATCTTCATCATCTTCATCATTGTCTAAAGCACCGCGAAGATCTTCCTCTCTTGTAAATCGACCATTAATTTTTGTAAGACGTGCATTCTCAATTTCAATGTCAGGGTCAATCCCTTCCGCTTGAATAGATCGGCCAGAGGGGGTGTAATATCTTGCTGTTGTCAGACGCATAGCACCATGTCCAGGAAGGGGTATAATTGTTTGAACTGATCCTTTTCCAAATGAGGGCATTCCCACAACAAGCGCACGGCGATGGTCTTGCAATGCGCCAGCTACAATCTCAGAGGCAGAGGCAGACCCTTCATTGATTAATACAACGATTGGTTTTCCTTCTGTTAGATCACCAGGCGTCGAATTATCTCTCTTTGTATCACGTTCATTACGACCTCTTGTCGATACGATTTCACCTTTATCTAAAAAGGCATCTGAAACGACAATGGCCTGATCTAAAAGTCCGCCAGGGTTATTTCTTAAATCAAGAACATATCCAACTAGATTATCACCAACTTCTTCTTGAATTTCTTTAATTGCTTTTTTGAGACCTGCTTCTGTATTTTGATTAAAAACAGTTATTCTTAAATACCCGATATCTTCTTGTTCAACACGGCTTCTCACAGACTGAATTTTGATAATGTCACGAATGATTTCGACTTCAAGAGCTTCATCTGCTCCTTCGCGGACAACGGTTAAAACAATTGGTTTTCCAACTTTACCACGCATTTTATCAACAGCCTCAGATAAAGTAAGGCCCATTACGGGTTCGCTATCAAGATGCGTTATAAAATCTCCAGCTTGTATTCCTGCTTTAAATGCAGGGGTATCATCGATTGGCGATACAACTTTTACAAATCCATTTTCCATGGATACTTCAATCCCAAGACCACCAAATTCGCCGCGTGTTTGAACTTGCATATCCTCAAAATCTTCTTCATCCAAATATGCAGAATGAGGATCAAGATCAGAGAGCATTCCTTGAACAGCGCTTTCAATGAGTTGTTCGTCAGTCAGTGGTTCAACATATTGTGCGCGCACACGCTCAAAAACATCACCGAAAAGATTGAGCTGCCTGTAAGTTTCTTCGTCATTTTGTGGAGGTTTATTTTCAGAAGTTTCCTGACCTGCTGTGCGTGGCTCTTCTTGAGCAAAAGCCTCTACACCCCAAATTGTGCCTAAAGTTAGGACTGATAAAACTAAAAAACTAAGTAAAGCTGAACGCATTCGCTAAATTCCCAATATGAACTATTTTAAACCCGGTATCTTTTTTGAAGGGTTTACCGGCTGCCCCTTATGCCGCAATTCATAGTAGAGGAGAGAATTCCCTTCTGAGCCCATCTTTCCGATAGGTTCGCCTGCACTGACTGCGCGCCCAACCACTGTATCAATTTTGGACAATCCTGCAACTAAACTATGGTAGTCTTTTTGATGCCTGATGATAACTATTTGGCCATAACCTTTAAATGGTCCGGCATAGTCAACAACCCCTCCCATAGGCGCAACAACAAGGGCTCTGGACCGCCCTTTAATCTTTAAGCCCTGAGAGACAGCGCCAATTTCATCTGTATTACCATAATTTATTTGAATTGTGCCCGCTAGGGGAACTTGGGCTGATCCCGCTCTTGGTAAAGGCGTTCTTAAAGATGCTTTTTGTGTTTCGGCTTGTTTTTCTTTTGCTTTTTGACGGGCCTCTTCTTCACGTTTTTGTTTGCGTTCAATCCTAAGGACCAAATCTTTTAAATTTCTAGCTTGTTTAGAAATGTTTAAAAGCTCTAGAGCGTTACTGGCGATATTCTTTTCTGTTTTTGCATAGAGTCTTTCTTGATTTTGGAGAAGAGAGTTGAGTTGTGTTTGATCACTTTCCAATTTCTTTGCAGTAGATAGAGCAATACGCCGATCTTTCTCAAGTAATTTTAAAATCTCTGAAAGTTCATTTAAATCTCTATTGAGGGAATGCGCTTCATTATGAATTTGAGGTAAAAATGTTTGTAAGAGCATGGCACTCTGAGCTGTTTGAAGAGGAGCGGTTGGCCTTGCCAGTAAAGCTTGAGGGGGCATTCTTTCTATTCTATGCATTGCGAGTACAACATTTGAAAATGATTGTTTGTCTAGCTCAAGCTTTGTTTGGATTTCTAACTGCTGTCTTTTTTTCTGGGCGATATTATTTTCAAGCTCTATAAGCTTTGTTTCATTTTCTTTGATCGTTTTTGCAATCCTTACAAGCTGCTTTTTATTATTATTGAGTTCAGCTTCGATATTTGCTTTTTCTTTTTTTAAAGACTTTGTTTTGGTCTCAAATTTCTGCTTTTTCTCTTCTAACTTTTGAGAGGGGTGATCAGTAGGTATAGGGGTTTCCGCAAAAGAGGGAAACGAAATGAATATACAAAATATAATATATAGAACTAATTTCATCATTTACTCTCTATGATAAGGGTGTCCTGTCAGAATTTGCTGTGTTCTATAAATTTGTTCAATCAGCATGACACGAACCATCATATGCGGCCATGTTTGTTTTCCAAAACTTAAAAGCAAATGAGCATTTTGACGTATAGCGTCATCTAAACCGTCTGCTCCGCCAATTATAAATTGTATTTTTGTGTGCGTGGATTGGATGGTTTCAATTTCTTTAGCAAATTGGCTGCTTGATAGAGTTTTTCCGGTTTCATCCAAAGCGATAATGAAACTTTTAGGATCTATTTTCTGGGAAATCTTTTTTAATTCATCGGATTGGTTATGGCCGATTACTTCATGAATTTTGACAGAGGGATTTAAGCGATTTTGATACTCTGTAAAAGCAGGATAGACATGAGAAGAATTTTTTAATTTTCCCACGGCAATAATATCAATATGTGGAAGATGAGACATTTTATAAAAATGCCGTAAAACAGGAGAGAAGGAAAGGGGACTTTCCTAAAAAAACCTTATCTATACCAACTGGAGCTAGTCTTTTAAGCTACCTTAAGCTCTTTGTGCCGGCGGTATTGTATAAGATGCTATAACACTATCCATAGCCCACATTTTTTCGATATTGTAGAAATCACGAACTTCTGGTCTAAAAATATGAACAATGACGTCGCCTGCGTCCAAGACAACCCAATCCCCTTGGGAGGCACCTTCGATACGGATGTCAGTGATATTCTTCAGATGAAGCCGCTCTTTTAGCTTTTCAGCCATGCGGGTGGTTTGTGTGGATGAAGTTCCAGAAGCAACAATAATGTAATCTGCCAAACCGAACTGATCATCTAGTTCTATTGCCTCTATGTTGAAAGCCTTGTCATCTTCTAATGAGCCAATGACAAAGTCTTTTAAGTCTGACTTGTTTAAAAGCCCTTGTGTATCATTTCCTAGAATTTGTGGTCTCCTTTTCTTGTTTACCAGTTTATTTTTTGCATAAAAAAAGCTAACCAATCAAGTCTGGCTAGCTTAAAAAATGCGAACAGTTTTTATGAAGATGCTTCTCAGAATAACATAAGAAATTCGAACTCAAGCCCAAATACCCTCACTTTCCAAAATTTTTATTCGATAAACGAACAAACTCTTCATACTCTCATTATAGCGCGGATTCGAGATTCATCCAATTATATCAACGGCAAAAATCGTTTAAAAACGGCTAAGCTATTGTTTTTTAATCAGTTTGTTTCTTATTTTTGTTGAGGAAATATCAAGCATTTTATTCGCTTTGAGCCAGTAAACACCATTTTTTGATAGGTCTGTGGCTTTCCCTTTCGTATCAAAATAATGAGGAATTTTGCTGTATTGACGCAAAGGGGAGCGTTTGACTAAGTGTTTAGCTGGTGGGCGCGCAATAAAACATATAGGGGTCATTTCGAGAATATTTTGCCATTCATCCCATTTGTGAAAAATATGTGCATTATCCATTCCGCATATCCAAATGAAATCTGTTTTGGAGAACTGCTGTTTTAATCGACTAATAGTCTCGTGAGTGTAGCGTGTACCCAAATGATGCTCTAAATGCGTAGGCATTTGGCGGGCAAAAGGAGCAACCATAGAGTTAACTTGAGAATATCGTTCAGAGTATGCGGCTATTCCTTTTTTATTTTTGAGTGGGTTTTGCGGCGTAATAATCCACCAGATAAAATCGAGTCCAAATTTTGCTCTCGCAAGACGAGCAATATGAAGATGTCCTTCATGGGGTGGGTTGAAGGATCCCCCAAACAAACCAATGCGCAGGCCATCCCATCTGTTGGTTTCCAAAAGGCTAGGGGAGCTAAATTTTTGTCTGGTTGAATGTTTCATAAAATAAAAGAAAAGCTATGGCCTTGTTTGCCCGTTTCCAATTACAACATATTTGAATGTTGTTAACTGCTTAAGACCAACGGGCCCACGTGCATGAAGTTTCCCCGTACCAATACCGATTTCTGCGCCCATTCCGAACTCGCCACCATCGGCAAATTGCGTTGAGGCATTTTGCATGACGATTGCACTATCAATCTGGCTAGAGAATTGATCTAGAGCAGTTTGATCTTCGGCAATAATTGCATCAGTGTGATGGGAGCCATATTGATTGATATGTGTAATAGCTTCATTAATATCTTCTACGACCTTCGCGCTGATTTTCTTATCAAGATATTCTTCTGACCAATCCGTTTCTGAGGCAGGCTTAACATTAGAACTTAGCTTTTGAATCGCTTCATCACCGGCAATTTCACAATCTTCGTTTATTAGCATTTCTAGAACATCATTGATGCTTTTTTCATCAAGAAATCGATCGAACAATAGAGATTCTGCCGCGCCGCATATTCCGGTTCGGCGTAATTTTGCGTTCTCAACAATTTGTAATGCTTTTTCGGGATCGGCAGATGAATGCAGATAAATGTGACAATTACCGTCTAAATGCGCAAAGACAGGCATTTGAGCTTCGCTCATAACGCGTCCTGTTAAACCTTTACCGCCGCGAGGGATAATTACATCTATATATTCATGAGCGGCGAGCATTGCCCCAACCATTTCACGATCTGTATTTGGGATTATAGAAACGCAATCTTTAGGAAAATTGTTATTCTCTAGAGTTTTTTGAATAATAGAATGAAGAGCGCGAGAAGAGTGAAAGCTTTCAGATCCTCCCCTTAAGATAACGCCATTGCGAGATTTCAAACAAAGCGACGCTGCATCAATCGTTACATTAGGACGGGATTCATAAATCAAACCGAGCACACCAATAGGAACAGAAGTCTTTTGTATAACGAGCCCATTGGGGCGCTTTGTTTCTTCTAAAACATGACCTACAGGATCTTCTAAAGCAGCAATATCTAAAACACTTTGTGCAATAGCATCAATGCGTTCTGCATTTAAAAGCAGGCGGTCGAGCAAAGCGGGGCTAAGATTTTTTGCTTTGCCAGCTTCAATATCTTTTTGGTTAGACTCTAAAATTTCACCAATACTGGATTTTAAATTCTTTGAGAGTTCAGCAAGAAGAGCATTAATGTCTTGCGTATTTTTTTGAGATAAAATTTTAGCAGCCGCTTTTGTATTGGATCCTAATTCTGAAACAATATTTGCGGGATTAATATTTTGATTGATGGCCTGCTCAGTCATAAAAAGCAGTCTATAGGGCTTTTACGTATTTGTTAATTTAATTGTTTCGATAGATTTTGAATAGCGTCTTTATTGAGGTTATCATTTTTCGCTTCATCCATCGTCTCAACAATCATTTCGCGCGTAGCTTCGACAGCCAATTGCGCCGCATAGTTTTTCATTTCAGCAACCGCGTTCTCTTCTAAACGCTGCAAACGTTCAGATAGCTGCTCTTCACGACGTGCCATGATCTCTTTCAACTCTTTATCAGCGTTTTGCTGCATGACTTTAGCTTGGGCTTTGGCATTATCAAGAATACGATTGGCTTCTTCTTCGGCGTCACGTTGCTTGCGTTGGTATTGAGCCAATAGCTCTTGTGATTCAACGCGTAGACGTTCTGCGTTTTCTATCTCAGTTTTGATTTCTTCACTATACCCATCAAGCTTACTGGTGATTGACTTTGCGCCTAATTTATAAGCAACAAAACCAAAGATGAGGAATGATATAATCATCCAAGCGCCAGTATCATAAGTGAAAATATCAAGCATTATATAGTCCTTTTACGCGGCTTTCGCTTTGCTTTTGCTTCCGTCAATTCGCTCTACGATAGATTGAATTTTAGCTGTATCAGTTTGCGTTCCTGTGATTTTTTCAACAGCCGTGGCAGCAACTTCAGCTACAACTTGGCTCATATCATTCATAACCTGATCTTTAGAAGCAAGAATTCTTGTTTCGGCTACCTGAATTTCTTCTTCAGACTTAAGGCGAAACTCTTCTTGTTTCTTATCAAATTTAGCTTTGATTTTTGCTTCAGCTTTTGCGAGTTCCTCACTTGCATTCGCATTTGATTGCGCCAAATTATTCTCATAAGCTTGATGAACGTCTTCAGCTTCCGCTGTGAGTTTCTCTGCTGCTTCCAAATCAGCATTGATCTGGTTCTTACGATTTTCAATGACACTTGAAATTTCTGGAAGGCTAATTTTACTAAAAATAAAATAAAGCAATCCAAAAGCAATCACGAGCCAGAAAAACTGAGATACAAACCAAGTTGGATCAAATTGTGGCAATCCACCTTTTGATGCTTTTTCTGTGCCATCAGCAAGTTTTTCAGCACCTGCCGCTAGAGCAGCAGAGGCTGAAAGTAAATATGGTGAAAAGAAAACAGAAAGTTTTTGCATGATTGAATTAGCCTACAAACACGAGGTAAAGAGCAATCAACAGAGCAAAAATCGCCAAAGCTTCTGTCAAAGCGAAGGCAAGGAAGTATTTTTTGTCTAAAATTTCTGCTGCATTAGGGTTACGACCTACAGCTTCATTGTAAGATGAGAAAATCATTCCCAGACCGATACCCACACCAAATAGTGGGAGAAGGGCTAAGGCACCTGCTAATAATTTCACTGCTTCTGTTTCCATTTTTACTTTTCCTTTTTGTTTAATGGTTAGTGATCAATTTCAACTGTGTCTTTTAAGTAGATACAGCTTAGGATTGCAAACACATAGGCTTGCAAGAAAGCGATTAAAAATTCAAAGGCAATCATAAGTGAGTTAAACAGCATCGGGAGGAAGGCCGCAAACGCGCCGCCCAATCCAGCTGTTGCCATACCGATACTAAAGCCTGCGAAAACTTTGAGCATAATGTGGCCTGCAATCATATTGGCAAATAAACGAACCGATAATGTAATGGGTCTTGTTAAAAATGACATGATCTCAATCGGTAGAATTAAAGGAACCAGCCATAGCGGCACGCCTGGCGGTAAAAAGAGGCTAAAGAAATGAAAGCCGTGTTTTGCAAACCCTACGACCAGAACAATAAAGAAAATCATAAAGGCAAGCGCAGCCGTTACGACTAAATGACTTGTATAAGTAAAAGAATAGGGAATCATGCCCAGCATATTCCCCAATAGAACCACTATAAATAGCGTAAAGATGAGCGGGAAGTATTGCCTGCCTTTTGCACCAATATTATCGCGGATCATATTGGCAATGAAGGAGTAGAGAATTTCTGCGAAAGCTTGCAATCGTCCGGGAATAATTGCTTTTTTATTCATAGCAATCGTCATGAAGCCAGCAGATACAATCACTGCGATCGTCATCCATAATGATGAATTTGTATAGGAAATATCAATATTTCCAATCTCTATAGGGAAGATGGGATTGATTTCAAATTGTTTAATCGGATTTGCCACGAAACGTCCTTATAACCCAGTGATTTTATATCAAATATAAATTTTTTAACCGTCTTTAAAATTCGACTTTTGTTTAGCGTTTTTTGATTTATTTTGCAAGCCCCCAAAACCTACTGAAGTGCCTGTTCCCATAGTTATTTTATAAATATTATAAAAGCCGGTAATTGTACCCAGAAAAATGAAAATTATGAAAATAATTGGGGTGGTTTCAAAGACATAATCCAGCCCATATCCTATGAGCGCACCACCGAGGATCGCGCCGACTAACTCAACTCCAGCACGGGCTCCGTCATCAAGGCTTTTATTATTCTTTGGCTTAGGATTGTAATCCTCATTATATTCGTCACGTGCGGATTTTAAATCATCCTGAATTTGTTTGAGGTGATCGTCGTCGACCATAATGAATTATTCTGCTGCTTCTAAGAAATCCATCTGCTGATTAAGATCAACAGAAACAAGCTGAGACACGCCGCGTTCAGCCATAGTCACACCATAGAGGCGATCCATACGTGCCATTGTTAAGCGGTGGTGAGTAATAATGAGGAAGCGAGTTTCACCGCGCGCCGCAATATCGTCAAGAAGGTCACAAACGCGGTCAACGTTTGCATCATCAAGCGGCGCATCAATCTCATCAAGAACACAAATAGGCGATGGATTTGTTAGGAACATTGCGAATATAAGGGCGATAGAGGCTAAGGTCTGCTCACCACCAGATAGTAGCGAGAGCGATTGAAGTGTTTTCCCGGGTGGCTGCGCAAAAATTTCTAGGCCTGAATTTAGTGGATCATCTGATTCTACTAAAGCCAAATGGGCTTTACCGCCGCCAAATAATTGAACAAACAATCTTTGGAAGTGGTCGTTTACATGATCAAATGCTTGTAAGAGACGCTCACGCGCTTCGGTATTCAGCTTATCAATTCCTTCGCGAAGTTCTGTAATTGCCTGAATAAGTTCATTACGCTCTTCTAAAACACCACCAACTTCTTTTTCAAGATCATTGGCTTCTTGTTCGGCGCGCAAATTAACAGGGCCGATCATATTGCGGCTTCTGACCATTTTATCTTTTTTCTCTTTCAATGGCTCAATAGCAGGAAGGTCTTGGTCTTCTTCAATCTTAATAGATGTTTCAGATAATAGTGCTTCTGGCTTTTGTTCAAAACGCTCAACAATATTAGCTGTAATATCATCAAGCTGCTCTTGGCCTGCGCTTGTAGTCGCTTGGGAATGCGCTCGCGCTTCGCGGGCTTCTGATAGTTTTGCTTCGGCTTCTTTTAAAGCGCGGTTTGTTTCTGATAGCTCATTTTCAACTTCTGCAAGCTTATCCGCATCTTCTTTACGCTGAGATTCTAATTCTGTTACAAGTTCAACAAGCTTTTCACGGTCTTGATCAAAGTTTTTAGGTGCATTCTTTAGAGACTCTAGCTTTTCGTTGATTTGTGCTTCTCGCACCTCTAACTCTTTCAAACGCTCTTTTGAACGGATTACACGGTTTTTAAGGCTGATGCTTTCATCTGCAATCGCGTGGAGACGGGCTTTTCTACGGCTTGCTTCCTGTGTGACCATATCAAGCTCACGTAAAGCCTGCCTTAGATCATCTCTTACATCCCCTAACTTACCGCGAACCTCATTCACTTGTTGTTCTTGATCTTCTGGTGATGTGTCTTGTGTCGCAGCTAATGCTTTTTCATTGGCTTGAAGGCTTGCACGTGTTTCTTCAATATCTTTTTGTGTTGTTGAAAGCGCTTCTTCATATTTCGCAATTTCAGCCATGATTTCAGCTGCTTGCTCAATCATAGTGCTTAAAGCTGCTTTCTTTTGGTTTAAATCACTTTCAGCCTGTCTTGTCTTTTGTTGATAGTCTTCGAAAGTCTCTTTTGCTTTTGTTTTTGTAATTTCAGCCTGCTCAAAAGTTGCTACAGCCGCTTCATATTTGCTTTCAATTTCAGGATATGAGCTTTCGAGGTCTTTGAGACGATTGCTTTGCTGTAGGTATTGCGCGTTACGGTCGGCCGCTTCAGCCTTGATGTGGAAGCCATCCCATCGCCAGTATGCTCCATCCAATGAAACGATTGATTGGCCTGGTTTTAAGGAGGTGGCTATTGTTTGACCCTGATCGTAATTATCAACAACTCCAATAAAGCAAAGTGCCGTTTTTAAGTGATTGGGAGCCTTTACGTGTGGTTCTAAAGCCTTTGCGCCTTCTGGTAGAGCAGGAATATCTGATGAGTGGATGGATGAATTATTCCAAATGTAGGGTGCTTCATCGTCTGTGGAAGCCATTAGAGTATCGCCTAATGCGCGTGATAACGCAGTTTCAAAGCCTTTATCTGGTTCAATATCCTCAAGAACAGGTTTGAACTTATCCTCATCTTTTGAATTAAGAACAGTTTGTAACGTCTTGATTTCAGTTTGAATTTCAGATTTTTCTTTTTGTAATTCTTGTTGTATATTTCGCGCAGTCTCTAAATCGCTCTCTGCCTTCTTGTAATCAGCTTCTGCAGTATCTCTCGCTTCAGAATATTCTGAGATTTGGCTTTCAAGGGTTGAAATCTCTGATTTTAATGTCTCTTGCTCTGCGCTGTCTTCATTTTGCGTTTTGGCGCGTGTGAGAGATGTTTCAATCGACTGCAAACGAGATAATAAGCTTTCTAAACGGCTTTTATCAGCATTGATTTGTTTTTCTGCTGCTTGCTTCTCTGCTTTTGCGCCAGCCACACGATTCATTAATTGCTCATAATCTTTTTCTAAAGCATCTACTTTTTCTTCTAAACGATCTTTTATCGCTGTTTTTTCTTTTAAAATATCGTCTTGAGAGGTTTCGTTCTCTCTTAAGCGTGTTTCTTCTTCGGCAAGCTTTTCCGTTAAAGCTGCATTTTCTTTCATGCTCTCTTGTTCATGAATACGATCGGACTGTAGGGACTCTAATTGATCTTTTGCCTCTGAAAGCTGTTCTGACAAGATACGCTCTTGATCTTCAATGCGCTGTAATGTGAGTTTTTGCGCCTGAAGTGCAGCGGACGCTTCGGCTTCTTTTTGCCTTAATGCGGGCAATTCTTCAGATTGGGCGTTTTGTGTTTTTGTCAGCTGCGTCACTGTTGCCATGTGTTCTGCAACAACGCTTTCTGCTTCCGCAAAGGTGGATTTGGCTTTTTCAATTTTGTTCACTAATACACGCCATTCTAAATAGGCAATTGACATTTCAAGATCACGTATTTCTGCGCTTAAGTTCTTATAGCGAATAGCTTGCCGTGATTGTTTTTTCAATGCGGCTAAACGGCCTTCCATACTTCCAACTAAATCATCTAACCTTTGAAGGTTAGTATCAGCAGCGCGCAAGCGAAGCTCTGCCTCATGACGACGCACATAAAGGCCAGAAACACCTGCTGATTCTTCAAGAACTAGACGACGTTCCTGAGGCTTGGCGTTGATCATAGCTGTGACGCGGCCTTGTGAGACCATGGCTGGTGAATTTGCACCAGTTACCGTATCGGCAAACAACATTTGCACATCACGTGCCCGTGTTGTCTTACCATTTACTTTGTAGACTGAGCCTTTATCTTTTTCGATCCGTCTTACGATTTCGATATCATCATCAGCGTTATAAGCCGCAGGGGCTTTGCGACTTTGATTATCAAGTAAAAGTGATACTTCGGCGAAGTTGCGGGCAGGGCGGTCAGATGTTCCGTTAAAGATGACATCTTCCATACTGCCTGTGCCGCCGCGCATCTTTTTAGATGATGTTTCACCCATAACCCAACGCAAGGCTTCAACAAGATTAGATTTACCACAACCATTTGGGCCAACCACGCCAGTTAGGCCAGGCATGATGTCTAATTCCGTTTTATCAACGAAAGACTTAAAGCCGCTCAAGCGTAGTTTTTTAAATTGGATCATGGTCTATCTATATTCAAAATTATTGAGGAAGAATTTCTTCAACTGCTTCTTCAATTGGAGTTTCCTCTAAAGGCACGGTTTCTTGCATTTGATCCCAAGCTTCTCTTTGTTCTTCAACAGCATCTTCAACAATTTCTTGTAACTCAGAACTTACCTCTTCAACAGAAGGCATCTCTGAAACAGCTTGTTGATCTATTACAGGCTCAATTTCTTGTTTTAGAGAATTAAGGTCTTCGGCTGAAACAGAAGAGGATTCTTCTTCACCGCTTAAAAGAGCAATAATGCCATCAAAGCTTTCAATATTTTGTCCGCCACGAAGAATTCTTTCACCATCATTAAATACGAAAGTCGGTGTTGATCGAATTCTGAAGATATCCATAGCGGCGTCAATCTGCTCACCAATCGCGGTCTGTAATTCTTCATTGTTAAAGCAGGCTTCAAAATCTTCTTCACTCATACCTGCTAAAACGGCTCTCTGCTTAAGATCAGATTTAAAATCACCACCAAAAGCCCATACGGTTTGATCTCTTAAAAGAACAGAGATATAGCCAGCATATTTATCTTCAGGTAGACATCTTGCGATTTTACTTGCGTAAAGAGCAGGGCCGTTTAAGGGAAATTCTTCATAAACGAAGTAAACTTTTCCAGTATCAATATATTTTCTTTTTAATTCCTGAAATGTGCCTGTATGGAATGTTGCACAATGATTACATGTTAAAGAGAAAAATTCTTGGATTTTAACAGGGGCGTTGGGATCCCCTAAGCCGCGAACACCTAGACTTTCATTGACGGGTAGATTTCTTTTTTGTCCAGCTTCGCCTAAATCGACTTCATTCAAATTAGTCTTTGGAGTTTCGGTTGTATCCATAACTTCTGTTTCTTCTTCTGCTTCATCAATAGAAGGAAGTGAGCTCACAGGGATTTCCACTTGATCAGGAGCCTCCGAAGCGCCTTGCTGCATATAATAATAGCCGCCTGCTGCAATGACAGAGAGAACCAGTAATACAATGAGTATTTTTGTATTCATAAAAGACCTTTCAGTTTTCATAAAGAATAGCTAGTGCTAAACCATATTTATGGGAAAATCTATATTAAAATGCTTAATTAGGGCTTCAATAGTCAACTATAAACGATTGAAAAACGGGCTTATCCACACAAGGCTTGTCAGTATCTAGGGGATAAATAGATTTATCTTCACAAAATCTGGGTTTTCAAGATCACCAGTATCTCCATAAGATTTCAAATCAATTCTAAAGGCCTCTATACCTGCATCTGCAAGCTCTTGACGAATTTGAAGCGCTCTATCTAACGATATGCGTCTATCGGAGTTAATATCGCCAGCAATACCAGAAGCGTAAGAGTGAATACCAATAATATATTGGTTATTTTCTTTTAAAAACGTGATGATTTCTTTTTCTATAATTTCTTTTTGCTGATTTGTAAGCTCAAAAGCCCCAACTTCGAATTCAAAACGAAAATCTGTTTTGGGAGGATTTTTGAAATTATTAATAACCTGCTTAGACGTTTCTTCATCAATTTCGAATAATGTTTCGGATTGAACACTTTCTTTTTTAACCGCAGGCATGTTTTTAGGCCCTGTGACAACACCTTGTTCTTTTTCTTTTGCCAATAACATATTAGTAAAGTTTTTAGGAACAGGAGGTTTTGTCGAAGGAATTGGTAATGATACACTCGGTTCATTCACTAATAACTCACCCTCGTCGAAATCATCTATGGCTTCATTTTTAGGCACATCAGGAATTGTTTCGACAATTCTTTTTTCTATTAATTTTTCACCTTGCTGCACAGGCATTTTTGTCTCTTCAACTTCTCTAGAAATTCGAGGCGCACCAATATTTCGTGCAGGATTTGCATCAGGAGGGGGAAGCCTTGGCTCTACAAATAGAGGAGGCGGGGTATAACTCTCTTGCGCATAAGATGGTAAAGAAGAGAGAATAAAAAAGCTAAAGAAGAGTATGAAACAGATTGTTTCTCTTTTCATCAGTCCTGACTTTTTTCAATAGTTTTTAGTTCTTTTCTGAGAAATGTGTAAACCCCTTCATTCCCAGAAACAAGATTGCGGCTATATACTGGGTTTTCTTCATTGGAGATAGAATTCACAAAGCCACCAGCTTCTTTAACAATTAAACTTCCTGCGGCTACATCCCAAGGCTTCAAGCCGCGCTCCCAATATCCGTCTAAACGACCGGCAGCAACGTAACTTAAGTCAAGGGCGGCTGCCCCCATACGTCTTAAAAGAGGCGATGAGGCAGAGATATGACCTATTTCGTGTAAATATCTTTTAAGATGAGATGCATCTTGTGTTGGGCCGCCATATGCAATTGAAACGCCATCCATATCTTTTTTGCCAGAGACGCGTAAACGTCTATTTCTATTTAAGAAAGCGCCGCCGCTTCGCTCTGCACGGAACATTTCTTCCTTGATAGGATCATAAACGAGGCCAGCTTCAATTTTGCCCTTGCTCTCCAAAGCAATTGAGATACACCAATGCGGAATTCCGTGCATAAAATTATGTGTCCCATCCAAAGGATCAACAATCCATATATTTTCAGCGTCAGACCCTTTTGTCTCACCAGATTCTTCCATAAGGAAGGAATAGTCAGGACGAGCATATTTTAATTCTTCAAAAATAATTTCTTCTGCACGCTTGTCAGCGGCTGTTACAAAGTCAGCAGGACCTTTTCGAGAGACTTGTAAATTATCAACTTCGCCAAAATCACGGCGTAAAGACCTCGCCGCTTTTTCAGCAGCCTTAATCATGACGTTCATAATAGGGGAGGTTGCTGACATAATTATTTAGCCTTTTCTACGTAAGACGCGTCTTCTGTTCTCACAACAATTTTTGTTCCCACATCCACATGTGGGGGAACCATGACACGAGCCCCATTTTCCAAAACAGCGGGTTTGTAAGATGTTGTTGCTGTTTGTCCTTTAATCACTGGTTCAGCTTCAGTCACTTCTAAAGTAACGCTGTCGGGAAGTTGAACCCCAAGAGGCTCACCTTCATGAGTTTCTACAGTGACCATCATACCATCTTGAAGAAAGACAGCAGGCTCACCAATCAATTCTTTTGAAATTGCGGCCTGCTCATATGTTTCAGTATTCATGAAGGTATAGGTTTCACCATCATTGAATAAATATTGATATTCACTTTGGTCGAGACGAACGCGCTCCACAGTCTCCTGCGTTCTAAATCTAACATTATCTTTATTGCCTGTACGAATATCACGCATTTCAACTTGGATAACTGAAGCGCCTTTACCAGGTTGCATAATTTCATACCCTGTAACGATCATAAGCTTACCGTTATAATCTAAAACATTGCCTTTTCTTAAGGTGATTGCCGTTACTTTCATTGCTTTGTATCCTCTAAAAGCGAGGTCCCCATATTTAGTAGTCGTTCTTTAATCTCAGGATCTTTTATATCGTTTAGTAGTTGCGATAAACTGTTTTTTTCTTCCTCGGTCAAGGGATTTGTTTGTTTCTTAACTGTGTGACTTTCATTTGAGGCTAAGTGGTTAAATTTTATATCGGTGATCCAATCTTCTCCGAAAAGGTAATTTATTTTTTCAATCAGCATGCCTTTTTGCATGATCAGTAAGGACGCATTTGCAGACGATGTAGATATTTCCAATATCGCTTGGGGTTTATCGCCTTTTCTACGAGGCTTTCTATATCTAATTTTACTAGGCTGCGCTTGCTTTGAAAGTTTAGGCCCCATAATATCTTCCCAACGGGTTAAGATCTTTCCAAGCGCAATAAATTTGCGTTGAAAGACCTTGTCTGTCACTTTAGCGGTTGAGTTCGATATAAGTTTTAATGCGCACATGAAAAGTAATATGGCAGTTTCATCAGAGACAAACAATATGTCTCAAAAAGAGATTAACAATTTCCGTAAGAATATTCTGAATTGGTATGATAAGAACCGTCGTGTTTTACCGTGGAGAGCTCTTTCAGGAGAAACTCCTGATCCTTACAAAGTTTGGCTTTCAGAAATAATGCTACAGCAGACTGTTGTCGCGACGGTGAAATCTTACTTTGAAAAGTTTACCCATATTTGGCCGACCGTTCATGATCTAGCAAAAGCGGATCGCGACGATGTTATGAAGGAGTGGGCCGGGCTTGGCTATTATGCACGTGCACGGAATCTTCATAAATGTGCAGGCGTTGTGTCACAAGAATATAACGGCATTTTTCCGCAAGATGAAACAGGTCTAAAATCTTTGCCAGGAATAGGGGATTACACATCAGCGGCCATTCAATCTATTGCTTTTAACAAACCTGCCAATGTTGTTGATGGGAATATAGAACGAATAATGGCTCGCGTTTTTGGCATCCAAAAACCCCTTCGCGATTCAAAAAAGGAAATTAAAGAAAAGTCAGCGCAATTTATTTCAAATAAAATGAAGCGACCAGGAGATTACGCACAAGCCCTTATGGACTTAGGAGCAACTATTTGCACTCCAAAATCATCAAAATGCTTACTTTGTCCTGTAAAACAATATTGTCTAAGTTTTGAAAATAATTGGCAAAATGACATACCCGTTAAAGCACCAAAGAAAGTTAAGCCACAAAAAGAAGCCGATGTATTTTGGATTTTGAATGAAAATAACGAAGTTTTGCTAGAAAAAAGACCTGAAACCGAGATGTTGGGGGGTATGATAGGCTTACCAACCACACCTTGGGCCGTTAAAAATAGCAAAAAATCGAGCAATAACAATAACTTAAAAATTTACCATAGCTTTACACATTTTGATTTACAATTAAACATAGTGAAAAAAAGGGATGAAAATTCAACAATTAAGCCAGAAAATAGCCAATTTTGGATGTCACTATCAAAAATAGAAGATATTGGCTTTCCTACACTTTTTAAAAAGGTTGTATCGATTGCCAAAGACTAAAAACAAAATTTGTAAATATGAGGGAATACAAACATAATAATAAGATGAGAGTTTTTTACTTACTAAGCTTTTTTGCAATATTAAACATATCACCTGCGCTTGCTCAGTCGGATGATGACAATGTCGGCTTTACAACACAACGCTCAGTTCAATTTAAAGATGACAGCTTTGTCGATAGCAAAAGTGAAGTCGCCAAACCTGCTTTCTTTAGAAGTGAAGATATTGAAATGGGCAATGATGTTACAATCATTGAAGATAAATATGCAGGTCAGCATCTATCATCGTCTGTCTCGAATTTATCAAAATTATATTGGTCAAAGGGAATGCTTGATATTACCAATGATAAGGCCATCGATAATTTCTTACTGATCAATGAATGTGGTTTATATGAAAGCTATTACAAGGATGATTTTGAGTGGGCGAGGATTAGAGAAGCCGCAAGAGACATGCTCAAAAACACAAAGGACACTTTTACTTCAAAATATAAATTCTTAGTTCCTATAGACTTAGGCAAATATGATTTGGACGAAAGAGGATTTCCCTTAATTAACAACACTGCTTTTTCTGAATTGCGTCGTGTAGAAGTTGGCGGCGGTGAGAATGATAAAGCGATATGTGGTGCAAAACATGAAATTGAGGGTTATCCAAGAAATATTGTTCTTATTCTCAATAAACCTTTTAACCTAGAATTCTTGCCAGTTGACGAACATGTAGCTCAAGCCTTTTTAATTCGAAGAAAATACAGCAAGTTTGAAACAACATCACATGCGCGTTATGTAGACTTCGAAAGAATAGCTTTTGCACGATTAAGAATAAACATCACAAACTTTAAAGGGCTTGCGCGAGGAAAAGATCACTCAACTGTAGCAGTGATGTTCGGCTCTGTTGAAGGAATTGATGTTTTTGAAGATCCTTATGAGAAGAGACTCATTAATACAGTAGATTTTTAATTTCTGATCTTCTTTATTTTACAGCCGACTGAACTTGTATTCTCAATAATCTCTGTTTTATGAATTTCAACCGATACCGATTGAATGGCTTGAGAATGGTCAAAACAATTTGTAATAATCTTATCAGCAAATGTCTCAACTAAATTAATATGATCTTCGGAAGCTAATTTCTTTATCAGATTCACAATATCGCCATAAGAAACAGTATTTTCAATCTGGTCGTTCTTCCAACTGGTGCGATTTGTAGAGATTTCTAACTCAGCACTCACAAGCACGTTTTGCTTGTTTTGTTTTTCTTGTTCCAAAACTCCGATAAACATTTCTAATGAGAGTTCTTTTACAAATATCGAGTAA
>JBCCKS010000017.1:0-45116 GCA_039027295.1 Pseudomonadota bacterium
AATAAATACGCGCTATAGTAACGACATTCATAATGGCCCCTGTAATGCCTCCAATCATAAAATTATGAATTGCCCAAAGACCTGAAGATATACAATTTACAATTCCTAGTTGCTTTGCTTCTTTGAATTGAAATTTTAAAGTAGAAAACACCAAAGCGATTCCCCCAATGACTTGGGCGAGCACAAAATAATACTCTGATAAAAACTGGAATATCATGGATAAGTCCTGAAGTTAGGAAAGAGTGACTTCATCACGCTTGGGAAAAATGTGCGGCGGCATTTTCCAATTTCCCATTTTTCGTGGCGCGCCATGCCAATCAATGTTGAACACACAACAAATGTTGAGCAGACTACGCTCATCCATGCGTCAAATGATATATTGTAATATAGCCAAATAAACTGGTGACTAATATTCATACGGGTAACAAAACGTCTATTGTCCGGAAACAGTAAACCAACATTAATAATGGTCGTTGCAATTAAAGGTAGAATATCAATCCACACTGAATAAAGATTGAGGAGGATTGTGTAAGCCAGAGCAAGATGAATAAAAATTATATATCTGCTATATTTTGAGGGTAATAATCCTACCAACCCGTCTTTGACTACTGATAAACAGCAAATCGCAAGCGCGGCATAGGCACCGAAAAAATAATATTGGAGGCCCCAGAAAATTCCACTAGGTACATATAGTAAAATGATATGACGAGGATTTTTCAACTGCCAAGCAGTTACGCTGCATATAAGTGCACATAAACCAAAAATATGCGGTAAAATATCGTTCGATAGCCCCATCTGCCCGAAAAATTCAGCCAATTTGCAAAACCCCTTTTGAAAAGCCCTTATTCCTGCTATTACAATGCGCGTAAAACTTTAATATTTAGTGAAAATTTGGCCGTAAATTCATGTCTTTAACCGATAAATTACAACCGATTAAGCGCCGCCACGAAGAATTGGGGCAATTAATGGCTGAGCCGGGTCTTGATGGCTCAGAAATGGTCAAATTATCAAAGGAATATGCAGACCTCGATCCTGTGGTTGAGCAGATCAATGCGTATGAAAGTGCGTTGCAGGAAAAAGAAGATTTAGCCGAAATGGTTGCCGATCCCGAAATGAAGGATATGGCCGAGGCTGATTTGGTACGCCTGAATAAAGAGCTCCCTGAATTAGAAGAAAAAATTAAACTTGCCCTCATTCCAAAAGATGAAGCCGATGAAAAAAACGCTATCTTAGAAATTCGCGCCGGAACTGGCGGTGATGAAGCCGCCCTCTTCTGCGCTGATCTGTATACTATGTATAAAGGCTACGCGTCTAAAATGGGCTGGCGCATGGAAGTGGTTGAAGCGTCTGAAAGTGATATTGGCGGGTATAAAGAAATCATTGCTGAAATTACAGGGACAAATGTGTTCCAACGTCTTAAATTTGAATCAGGCGTTCACCGCGTACAACGTGTTCCAAAAACTGAAACGCAAGGGCGCGTCCATACATCGGCCTCCACTGTTGCTGTTCTCCCTGAGGCAGAAGATGTTGATATTCAAATTGAAGATAAAGATTTGCGCATTGATACATTCCGCTCCCAAGGGGCTGGTGGTCAGCACGTCAATACAACTGACTCTGCTGTTCGCGTCACGCATATTCCCACAGGGATTGCTGTCGCCATTCAAGAAAACAAATCACAGCATAAAAACAAAGACCGCGCGATGAGCCTTTTAAAAACAAAGCTTTTTGATATGCAGCGTCAGGAACTAGATGCCGCCCGCGCTGAAGATCGAAAAAGCCAAGTTGGCTCCGGCGACCGCTCTGAAAGAATTAGAACCTATAACTTCCCGCAAAGCCGCGTGACAGATCACCGCATTAATCTATCCTCTCATAACATGGATGGTATTTTGGCTGGCGATGGTCTTGATGAAATGATTGAAGCGCTACTCGCTGATGAACAAGCCACAAAACTTGCAAGCTTGGATGTGTAAATAATGAGCGCGTCTTTAGATAAACAAGAAATCAAACGCTTTCAAAAAACATCGAACAAATGGTGGGATGAACAAGGGCCGTTTAAACCGCTTCATAAATTAAACCCGACGCGCCTTGCCTATTTTAAAAAACAAATCTGCGATCATTTTGACCGTGATGAAAATACCGCTAACTCATATAAAGGGCTGTCTATTATTGATGTGGGATGCGGCGGTGGTTTAGTGTGTGAGCCAATGGCACGCCTTGGCGGTAAAGTCACAGGAATTGATGCTGACGAACAGGCCATAGGTGTTGCCAAAGATCATGCAAAGGCGAGCCGACTTAAAATTGATTATAAATCAATCACCGCTGAAGAGCTTGTGGCAAAGAAAAAACAATATGATGTTGTCTTGGCGCTTGAAATTATCGAACACGTGAAAGATCAAAAAACATTTGTGGAAACTATCTGCTCCTTATGTAAGCCGGGCGGCCTCATTATTTTCTCAACGCTTAACAGAAATCCAAAATCTTTTGCGTTGGGAATAGTTGCTGCGGAATATATTTTACGCTGGCTTCCCAAAGGAACTCATAATTGGAAAAAGTTTCTAAAACCATCAGAGCTTTCAAAATTTGTTAGGGAAAGTAATGCCGTACCTCACGATATTACTGGTCTGGTTTATAACCCGCTGCATAACGAGTTTTCACTTTCGAAATCTGATTTGGACGTCAATTATTTTCTTACTGCAAAACAACCATCAAAATCCTAGCAACAACCGCTCGATAGAGTTATAATTTCATTATGACTCAAGTATTTACAATATTAATGCTCGTAGCGATGGTTTTAGTTCTCGTCTCATTGGCCGTAGGACTAGTCGTTATGGCAAAAGGCGGCGAATTTAATAAAAAATATGGCAATAAGTTCATGCGATTGCGTGTAACCCTTCAGGGGCTTGCGCTTTTATTCTTTGCCCTCGCCATCTGGTCCAGTAATTCATAAATAAAAAGGTATCACTACAATGAAGGTTTTAGTTCCTGTTAAACGCGCGGTTGATTACAACGTCAAAATTCGTGTGAAATCAGATAATAGCGGCGTTGAATTAAACAACGTGAAAATGTCGATGAACCCGTTTGATGAAATCGCTATTGAGGAAGCCACAAAGCTGAAAGAAGCGGGAAAGGTCATAGAAATTATTGCTGTCTCTATTGGCCCTGCAAAGGCTCAAGAGACAATCCGCACCGCCATGGCAATCGGGGCAGATCGTGGTATCTTGATTGAGACAGATGCGCCGACAGATATTGGCGGTGTTGAACCTCTCGCCGTTGCGAAAACTCTAAAAGCGATTGTTGAAAAAGAAAATCCTGACTTCATTATCATGGGTAAACAATCAATCGATGATGACAGCAACCAGACAGGGCAAATGCTTGCCGCTCTTTTGGGCTGGTCACAAGGCACATTTGCCTCCGAAGTCGAAATTGCAGATGGCAAAGCGATTGTCACGCGTGAGATTGATGGTGGCTTAGAAACAATTGAGCTAAAAATGCCTGCCATTATCACAACTGATTTACGTTTGAATGAACCGCGCTATGCCTCCCTTCCCAACATCATGAAGGCCAAGAAAAAAGAGCTTGAAGTGATGAAGCCCGAAGATCTCGGCATTGACTTCACTCCGCGCTTAAGCGTTGTAAGCGTGAACGAGCCGGAAGAACGTGTGGGCGGCGGCAAAGTCGCTGACGTTGACGAACTCCTCGATAAATTAAAGAACGAAGCAAAGGTCATATAAACCATGTCTATTTTAGTTATTGCTGAACACAACCATCAATCCATAAAACCCGTGACACTCAATGTCGTCGCTGCTGCAAAAGTGCTCGGCGATGATATTCATGTCTTAGTCGCTGGAACAGATTGCCAAGGCGCGGCTGATGCCGCTTCAAAAATTGACGGTGTTTCGAAAGTTTTAAAGTCTGATGCACCGGAATTACAAAAGCGTCTGGCTGAGAATTTAGCGCCCCTGATTACGAAATTAGCGGAAAGCTATTCCCACATTCTTGCCCCCGCTTCTACTTTTGGAAAGAATGTGATGCCTCGCGTGGCCGCTCATCTAGACACCCAGCAAATTTCTGACATCACAAAAATCATTGATGCTGATACGTTTGAACGGCCGATTTATGCCGGTAATGCAATCGCTACTGTACAATCGTCTGACGCAAAAAAAGTGATTACTGTCCGTGGAACGGCATTTGATCCTACAGCAGCGGAAGGCGGCTCTGCTTCAATCGAAGATGTCGCCTCCGAAGGCGATGCAGGTCTCTCAAGCTTTGTAAAACAAGAACTGTCAGAAAGTGATCGCCCAGAATTAACAGCCGCTGAGATTGTTGTCTCTGGTGGGCGCGGCGTTGGCTCAGAAGAGAGCTTTGATATGTTGGAAAAGCTTGCTGACAAGCTGGGCGCAGCTGTCGGAGCGTCACGCGCGGCCGTTGATGCTGGGTACGTGCCTAATGATTATCAGGTCGGCCAGACAGGAAAAGTTGTCGCTCCCCAACTTTATGTTGCAATTGGAATTTCTGGTGCTATCCAACATCTTGCAGGCATGAAAGGCTCAAAAGTGATTGTTGCCATCAATAAAGATGAGGAAGCCCCAATCTTTAATGTGGCTGATTACGGTCTTGTCGGTGACTTATTTGATATTGTGCCGGAGCTGACTGAAAAGCTTTAAGCTATCCGTAAACCATTTGATAGGCGGCGCTGTTTCTTTGAACAAAGTGCTGATAGGCAGCAGGACCTTTTTTAAATCTCCCTCTCAGTTGCCTGTAGCTCGTGGGAATATCATCATCATTGACACACGTTAAGGGATCGCCTGTTAAGCTAATAAGCGCTGGATTTGATTCTGATATTGCTTGCTGCCACGCTTTAGCGTGATTATTTAAAGGGCTTTCTTTCCAATTCGGAACAGGCCCTAATATTCCCTTTTTATTAACCTTACAAAATAACACCATATCAGCATGAGGCTTATGTTTTAAAAAGTCACCATTATCGTGACTATAATCATAGTTATAAATTTTAAGATCTAAATTCTTTAAATCTAAGCCAGCGCCTAGACGGATAAATTCTGATAAAGATGCAAATAATAAATCTCTATCCATCTCATCAATGCCTTCATTTTCATTCAGCAAGGCACCAACCATAACAATACTAGAAATTACAAACAGAGGATTTTGGGCCTTTGTTTGTTGTAACTGCGTCAGATTATAAAAGGTTTCTCTACACTCCACTTTGATCATGAAGAGACTGTAATAAAATTTATATATTATGTCAATTAAATCCCTGGGATAATCGGAATATCACACGCGCTTAACAATAAGATAGAGCCTAAAAGAATAAGCTTGATCAAGCTTCCGCTCCTTGCTCATCTTCCACGCTCTCTTCTAAGGCATCAAGCTGAAAAATTCGCCCTGATGGACGCATGATCGCATCTTCCAATCGTGCGTCATCAAAGTTCGCATTTTCAATCCGCGCGCCTGTAAAATCACAATCACGTAAATCAGCGCCTTCAAAATTCACGTAAGTAAGATCAGCATCTTTGAAAGACGCTGATTTTAACTTCGCCCCAGATAGATCAGCGTATGATAGTGATGCCCCTTCAAAATCCGATGGGCTAAATCTTTTTGTTGCGAGGGAATTTCCAAACATCAATGGTTCAAAATTTGTATCACGCATATTCGCGTGGTTAAACCGCGCGCCTTTAAAACTTGATCCTCTAAAATCAACGCCTTCCATGTCGCATCGCCTAAAATCACATTGGTCTAATGTGGCGCTTTGCAACTCAGTCTTATACAAATTCATTCCAAAGAATCTTGCGCCGACCGCTTTAATTGCTGTCAGCTTTTCTTCTTTCAATGTCTCTAACGGACGCATATCAATTCCATTTAAATTAAGCTGCTCGCCTTCTGCGCCAGAGCTTTGCACCCAAATACGGTGATTTTGAATTTTAATTTCAAGCGGCGCATCCATCTCCTTAACAGACACACCAATATTATTATCGGTGATCGCTTCTGAGAAATCTGCGTCATTATCGGTCATACCGCTTAAATCAACGCCGACTAAAATGGCGGCTTTCATTTGTGCGCCCACTAAATTTGATCCTACCACTTTTGCGCCCGACATATCCGCACCAACAAGGCTGGCTTCGCGAAGGTCGGCGCCCATAATGTTGATACCCGCCATAATGGCATCGCTGAAATCTGCTTTTCCTGCCAGTGACCCTGTTAATTCGGCTCCACTTAAATTCGCGCCTTTAAAATTCACACCTTTAGCGGGTTCATATTCACCATCTGAGGCAATGCCGCCAACACGTAAATCCGCACGGTTTAAATTCGCGTTCTTTAGGTTGGCAAATTCAATTCGTGATCCTCTTAAATCTGATCGCAGGAAATTACAATCCGATAAATCTGACCCTGATAAATCACAGGCATATAAACGTGCCTCTTGAAAATCAGTTCCTCTCAAATCCATATCAAGCATTGAACAGGCTGTGAAATCAGCTTGCTTTAAATCTTTTCCTGCTAAAGATAATCCTGAAATATCAACATTTTGAAGAACGGCACGTCGTCCACCCAAACGCCCAATTAAAAATCGGCCGTGCAATTCAACCATTGCATCTAACTGATCTTGGGTGAGTAAAGCCTGAGAATTTGGCTTATGGAGGGTGTCCCGCGTGTCCATAACACCATTATGCCCCTGAAATGGTTAAAAAAATAGTTAAATTTCTGATTTTTAGACGTCTCAGCCTTAACTATTATCAGATTGATTTTCTTGAATATTTTGCTGATCAGCCTCTGCCGTCAGCAGATTATTGAAAAACTGTATCGCGGGAGGTGAATGCCACTTTGCATCTCCTTCGAAAATATAGAGTAATTTACCTTCCGGGCTCAGTAAAAACGTAGTGGGAATGCCACGCATTGCGATTTTATTTTGAATGTCTTTATTTTGGTCAAAATAGGCTGCAAATTCACCAATTCCTCTATTTAAAAGGAATTCCTTGACCTCATCATGCGATCTTTGGAAATCAACTGAAACAGCAATCACTTTCATGCCCTTGCCTTCAAATTCATTCGCTAATCGCTCGATAGACGGTAATTCAACAACGCAGGGGCCGCACCATGTTGCCCAGAAATTCACCAAAAGATATTCACCATTAAAATTATTCCATGAGACAGGCGTTTTTTCAGGATCTGCGAAAACTGTTTGAACAATATCCTCAGCGCGCCTTTTGGTGACAACATTAGAAAACTGCCTCTCAAAGGCACGCGGCATCTCAACTTGCTTTGTCACAGATGTGCTTTCCGGCGCATTTATAAAATAAGAGACCGCAACTGCAATCATAAAACCAAACCCAAGAACGGTTAGCCTAGACATTAATTTCTGCTTTTTTTGAGGATCGCTCATATCTGTTATTTTCCTTATTTTTCTTGCCTTTTTGGTCTCACCATGATTTTAAAGAAAGTCATGAAAACGATAAATTACTTTTTACTGATTTTTGCACTTTTTATAACGGCTTGCGGGATAAAACCAAATACAGTTTCAACGCCAGAAGGTTCGGAAGAAACTGTATTTCCACAAACCTATCCCCATAACAGTCAACAGGATTAATAATGTCAGGATACACAATTGAAAATGGTGAATATCACGTTGATGGCGTTGCGTTAAAAGATATTGCGGCGCAATACGGCACGCCGACTTATGTTTATTCAGCTCACGTGATCAAAAGCCAATATGAAAGCCTAGCTAATGAAATGGCTAAAGCGCTTCCTGCTGATAAAAAAGCAAAGCTTTGTTATGCCTGTAAAGCGAACAGTAATATTGGAATTTTATCATATATCCGCTCACTCGGATCATCTTTAGAAATTGTTTCTGAGGGGGAATTAAAGCGCGGCTTAAAGGCTGGCTTCGATGCCTCTCAAATCGTCTCAACAGGTGTTGGCAAGTCAGACAGCGAAATCATCTCCTGTCTAAATGCAGGCATACATCAATTTAACGTTGAATCACTGCCTGAGCTTGAAAATATCAACCGTATTGCTGGTGAAATCGGTAAAACAGCCACCGTTGTGTTCCGCCTAAACCCAAATGTGTCTGGCGGCGGTCATCATAAAATCTCAACAGGGCGCACAAGGGATAAATTCGGCTTGAGTGAAGAGAGTATTTATTCGGCCTATGAGACCGCATCCCAAATGGATCATGTTCAGGCGGTTGGCCTTTCCGTTCATATCGGCTCACAAGTTTTCACTGTCAAGGTATTTGAGACAGCTTTTGGTAAAATGCCGGACATTGTTAAAAATCTTCGTGGGCGCGGCCATGAAGTCAGCCGCCTTGATATTGGCGGCGGCTTTCCTATCATCTATAAAGATGAAAATCTTCTCGATCTCAAAAACTACGCCGAATGGGTACGTGATATTATTCATCCGCTCGATACTGAAATTATTTTAGAGCCGGGCCGTTATTTGGTAGGCAATGCCGGCGTGCTTTTATCTGAAGCCGTTTATATCAAAGAAACATCAACCCGTGACTTTTTAGTTATTGATGCAGCCATGAATGATCTTATCCGCCCTACCCTCTATGATGCCTATCATGGTATTCAAGCTGTCGCGAATTTAGATCGCCCCATGCATACTTATGATGTTGTTGGTCCAATTTGTGAAACTGGCGATACCTTCACGCAAGATCGTGAAGTCAACGAAATGCAGCGCGGCGATTTAGTGATGATTCAAAGTGCAGGCGCTTATGGTTTCTGCATGGCCTCAAATTACAATACGCGCAATCTTCCAACTGAAGTTTTAGTGCATGACGGAAAAGTTCATGAGATTAACAAACGCCAAGTCTTTGAAGACGTTATAGCTCGCGAAACAATCCCTGACTTCTTAAAATAATTAGCCAGTAAAGCCCGTAGCGCGTTTACGCGCCTGAGGGAAAAGAAAAGCTAATACTCTAATACAAAGCCAAGATTAATAATCGACGCATCGGCTGGCGGATCATAATAGGGAACTTTGAATGGGAAGCTCTCCCCTGCTGCAATTGTTCTAACAGGCGGCTCAATCACAATCACATTTTCTGGATTGGACTCATCTAACTTTAATAATGCGCGCATTTTAGGAACGGATATTTCTTTGTCCGTTGTGTTTAAAACTGTTCCTTCAATTTCAATTTTGCGGCCGTCTGAGTCCAACGTTGCTCTAAGGTTATCGAAGATTAATCCCTCTCCTTTTACCGGCGGCGCAAACCCTGCCATATCATAAATTACAACAGAAGGCGGCCAAATTGATACAATTGTGTCTCTAGAGAAAAGCGCAAACACGATAAAAAGGAAAAATAAACAAATGGCAGCCGCAAACCCCATCGCTTTGGCTAAACTTGTCTCCACTTTCGGTGGAGGCATCATCGCCTCTTCATCTAAAAGTTGATCTTCATTAGGAAGTGGTTTTACCCCTTGCGGGATATCTATCTCTTCTGGCGGCTCACTGACCTTATCGGTTAAATCGTCGGCCAATGCTTCTGATGAGCGATCATCCTCTTGCTCACTTTCATCACCATCACCTTCATCACTAAGGTCGATAAGCTCGTCTTCTTCGACTTCATCAGCTTCCTCTTCCACGTCCGTTAAATCGAAAATGTCTCCATCATCTTCACTAATGGCAGGCTCAAAAATACTCTCATCCAGATCATTATCGTCATCAAGATCCGGCTCTTGAAACCACTCATGATGACAAGCCACACACCGCACAGTGCGCCCTACATTTCCCAAAACAGAAGCTGAGAGCTGATATTTCTTGGCACAATTGGGGCAGCTAAAAATCATATATAATTCTTAAAAGATATTTATTGTTGGCGTTCCGCCTCTTTCAAAACAAGAGCGAACCCTTTATATATATGATTTAGAGTTATTTTTCGCAATAAGGGATCGAATTTTATGATCAGATTTGAACATGTAGGCTTGCGTTATGGAATTGGGCCTGAAGTTCTGACAGATATTAATTTCACCCTTGAGCCTGGATCATTCCATTTTTTATCGGGGCCTAGCGGCGCGGGAAAGACGTCCCTTCTCTCTTTACTCTATCTGGGGCAGACCCCAACGCGCGGCCTTGTCACCATGTTTGGCCAAAATATTGGACAAATCAGCCGCGAGGAACGCAAAAATCTACGTCGTAAAATTGGAGTCGTTTTTCAAGATTTTAGGCTGCTCGCGCATCTCTCCGCCTTTGATAATATTGCTTTACCTTTACGTATCAATGGACGACCTGAAAGAGAAATCAAAGAAAATGTTGATGAACTTATGGATTGGGTCGGCTTGGGTGACTACCGCGATATGCTGCCCAACACGCTATCTGGCGGTCAACAGCAGCGCGTCGCCATCGCACGTTCGGTTATCACACGCCCACGCTTGCTGTTGGCTGACGAACCCACAGGGAATTTGGACGATGAAATCGGCCTGCGCCTTATGGGGCTGTTTGATCAGCTCAACCGAATGGGTACAACCGTTCTGATTGCGTCACACAATACGGCGCTCATAGAAAAATTTGGCCACCATCCTAAATTAATCTTGGAAGATGGCGCTACTCGCCTTGATAAACCTTATCCTGGCTTAAAATATAAAATGAAAGACGCCTCATAAATGTTTATTTTTAAATATAAAAATAGATCGCTAGGCATTTCAAAAAAGCCTGAAAAATATGACCTTCCTTTGGAAAAAGATAAAGGCGGTCGATTCCTCATGATTTTAATCGGGCTCATGACATTTTTAATGATCCTAACCTTAAGCGCATCTTTCATCTTGACGGCCATGAATAAAAGCTGGTCTCAAGGCATAGAAAACAAAGCAACTGTAGAAATTCAAACAACTGCGCCTGATGGTGAATCACTGTCAAAAGAAGATATCAAAGCCGCTACAAAAAGGGCAAAAGACTACTTAAACAATCATCCTTACATTGAATCTATTGAAGTCATGAGCGATGCAGAGATTATTAACCTCATTTCACCGTGGCTCGGCGGCGAAAATATCATGGATAACATCCCCCTGCCCGGCATTATTTCAATCAATTTCCACGAAGGCGTGGTCAATGATCCTAACGAAATCGCTACTGAGCTTCAGAAAATCGGCCCCAATATCCGCCTTGATACGCATCAGGGATGGCTTTCTGATATTCTCCGCCTCACCGGCTCTGTTCAATTCGCAGCCATTATGATGGGGCTGATCATCACGCTGACTACGGTCGTTGCGGTTGCTGGATCAATTCAATCCAGAATGGCTGTTTATAAAGATGAGCTTGAGTTACTTCATTTAATGGGCGCGAGCGATCGCTATATCTCTCGGCAATTACAAAGATATGCGTTCTTTACAGCGCTTAAGGGGTCATTCATTGGAATGATTGTTGGCTGGCTGGTGATTGTTTTCATCAATCTCTACGCGGGCAATACCGATTTGGGATTACTCCCTAACTTCACTCTGTCTTACTTTCAAATTGTGAGCTTACTTCTTTTGCCCGTTATTCTTTCCATATTATCAATGTTAACATCCAAACAAACAGTCTTGCGCTTTCTAAGACAAATGCCATAAAATCCTATTTCTCATGAAAATAACTTCCTTCTTTATTGGCGCCCTACTAACCGTAATCCTCACTTGGATTTTAGGCTGGTTATTATTCGCAACATCAATCGCCGTTGCGCAGCCCGAAACAGGCACTGAAAAAACAAGCGCCATCGTGGTTTTAACGGGAGGCAATGGCCGTATCAATGAAGGCTTAAATTTATTAGATGAAAATAAAGCATCGAAATTATTCGTCTCTGGCGTACATGAAAAAACAACAAAAGACGATATTTACAATAGCTGGAAGAAGCCAGTTGATGAGCGCCGCTCTAAAAAAGGGCCTTGTTGCCTTCATTTGGGATATGAAGCAACTGATACGTATTCCAATGCTCAAGAAACGAAAGAATGGGTTGACGAAAAGAATATTAAATCTATTCGTCTTGTGACTTCATCTTATCACATGCCACGTGCCAACTTACTTATGAAACGATTTCTACCAGATACGAATATTATCCAACACCCCGTTTTCTCAGATGACTTCCAACCATGGAAGGGGCGTTTTTGGCCTTTAACTTTTAGTGAATATAATAAATGGCTTGCAACAAAAGTTATGCCTGATTTTAGAGAGTAGCTTTAGAACTATATCTGCGTATTATTATGATTTTAATTCGATCCTTACTCTTTAATATTTTCTTTTACGGCTTCACAATTCTTGCCTGCCTTGTACTTGTACCTTTGGTTTTATTCCCTCGGAAAGTCATTTTAGGCACAGCTCTTTTTTACCTAAAAGTGGTAGAGCTCATCGAAAAATACATTCTGGGCTTAACCTTTGAAGTGCGCGGTAAAGAATACCTCCCCCAAGATGGCAGTTATATTATTGCTGCGAAACACCAATCGGCTTATGAAACATTAAAGCTTCACAATTTATTTGGTGACCCGTCTGTGGTTTTAAAAGAATCCCTTACGCGCATTCCGATCTTTGGAACATTTTTGAAAAAGCTCGATATCATTGCGATTAATCGCAGCAACAAAGAAGAAGCTCTAAATTCTATTGTTGAAGGCACAAAAAGAATGGCAACGCAAAACCGTCCTATCGTAATCTTTCCTCAAGGAACACGTGTTGCGCCACACACACCCGTCGATAAAAAACCTTATAAAGGCGGTATTTTGAAAATGTATAAAAATACCGACCTTAAAGTCATCCCACTTGCGCTCAATGCTGGATTATTTTGGGGCCGTAATAGTTTTATAAAACGCCCTGGCCGCGTTATCTTTGAATTCTTACCCCCTATTGAGGCCGGCCTTCCTGAAAAGAAAGTCATGGAAGCTCTCGAAAATAGAATTGAAGAAAAAACTCATCAATTGATGCGCGAGGCTCAAGAGGAATTCCCACATACACGCCAAGTAAAATTGATTGGAGCACCATCCTAAAAGTCGCTTATAGAAACAAAAATGAAGCTAGAGAGCAAAAGTTATCCACAGATATTTTAGGAATTTAGTCCTAAGTCTTTGATTTTATTAACCCCACTTAAAAAGTGTTTCACGTGAAACACTTACTATCCCAAAATTAAATTTACGCTGCTTTTTCAGGCGGAACGTTTTCTTCTAATTCCTGATCGGGATAAACATAATTTGCTTGGCCGGCGTCAACAATTGCACGTCTTATTTCTCTTGTTTCGCTAAATTGGCGATAAAGATACTCTCCGTCCTGTTTACGGATTGCCTTTTGAAGGGCTGTTAAATCTTCAGTAAACCTCTGCAAAACCTCTAAAACAGCGTTTTTATTATTTAAAAACACATCACGCCACATCACAGGATCAGAGGCCGCAATTCTTGTAAAATCACGAAAACCTGAGGCTGAAAATTTCACAACTTCTGATTTAATATCATCTTCTAAATCTGTTGCCGTTCCCACAATAGTGTAGGCAATTAAATGCGGTAAGTGTGATGTAATCCCTAAAACTAAATCGTGATGATCGGCATCCATGATTTCAACGTTGGAGCCTAATGTCTCCCAAAGAGCCGTCACCTTTTCAATCGCTTTTAATTCTGTATTCGGCAGCGGCGTTAGAACGCACCACCGATCATGAAATAATTTAGCAAAACCATGCTCAGGCCCTGAAAATTCAGTCCCTGCCAGAGGATGCGCGGGCACAAAATGCGCATCATCGGGAAGAAAACCTTTTACCTGATCAATCACTGATTTTTTCACCGAACCCGCATCGCTAATAATTACGCCAGATTTTAAATGCGGCGCAATCTCTTCAGCAATTTTCCCCATTGCCCCAACAGGCGCACAAAATATAACTAGATCACTGCCTATCACTGCCTGTCCCGCGTCTTGATAGACATGATCGGCAATTCCCAATTCTTTAATTTTTGCGCAAGTCTCTTTACTTTGATCTGCCGCGATTAAGGTATCGCATAAGTTATTTTCTTTTATTCCGCGGGCGATGGACGATCCGATTAATCCAAAGCCTATAATTGTAATTTGTTTAAACATAATAATTCCGTTTCAATAATATTGAATTTTAAAGACAAAAATGAGGTGTGAAAATAGATATTGTTCCGCTTATTGCGGATAATAAGCAGAAGAATATAAAGCAGCGAATTTGTTCAATTCAAAATTCATAATCTCATAAGACATGGTTATGGAATAAATAGCAAGACTATTCTTCTTTTGGTGCGGGGGGAATTTCTAATCCTTGAGGGCGGACGGTCTTTGAATATATAGGCGGAACAGGATATCCACCAACGCAGCAAATTTCTGTTTCATCTTCAAAGGAGTTTTTAAGCGCCTCGATTTCATCATGATCGCTACGCCAATATCCTTTAACTTCCATTAGATGATTTCGGACAGGTCCATTTGATGGCTTTGAGGTCAGCGCGACAGGATTTAATTTTTGCGCCTCGAACATTTCAACCAAACGCCCACGGCTAATATCTGAATCGCATCGTATAAATATAAAGGAATGATCATCATCGGATGCATCAAATCCAGTTTTGGATAGGACGAGCGCTTTATGATCCGGATTTTCATTTTTTGGATCGTCCCCATGGGGAAGGCGGACAATAATACTGAGCGCGTTATCACTTTCTGGTTCTAATTGCTCCCACCACATTGTCTCATCAGTTTCGAGAGCCATCCCACTTGGGTATCGCACGACACAAAAAGTGTGACGTTTTTCCTTCACAGATTTCATGGCGCTAAATTCTGTATCGGCGCGCGTCATAGGAAGGCAACTTCCAAAATAATCTTTAGCCAAATCCCAAAAACTTGTCTGTTCATCTTTTTCAGCCACAATGACGCTGAGACCCGTTTGAAGCAATGAGACCGCCCCCACAAGCTCCCGCCAAATTCTGACCACGGCCATTTCTGGCAGCGTGCCTTTATGACGACTAAGCAGCCGTCTAATCATACGGGCTTCACGAGCAGGCTGCACAATTTCAATATTATTTTTGCGCTTTTCTTCGCCAATCTGAAGAACAAGCTCCGCGCGTTCAATCAATGTTTCATGAATGCGAGTATCGAGCTGGTCAATTTTCTCACGAATTGAATCAAGATTAGGAGAGTTATAAGGTTTTTGGCTCATGAAATTTATTTATAGTAGAAATTAACGACTTGTCAAAACAACATCACTTAAAGATGTAAGCATCTGTTGAAAGAAACTCCATAAATTTATCGCGTTGTTGCCGGCTTGACCGGAATGACTTTTTTAGCCAGTGATGGGACAGCTTTTCCAGTTCCTGCATAAATTTGTTTGCTGATCTCTATGATTTGGACACCGCCGCAGCCGGGAAAAATAAAGCGCCCCATTTTTTCAAAAAGATCCGCCGTGCGTAGTAACAAATTACCGCGAAATGGCGGCATATAAAGGCTGTAGCTTGTGTGCTCATGAACAAATAAATTCTCTTTCAAAAAATGTTCAAGCTGGCGTGTGGAATATGGCTGCCCCTGACCGAAGGGAGAATGATCGCTTCGCGCCCATAGACCGACACGGTTGGGGACAATCAAAATAAGCCTGCCATTACTTTTTAGAATGCGCCATAATTCTTGAAATGTGTCATTCGGCTTATCCAAAAATTCAAGACAGTGAACGGCAATGATGCGATCAATGGAATTGGTCTCTAGCGGGATTAAATCTTCTTGGCCAGCGCAAACCAAATTCTTTTCTAATTGTGGCCAATTATGAACGCCCAATTGCGAAGGCATAATACTGACTGTGCGCTCGGCTTCTTTTTTATAGGGTTCAAGATATGGCAGTGCATAGCCGTAGCCTAAAACGCTCATTGATTTGCAGTCTGGCCATCGCGAAGAAATTCTCTGGCGTAAAAGCCTGCGAACAATTTTTCCCTGAAGGCTGTTGTAAAAATGCCTGAGGTCGTAGGCGTCAGGAAGCTGAATCATAATTAAATACGATCCTGAATTTGATGAATGAGCGGGATGTCCGCAGGCGGCATATCATATTTTGCGAGGCGATTGGGCGCGGCCCATTCCAAAGCCTGCCCCTCTTGTGGGGTTAGATCGCCTTTCCACATACGGCAAGCATAAAGCGGCATCAGTAGATGAAAGTCTTGATACGCATGGGACGCAAATCCAATCGGGGTAAAACAGCATTCGCGAGTTTCTATGCCGAGCTCTTCATAAAGCTCTCTTACAAGAGTGAATTCTGGACTTTCACCCTCTTCGACTTTGCCGCCGGGGAATTCCCATAGACCAGCCATGGATTTGCCTTCGGGGCGCTGCGCTAAAAGAATTTCGTTTTTGGTATTGATGAGGGCTGCTGCGGCCACAAGTAAGATCGGAAGACCGGCTGGTGTTTCGGGGCGGGGCTGCTCTAAAGCTTCTAAACAAGCCATAATTGTGAGTGCCCCGAAACAAATTTATTAAGCATTAATAGTTGCTACTAATTTGTAGCTGTTTGGCCTTCTGCATCAGGTACGATACCTAGCGCGTTTGCCCCTTCTTTCAAAGGATTACCATTAATGTCGAATTGAACGATTTTTGTATCTTCGCGCCATTCTTGAAGAAGGTCTGCAAGAATTTCACGACGTAACTCAGCTTCTAAGTTGCCACGCACTTGCTCAAATGTCGGAGCTGGACGCTCTCTCACATCTTCAAGCTTAATCACGTGGAAACCAAATTGAGTTTGAACAGGCTCAGATGTTGTTTCACCTGACTTCATTGAAAATACTTTTTCTGAAAACTCGGGAACCATTTCATTGGCTGCGAAGTAACCAAGGTCACCACCACGAGGACCTGTTGGACCTGTTGAAAGCTCTTTGGCTAATTCTTCAAAGTCACCGCCAGCATTCAAACGCTCAATCACGGCTTGTGCTTTTGACTCAGTCTCAACAAGGATGTGACGTGCACGTCTTTCTTCAACCTCAGGAATCTCTTTTACGAGATCTTTATAGGCTTTTTGAAGCTTGTCTTCTGTGATTTCTTTACTGACTTCCTGTTGAAGATATACATTACGTGCCAATTGCTGTTTAGCAACGTTCAGCTCATTTTGGAAAGCTTCACTTTCTTCAATATTTGCTTCTTGCGCTTTATTTTGAACAATACGTGTATTGATCACTTGTTCCATCGCCATTGGGTAAACGGCCGCTGCAGGAAGCTGTTGAACGTTTGCAGGCATTGTCTGAATGAAGCGATACACATCGACGCGTGTAATGTCATTTCCGTCCACTGTCGCAACAACAGGATTACCTGGCTCTACCTCAATAGAATTAGGCGGAGGCGTTGTTGGATCTTGTCCAGCCGCAGCGTTTGCTTGAGTAGCAGTCGCGCCCTCAGATGCGGCCATTTCAGCAGGTGCACTCTCATCAGAGCCACTTTTATTATTAGTGTAGATAATGGCACCAACGATAAGCGCTGCGAATACAAGCGCCCCTATAATCCCAAAGATCATATTATTATTTTGTTGTTCAGACATTTTTTAATGTTCCTTTATTGTTCAATGAATCGAATAAAATCTTATAGAATCTGCCTCTTTCATCTCTTTATTGCAAGAGAAACTTATAAAGACGCAGGGAAAATTTTATTGTGATTATGTACAAAGACTTTGAGAGTATGAATTGACTGAAAGCCTTATGAGGCTTATATAAGAGACGAATTTTAAAAGGAATAGAATGTTGTTATCACTCGCGCAGAAAATTTTTGGCTCAAGTAATGAGCGCGCCTTAAAGAAATTGTTCGCGGTTACAGACCCTGTAAACGCTCTGGAACCAGAGTTTGAGGCCCTTAGTGACACACAATTAAAAGCCAAGACTGACGAATTTAGAGACCGCCTTGAAAAAGGAGAGTCTTTAGATGACATAATGCCAGAAGCGTTTGCAACTGTCCGTGAAGCTGCGAAACGGACTCTTGGGCAACGCCATTTCGATGTGCAATTGGTTGGGGGGCTTTGCCTTCATCAAGGAAAAATTGCAGAGATGCGAACCGGTGAAGGAAAGACACTCGTCTCTACCCTTGCCGCTTATCTCAATGCGCTTGAGGGCAAGGGTGTTCACGTTGTGACCGTAAATGATTACCTCGCCAAGCGTGACTCAGAATGGATGGGACAGGTTTATGAATTTTTGGGCATGAGCTGTGATTGTATTATGGCCAATATGCCTGATGCGGAGCGTCGCCATGCCTATTCCTGCGATATTACATACGGAACAAATAATGAGTTCGGGTTTGATTACCTGCGCGATAATATGAAATTCCGTCTTGATAAGATGGTTCAGCGTCCCTTTAACTTCGCCATTGTTGACGAGGTGGACTCAATTCTTATTGATGAAGCCAGAACACCTTTGATTATTTCTGGGCCTGCCGAAGGCGATGTTGATGTCTATAATCAAGTTGATTTCATTATCCCTAAATTAGAAGACGGTGATTTTGAAATTGATGAAAAGCAGCGCACGATCACACTGACTGAAGATGGCAATAAGCGCGTTGAAGACTTATTGGAAGGAAGCGGCTTAATCGTTGATGGAAATTTATACGACCCGCATAATATCTCGCTCGTCCACCATGTTGCCCAAGCTTTAAAGGCGCACAAGTTATTTGCCCGCGATACAGATTATATTGTTAAAGATGGGCAGGTGATCATTATTGATGAATTTACAGGCCGCATGATGGAAGGCCGGCGTTATTCAGACGGTTTGCATCAAGCGATTGAAGCCAAAGAAAAAGTCGAAATTCAAAATGAAAACCAAACCTTGGCATCGATCACATTCCAGAATTACTTCAGGCTGTATCCGAAATTAGCCGGAATGACAGGGACGGCGCTGACTGAAGCTGAAGAGTTCATGCAGATTTATAATCTAGGCGTTGTCGATATTCCAACAAATGTTCCTGTTGCCCGTATCGATCATGACGATAAAATTTATAAATCAATCGATGAGAAGTTTGAGGCAATTGCCACGTTAATTCATGATTGTCAGGAGCGCGGGCAACCTGTTCTGGTTGGAACAGTATCGATTGAAAAGTCAGAAAAGCTCTCTGCTCTTCTAAAGAAAAAGAAGGTGAAGCATAACGTCCTCAACGCACGTTATCATGAACAAGAAGCGTATATTATTGGGCAAGCTGGTGCACCCGGCGCAGTCACGATTGCCACCAATATGGCAGGACGCGGAACAGATATTCAATTAGGCGGTAATTTAGATATGCGCCTTGCCAATGAAATTGAAGAGGATTGGACAGACGAAGGCAAAGCCGAAGCAACCCAAAAAATCCAAGAAGAAGTCGAAGAGAACAAGAAAATTGTTCATGAGGCTGGCGGCCTTTTTGTGATCGGAACAGAGCGCCATGAATCGCGCCGTATTGATAACCAGCTTCGTGGTCGATCCGGTCGTCAAGGTGACCCGGGGACTACAATTTTCTTCTTATCCGTTGAAGATGATCTGATGAGAATTTTTGCAGCCGATAAAATGGAAAGCTTACTGAAAAGTAATATCGGCCTTAAAGAAGGTGAAGCCCTTACCCACCCGTGGCTATCTAAAGCGTTAGAAAAAGCCCAAGGCCGCGTTGAACAACAAAACTTTGAAATTCGTAAGAACCTTCTTAAATTCGATAACGTCATGAATGACCAGAGAAAAGTCATTTATGAACAGCGTAAAGAAATTATGGAGGCCGATGACGACCTGAAACAAATGGTTGATGATATGCGCCATGATGTGATTGAGGACTTGGTCTATCGTTGCATTCCTGAACAAGCCTATGTTGAGCAGTGGGACCTAGAGACATTGAAGAATGAATGTGTGCGCTTACTCAATCTTGACTTACCGATTGAGCAATGGGCTACAGAAGAAGGGATTGCCGATAATGAGATTTTAGAGCGCATTGAACAAGCCTCTGACAAACACATGCAAAAGAAACGCGATTCAGCTGGTGAAGATGTATGGAGACAAGTAGAGCGATCATTTGTTTTACAAACACTCGATCAGAATTGGAAAGAGCACTTACTCTCCCTCGATCATTTACGCCAAGGAATTAACCTACGTGCGATCGGTCAGCGTGATCCGTTAAATGAATATAAAGCTGAAGCCTTTTCATTATTTGAAACACTTTTATATAAGCTGCGTGAGCAATCAACACAGACATTGAGCATGATTGCGGTCAAAGATGATCCGGCGATGGTGGATAAATTGCGCCAGCAAGAAGCCGAAGAAAATGATATTAAAATGAATGAAGGGCGTATGGATCCCGCCTTAATGGGAACACCACGCAATATGGGTGCGCAGCAGCAAGCCAAAATTAAACCTTTCCCCGCACCAATGGAATTTGACCCGAAAGATCAAAGCACGTGGGGCAAGATTCCTAGAAATGCCCCCTGCCCCTGTGGTTCAGGTAAAAAATTTAAACATTGCCATGGTAAGGTGAGTTAGAATCTAGTCTGGCCCATCCGAGAGATTATTCAAATCGTGTGAAAAATTCATAGTATCAATTGTACCAATTCGGACACCTAATCCCCTCACGTAAACCTCAGCTCTACTATCTAAATCGCAATCTTGATCTGCCCCTGCCATCTCAGCGCCTTTTTCAAATAAATACCGGCGATCAACATCTGGAGCGGCGGCTCTTGCGACCTGCAATACTCTAGTTGCTAGACGTCCTTTTGCATTGTCCTCAACAAGAGAGGCGCACTGATCATATTCTGCATTTAATGATTCAATTTGCCTTGCCAAGTCTTCTGGAGAGGCAGGCTTACTAAAAACAATATCTAATAATTTAATCGTCATCTTATAAATTCCAGTAAAAATGATGTCGTTCTTGAGCGTGACGTGTTCGAATGGCTTGTCTATCCCTCACCTGCCTGTTCATAATCTCTTCTTCTTCAGTGCGCGAAAGCAAAGGTGTGCGTTCTGTGAGGCCAACTGTTTCTTCCCACATATCCAATTCAAAGCTGACCCTATCGTTTACCAAAGCAAATTCAAAACGTAGAGCTTGTAATAATCTGAGCATTTCATTTTTTTCCTAAATAGAATCTCACATGGTTTGATTAATGCGGTTGAGGAGGTTGTAACTGGCTTTGTACCTCACATAAGGCAAAGTAACGATCAAGGTTTCTAGGATAATCTTGAGAATCCTTTTCATGTACTTTTTTATCCTGCGATCTAATACTACTTTGTGCTTCAAGGTTATACTTTCTCATAAAATAATCAATTCCACCTTTGGCCGTTCCGAGAGCTACTGCTGCTGTATGATCGCAATCATATTCAGATTCATGAATAGCTTCCTTAGTGTTCAAAGATTTAATGATAACATCGCTGACATGTTTTGTGACAAACGCGCTTGCAACTAACAATGCGGTCGTCATCAATGATGGATTTTGATCAAGTTGTGAAAGGACAGCATTATAGGCTGTGTGAATTACAATATTCATATATAGAAAATCTTCTGTGAAACTTAATGTATCTTCTGGCAAAGCATCAAGACGAGCAATGTGAGCGTTTTCATGAGCCATAATAAAATCTAACATTTCTTCTGGTGCGTTCATCAACCAATGTTGCGGCAAAAAGATTTTATTTTGTGAGACATATGGTGTGTCTCCTTCAACTATGACAACGATTTCTGGTGTAAAAGGAAGGCCCATAGCTTTGGCAATTTGATCTGCTTTCTCTTTGGGGTACTCCATTCCTGGGACACCTTGTTCCAAAGATTGTTGAGCTTCTCTTCTTGCTAGAAAAATACCAGTACAAGCCGCAAATGTACTTACCAGAATGTTATCCTGTGCAAAGGCATAGCCTGTTGCCATCACGGCAGGTGCTGCGATTGCCGCTGCTCTTAAAGCATTTTTGAAAGCCGGTGATAATTTCATAATAATTATGTAAAGTAAAAATGGCTAAAAATCAAGCTTTATTTGGCGCTGTGAGGCGAATGAGCGTTAGTTGATTGCGGTTTCTTTTCACAATATCAAATTTGAAATCATAGAAGGTAAAAGTCTGCCCAGCCTCTGGGATGGCTTGGGTTTCGTGGATAAGAAGCCCGGCGAGCGTATTATATTCTTCCTCATCAGGAAGCTCCCATTCAAATTCACGGTTCAGATCACGGATTGTCACATCCCCTTCGACTAAATATGAACCATTTGTTTGCTTTCGTACGCCGGTGACAATTTCATCATTTTCATCTTCAATCTCACCCACGATTTCTTCTAAAATATCTTCAAGCGTAATGACGCCCAGATAACTTCCATATTCATCGACCACGACTGCGAAATGCTCACGGCGGGATTTAAAAGCCTGCATTTGATCATATAAAGTTGTAGCCTCTGGCACAAACCATGGATCGGTCGCGAGCTCCTCAATATCCAAATTATCAAGCGGTTCATTTTGTAGCTCACGTGATTTTAATTCCCGCATCAAAGCTTTGGCATGAAGAACACCAATAATATTGTCTTTATCATCGCGGTAGACAGGCATTCTTGTATAAGGACTTTCAAGTGCTTCAGTCACAATTTTTTCAATGTCATCAGCGGCATTTAGCATGGAGACGTTTTTACGGTGAGTCATCACCTCTTCCACATCAACTTCGAAGAGATCAAGGACAGAGCGCAACATCGCACGTTGTTCAAGTGTTTGCGTATCGCCCTCATGAAGTTCAATCACGCCGCGCAGAATTTCCATGTGTGAATCTTCAGGAATTTTATCCATGTCCGCACCAAATAATTTAAGCGTCACTTTTACAATTTGGTTTACAGCGGCGGCAACAGGAAAGAAGAGCCAAACAACAACATTGATAATAGGAGCAATCGCAACAGCCATTTTATCTGAGTTTGCAAGCGCGTATGTTTTGGGAAGGACTTCAGCAAAGATCAAAACTAAGATGGTCATGATGAGTGTTGCGTAAACAACGCCGGCCTCACCCACGAGTTTAATGAGGACGCTTGTGGCCAAAGCAGAGGCCAGAATATTCACAAGGTTGTTACCTAGTAAAAGCGCGCCGATCATCCGGTCTTTACGAGAGCGGATTTTATTCACGAGCCCTGCGCGTTTATTACCTTCTTTCTCCCAATTATGAAGGCGAGAGCGTGAGGCCGCCGTTAATGCCGTTTCAGAGCCAGAAAAGAAGCCTGACAAACATAGCAATACAAAAATAATTGCGACTGATAATCCAAAATCCATGTTTGTTTTATACCTCAGGCGGGTAAACCCGCTACGGCCTCTCTAATTTTAACTTAGTGATTGTTCTATGACGTATTTTACGTCGTCCATTTTGACGTCGAAACTTTGATGCGCTTTGCCAATTCCATCAACAATGATAAATCCAATTTTATCGCCCATTGCCTTTTTGTCTTTATACATGAGCTCAATCAGCTCATCAGATGTTTGAGTGATTTGCGGATGAATTTGTGCAATACGCGTTTTAATATCATAACGCTCAAAATGAGCAATGACTTTTTGCAAATCTTCTTGCGGGCAAATTTCCATTTTTACAGACAGCTCAAAAGCCAGAACCATTCCAATAGCAATCGCCTCACCATGAAGAAGACGCCCATCATATTTACAAGCGGCCTCGAGAGCATGACCAAATGTGTGACCTAGATTCAATAGGGCACGCTGCCCTTTTTCAGTTTCATCGGCAGCAACAACATTTGATTTAGACTGACATGAAATTTCAATCGCTTTGATAAGGGCATCATTTTTTGTGTTTAGCAGATTATCGTTTTGAGAATTGAGCCATTCAAAAAAATCAGGATTATTAATCAAACCATATTTGACCATTTCAGCATAACCCGCTTTGAATTCACGATCGGGAAGTGTGCCCAATGTTCCTACATCACAAATAACAGTTTTGGGCTGATAAAAACTTCCGACTAAATTTTTTCCCTGCGGTGTATTGATACCCGTCTTTCCCCCAACAGAGCTGTCAATTTGTGCAAGAAGCGTTGTTGGAATTTGAACATAGTCAATGCCACGCAAAATAACAGAGGCAGCAAAACCCCCTAAATCACCAATCACACCGCCGCCCAATGCGACTAAAACACTGTTGCGATTTACGCTATTTTCTAAAAGCCATTCTGTGACTTCACTTAATCCGTCATAGGATTTTGTCTTTTCGCCACCCTTCATAGATTTCATTTTTGTGTTGGCGCAATGACCGGCCATTGCCTCTTCAATCACTTGCGCATAAGGGTATGTATTCTCATCATATAAAATAAAGATTTGTCGATCACTGCAATCAAAGGGAATCAGCTCAGGTGTTTTTTCTAAAAGCCCCTTTCCAATATGAATGGAGTAAGAGCGATGATCCAAATCGAGATCGATTGATGATGGTTCAGTCATGATTGTCTTTTAGCACAATATATTAGGAAATTTGAGTGATTATTTTAGATGCTGGCCCAAAGCGGAAATGACTTTTTGAGTGGTAAGATCAGTCTCTTCCCCGTCTGTATCAATCGTAATATGCGCCTGTTCATAAACAGGGTATCGATCCCTAATCATAGCCTCTAGAACCTCTTTTGGGTTTTTCCCGTCAAATAAAGGACGTCCTTCCCCATTACCAACGCGCGAAAGAAGCGTTTCAAGATTGGCTCTTAAAAAAACGACGGTTGTTTTTTCCAAAAGAAGTGCCCTGGTTTCAGGGTTCATGAATGCGCCGCCACCTGTGCTTAAAATTTGCGGCTCTTTACTTCCTGCTAAGGCTGCAATGACTTCGCGCTCTTTTTGCCTAAAATAGGCTTCGCCCTCTTGTTCAAAAATTTGTGGGATGGTTCGCCCTTCTTCGGCCTCTAGAGTTTGGTCAGAATCAACAAAAGGAATGTTGAAGGCCTGCGATAACGATACCCCAATAGTTGTTTTTCCAGCCCCGCCAGTACCAATAATGCTGATAGGTTTTGTTGTAGTCATATTTAAATCCATAATTCAGGTTTATGACATTATTTATTGATATTGCAAATAAAATTCATCATAACAAAGCATGCGATTAATTAGTCTAACTCTTTTTTCTTTTCTCATTTTTTGCCTGCCTGTTTCGGCGCAGAAAAACATCGCCGATGAAGGCGAAGGCATTTTAGTCAAAGATACAGAAGGCGCGCTGCCAAAAGGCTTATGGATTGATCAACCGCGATCAGAAATTACAGCGCTTTTAAAATCAATTCCCGCTGATGCTCCATTCAAAAGCATGCAAACCATCAAACGCAATTTGATGCTCTCAACGTATGATACAAGCCTGATTGATAATGATGTGTCAATCGAGGTCGGTGATGATTTGCTCACCCTCAGATTAATAAAGCTCATGCAAATGGGTCTATGGGATGATGCCTACACGCTATACACAGAAACAAGTGATGATCCGGGCCAGAATTTCCGTCTGGCAGAAATTGGAGTGGTCTTAGCCCTTTTTAAAAAAGGAATACCTGCAGCGTGTTTAGAAAATAATGCCTTTGGAAGCCGTTTTGATGGAGTGTTCTGGGATCGTATTCAAATTATATGTGATAAAGAAATTGATAATGTAGGTGTGATCGGCACTCAATTCTCCGAAAGCCCTATTCTGCGCGGCATATACACTCAGCCGAAATATGAAGTCTCTGCCAATGATTTAAATCTTTTAACATCAGCATCTTTCTTGGAATTAATGATTCTGATCGAAAAAGATGTCTTAACCTATGATAATTATATCTTTAACCCTGATATTCCGCCTTATTTAATGACGGTTTTTCTCAATGATCCCACTTTTCCTGATTCTGAAAAACCAGAATTATTAGAGTACGCCGCGTTCTATTTGTTAATTCCTTACGCAAAAAGTAGCGATTTGAGACAATTATCGGCTTCTGAAGTCAAGAATATGCCCCAGAATCAACTAATTATTTTTACGTCAAATTTAGTTGAAAATAACGAGGAAATCCCCTTAAATATTATTAAAAAATTGCAAGAAACGAGCCGTCTGTATCCTCAAAATATATATTATTTACAGCTACTTAGGGAAATATATCTGAATGATGACTATCCCTCATTCTCTCAAGAGGAAATTCGCGACGTCACAAGCCAATTTCCAACCCGTTTTACGAAAGAAGTTAATATTTTGAATTCTTGGCTTGACAAACAAGCAGAATTTTCCAATAATCCGGTCAAAGTTTATGAAAAACAAATCAGTAGTCCTCTTAGCGGAGATATTGATAGTCAGATTGAAGATTGGACGATGTGGTTGGGAAAAACAACTCAGAGCCAACTCCCGGGACTAAGCTTACTGATCGTTTTGAATAACAATAAAAATATAGGCGCAAGGTCGGATCAGATATTGAATGATCTTCGTCATGTAGGGTTGGTTGAACAAGCAAATCTTATAGCCCGCGACATGGTGGTCCGTTTGATGCGCTCATATAAATGAATAATTAAGGAGAAATTACTATGGCTCGTCCAGGTCGTCCAAAAATGCCAAAGCCGGATCTACATCCAACTGTAGACGCTTTTTTAGATATGCTAACTGCAGAACGCGGTGCGGCACTCAACACACGTCAGGCCTATTGGCGTGACCTTGCAGATGTAACGATGTATCTTCGTTCAGAAAAAAGTTCTGATCTTGATCAAGCATCAACACAAGATTTAAAAGATTACATCGCATATTTAACGAATAAAATTCATACAAAAGGCCAGAACCAGTCACAAATTGCTGTTCGTACAGTGGCTCGTCGCCTTTCAGCTATGCGTCAGTTCTACAGATATTTAGTGTCTGAAGGAAAGCGTAGCGATGATCCAACAACAACAATTGACAGCCCGAAACAAGGCCGTACATTGCCAAAAACATTAAGCGAAGAAGAAGTTTCACAGCTAATTAAAACAGCTGGTGAAGGCGGCGGCGCAGATAGCGTTCGTTTGGTTTGTCTTCTTGAAATGCTTTACGCAACTGGCCTTCGCGTCTCTGAGCTAGTTGGTCTTCCGATGGCTGCAGTTAGCGAAAATCGTGAGTTCTTAACGGTTGCTGGCAAAGGTGGTCGTGAGCGCATGATCCCATTATCAGAGCCAGCACAAAAAGCTGTTACAGATTACATCGCTGTTCGTGAAACATTCATCGGGAATGATAACCGGGCAGCTCAAGAAGCTTCATTCTTTCCATCAAAAACATCTGAAAGTGGTCACTTGACCCGTCAGCGTTTTGCACAGTTGCTCAAAGACTTAGCCCGTGATGCTAAAGTTGATGAAGATCGTGTGAGCCCACACATCCTTCGTCACGCTTTCGCAACACATCTATTACAGCGCGGTGCCGACCTCCGCTCTGTTCAGAAAATGCTTGGTCATGCTGATATCGCGACGACACAAATCTACACACATATTGTTGGTGAAGATTTAAAAGAAACAGTCGAAGAAAAGCATCCTTTATCAAATAAAGGCTAATTGACGTAAATTCTTAATTATTCAATCGGGCTGTCAATGACTTGATTTCTTGTCACTGGCAGCCCGATTTGCTATTAAAGAGCCTGAAATTAAAAAGGGTGTTTTTTTATGAGCCAACTAGATTTTGAAAAACCGGTATTAGAGCTAGAAAGCAAGATTGCCGAACTACGCAATGTTGAAAGCGATACGGAAGTTGATATTGCGGCTGAAATTTCACGCATGGAAAAAAAGATCGATAAGATCTTAAATCAAACATATGAGAAATTAACACCAGTTCAAAAAGTTCAAGTCGCGCGTCATCAAGATCGTCCGCACTATCTTGATTATGTTGAAGGTCTTATCGATGACTATGTACCCCTTGCCGGTGATCGTAACTTTGCCGATGATCACGCGCTTCTTGGTGGTATTGGTCGTTTCAATAATCAAACAGTTGTGATTATGGGGCATGAGCGTGGCCATGACACAGAAAGCCGCATCAAACATAATTTCGGAATGGCGCGCCCCGAAGGATATCGTAAGGCCCAACGCCTGATGAAAATGGCAGAGCGTTATCAAGTGCCCATCATTACACTCGTTGACACTGCTGGCGCTTATCCGGGTATGGGTGCAGAAGAGCGCGGCCAATCAGAAGCGATTGCAAAATCAATCGAAACCTGCCTTAACGTTAAAGTCCCAATGGTCTCGATCATTATTGGTGAAGGCGGTTCAGGCGGCGCGATTGCCATTGCCGCAGCCGATAGAATTTATATGTTAGAACATTCCATTTATTCTGTGATCTCACCAGAAGGATGCGCCTCTATTTTATGGCGTAGTGCAGATTTTGCAGCAGATGCCGCAGCAGCGCTTAAACTGACAGCGCAGGATATTCTAGAGTTGAAATTGATTGATGGAATTATTCGTGAACCTGTTGGTGGTGCGCATCGTCGTAAAAATACTACGATTGCTAATGTTGCAAAACAGCTTGATAGCACTTTAAGCGAATTAAGCCCATGGGATGCAACGAAACTGATCCAAAACCGCCGCGAAAAATTCCTAGCCTTTGGAAGAAAAGCTTAGATCAAGGCTTAGGTTTAGGTTCATCTTCTTTAAAATCCTGGTCTAAACCGGTATCTCTCATGTATTTTAGAGGACCTTCTGCCAAAGCACGGGCTTCAGGAGATGGAAAAGGACCTTTTCTAGAAAGCCGTAATCCAGGCCCCTTTTTTCTTCGTGTTTCTGGTTTTTCAAATCTTGGTTTTTTATTTTCGTCTGACATAAATTGAGTATATGCCAGACAATAAACACAATACAAATTAAGCTTCCCCAATTGTATTTTTAAGCGGGTCTTTCATAGAATTTCCTGTCGCCGATAATTGCGCAGCCAGACGTTTTGTAATCATTTGATTTTGCTGCTCTTGTGCTTTTTCATGTTTGAGCGCTGACCAATCAGGATTCATTCCGGCGCGGCGTTTCATATTTTCAAAATCACCATGCCCAGCCTGAGCATGCCCTGCCTCAGTCGCAGCAGCTTTAAAATACAGCATTAAAAAGACACGGATAGCGGCCGTCAAAGATGTACTTTTACTTTTACGCAGGCTGATTAACGAACAAAGATCATGAATAGTACAATTCTCACGGCGTGCAATATGTTTGAGCGCCTTCCACATTTCAGGCTCTAACCTGATTGAAGTGCGTCTTCTTAAGACTGTAATATTTTTAAGGACCAGTGAACTTTTTTCTTTTGAATTGTCTTTTAACTCTTCATCTGTGATTGCATCAGCCATAGCTTTTTTCCTGTTGTGTTTACTTTATTAATCATAGGTTAATTAAGTAATTTTAATAAAACAACCATAGATTTACAAATGTATGCAACTTATAGTGTTTATTTTTGTATTATTTCAACAGACAAAGCGTGTATTTGTTTCATAATATCGCCCAAAGCCGCATGAATCATACGTTGGCGATCAAGACGTGACATATCATCGAATGCAGGAGATGAGATAGCAATATGAAAATGACTTTCCCCCGTTCCATCATCCCCCGCATGGCCGGCATGAAGATGGCTCTGATTTTCAACTTCGAGGTACGTGGGGGATAATTCCTCTTCTAAACGGCTTTTTATTTGGCTTTCAATGGACATTTTAGGGCACTAAAACCTTCCGTAATTGTTGTTTCTCCGGACTATACACGTCATAATAGAAGAAGTATGCCTAAAATTAATTTAAAACCGAAATCCCCTGAGTTCGCCGATGATTTAAAGCCCCATCAGCAACATAAAGCTTGTGAAATGCCGGGATGCCCGCATGAAGGTACGTTTCGAGCGCCAAAAGACCGCTCACTAAGCGATCATTACTGGTTTTGTCAGATGCATATTACTGAATATAACCGGGCGTGGAATTTCTTTGATGGGATGAATGCCAAGGAGATCGAAGATCATATTTTACAGAGCATGTTTGGTGATCGCCCCACCTGGCGATATGACATGCCGGGTATGGCCGAAGATAATTTGCGTCAGCGTGCCTGGGAGTTTTATGGCGCAGGTGAGAATCCTGATGAAAAGTCATCTCAAGCGTGGGAGGAATATGAACGTAATCGCAACAAGGTTGATAGTAGTTCAGCCGAATTTGAAGCACTTGCCATTTTTGGTCTAGAGCCTCCCCTTACCCTTGATGATATCAAAGTACGCTATAAAGAATTGGCGAAGAAATATCATCCTGATGTGAACCAAAACGATCCGAAAGCCGAAGAAGCCTTGAAACAAGTGAATATGGCCTATACGGTATTAAAGTTAGCCTTTCAGAAATTTGATCAATTAGAAAAAGACGTTTAAGTCAAACAATAAGAGAAAAATATGTCCGATTTATCTGCCCAAGAAAAAGAAGCCGTTACCGCATCTTTCGATATTACTAAAGTCGTGAGCAAAGAAGGGAAATATACAACAATCCCTGACACAAAATATGACGTGCGTAAGACATTTGGTATTGATATTGATTGGCAAGTGCCAGGATTTAAAGAAGAAAACGCGAATGTTCCACCAATAGATAAAACCTATAAATTTGACCCTGAAACCACGATGGCTATTTTGGCAGGGTTTTGTCACAACCGGCGCGTGATGGTGCAAGGATATCACGGAACAGGTAAATCAACCCATATTGAGCAAGTTGCCGCGCGCCTCAACTGGCCTTGCGTCAGGATTAATATGGACAGCCATGTCAGCCGTATTGATCTGCTGGGTAAAGATATGATTGTTCTTCAAGAAGGAAAGCAAATTACGCGCTATCAAGAAGGGCTTTTGCCGTGGGCTATCCAAAACCCTGTGGCGCTCGTTTTTGATGAATATGATGCAGGTCGCCCTGATGTAATGTTTGTTATTCAGCGTGTATTAGAGAGTGAAGGGAAGCTGACACTTTTGGATCAAAATGTTGTCATCCGCCCTCACCCAGCCTTTAGACTTTTTGCAACGGCCAATACAGTCGGATTAGGCGATACAACGGGTCTTTATCACGGAACGCAGCAGGTGAACCAAGCACAAATGGACAGATGGAATATTGTCGCGCAGCTTAACTATCTTGAACATGAAAAAGAAATGGAAATTGTCAGCGCAAAACTGCCCGAGCTGGACACCAAAGAAGGCAAGGAGACGATCGATCTAATGGTCAAGATGGCCTCACTGACAAGGCAAGGTTTTATCAATGGCGATTTATCAACCCTGATGAGCCCAAGAACAGTTTTAAGCTGGGCCGAAAATTATCAGATATTTGGAGATCGCGATTTAGCCTTCCGCTATGCCTTCATGAATAAGGCCGATGATATGGAATGGCCGACAATTGCAGAATATTATCAACGCTGCTTCGGAGTTGATTTGTTAGCGTCTTAATTATGGGCGTCAAAAATTATTTAATTGATGGGATATCAGGCACAGGGAAAACAACCGTGGCCGAAGAATTAGAAAAACGTGGCTATCATGTTGTTCATGGTGACAGAACGTTAAAGCTTCGCGGCGATCCTAAAACAAGCCAGCCGATAGATGAACCCATTCATAAAAATGAACATGAGAAAGCCGAATGGAGACAAAAACATCATATTTGGGATTTAGATAAAGTGAATGCTGTTATGAATGATCAAGAAATACCCGTTTCATTTTTTTGTGGAGGCTCAAGAAATTCAGATCAATTCATAAAAAATCTTAATGAGGTTTTTATTCTAGAGGTTGATGATATCAACGAAATATTTCGCCGTATGGATGAACGAGTGGCAAGAGACCCAACAGATTTTGGTGGCAAGCCCGAAGAAAAGGAGATGGTAGCGCATTTGCACAAAACAAAAGGCGGCATACCAAAAGATGGAATAAGAATAGATTCTACACGACCTCTTAATATTGTTGTCGACGAAATTTTAGAGCATTGTGATTTATCATGAGTGATCAAAAAAAAGACGATTTAGAAAATTTTAAAGGCGCGACAGCGGCGACACTACGCGCGGTTGCGGGAAAGAAAAATTTTGATGTTCGTTTTAATCCGTCAGAGAGAATTGATCGGCCGACAAAGCCATTAGAGGAAAGCACGTCCCTGCCCCTGCCCGCACAGAATTTAAGCAGCGATGATTTGGCCCTTATTCGCGGCGCGTCAGACGCAAAGGCTCTGCACTTACAACATCACCATGCCCTGACCCATTCACAAAATGCGCCGATGGATTTAACGGCGCGTGCGGTTTTTGATCAATTAGAGCAAGCAAGATGTGAAGCCCTTGGCGCAAATGACATGCTTGGCATACATGAAAATCTCAATCGGACTTTAGAAGAAAAATGCGCGCGCCTCGGCCTCGATAAAGCAAAATCCTTAGATGATTGTAATATCGCCGATGCACTTTATGTCTACGTAAGAACGCAATTAACAGGCGAAGATGTTCCGCCATCTGCAAAGAAGCTTATGAAATTATGGGAGCCGTCTTTAAAGGAAAAACTGCCCGATGATTTCTTTTCTTCGGTTAAAAACAATTTAGCTGATCAGGAATCATACGCACATCTCTCCCGTGAGTTAATGTCTCAATTAGGTATTTTAGACGAAGGCAATGATGCTCAATTTGATGAAGAGAAAAATTCAGAAGATAGCGATGGAGAAAGCGAGACCGAAAATATTAACGATAGTGAAGACGATACCCAAGAAGAGCAAAGCGATCAATCCGAAACATCAGATGAGAAAAGCGAGCAAACGGATAATATCGAAACAAGCGACGCAGAAGTTGAAGAAGTTAAAAATCGTGATTTAGCAGAAGCCGATGAGGAAGGCATGGAAGCCCCCAAGCCCGATATGAGCCGCCCAGATAGCCTCAACAGTGATGGTGGCCATTACCCCATTTACACGCGCCAGTTTGACGAAATTGTTCCCGCCGAAGAACTGGCCGATGCAGAAGAGTTAGATCGTTTACGCGCGCTTCTTGATAAACACTTACAAAGCCAGCTGGGGCTAATCAGTAAATTAGCCAACCGCTTGCAAAGAAAATTAATGGCGCAGCAACAACGATCCTGGCAATTTGATTTAGAGGAAGGATATTTAGATGCTTCTAAATTATCGCGCATTATTACAGGCGATAATGTTGCGCGCGCGTTCAAACGCGAAAAAGAAAATGATTTCCGTGATACGGTTGTGACAATCTTGCTCGATAACTCAGGGTCAATGCGCGGAAGGCCGATTGCGATTGCAGCGATTTGCGCAGACATCCTGATGCAAACATTGGAGCGATGCGGCGTAAAAGTTGAAATTTTAGGGTTCACAACACGCGCATGGAAAGGCGGAAAATCCCGCGATCTATGGATTGAAAATGGTCGTCCGCAAATGCCCGGCCGCCTTAATGATATTCGCCATATTATTTATAAAAATGCTGATGCCCCGTCCAGACGAGCACGAAAAAATCTTGGCCTCATGCTCAAAGAAGGAATCTTAAAAGAGAATATTGATGGTGAGGCCCTCGTCTGGGCGCATAATAGGCTATCGCGCAGAAATGAAGCCCGAAAAATACTCATGGTTATTTCTGACGGTGCGCCTGTCGATGACTCGACTTTGTCAGTTAATCCAGCGAACATTCTAGAAATTGACCTTAGAAACGTCATTGAATGGATTGAGCGTATTAAACAGGTCGAATTAACAGCCATTGGGATTGGGCATGACGTGACACGTTATTATTCCCGTGCTTTAACCATTGCAGATGCAGATCAGCTCGCCAATGCCCTCACCAGTCGATTAGAAAGACTTTTTGAATTGACATAATTTTGTAAAAGTTGTAAGTCTCATTTATTCAAATTATGAGGTGTGAGCATGAAAAGACGTGACGTTCTAAAAACCGCAGGAGTTGCTGCAGCTTTAGCTGGTGCTCCTTCTCTATTATCAGCAGCAATAAGCGAGCTAACTACGATTGGTCCCAAAGCCCGCATTTGGCTAGATTGCAGGTGTTATGATGATACGCTTCTTTTGTTTGAAAGCAGTTGCCCCACATCTATGGATGCTACAAAAATTGACCTCGATTCAATATTCGAAACAAAAGCCGGAACATATGGCGCGGAAGAAGTTGACTGTATTGCTTTCCCTTATCCTTATGGCGAAGATCCACACTGCCCACAAAGAGCCGCGTTTTATGTGCAAAAGGGAACAAACGGCATTGAAACTATTGCTGACTTAAGGCGCCATATTATTGGCCTTACACATGGGTAGACACTAAAATCTCCTTGCTTTCACAGTGAATTAATTTACTTTTCTTTTTCATGAGCAAAGAGAATAAAATCTATAAACCAAAATCAATTAGCGGGTTTCCTGAATGGCTTCCCGAAGAAAGATTGGTTGAGCAAAAATGGTTCGACCATATTCGTAAAACGTTTGAGAGTTATGGGTTTTGTTCGATTGAAACACCCAGCGTAGAAGAGATTGATGTTCTTCTTGCCAAAGGTGAAGTAGATAAAGAGATTTATGTGCTTGAGCGCATTCATAAAGAAGAAAATGATAAAGATGCACGTATTGCGCTGCACTTTGATCAGACAGTCCCCTTTGCGAGATATACCGCGCAACATTTTAACGAGTTAGTGTTCCCGTTTAAACGATACCAAATTCAGCGTGTCTGGCGCGGTGAGCGCCCGCAAATGGGCCGCATGCGCGAATTTTATCAATGTGATATTGACGTGATTAACGTTGATAATTTACCGCTATCCTTTGATGCGGAAATTCCAGCGATGGCCTATGAAGCTCTGGAGGGTTTGAATATTGGCCGCGTTCAAATGCGGATTAGTAACCGGAAAATTCTGCTGGGGTTATTAGAGTATTTAGGCATTGAAGATAGCGTTTCTGTGACGCGCATCATTGATAAAATTGAAAAGTTATCACGTGAAGAGATTGAAAAATTATTAGCCGATGACGGCCTGAATAAAGATCAGATAAACCCTATTCTTTATCTCGCAGAGACAAAGGGAACAAGCGATCACGTCCGTTCTATTAAAGCGCAGAATGACACGATGAAAGAAGGTATTGAAGAGTTATGCTTTGTCATGGATGCCCTCGCCCACCTGCCCGAACATGCTGTTGTGGCCGATTTATCAATCGTGCGAGGACTAGATTATTACACAGGCACTGTTTATGAAACTCAGCTTTTAGATGTTCCTGAATTTATTGGGTCTGTGTGTTCCGGTGGAAGATATGATGATTTAGCGGGCAGCTTTATAAATAAGCACCTACCCGGTGTTGGAATTTCAATTGGGTTTAGCCGCTTATTTGATGTGATTAGGCAATCACGCCCTGACCTTTTAAATGTTGGCGCAAAATCACCAGCTGATGTTTTGGTTATATTCCCTAATGAAGATCAGCGAGCAATTGTTGGGGAAACAGCGCGCGCCTTACGATCACGCGGCTTTAAAGTGGAGCAATATCACGCACCGCAAAAATTAAAAAAGCAGCTTTCGTACGCCGAGAAAAAAGGTATTCCCTTTATCTGGTTTCCGCCCTTTGAAGATGGGCAAGATCATGAAGTCAAAGATATGAATACGGGTAAGCAGGTGAAAGCTGATCCGCAAAGCTGGGATAAAACTTAGAAAATAGAATAATCAGAAGGTTTAAGCGCAGGCACGGTTGTTTCAATCCTTTTGGTTTCAGGGCGTCTATAAATTCCAACGCTTACATCTGGTGAATCTGTATTAGCAACTTCACCTAAAGTGGCATAAGTATAGGTAACAACTGTCTGTTCCGTATCATCAGGGGCTACAGATAAAAAGAGTTGAACAATTCCATTTTTTGCAACTATTTTTGCGCCTTTAGAGCCATCATTACTTGCATTGCTAAACCAGTAGTAGTTTTTACCATCTTGAGAGCGAACAGGTTGGTCCATTGGTATGATCTTCAACTCTGGCTCTCCAGTGAAGTAGTTCATCACTAATTCTACATCTGCGCGTTGTTTAGACATATTATCCCCTTTTCTTTAGAATTTAAGGAGAATGACATAATAAAATATTATGTCAAATATTTTATTCTCTCAACCATGGCGAAAAAGCCGTTACGGCGGTTGGGCGAGAGATGTTGATTGAGACCTATTTCTTCAAAAACAGCCTCTATATCGATGTCTTTGATTTGATCAATGGATTTCCCATCAAAAGCGGAAAATAAAAGTGCGATAAGCCCTCTTACGATATGAGCATCACTATCGCCTGTGAAATGATAGTGATTTTGGTCATCTTTCTGATGATGAAGCCATACTCTTGAGGTACATCCTTTCACAAAAGTTTGATCGTTTTTTAAGGCCTCATCCATAGGCGAAAGTGTTTTTCCCAGATCAATAAGATATTTATAGCGTTCCTCCCAATCGTCAAAGAGCAGGAAATTCTCTTTTAATTCCTCTAATGTTGGTTGAGACATCTATTTTATCACCCTGTTTTTATTGAATAATTCTAAATACATTTTAGATCATATTTATTTTTCAAAATTATTTAAATAATAAACTAAACTAAACAGGCTGGTAACAAGTTTGCAAGTTATAAAAAATCACTCTTGCGCGGGTCTCATTTCCTACGCTACGGTGAAATGTTGATTCATTTTAAACCATATTTCATAATGTTTCACAGTAGGTTAGAGTAAATATACAGGATGTAACAAATCCTTAAAAAGAACGAAAAGAATTATATAATCTTATGAGCAAATCAGACGAAGATAACACAGACAGCAAAAATACCCTTTACTGCTCTTTCTGCGGAAAAAGCCAGCATGAGGTCAGAAAGCTTATTGCAGGGCCAAATGTGTTCATTTGTAATGAATGTGTTGAGCTTTGTATGGATATTATCCGCGAAGAAGATAAATCGCAGCTGGTTCGCTCACCAGACGAAGGCGTCCCTTCCCCAAGCCAGATCAAAGCTTTCTTAGATGATTATGTGATTGGTCAAGAATCTGCCAAGCGTGTACTTTCCGTTGCGGTTCACAATCACTATAAGCGTCTTGAACATGGCGAAAGCGGTGGTGAAGTTGAAATTGCCAAATCAAATATCTTAATTGTGGGACCAACAGGTTGCGGTAAAACGCTTTTAGCGCAAACATTAGCGCGTATTATTGATGTTCCGTTTACAATGGCAGATGCAACAACACTCACCGAAGCCGGTTATGTCGGTGAAGATGTTGAGAATATTGTTCTCAAACTTTTACAAGCATCAGATTACAATGTAGAGCGTGCCCAACGCGGTATCGTTTACATTGATGAAATCGATAAGATCAGCCGTAAGTCAGACAATCCATCAATCACTAGAGACGTATCCGGTGAAGGTGTTCAGCAAGCCCTTTTGAAATTAATGGAAGGCACGGTTGCTTCTGTACCCCCACAGGGCGGAAGAAAACACCCGCAGCAAGAATTCTTGCAAGTTGATACATCAAACATCCTATTTATTTGTGGCGGTGCGTTCGCAGGGATTGAAAAAATTCTATCTGAAAAAGGTCGTGGTCAAACATTAGGATTTGGCGCTGATGTTAAAGCCCCAGAAGAAGCCGATACGGGTGAGCTGTTAAAGAAATTAGAGCCTGAAGACTTGCTTAAATACGGACTTATTCCAGAATTTATTGGTCGTCTTCCGTTAATTGCTACGCTCGAAAACCTTGATGAAGATGCCTTGGTCACAATCCTGACAGAGCCAAAAAATGCACTCGTGAAGCAGTTTAAAACATTATTCGATATGGAAGATGCGGAGCTTGAATTCACAGATGACGCATTGATCGCGATTGCAAAACAAGCCATTGAAAGAAAAACAGGTGCGCGTGGTCTTCGCTCAATTATGGAAGGTATGCTTCTGGACACAATGTACGACCTACCAGATAAAGAAAACGTTGAAAAAGTTGTTGTCGATGCAGATGTAGTGAATGGCAAGAAAAAGCCAACTTTTGTCCATGCTGATAAAAAGAAGAAGAAATCTTCTAAAAAATCTGAAGAAAAAGAAGAGCTCGCGGCTAATAACTAAATTTTAACGTCTTACGCTTATTCTTTTAATTTGAGTATCAATGACTAGAGGAAATAATTGATGTCACAACCACAAAAAATAATTCCCAAAAGCGATAAAAAATACAGATTGATTACAAGGTCTGACATGGATGGTCTTGTTTCTGCAGTGCTTTTAAAAGATATGGATTTAATCGATGAAATTAAATTCGTTCATCCAAAAGACATGCAAGATGGAATTGTAGAGGTCAATGACCTTGATATCACAACAAACCTTCCTTATGTAGATGGGGTTTATTTAGCTTTTGATCACCATGCCAGTGAAATGGAACGTATTAGCGACAGCAATGACAATCACGTGATTGATCCTGATGCAAAATCTGCTGCACGTGTTGTTTATGATTATTTTGGTGGAAAAGACAAATTTCCAAATATTTCAGATGATCTGATGGAAGCAGTTGATAAAGCAGATTCAGCTGGGTTCACTCGACAAGATATTATTGATCCTCATGGATGGGAATTATTAAGCTTCATTATGGATTCGCGCACAGGTCTGGGGCGGTTCAGAAATTTCAATATTTCAAACTATGATTTGATGATGAAGTTGATTGATATCTGCAAAGACAGCCAAGATATTGACCAAATTCTGGAACTTCCCGATGTTTATGAGCGTGTAGAATTATTCCGCGAGCACCAACAGCAATTTAGAGAACAAATTGAAAGATGCTCTATAGTTCATGGAAATGTTGTTGTTTTAGACCTTCGTAATGAAGAGACAATTTTTGCTGGTAACCGTTTTATGATTTATGCCCTTTTCCCGCAATGTTCAGCGTCCATACATGCAATTTGGGGAAAAAATAAGCAAAATACCGTTTTTGCAGTAGGAAAATCGATTTTAAATAAAACGAGCCAAACAGATATCGGCAGCCTGATGTTAAAACATGGTGGTGGCGGTCACGCGGCTGCGGGAACTTGTCAGGTGAACAATCTAAAAGCTGATGAAATTCTAGAAAGCCTGATTGAAGAAATTCAAAAAACTAGCTAAAAATTCGTAAGAATAAAGAACTTTTTCATAGATTAATTGTTTTATTAAAATGAGTAATAAAACAGCAATCGTTTGGTTTCGTAACGACCTTAGACTTTCAGATCACCCTGCCCTTCATGCCGCCCATGAAGGAGGATATCAGATCGTTCCTTTATTTATTTTAGATGATGACAATGCCGGTGAGCATAAAATTGGTGCCGCGCATAGAGTATGGCTTCATCATTCTCTACAATCTCTTGATAAGAGCCTTTCCAATAATTTAGTTTTCGAAAAAGGGGATGCTCATAAGATCATAAGCGAATTAGTTGAGAAAACAGGGGCAGAAGCCGTCTTTTGGAATCGCTGCTATGAAGCTTGGGCCATCGAGCGCGATAAAAAAATCAAATCTGATTTGGATGAGAAAGGCGTTCGCGTTGAAAGTTTCAACGGTACGCTGTTATGGGAGCCATGGACAATTACCAATCAATCTGGTGATTTTTACAAAGTATTCACACCGTTCTATAGAAAAGGTTGTTTGAATGCAGAGCCTCCCCGGCAACCTCTAGCAAAACCCTCAAACCTTACCCTAAGCAATACTGATAATTTAGGATGCAAAATTGAAGATTTAGATTTGCTTCCCGATCCCAAAGAAGGTCACTGGCCAGAAGACATGATGAGCCATTGGGGAATCGGAGAAGATGGAGCGAAAGAGCGTCTCGATACATTTTTAGATGGTGAGCTGAAAGGCTATAAAGAAGGTCGTAATCACCCGTCTTGGAATAATATCTCACGCCTATCGCCTTACCTGAAATGGGGAGAAATTTCACCGAATACTGTGTGGTATGCCGCTAAAGAACGCGGCACAGCGGAAGGATGGGAAAAAGATCGTGACCATTTCCTAAGTGAATTAGGATGGCGTGAATTTTCCTACAATCTACTTTATCACTTCCCACGTTTAAAATGGGACAACATGCAAGAAAAGTTCAATGACTTCCCCTGGAGTGAAGAAGATAATCAACAATTAGAAGATTGGAAATATGGTAGGACTGGCTACCCCATAGTCGATGCTGGGATGCGCCAGCTTTATGAAACAGGATATATGCATAACCGTTTACGCATGATTGTTGGCTCATTTTTAGTTAAAAACATGCTGACCCACTGGCATAAAGGCGAAGAATGGTTTTGGGATTGCCTTGTTGATGGAGACCCAGCAAGCAACACGGCAAGCTGGCAATGGATTGCCGGATGCGGAGCTGATGCAGCCCCCTATTTCAGGATTTTCAATCCGATTTTACAAAGCAAGAAGTTTGATGAGGACGGGGAATTTATCCGTCAATATGTGCCCGAATTAAAAGATGTGCCTAGTGAGCATATTCATAGCCCCTGGGAAGCCCCGCAAGGTATTTTAGAAATGGCTGGCGTGACTCTTGGGAAAGATTATCCAAAACCAATGATGATGCATTCAGATGCCCGTAACCGCGCCATGGATGCGTATCAATCGATTAAAAAAGCAGCTTAAAACTTACGATTTTATTTGACATAATGCAAATATTCGTATAGCATCTTAAATATCAAAACCTCTTAATTAAAATTTGCAAAATAAAGCAATTAGAGAAGAAATTTTAAATAATTTTTTCTGTAGGTGATTTGTTTTTAAAATTAATAGATGAGGTGAAAATGTCAGACGTAAGTGCAGCTAACGCTAAGCAGGAATTCTACGATAATAGTATTGAAGTAGGACCAAATTTTATCAGCAAGCTTGATGAAAAAGGAGGCAACCTTTTTGAAAAATATGCCCCTGTAACAGTTGTTCCTGCAACCATTGCTGGAGGCTTACTTGCCGCAGGGTTCACTGCAAAAGCACTTGGCTTTAATATCGCAGATATAAAGCCCTTCTTTGAGTATATTTCAAACCCAGTTACAACTGCTTTGGCCGGAGCTTTTGGAGCTGTAACATCATTTTACGGATCTACAATTGCTTTAGGCCTAAAAACAGGTGGCATTCAGTTTATGAGAAATATATCTGAGCGTTCCGATCAAGAAATTGGACAGTTTATAGGAAGCGATAAAAAATCAGATATTCGTAAAGTAAGAGAGGAATCTGAGGCAAAAATTGAAGAAGCTAGAGCTTTAAGACAAGGTGGTGGAAATCTAGAGGGCGCAGCTTACGCTGGCGTCGCTATAGCAAGCCACGCCGCCTTAGGTGAAATATCTTTTAATCTCTAATTATTTCTAGCTTGTAAATTATGAGTTGATATAATTTCTTTGTGAAAAAGAATTTAAAAAAGCCATATCTTATAAGGGGTAATTGTATCGGTGTTTTTTCACCTTCATGCCATGTGCAGAAGGAAGATATAGCAGCCGCTGAAAAATTCGTCAGAGATCAAGGGTTTGAAGTGATTGTTCATGAACAAACTTTTGAAAAACTCAACCAGTCCGCCGGCACGCCAGAGCAGAAAATAAATGCGTTTCATGATTTAATTTCGGATAAAGATGTTCAAATGATCATAGCAAGCCGTGGAGGCAATCGCTCTTTCACAATGGCTGATCAGCTTGATTTTGATTTGATCAAGAATAATCCTAAAATTATTTGCGGCTATAGTGATTTTACATTCATGTTGAATGCTATTACGGCCAAAACAAACCTTATCACATTTCATAGCCCTGTTTTTCGTGAGCTGCCTACTCATCAAGATTATTCCTATATGATTGATGTTTTATCAGGCGAGCAAACCAGTATGGATTTATCGGGTTGTAAAGCTATCCGAGAAGGAGAAGCAAAAGGTAAAATTTACGGCGGCAATCTAAGTGTTTTTCAAACCCTGATCGGGACTCCTTACATGCCTGATTTGAATGGCGCAATTTTAATGTTAGAGGATGCCGGCGATCATTTAAGCCGTTATGACAGAATGCTGGGGCATCTTAAAAATAGTGGCGCGCTGAAAAATCTATCAGCCCTGATCTTAGGTGATTTTAGCGATATGCAAGAAAGTGAAAACAACCCTTTTGGCTTTGATCTAAAAGATCTCATCGCTGAACATGTCCAAGATTATGATTACCCCGTGATTATGAATGCCCCGTTTGGCCATAAGGAACAAAATAAGACTTTTCCTATTGGCGCTATGGCAAAGTTGAAAGACGGACAATTATCCTTTAAAGCCTTCGCTTAAGTTATAGGGTTTTGCTTTTCATTTAGACTAGGAATGAGGAGCGAAATGTATAAATTATACATGAGCGACAAATGACGCCGTATAAATGGAAATGGAAAGCCTAGAATGACTTTTGTTGTCACAGATGTATGTATTATGTGCAAATACACCGAGTGTGTGGAGGTATGCCCTGTCGACTGCTTTTACGAGGGGGAGACCACATTAGTGATTCACCCGGATGAGTGTATTGATTGCGGCGTGTGCGAGCCAGAATGTCCTGTTGAAGCGATTCTCCCTGATACAGACCCGGAGGCCGAGAAATGGCTAGAATTTAACAGAAAATATTCTGAAAAATGGCCTGTTATCACGGAGAAAAAAGATCCCCTGCCGGATGCCGATAAATATAAAGATCAAAAAAACAAAGCAGAACAATACTTTAAAGAAGACTTCTCATAAAGCCATTTAAGTTAATTTTCCTCTTATTAAGGAAATTTCTTGCATTTTAACACTTTTTTAACTATAGTCTTTTCATGGCTTAACGATGAGCGGTATTTCAGGCGGAATTTCCAGTCTAGAACTGACGACCAGTCCGCAAAAGAGTATGTTAATTTTATCCAATCGTTTCCATTTGAAAATAAACGAAATTTTGTAAAGAGAGTTTCGTGATGGGTATTTTGCTTCTTTGAGGGCAAAAAGTTGAACAATTTCAAATATGAAAGGTACATAATTTATGGCTGATAATGATAATTTCGCAAAAGGTGACTACGTGGTTTATCCTGCTCATGGTGTGGGCATGATAGAAGGCGTAGAAACACAAACTATTTCAGGGATGGAAGTAAAACTATATGCCATAAGCTTTGAAAAAGACCGTATGCGCCTTAAAATTCCAACAATGAAGGCAAAAGATGCTGGTCTTCGTCGTTTATGTACAACATCACGTCTAAAAGACGCATTAAAGACATTAAAGGGTAAAGCCCGCGTACGCCGCACAATGTGGAGCCGCCGCGCACAAGAATATGAATTAAAAATTAATTCTGGCGATCCTATTGCGATTGCTGAAGTTCTTCGTGACCTAAAGCGTAGCAATGATGACGAGCAATCATATTCAGAGCGTCAGATTTTCCAATCAGCTTTAGAGCGTCTTGCACGTGAAGTGGCTGCTGTTGAGAAGACATCTGAAGATAAAGCAACAAAGCGCTTAGAAAAAATTATGGGCATTGAGAATGCTGCGAAAAGCATGCCAGCTAATGATGTGAGAAAAGCGGCTTAAGCCTTACAAAAAATGAAAAGTTGAAAGAGCGGGTTTATAACCCGCTTTTTTATTAAAAAAAACCCTTCCCTATTTTCCCGAATACACCCATAATTATTTGATAAATAAGATTTCTTCTTATTTGCTTCTCTTTTTCTCTGGCCTCAGATGGGTAAACCCATTATGGCCTCCTTAAAATGGAACCTAACAAAAGACATACAAAGCCCGTGTATAGTCCGCCAAATAATATATTTTCTGAATTAGGTACGCCCAATACGGTATGGGCGATTTCTTCGGTCCATGGTGAATTAGAAAAGCTGATGTCCATTCATGATGCGGTTTTTGAACGGTTTAGACCAGGTGATCGCCTTGTCTATCTTGGTAATTATACAGGCCATGGGGAGCAATCACGCGAAACCATCGAAGAAATTCTTCTCTTCCGCCGCCTACTCCTCGCTCAATCAGGAATGAAGCCGGATGATATCGTATACCTAAAAGGCAAACAGGAAGCCAATTGGCATACATTGATGCAGGTTCAATTTGAGCTTTTTCCTGTTGACTGCTTACTTGCGCTGTATGGAGCAGGAATGTCTAAGACCTTAGAAAGCTATGGCATTAATCCGCACGATGGAATTATAGCCGCAAAAGAAGGCGTCCATTCTATGGTGAAATGGGTCAATGATATTCGCGGTCGATTAAAACAAAATAAAGGCCATGAATGTTTTATGATGGCTCAAAGGCGTGCAGCCTACACAACCTTACAAAATCAGCGCTACCCTATCCTTTTTGTAAATGCCGGTGTTGATACGAACAAAAGCTTAGAAGATCAGCAGACAAGTTTCTGGGATACTGATATAGATTTTCGCGATCTTCACAAACGCTATGATCCTTTTGAAAAAATTATTCGTGGGTTTGATTCAAGCCATAGCGGTGTTTACCTAAACGGTGTTTCAGCTTCCCTTGATGGAGGATGTGGATTTGGTGGATCGCTTGTGTGTGCAAGTATGAATGCGCTTGGCGATATTGATCAGCTTTTAGAAGCCTAGTCTATTTTTGTTTTCATCGCCAAATTGATGAATTGATTAACCAATAGGTCTTTGTTCTCACGCGTAATCAGCGTAAATCCTGTTCGTCCCTTTGTGCATTGCAGCTTACGATGCGTAACATTAGCAACTTTAATCTTTGCCATACATTCTGGCACAACCCCAATGCCGATGCCACTTGCTACTAATCCTGCGATTGTCATTTGCTCAGGGGCTTCTTGAACAATATTGGGTTCAACGCCATATTCACGAAACATACTCATGACATCATCGTAACCATCTGGTCCATTCCATCTTGGATAAAAGATCAAATCCTGATCTTTCAAGTCACTAATTCGAACTTGCTTACGCTTTGCAAAAGGATGATTTTGATTGATTGCAACGCTCCACGATTCTGGAGGCATATCATGCGCAATAAGACCCGCAGGTAATGTCACAGGAATACGTTCAATACCAATATCAAATTCATTTTCCAACAAACCATCACTAATACGATTAGAAATTGATTGCTCCATTTCAATTTTCACGTTGGGATATTTATTCCTATGCGCCAAAACAAGTGTTTGTAAAATTCCCGTAATCGAGGAGCTAATAAAACCAATTTTTATTGTCCCTGCTTTACCTTCATGAATATTGCGCACATAAGACGATGTTTTTTCTACCCGGCTTAAAATTTTACGCGCTTCTATTAAGAATTCCTCACCAGCTCGTGTAATTTGAATGGCGCGCCCTTCTCGTAAGAATAAATCTACGCCAAGCTCTTCTTCTAATTGCTGAATAGTTACACTTAAAGGTGGTTGGGAAATGTTTAATCGTTTTGCTGCGCGATGAATATTCATCTCTTCTGCAACAGCTACAAAATATCGTAAATGTCTTAACTCC
>JBCCKS010000018.1:0-38149 GCA_039027295.1 Pseudomonadota bacterium
GTTGCTTGTACTTTCCAAGCTAGCCTTTGTGATGAAAAAGGAAACATTCAACAAACAAGAGGTTTGGGGGCAACTGAGAAGGTAAGAATAATGTTCTATGAAAAAACACAAGACAGCCTCCATCGGATTTTTATTCTTTCAAGAGGGCGTCACAATAACAAAAATTCTTGGTTTGGCCTTAGGCATAGCTTCTCTTGTCTTGCTCACCAAAGCCTAGACTACTATCCAAATGTTCTGACTAATCTGCGCGGGGCAATATTTGTAGCAATGTCTTGTGTAGATAGTCCGTGAGGCGTGTCTTGTGTTTTTTCATAGAACATTATTCTTACCTTCTCAGTTGCCCCCAAACCTCTTGTTTGTTGAATGTTTCCTTTTTCATCACAAAGGCTAGCTTGGAAAGTACAAGCAACATAATCACCACTTTTTCCGACAGGATGGTAATACATTCTTGGAATATCGCTAACACTTCCATCAACACCGTTTCCAGTTGTGTGAGTGATGATAAAAGGCGTTCCTACGGCAAAAAATATTCGTTTATGTTTAAGTCTTTCAAAGAAATCAGCACGTTCATTGTCATCGCTATACCGTGCTTGGTCTTCAGTGGGTTTTAGAAAAGGCGTGCCATCATAGGCTTCAATCAAAGCAATTGTTCCACGAAAATCGCCTTTATTTAAGAAGCCTTCAGGGCCAAGACGCGTCACTTTCCAAGTATCTCTTGCCCGTAAGACTGTTCCAACTTTTAAAGCTTGCTCATAAATAGACATAATGAATTCATAGACATAAAGGATTTATATGGCAAGTAATTTTTATGGTAATTATTTGATTTTTATAAATTACATAAAATTTTATCTAATTTTAGCTCTTACTTAACAGACACTCTTTATTCTTTTTTTAAAGGACGAAATAGATATGACCACATACGATGAGCGCGGATTAGTAGATTACGATCCTAATATGATCATGATTGCACAAGTGAGAGAGGGTGCAATTGGCAATATCTCAAAAGACACTCACCTCAACTACAGAAGTTTAGATCGTTTTGCTGAAGAACAACTCGGTATAAGCGATTATGCATCAGTTGGTGACGATGTTGGTTTTATCAGAACAGAAATACAGGCAGGTTTGATTGAATTATCTGCAGCTGATCAAGCTGCAATGGACGAAGGAATGCTAACATATGGCGGCCAAGTAGAAATTCTGACATCAGGTGGTCCTGTTAGTATTGATGTGTGGACATTAGATTCAGAACAAAATTTTGCTCAATTTATGCAGCAAAATGGTGGGGCAATTCCTGATCAAAATGGGTCAGGGACAGCCATGGAAAATGGAACCGTGTTCGAAAATAATTACAGAGCTATTTATGATACGCCTAATGGTCCTCTGGAGGGGAACATTCAGCCAGACCGAGAATTGCATGGCGTGCAAATAGGAGAGTTAGCCGATACATATGGGGTATCAGGGCTCGTACTGTCAGCGGAAGAAGCTTTGGTACAAACAAGCTTTGGCTCAGCACCTGAAATATCTGATATTGATCTCGAAGAAAATCTGACACCAATGCCAAGTCAAAACTCTGGGGCAGGGTTTAATTTCGATTCAATTATGACAATTTAATAATATTTGAGGTGATAGCTTGAATCCGCTAAAACCTCTTCATGACAAATTTACTCAATATTGAAAATGGTCGGCGTGTTGTGATTACAGGCATGGGAATTGTCTCATGTATCGGAAATGACATTGCCAGTGTTTTAGAGTCTCTCAAAAATGGAACGTCAGGAATTACAGCTGATGACACCATGAAGGAAATGGGCTTTCGCTCCCAAATCTCAGGAAAAATTGATCTGACTTTAGAAGATCATATTGATAAAAGAATGCTTCGCTTTATGGGTCCGGGTGCAGCGTATAACCATTTAGCTATGGAACAAGCCATCGCTGATTCAGGCCTGGGTGAAAATGAAGTTTCAAATGAGCGCACAGGGATTATTATGGGCTCTGGCGGCCCATCAACATCGGCCCAGATTTTGGCTGCTGATATTGCCCGCGAAAAAGGGCCAAAGCGTGTAGGGCCATTTGCTGTTCCTAAATGTATGAGCTCAACAAATTCTGCCAATATCTCAACTAATTTTAAAATTAAAGGCGTGAATTATTCAATCACAAGTGCCTGCTCAACCTCAGCGCATTGTATCGGGAATGCGGCAGAAACAATCGCCATGGGGAAACAAGATGTGATGTTTGCTGGCGGCGGTGAAGAATTAGATTGGGCGCTGTCCGTTCTGTTCGATGCCATGGGCGCAATGAGTTCAAAATATAACGATACTCCGGAAAAAGCGGCGAGAGCCTATGATGCAGATCGTGACGGATTTGTGATTGGATCAGGCGGCGGCGTTGTCGTTTTAGAAGATTATGAGCATGCGAAAGCGCGCGGCGCAAAAATTTACGCTGAAGTCACTGGTTATGGCGCAACATCTGATGGGGCCGATATGGTTGCACCAAGCGGTGAAGGCGGCATGCGCAGTATGAAACAAGCGCTTTCGACCGTGACGAAACCTGTCACTTACATTAATACGCATGGCACGAGTACGCCGGCAGGAGACATTACTGAAATTAATGCAATCAAAGAAGTTTTTAATCCCTTAGATCAAGATATTCCGCACATTAGCGCAACAAAATCTATGACAGGGCATTCTTTGGGTGCAACAGGCGTTCAAGAAGCCATTTATTCTATCTTAATGATGCAGCATGATTTTGTATGTCCCTCAATTAACATCGAAAATCTAGATGAGGGCGCAGCCGATATGCCAATTGCACAATCGCGTGTTGATGGGGTGAACCATCAATCGGTGATGTCTAATAGCTTTGGCTTCGGAGGTACAAATTGTACGCTCGTCATGAGCAAGGTGGAGGAGTAAGTCATGGCTGTCAAAACTGATCTTATGAAAGGTAAACGCGGTCTTGTGATGGGCGTCGCCAATGACAAATCCATCGCATGGGGCATGGCAAAAACTTTAGCCGATCATGGCGCGGAATTAGCCTTCACCTATCAGGGAGAAGCTTTTGGAAAGCGTGTTAAACCGTTAGCAGAGTCTGTTGGTTCATCAATTGTGATCGACTGTGATGTGTCTCAAGAAGAGGATTTAGATAACGCCTTTGCCGCGCTTAAACAAGAATGGGATAGTCTTGATTTTATCATTCATGCTGTTGCTTTTTCAGATAAAGAAGAATTAAAGGGCCGTTATGTCGATACGAGCCTCGGAAACTTTCTTCATTCTATGCATATATCTTGTTTCTCTTTCACATCGGTTATGCGCCGCGCGGCCGACATGATGAAAGAGGGGGGCAGTGCTGTAACGCTTTCATATTATGGAGCGGAAAAAGCGATGCCGAATTACAACGTCATGGGCGTGGCAAAGGCCGCCCTTGAAACAAGTGTGAAATATATGGCGCGTGATTTAGGTCCCGATAATATCCGCGTGAATGCAATTAGTGCAGGCCCGATGAGAACACTTGCCGGATCAGCGATTGGCGGCGCGCGCACTACATTCAAATATAATATCGCCACTGCGCCGCTTCAACGCAGCGTTGAATTAGAAGAAATTGGCGGAGCGGGGCTCTACCTTTTATCTGATTTATCTGGGGCAGTCACAGGTGAAATTCACTATGTCGATTGCGGATTTAACGCTGTCGGCATGCCCATGCCTGAGAAGTTAAAAGAGTTTGGGTAATTCCAAAATTTTTCAAAGCTTAGAAGGGCGATGGAATTTAGATCGTCAGATTACACCGCATGGTCATTTTTCAGGCGAGGCGGTCTTTTCAAAAATTGATGATACAAGTCTTGCTTATAGTGAGACAGGACAGCTTTCATTAGACAGTGGTGATACATTAAATGATGTATCGAAACGTTATATTTTCTCGCTAAAGGATGAGGGGATTAGCGTTTATTTCGACGATGGTCCAGATAAGGGTAAACTATTTCATACCCTAAATTTTGATCAATCAGGCACGGCAGAGGCAGACCATTTTTGTAAACCCGATACATATCATTCACGTTATCAGTTCCATTCTGATGTAAGCTTTGTTATTACCCATGATGTGAGTGGTCCATACAAAGATTATAAAATTAAAAGCTGCTACTCTCGTGTATAATATATTGACATAATTATTAATAATTTGTAGAAGATCATTATGGTTGAAACTATTGTGCAAATAGGAAAAGGCTTTATAGGGCCAAGCGAAGGCATAACAAAACCGAGGTCAATTGCCGAGCTTCTAACACACGCAATTAGGCAAGATAACCCACATCGTTATCTTATCGATAACCGTGATTATGAAACTTTTAGTCCCCATTCTCTTAGAGTTGCACATCAAAGACTTTTATCCAGACAAGAAGAATTGGGATGGACGCAAGCAATGCTTGATCAAATAGAAGCGCTTATCAATGATCCCGAGCTTTTGGCTGATCCAATGAAGCTCGTTGATATGGCTCCTTTTATTGGAGGATTTCAAGATTATACAAATGAAATTCCTTTTAATGTGTGGAGACAGAGTGTAGAAACATCTTCATCCTCAAGAGTTGTATCAGGAGCATTTGGAAAAGGACCTGTTAGAACTTAATAAAAAAGAGAGAGTGTGTGTGAAATGAGTATGATTCAACCAATAGATTTTGAAGAAGCTGTGCTTGTCATCAAGCGCATTGACCCAATTGTTCCTAGATTAACTCGATTGATGAACGAGGTTGGATTTGTTTTTCCGCCAGGGAGAGACGTTCCAGAAAGAGCTCATGCTAAACTCAATCATTGTGCCTACCTTTTGACTGACGATGAATGGCAATCTCTGCCATATCCTTTTTTAAAAGAGGACATGGAAGTTCTAGTAGAGCTATCATTAGGCGTAGAAGTATTTGGATCAAAAGCTATTGAAGCTCTTGATTCTATTTGTGGTGATTTCTTTGCGCTAGATGACACTCCTAGAAATAAAGCGCTAAGTCCAATTTAAATATTAAAAGCCTTTGGACGCTTCGCCGCTTTCGATAGCCGCTAGAGCTTTGTCTTTTGACATGATGGCGCACATCACTGTTCCTGTTTCAGGGCACGTGCCTTTGGCCATGTATCCGCCTTTTTTCGTTTGAGTAATGACGGGATTTTGCATCTCAACATTTTTTTTCTTCGTTTTTACGCAGTACGCTGTAATTGGCATGAAAAACCTCCTGTTGTAGAAATTAATAATCTTACTCGGCGAGTAGATTCATACCATTATATCATGAAAAGCGTATTTTGAGATTTTTAGAAAAATATTTAATAAAATCAGCATGTTACATTGATAAAACGCGCGCTCCATCAACTATTGGAGCATTTCGGTTTGAGGCTGCTTTGCCTACTTGTTCATGCTTTTGTATGGCACCTAAAAATTCTTCTGCTATTCCTAGCGCGAACACCATGCGTTTCTCTCTCGTATATTGAGGATGATCGCGGCCTTCAATATCTTTCACAAATTCCCTATAAAAACGTATTTCTTCCAACTCTTTTCTAAGAAAAGCTTGAACATCTTTTAGCTCTGTTTCGGAATGGCTTTCTAAGCTCTTTCTTACGGCGCGCTCGTCCGCTGCCGTTAAATCTGCAGTAATCATCACAACCCTCATTGATTTACAAATAAACTAATCGTGCTTAGTGCACTGACAGCATATGCTCGAGGAGTATGTCTGGTTCATCAGAAAAAAGAGTTTTTACACCCATTGATTGATATTCCCGCGCTTGGATTGGATCATTCACTGTGTAAATAAGCGGAGTGAGCTCTTTCTCAATAATCTCTAAGACAATCTCATGATTGGCGAGAGAGGTTGAAACATTCACAGTTTTTACATCGAGGTGATCTGCAATATCTAAAAAATGCTCAGGGATTTCTTCGCCGCCGATCAAAAGACCGCGCGCCCAATCTTGTGCAATATCAAGTGAGACCTCAAGACATCCATGTTGAAATGAAGAGATGAGAAGATTGCTTCGTTCATCCCAATATTGGCTTAAAATATCAAGGGCGGCTTCCGCGGTTTCTGTCTCACGACCTGCACAGGGTTTGATTTCAAGATTTAAGCCCAAATCTCTGTCTATGAGAACCTCAATGGCTTCTTCTAATGTGGGGACTTTGATCCCTGTAAAGCTCTCGCCAAACCAGCTTCCGGTTTCAAGCTGTTGTATGTCTTCATATTTTGTTTCAGCAACTTTGCCAGAACCATTTGTTGTGCGATCCAATTCATCATCGTGAAAAAGAATGGGGACATCGTCTTTGGTCAATTTGACATCAAGCTCAACCCACTTTACACCCATATCGGCAGCTGTATGAATACCCTCGAGTGTATTCTCTGGGGCATAAGACGCAGCGCCGCGATGGCCTATAACATTTGGTAACTTTAAACTCATCAGCGAGTTGTTAGCATAAGCGATAAAGGAAATATAGCGAAAATGACCAAGACATACGGAATCTTAGGCGCGAAAATACGATGGGGCGATACTAGTAGTGAGCGCGGACGCGGCGTTTTTGCAATGGAAGATATTCCACAAGGTACGATTATCGAGCAAGGCCCTGTCATTATTGTTCCTGCAAGCGCTGTTCCCGATGATGGAAGTCCGCCAGATGGATACTTGCTTGATTGGAACCCTGAAGAGGAGGGTGAGGAGCATTGCATGCCGCTCGGCTACATCATGATGTATAACCATTCCAAAAATCCTAATATTGAGATGGAAAATGATGAAGAAGAGATGACAATTACAGTGAAGGCTACACGAGATATTCAAGAGGGTGAAGAAATTTGCTGGGATTATAATTGTCACATTTGGTTTGATGAAGAATGAGTGATCTAAAAGAGCGATGGAAAACGCTCTATCAACAAGATCTGCCCCAATTTGCTAAAGATCATAATTGGCTAGTTTATGAGGATCATTGTATTGCGCGTATTATTTATGATCATGTTGCAGGAGACAAATGGGATAGGGTTTGGCAAAAGCCTGCCATTCATAATATCAACGAAAATGAGCTAGAAAAATGTATCGCTGTTGGTCATCAATTAATGGCTGGTGAACTCAATGCAGAAGCCCTCAATAAAAAATCTCTTCAATATCGCGGTAAAATTTAGGTTTCTAACGCCTCTTTTTCTTGCTGTCTTTGAGAAAAGCGATGCTCTCTATAAATCATGTATAGGCCACTGCTAACGATGATAACCGCGCCCGTTAATGTCCATCCATCAATCAAATAGTCATCAAAGAAAATCCATCCTAAGAAATACGCCCAGACTAAGCCGGTATAACCTAACTTTTGAATCGTAACAGCTCTGGTTTTTAAATAGGCCAGAGAGACTAAACCGGTTGCGACTGCTTCGAATGATCCTGCTACAACAAGAGAAAGATATAAATTAGATGGCGGAATAACAGGATCAAATAAAAAAGGGATAATTGAGAGCAAGAAAATCCCAAGTGTGACATAGAATGAGAGTACAAGCTCGCTCTCTCCTTCACCATCGCGCCGTGTGACAACACTAATATAGGCGTAGCTGATTGAGGCGATAATGATTGCAACCGCAATCCAGTCAATCTCAACAAAGCCAGGCCTTAAAATAATTGTAACCCCGATAAATCCCGTAAGCACTGCAAAAAACTGATGTTTGGTAAAATGCTCTTTCAATAAAATACTTGCAAAAATTCCTGTAAAGAATGGAGCGAGTGAGAAAAAGATATAGGCCTCTGCAAGTGATTTATGTTGAAAGGCATAGATAGCAATAAAGTATGGAACGGCAATAAATATTGCACGCATGACATGCAATTTTACTTTTTTAGTTTTAAGGCTCTTCTTTGAAAAGACAGAATAGGCGACTAAAAATATTAAGCCGATGGCTTGAGCATAAAAAGCAACTTGATAGACGGTCAACTGCATCACGGCATTTTTAAAACCGATATCACCAATCGCGTAAAACAGGAATCCTGTTGCCGCAAGAAGAACACCAATCATGTTAGGGGAAGGTTTTACCATTTCTATAATAAGCCATAAAAAAACCCGCTGTAAAAGCGGGTTCTTTGTTATTTATCTTTTTAAGACAATCTATGCCGCTTCTTCTTCGCCTTTATTATCACGCTTTTTCTTTTCGCGTTTTGCAGGCTCACGTTCTTCACCAGTTTCCTGATCAACACGCTTCATAGAGAGTTTCACTTTGCCGCGATCATCCATGCCGATACAAATGACTTTGACTTCATCGCCTTCATTCACAATATCAGTTGTTTGGGCTACACGCTCATCAGCAAGCTCAGAGATGTGAACAAGACCGTCTTTTGACCCCATGAAGTTCACAAAAGCACCGAAATCAACAGTTTTTACAACTTTACCATCGTATACTTTGCCGACTTCTGGCTCATCTGTGATGCCCTTGATCCATTTTACGGCAGCGTCGATTGAATCTGCATTCATTGCAGAAACTTTGATGTTTCCATCATCATCAATATCAATTTTTGCGCCTGTAGTTTCTGTGATTTCACGAATGACTTTTCCGCCTGTACCAATCACTTCACGGATTTTGTCAGGGTTAATCTGCATTGAGTGAATTTGTGGTGCATAGTCAGACATTTGACCAGCTTCTGTAATGGCTTTGGCCATTTCACCTAGGATATGGATACGTCCATCTTTGGCTTGGTCTAATGCGATTTCCATGATCTCTTTTGTGATCGATGTGATCTTAATATCCATCTGAAGGGACGTAATACCATCCTCTGTACCGGCCACTTTAAAGTCCATGTCACCAAGATGATCTTCATCACCTAAGATATCTGAAAGAACCGCATAATCATCGCCTTCCTTAATCAGACCCATAGCAATACCAGCAACAGGGCGTTTTAAAGGAACACCAGCATCCATCATCGCTAATGAGCTACCACAAACAGACGCCATTGAAGATGAGCCATTTGATTCAGTAATCTCAGAGACGTTTCGAATTGTGTATGGGAAATCCTCTGCAACAGGCAGGAGAGGGTTCACCGCGCGCCACGCCAATTTACCGTGACCAATTTCGCGGCGTCCAGGAGGGCCCACACGGCCAGCTTCACCAACAGAATAAGGTGGGAAGTTATAGTGGAGCATGAAACGTTGACGATATTCCCCTTCAAGCGCATCCATGATTTGTTCATCTTGGCCTGTGCCTAACGTTGTCACAACAAGGGCTTGCGTTTCACCACGTGTGAAGAGAGCCGATCCGTGAGCGCGTGGTAAAATTCCCACTTCTGCAACGATTTCACGAACAGTTTTTGTATCACGACCATCAATACGGCTTCCTGTTTTTAGGATATTGCCACGAACAACTTCTGCTTCCAGATGTTTAAATTCTGCGGCAACCATTTCTTTTGTGATGCCTTTATCATCATTCACAAAGTTTTCGACCGCATCTGCCTTGATTTCATCTTTTGCGGCATAGCGATCTTCTTTCTTAGTGATTTCGTAAGCTTTACGAACGTTATCTTCGTATTTCGCTTTAAGATCATCAAATAGCTTAGTAATTTTAGGATCTTTTTCAGGAAGGTCCCAAGGCTCTTTCGCAGCCATCTCAGCCATTTCAATAATGCCGTCGATAACAGGTTGGAACCCTTCCCAAGCATGCATTACAGCGCCTAACATGATTTCTTCAGAAAGCTCAGACGCCTCTGATTCAACCATAAGAACACCTTCTTTTGTTCCTGCCGCAACAAGATCAAGATCAGAATCTTCCATCTGTTGTAATGTTGGGTTCAAAATATACTCCCCGTCTTTGTATCCAACGCGCGCCGCGCCAAGAGGGCCCATGAAAGGAATACCAGACATTGTTAAAGCAGCAGATACACCAATCATCGCAACAACATCAGGATCGTTTTCCATGTCGTGAGCAATCACAGTACACATCACAAGAACTTCGTTTAAGAAGCCTTCAGGGAACAATGGACGAATAGGACGGTCGATCAGACGAGCTGTCAGAGTTTCTTTTTCAGATGGGCGTGCTTCACGTTTGAAGAAGCCCCCTGGGATTTTACCAGCTGCGTAAGCTTTTTCTTGATAGTGAACTGTAAGCGGGAAGAAGTCTTGGCCTTCTTTCACTGATTTAGCAGCCGTCACAGCACAAAGTACTTTTGTTTCACCCAGTGTGACAATCACACATGAATCTGCCTGACGGGCAACTTTACCTGTTTCAATGGTCAGAGTTTGACCAGCAAACGGGATTTCTTTTTTAAATACATTAAACATTATCATTTCCTTTTTATGTATATTTTATCTTCCGGCTTTCATTTAAAAAGCCGGGCGCGCACTTAAGAAAAAGCGCTTTTATAGAGCAATTTTTATTGATTTGCGGTGGACAGTGGAAAGCTCTTCTTTTCGGAGATTTCTACAGTCAACCGTATACCAATAGGATAACCATACTTACGCTCTTTTCACGCGCAGTTTTTAATGCCATGATTGCCGCGAAGTGTCAATTAATCTATTGTTTTATTTACGATTTTAAAAAAGAGGTTTTATTCATGTCCGAAGATAAAAAAGTCATTGGGATCCCCGTCCATAAATATACAAAAGTCTGTTATATCTTAATTTTGGTATCAGGTGCATTTGGGTTATTTACGTCTTTATTGGCGCTTATGGGAATGTATCCTGGGTTTGGCGGTGTTTTTGGAGTCCTTGGCTTGGTGGGTTTTGGATTAGCTGTCACAGGCTTTTTAGCATTCAGTGAAGAATTTGATGATTTAGACCTCTCTCACTTCAAACTAATCATTATCTTATTTGTTGTATTTTTTATCTTTAATATGATTTTCTTCAACGCTTTGGGGGGCTTTGGAGCAATAGGGTCTATCATAAGCTTACTTATATCAGTTGCCCAGTTTGCTATTTTATTTGCTGCATATAGGGGATGGCAAGCAAGCCAAAAAGGTAACTTTGAGAATTTAAAAACTCAATTAATTGAGTTGAAATCATTTGTGGCGAGTAAGATTTCAGAAGGGCCCAAAAAGCCTAAAGAATAGAATTTAATTTTATAAGAGGGTTGATTATGAATTATCTTGTTTTGCTTCGTCATGGGCAATCGGAATGGAATTTAGAAAATCGCTTTACCGGATTTACTGACGTTGAATTAACCGAAAAAGGGATTGAGGAAGCCAAGAATGCTGGAAAACTTTTGAAAGCCGAAGGCATTGAATTTGATCAGGTTTTTACAAGTACTTTAAAACGCGCCAATAAAACAGCTGAGCTCGCCTTAACCGAAGCAGGGTATGCTGAATTGCTAGATACCATGATTTATCATGAAGATTTGCGCGAGCGTGATTACGGTGATCTTACCGGTCTCAATAAAGATGAAACCCGCGAAAAATACGGCCATGAACAGGTTCATATTTGGAGACGCTCTTATGACACGCCGCCACCGGGAGGGGAATGTTTAAAAGATGTGGTTGAAAACCGTGTCCGTCCCTATTTTGAAGAGAATATTCGCCCCCTCATCAATGAAGGGAAAAATGTCTTAATGGCCGCGCATGGAAATTCACTGCGCGCAACATTAATCATTTTGGGCGTGGAAACACCTGACACGATTAATGAAGCCGAAATGGAGACTGGCGTTCCTGTTGTTTTTGCGCTAGAAAATGGCGAGATTAAAAAACGTTATATTTTAAAATAAATTCCAGATTTTCTGAGGAATTTGCAAAGAAAATTTAAAAAGAGGACTAAAAATGGATATTTCAAAATTATCAATTGGAAAAAATGCACCGGATGAGGTGAATGTTATCATTGAAAATCCAATGGGGGGGCAGCCTGTGAAATATGAGGTTGATAAAGATTCAGGCATGTTGATGGTTGATCGCTTTATTCATACACCGATGTTTTATCCGGGTAATTATGGCTTTATCCCTCACACATTATCTGATGATGGTGACCCTGTTGATGTGATTGCCATTGGGCATTTACCAGTGACTCCAGGTGCGGTGCTTCCCGTTGTTCCAGTCGCCGTTTTAAAAATGGAAGATGATGGCGGCATGGATGAGAAAATTATCGCGCGCCCAACAGATAAAATGTTCCCATATCATTCTAATGTTAATGATGTTGATGATATCAACCCTATTTTAAAACAGCAGATTGAACATTTCTTTACGCATTACAAAGACCTTGAAAAAGGGAAGTGGGTTAAAATTGGCGGATGGGGTAGTGCCGCAGACGCAAAATCCATGATTCAAGAAGGTATTGAACGCGCAAACGGTAAAAAAGCGGCTTAATCTGCCGTTAGCGATATTTTTCTTTGTTTTGATTGCGTAATAAATTCTTGTGCTTGTTCGGCAATAGTATAAAGGCGATCAAGAGAACGAATGTTGTATCCTTGGCGGTTATTTTCAATTTCAGGAATATTAGCTGTAAGATAAAAACTATAGGAGATTGCACCTAAGCATTCTTGGCCTCTTGTAAGATCACGTTCAAAATCATTTATGTCTCGCGCAAAATTACAAAAAATAGCCATGCGAATAATGGCATTTCCATTTGCCACTCTTACTCGTCTTTCGTTTTCACCAGCACCTTCATAAGCTCTCACAAAATTCCCGGAAACAAAATCTGTATATTCACTCGTCGCTGTGTTTATATCTTCAAGGCAGCGATCTAAAGCATTATCTGCGGCTAAGTTTCCGCTGCATGTTTGATTGGCAGCATTAAAAGCTGAGACAAAATCTTGTAAAGGATGAGGGGGTTAATCAGCATTTACCTTACTAGGAATTGCCAACTGAATAGCTGTAAGTGCAGCGCCGATAATTGGTGTAAAAATACGCATAAATACCAACTGAAACTCTTAAAAAATAAGATCATCAAAATTTTACTATTAAGGCAAGTAAAAATTGGGGGTCAGCTATGCTATTTGTGCGTAAGTATGTTAGATATGACGAGATGGATAGTTAATTGAGGCTTTTATGCGTTCTCTAACGCATGGTTCATTAGCCAAAGGTCGTTGATTATTTAAAACACGCCAGCGATCTCTTAAACAAGACCATTCTTCTAAATCTAAGCCACCAAAATCATCCGAAACTGATTTGAGGCCATTCAAACATAGCTTTATAGATTCCATATCATCGCTTAAAGAACCACAAGCAAAGTTTAGGGGTATACCCGCGGCTAAAGCCATTGGACCACGGAACAGAGATGAATAGTGGGTGTAGATATCGCGTACATCCGCGCTTAGTCGCTCAGGGTTATCTTCTTGTGCATAAGCTTGAGAAGACGCCAAAATTGCTCCTGCTAAAGTAATTCTTCGAAGTAATTTCATGTCTAAGTATCTATTCCATATCTAAAAGGTTCATAAATTCTATTTAAATCGGAACAGCTTCTTTGAATGCCTTCGGCGCATTCTAATATAGATGTCGCAAGTGAATAGGTGACTTCTTGTGAGGGACGAACCCCAGTTGCGCTAACAACATGCCCTATAACATCATTACATGTTCTGTTTAATCCAATTATAAAATTTGCTCTTGCACTAAAATCACCTTGTAGTATTTCGGTCCCTAGTTGTTCACGACAGACTGCACGCATTCTATCAACATTAGGATTATTTACTTTTCTCCAGTTCGGAATATCATTGAGGTAATATTGAGATAAATTTCTTGTTACATTACTCAGCGTTTCTAAGCAGATTTCAGTTCTTGTTGATCTATGACTAAAGTTTCCTTGTCCGCAATTTGCAAAAGTATCTCGAATAGCTGCATTTTGATATACCATACCATCTGATGGCAATGATTGAGCGAGAGCAGATGTTCCTGCTCCTAATCCTGCAACAATTGCTAATGCATACCGTAAAGCCATATTAAAATTTCCTTTGGTTAATTATTGACCAAATCCCAAAATTTATTAAAAACGATTTGTCGTCGAGCTTGGAAGCAGGCGCTTGCTGAAGTTGGTTCTTGTTGATTTAAAACCTGCCAGCGATCCCTTAAACAGGATAATTCGTCTTCTTCAAATCTTCCGATGCTGTCTGAGAATCCTATGAGTGCTCCTAAGCAGAGAGGCGTTGATAAGGTACTGTCTGTTAACTGTTTACAAGCAATATCCAGACTTGCTTCAACAATTAATCTTTCGGTTCCTGATAATTGAGCAACATAACGATCACTATATTCTGTAACATCATTTGCTAAATCTTCAGGAGTGTCTTGTAAAGACAAAACGCCAATGGTTCCTGCAATTCCAGCAGCTGCAGCTAATGCATATCGTAAAGCCATGGTCTATACCTTCGAAAATAATTTTACGTAAATTATAAGATTTGGATTAACTTTGCAATAAAAAAGCCGCTTAAAAGCGGCTCCCTTAAAATTATCGTCTGATGTTCAGGCGCTTAATGATTTCTTGATAACGACCTTCATCTTTACCTTTTAGGTAATCAAGCAACTTACGACGCTTGGCCACCATTGCCAAAAGACCACGGCGTGAGCCAAAATCTTTTTTGTTTGTCTGCATGTGACCGGAAAGGTTGTTAATGCGCTCTGTTAAAATTGCAATTTGAACTTCTGGTGATCCTGTATCACCTTTTGCTGTTGCATATTCACCAATAACTTCGGCTTTTCTTTCTGCTGTAATCGACATCTTTTACTCCGTTTTATGTTTTAAATATTGAAAACACGAACCGGTTGAATTTTACCGCCATACACATCAATCATTGCCAAAGCGTGATCATTATATAGGGCGAGGGCAGTAGTACTTTCATCTGACTTCCAATCGATATTTGCAACCTCTAATCGGCCTAAATCATCTTTTGAAAGAAATGTCAGCGGGTTGCCGTTTTTAATCCGAACCATCTCTTCTTCTTTTACAGCTAGAGCCGGGATGTCGCCCAGAACAGCTTGAATAGGAAGAAGGCCATAATCCATGTTTTCCTTCTGTGAGGGGTTATCTATCATTTCCTGAAAAAAGTCCAGTGAAATCGCGTTTTCTAGAGAAAAATCGCCTACTTTTATGCGCTTGAGGGCAGAGATATAGCCAAAACAGCCTAATTTTTGGCCCATGTCACGGGCAAGCGCACGGATATATGTGCCTTTCCCACAAGATGTGATGAAAATTGTTTTTTCTTCATGATCGATAATTTCAAGAGAATGGATGGTCACCATCCGTGATTTGATGTCTGCGTGATCACCATCACGGGCAATATCATAGGCCCGCTCGCCATCAATTTTAATTGCAGAGAATTGTGGAGGTGTTTGTTCTATCTCTCCGACAAACTCATCTAAGATAGCCTCAATCGCTTCTTTTGAAGGGGTCTTATCTGAAGAATGAAGGACGTCACCTTCAGAGTCATCGGTTGTTCTCTGTTCGCCCCAAGTTACCTCAAATTCGTACTCTTTCGTTGCGTCTTGAATGAAGTTGACCGTTTTTGTGGCTTCACCTAACGCGATGGGAAGAATGCCAGAGGCGAGGGGGTCTAGTGTTCCGCCATGACCAACTTTTTGTGCTTTTGTTGCACGGCGAATTTTTCCAACGGCCTGCGTTGAAGTCACGCCAACTGGTTTACTCAGATTGATCCATCCATGAATAGGAATACCTTTTTTCTTACGTGCCATGAGCCAAAATTAAGAGTCTTGGTCTGAATATTGAATATTGTCGAGGATCGCATCGAGCTTTTGAACATTTTCAAAAGACGTATCAAGTTTGAAGCGAATTTTAGGCGTAAATTTTAAATTAGATTTTAAATTAATATCTTTTTGAAATTCCGCAGCGCTATCATTTAATGCGGGAAGGATGGCGTCCATATCTTGTCCCCCCAGTGAAATAACGAACGCTGTCGCTTGTTTTAAATCAGGGGAAGGGCGTACTTCTGTCACTGTTACACTTGAGGCGTGATTAATGAGCGTTTCATCACCAAAATGCCCACGCTGCATAGTTTCGGCGATAATATGCCGAAGCTGCTCCCCAACACGAAGCTGTCTTTGCGATGGACCTTGTGGTTTATTTTTCATTTTTTAGGCTTAATCTAGCTTACGGGCTTCTTCGACTACTTCGTAACATTCGATGACGTCACCTTCTTTAATGTCATCGTAATTTTCGAATGCCATACCGCATTCCATGCCTTCTTTGACTTCTTTAACTTCGTCTTTAAAGCGTTTCAGAGTTTTCAATGTTCCTTCATGGATCACAACATCGTCACGGAGGAGGCGAACACCTGCACCACGTTTCACCATACCTGTTGTTACCATACAGCCAGCAATATTTCCAAATTTGGAAATAGAGAAAACTTGCCTGATTTCTGCATGACCTAAATATTCTTCACGCTCTTCAGGTGTTAGCATTCCGCTCAGGATTGTTTTCGCATCGTCAATGACATCATAAATAATGTTGTAGTAACGAATGCTTTGCTCTTTTTGTTGGGCAAGATCACGTGCCTGTGCGTTGGCACGAACATTAAATCCAATGAGTAGAGCACCTGATGCGTTCGCCAAAGTCACATCGGATTCCGTGATACCTCCAACGCCAGAGTGAAGGACTTGAACGCCAATCTCGTCATTATCTTCTGCCATTTTTTCTAAGGAGCCGATAATGGCTTCAACAGAGCCATGGACATCGCCTTTAATCACGATGGGAAGGATTTGTTTTTTCCCTTCAGCGCGGGAAGCTGCAATTAACTCTTCAAAGCTTAGGCCGCCTGTTGCACCAGCAGAGATTGCTTGCTTGTCTTTTTTCTGACGCGCTCTAAAGCTTGCCACTTCTTTGGCTTTGGATTCATCGGCAACGTTTAATGTATCACCAGCTTCTGGTGTTCCATTCAATCCTAAAATCTCAACAGGCAAGCCCGGTTCAGCTTCTTTGATTTGCTCACCTTTATCATTGATCAACGCGCGAACTTTTCCGTACTCAGCGCCTACAACAAAATTATCACCCTGTTTCAATGTTCCGTTTTGAATAAGAACTGTGGCAACAGAGCCACGCCCTTGCTCCAATTTTGATTCAACAACGACACCTTGTGCATCACGGTTAGGGTTCGCTTTTAATTCAAGCATTTCTGATTGTAGTAAAATGGCTTCAACAAGCTTATCAAGCCCTTGACGTTTAAGTGCAGAGACTTCAACGGCTTGCACCTCACCACCCATATCTTCAACAACGACTTCATGCTGGAGAAGATCTTGTTTCACTTTCATAGCATTAGCATCAGGAAGGTCAACTTTGTTGACGGCTACAATCATAGGAACATCTGCCGCTTTTGAATGGTTAATCGCTTCAATCGTTTGCGGCATGATGCTGTCCGCTGCGGAGACAACTAAAATTACGATATCAGTCGCATTCGCACCCCGTGCGCGCATTTCTGTAAAGGCGGCGTGACCGGGCGTATCAATAAAGGTGACTTTATCACCACTCTCGACTTCAATTTGGTAGGCACCAATATGTTGGGTAATACCGCCAGCTTCGCCGGCCACAACATCGGTAGAGCGCAGTGCATCAAGAAGAGAAGTTTTTCCGTGGTCAACGTGTCCCATAATCGTAACAACAGGGGGACGAGTTTTTAAGTCTTCCGGTTTATCTTCAATACCTTCAATGCCTTCTTCAACATCTGACTCCGTGACGCGTTTAATGGTATGGCCAAATTCTTGAACAATGAGTTCGGCTGTATCCGCATCAATTGTTTGGTTGATTGTGGCCATCACGCCGAGCTTCATAAGCTCTTTAATGACATCTGCACTTCTTTCCGTCATACGGTTAGCTAATTCCTGAACTGTAATGGTTTCAGGAACCGTCACTTCACGATAAACTTTTTGTGCAGGCTCTTTTGGTCCGGCTGCGGCAGCGCGTTTTTTCTGCTGCGCACGTTTTTGAGCCGCTAAAGACATTCCGCGATCACGCTCGTAATCTCTGTTGAGGACTTGCGTAACTGTAATCTTACCACCGCGGCGACGCTCTTCTGTCCGAGGCGGTGTACGAGGGGCTTTTTTCTCGCGCTCATCTTCTTTTTTCGCAGGTTGAGCGGCTTGCTGCTGTCTAAAGCGTTGCTGATTTTGCGTATCCGTTGCAGCGTTTCTTGCTTTTTCTTCAGCTTCAATACGCTGTAATTCTTCTAATTCTCTCTGACGTGCATCATCTGTATCCGGCATTTTTTCAGTTGCACGTGATTTGGACGGAGGAGGAGGGAGAGCAGAATCATCTTTTGGTGCTTTTAAAGCATCTTGAAGAGCTTGCGCTCTTGCATTTCTCTCATCAGAGGTCAGATTTTCTAAGCTATTATCACTTTTCGGTGTTGATTTATCAGGCGTCTGTGGAGCGGCTGTACGTCCAGCTGATCTTTTACGACGGACTTCCACAACTGTTGCACCTGCTGCGGCGCCAGTCGATTTGGCTCCGCCTTTCAGGCTAAGCGTTCCCCCTTTAAGGCCGAGCGTCTTCTTTTTTGGAGCATCAGCCTTATCGTCTTTTGATTTCTTGTCTTTATCGTTTTTATTTGCGTCAGTCATTTCTTACTTTCATCAATGCCTAAACTCTTAAAAAGCCAGGCAATAGTTTAAATACACGGTTCTTCTTCTTTTGACCAGACCCGCCTTATTTTAAAAGTAAGATCTGGCTTTACATTCTTAGTGCGCCTTTCGCGCTATTGAAACAATCTGGAATGCAATTAAGCATTCGAGGCTGCAACCGGCGTGTCTTCCGATACCTCCCCATTATTGGCAGTTTCAGCATTATTTTGCTCATTAGCCGCGTCTTCCGCTGCCTTTTGGGCATCTTCTTCAGCAAACCAATGCTCACGCGCTTTCATGATAAGTTTTTCGGCATCGCGCTCTTTGATGGCATCTTCACCCAAGATTTCAACAAGCTCATCTGTTGCAAGATCTGCCAAATCATCACGGCTTTTCACATCGTTTTCTGCTAATTTAATAACGATTTCAGGTGTCAGGCCTTCAAAGTCCATGAGGTCATCTTGAATACCTAATTCTGATTTCTTTGTTTCAAGAATTTTAGCCTGTTCATCAATCCATGCCTGCGCACGGTTAATCAATTCTTGTCCAATCTCTTCATCAAATCCTTCAATTTCTGTCATTTCTTCAATTGGTGTTTCAGAAATTTCACGAACCGATGTAAATCCTTCAGCAATCAAGAGCTGAGCAATTATATCATCGATATCAAGGGCACTAATGAAGGCTTCAGAACGTGATTTATATTCTTCAGCGCGTCTATTGGCTTCTTCCTCTTCAGTCATGATGTCGATATCCCAATCAACAAGCATTGAAGCAAGGCGAACATTTTGACCGCGACGACCAATCGCTAATGAAAGTTGCTCTTCAGGAACAACAACATCAATGCGGTTTTTCTCTTCATCCATCACAACTTTTGCAACTTCGGCAGGCTGAAGGGCTGAAATAATGAAACTTCCTAAATCTTCTGTCCAATTAATAATATCAATTTTTTCGCCTTGTAGTTCATTCACAACCGCTTGAACACGGGATCCACGCATACCCACACAAGCCCCAACAGGATCAAGTGCACCATCACGAGATTGAACGGCAATTTTTGCTCGGCTTCCCGGGTCACGAGCAACAGCTTTAATTTCAATTAAACCGTCATAGATTTCAGGCACTTCTTGAGTGAACAACATCGCCATAAAGTTTGGATGTGTTCTTGAAAGAAAAATTTGTGGTCCGCGTTGTTCACGGCGAACTTCATGAATATAAGCACGAACGCGGTCACCATTTTTCAAGTGCTCACGGGGAATACATTCCTCACGGCGAAGAATGGCTTCTGCACGTCCACCACCAATATCAACTGTGGCATTACCGTATTCAACACGCTTGATCACGCCGTTGATGATTTCGCCTGCACGATCTTTATATTCTTCAAACTGTCTTTCGCGTTCTGCTTCGCGAACCTTTTGAACAATCACTTGCTTGGCTGTCATGGCGGCAATACGGCCAAAATCAAGAGGAGGAAGTTCATCAATTAAAAACTCACCAATTTCAGCATCTTTTTTCTCGCGCTGTGCTTGGCTTAATGGAATTTGTTGAACTTCATCTTCAATCTCAGTGTTGTCAGAAACAACTTCACGATAACGTTTTAGATCAATAGCACCTGATTTGCGGTCGATATTCGCGCGGATATCGTGGTCGTAGCCGTATTTTGAACGACCGGCCTTTTGAATGGCTTCTTCCATTGCTTCTAGAACGATCTCACGATCAATGTTCTTTTCTCTTGCAACTGCATCTGCAACTTCAATCATTTCCATGGTTTTACTTCCTTTTTAATCCTTAATAATTAAGCGTTAATTTCTAATGTTTCTGGTTGTTCATTATTATTGGCAATGCCAAATCTCTTTTTTGTCTCTTTGATCAGCTCTTCATTCATGACTAATTTACATTTTATAATGTCAGAATGCGGTAAATCGTAATTCCCCTGATCTGTTTCAATTGTGACTAGCTGGTCATTATTCTCACGAATAAAACCTCTAAATTTCTTTTGACCTTCAATTATTGAGCTTAATTCAACTTTGACCTCTAAATCATGATAGCGATCATAATCAGAAGGTTTGAATAAGGGTCTATCAATACCCGCTGAGCTCACTTCTAGTCTATACGCCCCATCAATAGGGTCTTCAACCTCTAAAATAGGTGAAATTTCACGGCTAATCTTTGTGCACTCATCTAAAGTAAGTTTCGCTGTTTTAGGGTTTTCAGCATAAATCGTCAGAATATTGCTTTTGATTTCAAGCCATAACAGATCAAAACCCATTTTTTCCAAAACAGGAGCTAGTAATTCTGTAATTTTATTTTCTGTATTCGATGCCATATCCAATAAAAATCTAATAAAAAAGGCGGGTCTCTCTCGAGCCCACCTAAATAACTTCAGGTAATATTAGACTTGTTTATAGCTATCCACAAAAAGAAAATCAAGGGGAAAATGACTATTTGCATTCATCTTCATAAACGGGCTAACTATCATTTCATCTAAAAAATTGTAAGAAAGAGAATAATGACGGAAGCTGTTCTTGTAATGGGGAATTTATTACTGCCTCAAGAAAGAGAGCGCCTAGCGACGCGTTTTGATGTCATTAAGCTATGGCAAGAAGACAATCCTGAAGCCATTTTGCAAGATCGCAAAGATGATATTGTTGCCATTGTCGCCATGCATTATGTCCCAGTGTCTAAAAAGCTGATTGAATCACTCCCAAACCTAAAAATTATCAGCACGTTCTCTGTCGGCTTTGATCACATTGATCTAGAGGCTGCGGCCTCTCTTAGTATCGATGTAACAAATACACCTGAAATCTTATGTCAGGAGACGGCAGATACAGGTATGGCCCTATTATTAGCGGTATCACGCCGTATTGTCGAAGCTGACATGTTTGTACGCGTTGGAAAATGGCTCAATGGGCCTATGCCTCTTGGCGTAACTCTTGCCAACAAAAAAATCGGCGTTGTTGGGTTGGGTGGAATTGGCTCAAGAGTGGCCAAACGTTGCGCCGCTTTCGAAATGGATGTTTGCTATTACGGCCCGCGTGAGAAGAAAGAATACGATTATAAGTATTATAGTGATGTCGAAGAAATGGCTAAAGAGTGTGATTTTCTAATACTTACGTGCCCAGGTGGAGAGGCTACGCACAACTTAATTGATGCGAATGTCTTAGATGCGCTAGGCGAAAATGGAATTTTAATCAATATTGCGCGCGGTAGTGTTGTTGATCAGCAAGCTTTGATTGAAGCGCTTGAAAACGGAACAATCAGAGCCGCCGGATTAGACGTGTTTGCAGATGAGCCGCATGTACCAGAAGAGCTGATTTCTATGGACAATGTTGTCCTTTTGCCGCATATAGGATCAGCAACGGAAGAAACTAGACATAACATGGGAAATTTGGTTGTTGATAATATTTTTGCTAAATTTGATAACAAAGAATTATTAACGGCTGTTGCCTAATTAAAGGGATTTTTATGAGATTACTGATTTTAAGCTTATTTTTGATAACATTTGCGGGCAATGCAGAGGCGCGTAAGTGCTATAAGCCTAATGAGGCCGAAGCAGAGCAGGGTATTCGTATTCATAGTGAGCTTATGGTGATTGGTTTAAATTGTCAGCATATGACCCCGGCCGGATGGAAGAATTTTTACCAACAATATCGTGAAATTACATCACGTAATCAAGGGCTTATAAAAGAATATGAAAGTACTTTACTAAGTCATTATGGAGGCGGCGCTAAAAAAATTCATACACTTCGCACTGGCTTTGCCAATCAAATCTCAACAAGTGCCGCGCGTATGCGCCCTGATGTATTTTGTGCAAACTATGCGTCCAGAATTCCGCAAGTGGCACAGATGAGCAGCGCAGAAATAAGACAATGGGCCGCAAGCGCTTCAACAACGCAAAAGCAATCAAAGCCAATTTGTAATTGATATCAGGGTATTTTTCTAGCGGGTGCTATTAGTGCAACTTTTGCAGCAATTTCAGCGTTTATTTTAACAGAATCCATACCTTCATTGCTTAAACCTTCAGCATATGTGACTGCTCGCATATACAATTTTTTTAGGGTATCAATCGTTTGATCATTTAGGGACGGTTCACTTCCCTGTAACTCTTCAAAACTGTTATTAATGTTACGAAGCTCTGCACGAAGATGTCTTAGATTGGCACGATGCAGATTTCCACTTTCAAACAGTTCTACAACCTCTTTGACTGCTATATTCAAATTTTCAGTATCAGCGACGCCTAATTGAATAGCTTGTTCTTGTAAACAAGACGATAGTTCATAAATTCTTTCAATTAGATCTTGCGCTTCCTTTTTAGGAGGGGCGATTAGTAGAGGAGGCCGTTTTAAGAATAAAAGCAATCTTCTTTTTTGTGGGGGCTGTTGTTTTAGACCAGAAGCTATCAAAAATTCATCTGTAAATTTTAGAGTTAAATATAGTCCAGAATCCTTAATAGAAGAATATACGTCAATATCATGGACTATGTTGTTAGAGATAAGTTCTTTTTTAAATCTTGCGAAACTATGTGACTGTAAAAGAGCGTCAGCAATTTCACTTGCCGTAATATCATGCTCGTCCTTTAATTCAATTAAACGTTCAATTTCATCTCCGTCTGATCCAAACTTGCTTAAATCTAATAAGATTCGATAGTAAGCATAATTAAATCCTATATCGTGCGTTCCTTTGGCTAATGCCCTTGGTATAGCGTCAATTATTCCTCCGAACCCTATGGGTTGCTGTCTTTTCAATGATCCTAGAGATAACATCTTCTCTGCCATCTTTGAGAGCTTGCACCTGCCCGGATATGTTATCGAAATCTACTGCATTCATTACTTTCTCCGGCAATTTTTATATCAACCTCTTGTTATTATGTCAATAAAACAGTATGTTTGGGATAACTATTTAGCTTTTCCTTTGGCTTCAAGATGACTCCCACCATATTATGAATATAAAAGAGATTTCATGCGTATTGACGAATTTATTGATCAGAATTTTGCCCCTATATCAGAAGCTATAGCCTCGGTCATATTTTATGCCGAACCCACAACAGGCTACGACATTAAATTGATTTTAGTCTGGCTGGTTGCGGCGGCTCTTTTCCTGACAATTTATTTTGAATTCATCAATATTCGCTATTTTGGTCATGCGATTGATCTTGTGCGTGGGAAATTCGATAAAAAAGGCGATAGCGGAGAGATTAACCGCTTCCAAGCCTTAATGACATCATTGTCTGGAACTGTAGGGCTTGGCAATATTGCTGGTGTGGCTGTTGCTGTTTCAGTTGGTGGACCTGGGGCTGTCTTTTGGATGGCCATGATGGGCTTGTTCGGTATGAGTAGTAAATTTGCTGAAGCCGCCTTAGGGGTAAAACATCGTGTTAAAGTCAAAAAAGATGGAAAAGAAGTCTTTTCTGGCGGACCTATGTACTATCTTCAAGACGCCTTTAATGCTGTTGACCAGAAATATTTTGGCCGTTTCCTCGCGATCTTCTTTTGTATTTGCACGATTGGCGGCGCGATTGGGGCAGGTAATATGTTCCAATCCAATCAAGCTTACCAGCAAATCGTCAACGTATCCGGCGGCGATGAGAGCTTCTTTTTCGACAAAGGCTGGTTATTTGGTGTCTTACTCGCTTGTTTAGTCGGCGCGGTGATTATTGGTGGCCTCAAATCAATTGCGGCTGTTGCTTCCCGAATAGTCCCTTTTATGGGGGCCATCTACCTTCTGGCGGGTTTAGTCGTTATTGCCATGAATTACCAAAATATTCCAGAAGGGTTTGCTAAGATCTTCCAACTGGCTTTAGCTCCTGAGGCAGGGTTAGGGGGCATCATCGGCGCACTTTTAGTCGGCGTACAGCGGGCTGCCTTTTCAAATGAAGCTGGTGTCGGATCAGCAGCTATTGTACACGCGACAGCCAAAACCAAAGACCATGTCTCTCAAGGCTTTGTCGGGATGTTAGGCCCATTCATTGATACGATTGTAATCTGCATGGTGACGGCGCTTGTTATTGTTATGACCGGATCATATCAGGGCGCAGAAGGCATGGAAGGCGTAAGTCTTACAAGCCGAGCTTTTGAAAGTGCTATCCCATGGTTCCCTTACGTTCTGGCTTTAACTGTTTGTTTATTTGCCTATTCAACGATGATTGCGTGGTTCTATTATGGTCTCAAAGCTTTAAATTTTGTAACTAAAGACAATGATATGATTGAAATGGGATATAAAATTATCTTTTGCCTGTTTGTGATCGTGGGATCATCTGCGGCGCTCGATAGCATTATTCTATTCTCTGACGCCATGATCTTTGCCATGGCAATACCCAATATCATAGGCCTGTATATGCTGGCGCCGGAACTGAAAAAAGATATCAAGAAATACACCCAATCCCTTCAAAAGAAATAATATTTTAAATTTTCTTCACAGTTCTTGTGAAAAAGAGTCTTTTTTCTCTTGTGGAAATGAAGCCATACTGCTTTTTTAAATTATCTTTCAAATTGTAATCCAATTTTACCATATTAGTGGGGGTAATACTGTATGAGTGATTTCTTAGCTCGCAAAAAAGGCAACATCCTAGCAAGGCTTGATAAAGCCATCCAAAAGCAAGCCGATAGTGATGACTTCACGCCAGAATTAAGTGCAAAGCAGACTTATGAGAAAGGTCTGGCAACAGCGACTGAGAACGCGAAGCCTGAAATGACTTCAAAGGAAAAATATGAAGTGAAAGAGGGGGAAGCTAAGGATGCTCCGTCTAAAAAATTAGATCAAACAATTGAAAAAATTTCACAAATCGAAAAAGAAATCGATAAAGAAGAAAAAACCATCACGGTGCAGAGTAAATCCAGTTTAAAAAAATTACGTATTTCTTCTCAAGAAGAAAAAGAAGAGATTGCTAAAGAAAAGACTGTTGAGAAAACAACAGAATTAAAAACACCAGATATTAGAGCTCATAGAGCCGAGCAAGATCATTCTGCTCCCTCACCAACAGTTGATGATTTTTACGCTGAAAATGAAACTGTACGTTATGGCTTTCTGATTTCATCTGGTATTGGAATTTTTGCAACGGCCGCTTGGCTTACACTCGGTGCGAACTATGTTGCGAACGACATTGGATGGAGCAATTTATTTGCCCAGCAACCTCACATTATAGGTGGTTTTTTGGCTGGAATCCTTGCTCCCGTCGCGATGCTTTGGATGTTTATTGGCTTTACTCAAAGAAGTGCGGATGTCCGTTACTATACAAAAAAGCTACGTGAGCAGTTAGAGCAAGCAGAATTTTCAGGTCAAAATCCTGCGATCAACAAAAATGCAAAATCAGCTGTTATAGCGATTAGGAAAGCCCGTCACGCTTTACAAAAAGATTTGGAAAATCTTTCAGTCAACGGAGCTGGAGCCGCTTCAATTGATAGTGATAAAATCACTCAAGAGTTAGAAAAGCGTTTTGAAGATAAATTCCAAGCCCTCCAATCCCTTATTGAAAAAACCATCGCCGACAATAAAGGACAGGAAAAGTTAGCCGAAGCAAAGTTACAAAATGCAGCCTTTTCAGATGATGCTGTTCGTAAAATTGATGATTTTATTTCTAAGGCGCAATCAATTGAAGATTTTGCCAATCATCTCGAAGATAAATTTGAAGTGATTGATCGCAAAGTTGACAAGCTTGCAAGCCTTTCTGGCAATCAAAAAGCATATCTAGAGAAAATTGAAACACAAACTGATCATGCTGAAACACGTGCGAATGAGCTGAATAAAACGCTTGAAAAACGTATTGGGTTTTTATCTGAAACTGTTGACAAGGCAGCAGAGAAATCAAATGATATTCGTGACGCCCTTCGCGAAGCCTCACAAGAAATGTCAGGCCATGTTGGGAAAATTATTGGTCAATCAAAATCAGCAATTATGCAGCTTCAAGAGCAAGTGGCAGATTTTGAAAATCGCTTGAAAAAATCTGTTCAATCTATTGATGGCGTCAGCGATAGCCTCAAAGATAAAACAAGCGATATTTGCTTAAGCGTTGAAAACGCAACCAGAAGTATGAAAACCCTTGAAGGGAATTTAACAGAGCATAAGAATTCTATTGAAACAGATACTGATGCATTAGCCGATAAGTTATCTATTTATGACTCATCAATTCGTGATCAGGTCACAAAACTCTCTAACCAATCAAACTCAGTAAAAATGGATTTAGAGAAAACACTGCGCTCGTTAGAAGATGCCTCAGAAATTATTATCCCTGTCTCCGATAAGGCCGTGAGTAAGTTATCTCAATTCTCATCTCATATGCGAGATGTGTCTGAGACATTGAATGACCGCGCAAAAGATAATCTTGATAATCTTCATCTCGTCAATGACACGTTTGAGAAAACGCTTAATAACCTAGAGCAAAGCGCCTCAGATATAGCCGAGAAATTGGAACGCTCTGGCGATCACTTCAAAGATTACATCGCCCAGCTTGATATTGCCCGCGATGATGCATCCAAGAAGATGGAAGAGGCGGGTACAATCATTCAAACACAATCTGATGAATTATCACTCAACGCTGATAAAGCCCTTGTTCGTCTTGAGAAGATGCAAGAAAGCTTAACAGAACAAAGTTCCGATATTTCTGCAATTATCACTCAGACATTGACCCAGATTGAGTCTGCAAGCCGTGAGTTCACATCTGAGATTGAGAATATTGAAAAATCCGCGAAGAAAACAATTCAAAGCTTTGCGACTGTAAACAATGGGGCGCGTGAGCAAACAGAGCGTCTTGATGAAATTACATCTGTAACGGAAGAACAGCTCTTACAAATGACAGAGCGCTTTAAGAAACAGATTGGAAGCCTTGCCAAAGCTGCATCCGATTCATTGAATGATATTAATGAGTCAGGAAATACTTTTGCTGAACAGAGTCGTGAAATGGATAAACAGCTGAAGACATCGCTTGAGGCGTCTAAGCAACATAATCGTGATATTGCCCGACAAATTCGTGAAATGACTAATAGCTCCGATCAGGCAACAAAACGTATTGAGCAGACAGTCGCTAAACTTTCTGAAAAAATGGATAGCTTAAAATCTGCAACGTCAACAATTTCTGAAAAAATGGAAGTGGCCAAAGATATTCTTGAAAATGAAACAGAGCACCTGGCCGATGTTTCAATCAAGGCTTCACGTCTGGTTGAGGAGGCTGCGCAGTCCTACCAGAAACAATCAAGTATGTTGTTTAAGGCGTCTGAAGACGCGGCATATAATATTGAGAAGATTAAAGAGCGTGATTTCAAAACGCAGCGCGATAGTTTCTTGAATAGCGCGAAATATGTCCTTGAAAGCTTGCATTCATTATCTGTAGACTTAACACGAGCCATCGATGGTAAAATTCAGGAAAAAACTTGGAAATCATATCAAGCAGGGGATGTTGCGATCTTCACAAGGCTGATTGTTTACAACAAAGATAAGCTTTCAAAAGATAAACTAAGCGAGAAATATGCTGAAGATAGTGATTTCAGAGGCTACACAAACCGCTTTATTCGTCAATTTGAAGAGATTTATCAAACAGCTCAAGGTAACGAATTTGGTCATTTATTGGCTGCAACCTTTGCCACTAGTGACATCGGTAAGCTCTATGAAATCTTATGTGACGTCGTAGCCCATAAGAATATTATTGAGGCCAAGCATTTAAGAGCATCATAATATGACAATATAGCCTTTCGAACGTATGATATTTATCGTCTGAGAGCGGTTGATTGATCATACGAAGCAAGGCATAATCCCATAATACATTTTCCTATATGTGTTTTTCACGGTAAATGTTTTCATAAAACGAATATGATTAAAGGCAATTTTAATGGCCAAAACTAAGTTCTGTGCGGGTTTATCCGATATATCAGATAGCTATATGGGCTTCATTATCGATGATTGGGGCGTGTTTCATGATGGTGAAGACGCATTCCCAAATACAGTCGATTGCCTTAAAGAATTAAAAGAGCGCAAAAAACACATCATAATTTTAACTAATGATCGCAAACGTATTCCTGAGAAAAAAGCTCAACTTAAAAAAATGGGAATTGGACCAAGTCTCTATCATGACATTGTGACTCCGGCATCTGTTTTTGATGAGACATTTGGTAAAAAGAAAAAAGACCTTGAGCCTTTAAATGAGTTAGGTGAGCAAGCCTATGTAATAACGCGTCGCAATGATCTTTCGATTTTAGATGATCTAGATGTTGAGGTCACAGACGATATTGAGCGCGCAGATTTTGTTCTTCTTTTAGGGATGGATTACCCGATGAAGACGTTAGAAGATTATGACGTTGTTATTCGCCGAGCGGTCCAAAGGCGTTTAAAGGCTGTTTGTGCAAACCAAGATAGTCATGGATTAATTGGAACAAATTTCTTAACAGGGCCAGGATTGTTGGCAAGACGATATGAAGATGCTGGCGGAATTGTTCACCATATCGGAAAGCCTCATAACTTCGTTTTCAAATATTGTATCGAAAAATTTAAAGATAAAGATATCTTCCCCTCTCATACTGTAATGCTTGGTGATACTATGGCTCATGATGTGCTGGGTGCAAATAGTGTAGGAATTGATACGTGTTTGTTTAAATCAGGGTTGCATGCTGCAAACTTTATGCATTGCACAACGCTGAAAGAAGTCGATAACACGCTCAAGAATTTAATCATCCAATATAATAACATCATGCCAACTTATTTGGTTGATGAGATGCGATGGGGCAATGCTCTACCTGATCGCAAACATAAGAAAAGAAAGCAGCCAGCCTAACGTTTAGGCTCTTCGCTATTATTATGAGCGATATTATTTCCCTTAACAAATATACATCCAAAGAGCTAATCAAACGGCTTTTAAAGGACTATATTGGCAATCACTTAACTTTATTATTCTTGGCAATAGGATTCATGATTATTGCTGCATTAATGACAGCCGGATTTGCAGCAATCATTGAACCTGTCATTGATCAAGTCCTAGTGGCTGGAAACACGGCACGCATATGGGCGCTTGGTTTTGGTATTTTCATCATTTTTACAGTACGGGGTATCGCAACATATTTAGATGCGATCATCATGAATAAAATTGGCCAGTCAATTGTGGCTGAAATTCAAAATCAGATGTTTTCCAAATTTGTCGATTTGGATTTAACCTTCTTTCATAATAACCCGAGCGGGCAATTAATCTCCCGCGTTGTGAATGATGTGACTGTTTTGCGCGGCGCAGTCACAGATTGTTTAACAGGATTTGGAAAAAGCCTATTTACGTTGATACTTTTGGTTGGCGTCATGTTTTACCAAGATTGGGTTCTAGCTTTAGGGGCATTTACTATTTTTCCTTTCGCTGCATTGTTTGTGGCATGGATTGGAAAAAGATTGCGTCAAATGTCAGGGGATATTCAATCTCGCCAAGCTATTCTCTCTGATCGTCTCTCACAAGTGTTCCAAGGCATTCGTCTTGTGAAAGCTTACGGTATGGAAGACCATGAGAAAGATTTGGCAGCCAAAACTATTCATCGTGTTCGCGCTCTTATCTTAAAATCAGTTCGTATTGCGAATTTGTCGTCTCCAGTGAATGAGACATTAGTTGGTGTTGTTGTCTTTGGAATCATTGTCTATGGCGGGTTTCAAGTGGCTGGCGGTGAAACAACAGCTGGTCAACTACTTTCATTTATTACGGCGTTCACGTTAGCGTATGAACCAATGAAAAAATTAGCGCGGCTTAATAATACCCTTCAAACGGGGTTAGGCGCGGCAGAGCGTGTTTTTGATATGCTGGATAGAGATGTTCAGGTCAAAGACAAAGAAAATGCCAAAGATGTTCAATTTGATAAGCCTGAAATCTTGTTTGAAAACGTATCCTTCGTTTATGAGAATAGTGACAATCAAGCTCTTCAGAATGTGTCACTGACTATCCCTTCAGGTAAAGTTACCGCTTTGGTTGGAAAATCAGGTAGCGGAAAAACAACAATTCTAAACCTTATTCCTCGTTTCTTTGATGTGAATAAAGGCGCAGTTAAAATTGATGGTCATGACATCAGAGACGTCTCAAAATCTAGCCTTCGCCAAAATATGGCTCTCGTTTCCCAAGACATTACTATTTTTGACGAAACGGTCTGGGCGAATATTGGGTATGGTAAAAATGATGCTTATCAAGATGAAATTATAAAAGCCGCCATTGCCGCTGAAGCTGATGACTTTATTCGAAAATTACCTGATGGCTATGATACAAAGCTTGGTGAGGATGGGGTAACGCTCTCGGGCGGTCAGCGACAACGCATTTCTATTGCTAGAGCTATTTTACGAGATGCCCCCATTCTTTTGCTCGATGAGGCAACCTCTGCGCTTGATAATGAGGCTGAAAGAGCCATCCAAAATACACTGACAGAGATACAAAAAGGCCGGACAACGATTGTCATTGCCCATCGCCTATCAACCGTTCAAAACGCTGATTTAATTATTGTTTTAGAAGATGGTCAGCTTGCAGAGCAGGGGACTCATGAAGAGCTTATGGAGAAGCAAAGCCTTTATCATAAGATGTATCAGGCGGGCTTAAGCGAATAATCTCTCTCGAAGCGAATAACTTTTAGAAAAATCCTTGCATCCTCAGATAAGGGGCGTATATTGCGCTCAAAATTCACAAGATGAGGATATGACCTATGGCCCCTTGTACCGATGCAATGATCAAAAAAGACACAGTAATTGTTACTCCTGATCAAACTGTTAAAGAAGCAATCGATCTCTTTAAAAAACATAATATTCGTAATATTCCTGTTGTAGATAAAGAAGGCCAATTTCACGGCTTTGTTGGTTTCAAAGATATTTATAAAAAAGTCCTTCCTGCTGCTGTGAATTTAGGAAAAGGCATTCCCAACTTAGATTTTATTATTGGCGGCGCGCCGAATGTCGCAAAAAAGCTTCGTAAGACTTACGATCTTCCAGTGTCTGATGTTTTAAGAAAGAAATGCAAAACATTAGAGCCAGGCTCAGCAACATGGGAAGCTTTAAGAATAATGGTTGATGGGGGTAGCCCAGTTGCCATCGTTGAAAAATCAGGAAAATTCGTTGGAATTATTACAAGACAAACATTATTTCATGAGCTTGAAAATATCATGGAAGAAGTTGACCGCGAGCGCGAAGAGCGCGCAGCAGAAGCAGAAAAATCTGCGTAAATTAGAAAATAGGAAAGGGTAATTTAAAGGGTAGTAGTTATGGCTGGATCAAACCACGAAACTGTTCACGGAGCGATGGCACATATGCCAGAGGTTGTATTCGGATGGGATCCGATGATTGTATCGACCGTTGTTCTTATTGTCGCTTATGTGTTTATTATCTCAGAAAGATTGAACCGTGCGGTTATTGCGTTAATCGGTGCAGGTTTAATGGTCTTCTTAGGGGTTTTAAACCAAGAACTGGCTGTTGAAGGGATCGACTTCAACACGATCTTCTTACTTATCGGGATGATGGTTATCGTAGGGATGATGAAGGACTCCGGTGTCTTCCAATATGTTGCGATTTTATCGGCCAAGTCCGTTCGAGGTAATCCAAGAGCTTTATTAGCCGTTCTTTCTGTCATTACAGCTGTTTTCTCCGCACTTTTAGATAACGTGACAACGGTTATGTTGATTGTTCCGATTACATTACTGTTAACTGAGCAATTAAAACTTAATCCTTATATATTCTTAGTGGCACAGATTTTTGCATCAAACATCGGCGGGATGGCAACCTTCATTGGTGACCCCCCAAACATTTTAATTGGATCTGCTGTGGGCTTTAGCTTTATGGACTTTGTATATAATACAGGTCCAGCCTCAGTTATGATCATGATTGTTATGATTGCGTTCTTTGACCTTGTGTGGGGTCGTAAGTTAACAACTTCATTGCGTGCGAAGGCGCACCTCACAAGGTATAAGCCTGAAGAAGCACTTACAGATGTGCCATTATTGATTAAATCACTGATTGTTTTATCTCTTGTGATTTTTGGTTTTGTTGTAGGACATGGTCAAGGGATTGAGCCTGGCACGGTGGCCCTCACAGGCGCGGCATTATTAATGCTTTTAAATATTTATCAATTCGATGCAGAAACACAAACACATAAAGTGCATAAGGCACTCGGCGAAGTTGAATGGGAAACGATTTTCTTCTTCATGGGTCTCTTTATGCTTGTTTATGGTGTTGAGCATGCTGGTGTTCTCGCAATGCTTGGTGAGAAATTATTGAACGCTACAGGCGGTGATATTGCACTAACTGGTATCTTGATCTTATGGACATCAGCGATCTTCTCCGCAATTATTGATAACATTCCATTCGTTGCAACAATGATCCCGCTCATGGAATCAATGGAAGCTGGATTTGGCGGCGCTGAAAAAATGGAACCATTATGGTGGTGTTTAGCCTTAGGTGCTTGTCTTGGTGGTAACGGTTCAATCATCGCGGCAAGTGCGAATGTGATGGTTGCAAGTTTTGCTGAAAGAGCAGGGCACCGCATTTCATTCCTTAAGTTCTTGAAATTGGCATTCCCCATGATGCTTGCTACAATTGCAATGGCGCATGTTTATGTTGAGTTTGTTTACTTCTAAAGAATGAATAAAATTTGGATCTTAGCTTTAACGTTTTTACTTATTGGGTGTTTACCTGAGGAAAACGTTGAAGCGGATGCTCCTACTCAATTAACAATTCAAACAAAGACGGGAGCTCTTCATCAATTTGATGTAGAGCTCGCTCTTAAGCCTTCAGACTTTGCCCAAGGCCTTATGTTTCGCAATGAAATGGCTGAAAATGCAGGAATGCTTTTTTACTTTGGCGGTAGAGAAGCTGAACGACGTTTTTGGATGAAAAATACCTTCATTCCTCTTGATATGATTTTTATTCGAAAAAATGGCGATATTCATCATATTCACGAAAATGCACAGCCCAACGACCTCACTAGAATTGGATCACAAGGGCCTGTCGCTGCGGTATTAGAGATTAACGGTGGAATTTCATCATCCTTGGGTATTCGTAAAGGCGATAAGATTATTCATCCGTTTTTTGCTGATGAGAGCGTGGAATAGCACTTGCGCTATGTTTATTCATAGGTTAAAAACTCTCATATTGTCGGAGTGTAGCGCAGCCTGGTAGCGCGCCTGCTTTGGGAGCAGGATGTCGGGGGTTCGAATCCCTCCACTCCGACCATTTAGCAAGTCAGGAGCATCATTTGATCAATTCCCAAACCGATCAATGGCAGGAATGGGCAATAAGTGCTCAAAAAGGCGATAAAGTTGCATATACAAAGCTTCTGAAAGAAATATCTGCCTATACAAAAAATGTTGTGTCAAAAAGGATCTCTAATAATGAGGCCGCAGAAGACATCGCTCAAGAAGTCCTGATTTCAGTCCATAAATCCTTAAATACATATAGCGCCGATAGGCCTTTTAAACCTTGGCTATCTGCGATTATAAATTTTAGACGATCCGATTATCTACGTGCCTATTACAATAAGCGTCAGGATAAAATGACAACCACAGTCGATAATCCCGAATTTATCAAAGAAAATGTAACCGAATTGTCCAATGCAGGCGAATTAAAAGATATAGAAGCTGCGTTGGAAACGCTTCCTGAAAAACAGCGGCAAATTTTTGAAATGATCAAGATTGAAGGATATACAGCGCAAGAAGTTGCTAATGAAATGCAGATGAAAGAAAGCGCTGTGAAAGTTTCCGCTCATAGAACAATGAAGAAGCTACAAGGTATTTTAAAATGAGTAATGATAAAAAAGATATTGATGATTTAATTAAAGGGCTTTGTGATAATTTAGAGCCTGTAAAAGCATGCTGCCCTTACAGACAAATCTCCGTATGGGCCATTTTTTCAATTCTCTACATAGTAGGGGTTGTTATGTATAGCGGTGTGGCTATTGACCTTTCTGACTATATGAGCCGAGCGAGCTTTATGTTTGAAATGGGACTCGTAATTGCCATGTTTGTTACAAGTGCTTTAGCCTCATCTTTTTTAAATTTTCCTGACAGTGTTCAACGCGACTGGATGAAAATAATCGCGACGACTCTCTTTAGTGTTTTTATTTTATGGATTGTTGCAAACGGCATGGAAGAAGCAATTCGTGAAGGGTATGATTTTTCATCAGCCTTTCTTCTTCCAAGTTGCTCTCGTGGGCTTATCGTTGAAATTGTTCCCTTTCTTGCTTTAGTCTTTTTAGGGGCACGTGGTCATACAACACAGCCTTACTGGTCAATGGCAATGAATATTATTGCTGTGTCTGCGATTGGGTGGATTGGCTTAAGAATTAGCTGTCAGATGTATGACAATATGACTTACGGTTTTCTTCACTATCTTCTCCCATTTTGTATTCTAGGTGCGGCTATAGGATTTTTCTCTAGACGCATATTCAAGTGGTAAAAAATCGTAACGCTGATTATACTCTTTGATTATGAAAGTTCGTATTTATAAACCAGCTAAAAACACGATGCAGTCCGGGTTGCGAAAAACAAAGGACTGGGTTCTTGAATATCAATCGAATTCTCAAAAGAAACCTGAGCCTTTAATGGGATGGATTTCATCCGATGATACTTTAAATCAGGTTCAGCTTAAGTTTCCTACAAAAGAGGCTGCTATAGCTCATGCCGAAGAAGAGGGATGGGAATATACGGTTTCAACCGCCCAAGAGCGAAAAGTAAAACCGCGTAGTTACATGGATAATTTTAAGTATTTTCCTCCTGAAGAAGCGAATTAAACTCTCGATTTTCCAAATTATTTTATGTATTGTCTCGATAGATGGTCCCGTAGCTCAACTGGATAGAGCATCTGCCTTCTAAGCAGAGGGTTGCAGGTTCGAGTCCTGCCGGGATCGCCATTCTCTTCCTAAAATATTGAAATTCCAAAAAAATGTCCGGAAATCTTATTTAAAAGAACTCCGGACAATAGCGGTAATAGAGGGTGTGTAATTATTAATATACAGTAAATAAAAACCCACGCAAGCAAAAAATGCAAAAAAATACACTCTTGTATGCAAAAAATGCATAGTTAAGGATATTTTGTCCCTTCCTTATGCAATATAGATAAAATTTTAGGCTTTATTCAGTAAATCTAAACTCTGCATTGGTATCCTTTTAAGATTAGAGGGTGTTAGGGTATGTCAGCTACTTTAAATAATGATTTTTTACCGGGTTGCGGCTGCAGTGCGTGTGCAGCGGCTGCAAATCATAATCATGATTCAGTTGACCTTAATAGCTATCCGGGAACCACAGAGGGTAATCAGGCCGTATCAACCGATTTAGGTTTATTTGATTGGGGAACAACCACTCTTTATTACAAATTCATTACATCAACGCCAAGCTACTATGATGGTTCTGATAAAGAGCAGAATAACTTCTCTGCGTTCAATACAACTATGCAAGATGCAACATTACGTATTCTTGAGCATATTGAAGATTTTACGAATATTAATTTTTCTCAAACTACAAATGAAGATAGCTTTGGTGTTTTAACGTTCGGTCAAGCCACTAGAGAAGCCAGCGTTGGCGGACACGCATTTTACCCTAGCGGTAATAACAAAGGCGGCGATGTTTGGCTGAATAATGTTCATGCTTATAATCAAACACCAGTGGAGGGCTCATATGGTTTCTATGTACTTTTGCATGAAATTGGTCATGCGCTCGGCCTACAACATTCCTTTGATGTGTATTCAGGTTCAGAAGCTACATCACAATTTAGTGTCATGGCTTATAATACGACACCTTATTTACCCGTAACATTCCAACTATATGACATAGCAACTCTACAAGATCTTTATGGCGCAAATACATCACATAGAACTGGTGATGATGTTTATATCTTATCTGAAACAGAGGCCTTAACGATTTGGGATGCGGGCGGTAATGATACATTTGATGCGTCTCATGTTTCCTCTAATGTTGTTTTAGATTTGACTGAAGGAAGCTTTAGTACCGTTGGCTTAAGTAATAATGTAGCCATTGCTTACGGCGTTACGATTGAAAACGCGAATGGGGGATCAGGTGATGATGTTATTGCCGGAAATTCAGCAGATAATATTTTGAATGGAAATGCCGGAAATGATGAATTTTTCGAAAGTGCAGGAAATGATGTAATCAACGGCGGTACGGGCGATGATACAATGACATTCTCTTCTGCCTTATCAAGTTACGCAATTGCCTTTATTAACTCGCTTACACTAAGTGTTCAAAATATTGCAACAATGGCTCTTGCAACAATTAATAGCGTTGAGAATTTTATCTTTAACAATGTTTCCTACACATTGTCAGAGCTTAATGCGTTGTTTGGCATGGAAGTTATAGAAGGTGATTCAAGCAACAATGGCTTGCTAGGTAATGATAATGATGAGCGTTTTGAAGGTTATGCTGGTGATGATAAATTCTATGCAATGGCGGGTAATGATATTGTAAATGCTGGCCTTGGTAATGATGAAGTTTTAGGCGGTAGTGGCAATGACACAATTAATGGAGATGGTGGCGATGATATTATCTATGGCGGAATAGGTCTTGATATCATAGATGGCGGAATAGGGAATGATAGAATCTGGGGGGAAGATGGTGACGACCAACTCACAGGCGGTGATGGAAACGACGTGGTTTCAGGTGGCTCAGGTGACGATATAATCAATGGAAATGATGGAAACGATGAATTATTAGGCGGCCTTGGTATCGATATGATTAATGGAGGATCAGGCGATGATCTTATTCGGGCTGACCATGGTAATGATATTATTGAGGGTAGTGCTGGTAACGATGAAATTTACGCCGGTGACGGTGATGATTTGATTAGAGGTGGAGCTGATAATGACATGATTATGGGCGATGCCGGTAATGATGAAATTTATGGTGATGATGGAAATAATAGTATTTCCGGAGGCCTAGGTGATGATGTGATTTACGGTGGATCTGGCGATGATGTGATTTACGGAGCACTTGGAAATGACACTATTTATGGAGGGACAGGCCTTGATTTTCTATACGGTAATGATGGAAATGATATATTTGTTCTCGATAATGATAGTTCCGCTGATACATGGATCATGGATTTTGACACCTCAGAAGATAGATTTGATTTATCCTCACTGTTGACAGGTTATGATTCCTTATCTGATAGCATTTCAGACTTCTTAGACTTATCAAAAATTATCGGCCCTGGATCTCGGTATGCCTTATCGGTTGATTTGGATGGTGCAGCAAATGGTGAGAATTTTGTTCAGATTGCCACCGTTAGGGGGTTAAGACGCCATGATGCTCAAGACCTTGAAGATAACGGTCTTCTTATTCTTTAAGTCTTCTATACCTTTATACCGTACTTCTATAGTTTCCATTTTTTGCTCTTTCTATAAATGGCTCATTGATGATGAAGAAGAAATCCCAACTAGTTTGTTATTTTCGAAGCCTAGTCTTACTGAAACATTAAAAGAGAAGACATGGAATTTTGGTCGGATGCCAATATAGGCAAAATAATTTTCTTCATATTGCTTTGGAAGATATTCCAAGTTGTCTTCTTTGACTTTTCCAACTCTAAAACCGTTAGATTTAAATCCTTTTAAAGTCGATTCTTTATCAATTCCCATTGGAAAATATCTCTGAGTATACCTATTTAGCTTATCTGTATCTCTGCTTTTTAAGATGATCTTTGCATTTCTTTTATATTCTTTAATATTATTAATTAAATTTTCTTCTTGGAAAAAAGTCTCTTTTGTAGGTATTTCTTTAAGCGTTTGGGGAAAC
>JBCCKS010000019.1:0-36461 GCA_039027295.1 Pseudomonadota bacterium
GTCGCGATTGACACCAGCTTCACTAAAAAGCCAGTTCGGATTGTCGTACGGGGCATGAGAGGCTTCGGGATATCCCAAAAGAACATGATCTTTTAAATCTTTCAGCTTTTCTGGCTTTCCGTTTTTTTCAAAATATTTCTTTGATCCAAAAATATGAAAGTTAATGCTTCCTAATTTGTAGTGGAGCAGATCATTTTGCTCAGGCTTATAAAGGCGAATAGCTACGTCAGCTTCACGCATTCCTAAATTGTAAATTCTGTCGTCAAATAAAAGAGTTATCTGAAGTTCTGGATATTTTTTATGAAGTTCAGAGAGGCGAGGAACAAGCCATGTTGATCCCAAAAATTCAGGCGCTGTTATTCGCAAAAGCCCAGAAGGTTGTGATTTTGCATCAAGTAGCCGGGCCTGAACCATGGAGAGTTTTCCAAAAATTTCTTTGGCGGTATTACTGAGCAGCTCTCCAGATTCTGTTAAAATTAAGCCTCTTGCGTGACGATGGAAAAGTTTTGTATCAAGACTTTCTTCTAAAGCACTGATTTGTCTGGATACTGCAGATTGGCTGAGCTCCAAAGTCTCACCAGCATGCGTGAAGCTGCCAGCTTCTGCGACAATGTGAAATGTTCTCAGCTTATCCCAATCCATTTTAGTCTTTCATTTTTTATCTGTGACGTCGTTGTCACGCTTCTTAAATATTTCAATATTCTTCGTCGCTTACGTCTAGTCACAAATAAAAAATTTATGACTAAATTTCATTATGCGGCTTCCTTCTTTTGTTCTGCTTCAAGGTCAGCAATATATTTTTCTGCTTCCAATGCCGCCATACAACCCATACCTGCCGCTGTAATAGCTTGACGGTAAATTTTGTCTTTCACATCACCTGCAGCATAAACACCTGGTATAGATGTAGCTGTGGAGTCTGATTCTGTAATCAAATAGCCTTCGCTATCCATTTCAAGCTTGTCTTTAAATAGTTCTGTTGCAGGGTCATGACCAATGGCAATGAAAATGCCTTCTAACTCTGTATCGGTCATTTCACCTGTTTTTACGTTTTTGGTTCGAATGGCTGTTACACCAGGATTATCACCTTCACCAACATCAACTCCTAGGACTTCCTCAACAATATTGTCCCAAAGAATTTCGATTTTAGGATTATCAAATACACGTTGCTGCAGGATTTTTTCAGCGCGTAGTTCATCACGGCGGTGAATGATTGTTACTTTTTCACATAAATTTGATAAGAACAACGCTTCTTCAACGGCGGAATTTCCACCACCCACAACCGCGACACGCTTTCCTTTGAAAAAGAATCCATCACAGGTTGCACAAGCGCTTACGCCCATATTGCGGAATTTTTGCTCTGACGGAAGGTTAAGCCATCTGGCTTTTGCGCCGGTACAAATAACAATTGTGTCGGCAATATAAACATCACCGCTATCGGACACCGCTTTGTAAGGCTGTGATGAGAAGTCCACTTCTGTAATCATGTCGTGAACGGTCTTTGTTCCCACATTCTCAGCTTGGGTTTTCATCTGCTCCATGAGCCAAGGGCCCTGGATGGGATCTTCAAAACCAGGATAATTTTCAACGTCTGTCGTAATCGTCAGCTGTCCGCCTGGCTCTAATCCTAACACCTGAATAGGTTCAAGATTGGCGCGCGCGGCATAGATCGCTGCTGTGTAGCCAGCAGGGCCAGAGCCAATAATCAGCATTTTTGTATTGTGCGTTTCTGACATTTTTAATTCCTTATCGATTTTTTAAAGATAACAAGGGCTTAGCGCAAGAATAACTTTGCGATTATCCCTCTTAATTCAGGCCTATATTTTACATACTTATATGATTTTTAGGCGCTCACGAACGATTTTTGCAATTTTTTCTGCATCATTTAAGGGTTCGTATCTCCAGCTCAAAAGATCACCATCAAAAGGTTTTATAATATTGAGCTTATTCATATGATCGTAAAAGCGATCAAATTTGGGGGATGAGCCCTCCAGTTCTATGATGTGGACAGGCTTACCTGTTGATCCAGCATCAGAAATCATCGAGACGCTATCATTGGTTGCAATAATATAATCTGCATAGGCCAGCATCCCTATGTAAGGATTATCGCCCGAACCATCATAGAAGAATACATTCTCTAAGTCTGCCAAAGCAGATTTTAAGGCGATGATATTGTCTTCACCAGTTCGGCGAGACGCTGTGATCATTAAGCCAGCATCAAGACTTCTCAACTGTTCAATTAACTCATCAATTTTTTGTTTATTGAGAGTGTGGGTTTTACTATTGCCTCCGATTAAAACGGCAACAAGTGGAGAGGGTAACTTTTCAAACAAAGATGTATATTTTGACTTTTCTTTCTCAAGAAGGGCGTGAGAAATTTTTGTTGGCGCAGCATCAGTCACAATAACATTTTCGCCTTGGATGTTATCGTGATAGGGCGCAGCGACTAAATCAAATTGGTTTAGAGCAACTTTTGGATTTTGGATGTGAAGTGATAGAGTTTTATCGCCGCTTTGCTTTTTTACATAGCGTGCCGCCGCGATAGATTTCCTTCCTGATGTGATGAGTAAATCTGGCCACGGAGACGTGATTTCAGGATCAAATGCTCTGCTGTTTTCTAATCCAAGCCATGGCGATAAAGATTTCCATGGTTGATTGAGACTTATTCGCATTATGTTTGTCTCAATGTTAAGAGCGTTTGATACAGCAATACATTGATTTTCTGTTCCAATCAGTCCTTCAGTAATTATATTGCAAAACATTTCTCTTAACTTATGTTATAATATTAGTATTAGCGTTGTTGAGTATAATACTTATATTACAAATTATTCAGTAATTATTATTTTGTTGTTTTGAACAAGTTAGGGGATTCAATGTCAAAACGCATCAAATTGGATAAGATCGATAGAAAGATCTTACGTGACCTGCAATCAAACGGCAGGATCACCAATGTTGAGCTTTCAAAAAATGCAGGAATTTCCGCTCCGCCTTGTTTAAGGCGAGTGAGAGCACTTGAAGAAAATGGATACATTAAAGGATATTTTGCAAGGCTAGAGCCGCAATCTTTGGGATATGGTTTATGTGTCTATGCTCTCATAAAACTAGAGTCACAGTCAGAAACAGATTTAAAAGAGTTTGAACAAAAATGTCATGAGCTTGATGTGGTGCGAGAGTGTCACATGCTTTCAGGTGAAGTTGATTACTTACTCAGAATAGTTGCAAAAGATTGGGATGCGTATCAGCAATTTTTAACTGAGAAATTAACAGCCCTTGAAAATGTCACCTCAGTTAAAACTATGCCTCTTGTGAGATCAGCAAAAGACCAACCTGGAATTCCCATTCACGTGGATTAATTCTTAGTAAAAATTTTCTTGAGGAATTTGCCAAAGAAAATTTTACCTAAAATGAACTTCTAAAATTTCGTAATCGACTTTTCCACGCGGTGTTGTGACGGCAACACTATTACCAACTGATTTTCCTATTAGTGCGCGCGCAATCGGAGAGGTGATAGAAATTTTTCCTTCATCAATATTTGATTCATATTCGCCAACAATAGTCACTGTTTTTTCTTCATCAGTCTCTTCATCAACGATAAGAACTCTAGCTCCAAATTTTACAGTATCACCGGAAAATTGAGAGGGGTCGATAATTTGGGCCGCACCAATCACACCTTCTAATTCTGTAATACGACCTTCATTAAAGCTTTGTTGTTCTTTCGCGGCATGATACTCGGCATTTTCTTTTAAATCACCATGCTCACGTGCGGTCGCAATCGCTTCTACAATTTCTGGACGCGTGATCGTTTTGCGCTCTTTTAATTCTTTTTCTAACGCTTCAAAGCCTTGTTTTGTAATGGGAACCTGATCCATTATCTAACCTTTTTCTCAAAAAATAAAAACCGCGGCAAAACCGCGGAATTTGATCATAAAAACATGTGTAAGCTAGGTCAAGATAAAGTCAAATATAGTATATTTACATATTCTTAATCCCTTTTATTTACAATTAAAAAGTAATTTTTAAAGGGGTGTATCATGGCTTTAGATGATTTAGGAGCAGGAACATGGGAAATTGAAAGTCCCGTAACGACTGAAGGCGGCTTAAACGAACTTTTTTCAACCACAGCTTCAGTCACAGGTGATTCATTTGATACTACAAAAGGAACTTATGAAATAGCGGCCACGAATTTACAGCTGTTCAAGCATGCCATGAGAAACGAGCCACAGCCTAGCGCTCCATCACCAGGTAGTAAAAGGCACTAATTTACGCTGCCTCAACATCCTCCAATTCATCTTCCGGGAAGTAATCTTGTAAGGGCTTCACATCCATATTACGCGCTTTTAAGGCGCGGATTGCTTGTATGCCTGCACGGGCAGACGTTAGCAGTGTAAAGTAAGGAATTTTATGCATCACAGCTTGCCTGCGAATGCTCATAGAGTCTGAGAGGGCTTGCGGGCCTTTTGTAGTATTGATGAGGAAATCAATTTCACCGTTAATCATGGCGTCAACAATATGAGGCTGTCCTTCCATGACTTTGTTGACTCTTTTTACATCAAGTCCAGCCTCTTGAAGTTTTTGGCATGTGCCACCTGTTGCAACTAAATCAAATCCAATTTCTGCCAAATCTTTTGCGAGTGGAATAAGGTCTTCTTTATCTCTATCTTTCACGGATAAGAAAACTGTTCCTGATGTAGGAAGGACATTATTGGCTGCAATTTGTGATTTGGCAAAGGCTTGTGCAAAATCTGCATCAAGGCCCATGACTTCACCTGTTGATTTCATTTCCGGGCCTAAAATCACATCTGTTCCAGGGAAACGGTTGAACGGGAAGACAGGCGCTTTCACGGCTGTATGATCTGCCGCCATACCGATCAATTGATCGCGGAAAGTTGATAATTTTTCACCAGCCATCACGCGTGATGCAATTTTTGCAATCGGCACATTGGTGGCCTTGGCAACAAAGGGGACTGTCCGTGATGCTCGCGGGTTCACTTCTAAGATGTAAATATCATATTCGCTGGTTTGCTTATTCATTTTAACAGCAAATTGAACATTCATAAGGCCTTTCACTTTTAATCCTTTGGCCAGTTTTTCTGTTTGGCGTTCTAATTCACGAATTGTTTTATAGGGGAGGGAGTGCGGCGGTAACACAGAGGCCGAGTCACCTGAGTGGATCCCTGCTTCCTCTACGTGCTCCATGATGCCTGCAATATAAACCTCTTTTGTATCGCATAGCGCATCAACATCAATTTCAATCGCGCCTTTTAAATAGCGGTCTAAAAGCACAGGATTTTTTCCTGAAACTTTTACGGCGCGGCTCATATATCGTTCAACTTCTTCTATCGTTCCAACAATTTCCATGCCTTGCCCGCCTAAAACATAAGAGGGTCTGATCACGAGAGGAAAGCCAACTTCTTCTGCTTTTTCGATTGCTTCTTCTTTTGAGAAGGCGAGAGCATTATTGGGCTGTCTGAGTTTTAGCTTTTTCAAAAGTTTTTGGAAACGCTCACGATCTTCTGCCAAATCAATAGCATCTGGGTCTGTTCCTAAAATTGTAATCCCTGCGCGTTTTAAATCATGGCAGAGTTTTAAAGGTGTTTGACCTCCCAGCTGAACAATCACACCTTTAACTGATCCATTTTTGGACTCTGCTTGAATAATCTCAATCACATTTTCAGCAGTGAGTGGTTCAAAGTAGAGTCGGTCGGCCGTATCATAATCTGTCGAAACCGTTTCGGGATTACAGTTAATCATGATGGTTTCACATCCAGCCTCTTGAAGGGCGTAACAGGCATGAACGCAGCAATAATCAAATTCAATTCCCTGTCCAATGCGGTTGGGGCCGCCGCCTAAAATAACAACCTTATCTTTATCTGTTGGCTCACATTCACATTCTGCTTGCGAAAACCCATTGCCTTCATAAGATGAATATAAGTAAGCGGTTTCTGATGGAATTTCTGCGGCGCAACTATCAACGCGCTTGTAAACAGGGTGCACATCTAGTTTTTGTCTTGCTTTCGTGACGCCACTTTCATCTTGATTGGTCAATTGGGCAAGGCGCGCATCTGAAAATCCAATTTTTTTGAGCTCTAACCAGTCTTGTGATGTTGTGGGCAGACCGTTTTCTTTAATATTGTTTTCGGCTTTAATGATGCGTTCTATTTTTTGTAAAAACCATTTATCAATCTTACACGCAGCGTGGATATCATCAACGCTCATACTATGACGCATGGCTTGTGCCACATATAATAATCGCCGTGGTGTGGGTTGCGATATCGCTGCACGCAATTGATCGGGGTGGGGATCAATGCCATCGCCGATTTGAATATCATCAAACCCTGTTAAGCCTTCTTCCATAGAACGAAAAGCCTTTTGGAATGATTCCTCCATATTACGGCCAATCGCCATCACTTCACCGACTGACTTCATGGCTGTTGTAAGATTTTTTTCTGAGCCTTTGAATTTTTCAAAATTAAAGCGCGGTACTTTAGTGACAACATAATCGATTGTGGGCTCGAATGATGCAGGGGTGCGTCCGCCAGTAATATCATTGTCTAACTCATCAAGCGTGTAGCCGACGGCCAATTTAGCCGCGACTTTGGCAATGGGGAATCCTGTTGCTTTGGACGCTAGAGCGGAAGAGCGTGAGACGCGTGGGTTCATTTCAATGACAATCAGGCGGCCTGTTTCGGGGTGAACAGCGAACTGAACATTGGATCCGCCTGTTTCAACGCCGATACCGCGCAATACAGCGAGTGAGGCATTGCGCATAATTTGATATTCTTTATCGGTGAGTGTGAGCGCAGGGGCAACTGTGATGGAGTCGCCAGTATGCACGCCCATGGGGTCAACATTTTCGATTGAACAAATAATAATGCAGTTGTCATTTTTATCGCGGACAACTTCCATCTCATATTCTTTCCAGCCTAAAAGCGATTCTTCGACAAGAATTTGATTGATGGGGGAGGCATCAATGCCTTCTTCAGTAATTTGTTCATATTGTTCTTTGTTATAAGCAATACCGCCGCCTGTGCCGCCCATGGTAAAAGCGGGGCGAATAATGGCAGGCAAACCAATTTCTTCTAAAGCTTTGGCCGCTTCTTCTTTATTATGCGCCAGCATGGATTTCGCAGAATCGAGACCCAGCTCATCCATACATTTTTTAAAGAGATCTCTATCTTCTGCTTTGGCGATGGCCTCTTGATTGGCGCCGATCAACTCAATGCCCATTTTGTCGAGTGTTCCATCTTCGGCGAGCGCAAGCGCAGTGTTCAAAGCCGTCTGCCCACCCATTGTCGGAAGAATAGCATCCGGTTTTTCTTTTTCTAAAATCTTAGCAACGACTTTTGGAGTAATCGGTTCGATATAAGTCGCATCAGCCAAATGCGGATCGGTCATAATTGTCGCCGGATTGGAATTCACCAAGATAACGCGGTAGCCTTCCTCTTTTAACGCTTTACAGGCTTGCGTTCCCGAATAATCAAATTCGCATGCTTGCCCAATAATAATAGGGCCTGCGCCAATAATAAGGATGGATTGGATGTCGTTTCTTTTAGGCATTTTTCGGCTCACATTTTTTTAGTTACCGAAAATGATTTAGTAAGTTATTATCAGCGTTAGCGCAATCAAAAATATTGAAAAACCGTAACATTTCCCAATATTTCGCTATTTTTATTTTAATATCTGTATTATTTTTAAACTCATGTCACATAAAGCTAAAAAAATAGTTGTCATCACAGAAAAATTAATCGTTGATCAGGTAAAGCGTTTTATCGAAGAGAATGGTGCTTCTGGCTATACGGTCATGACGGCAGGTGGTAAAGGCAGTCGAGGTGCACGCTCAGAAGGCCGGAATGCAGTGACAGATAGCTATGTGAACGTTAAGATTGAAATCATCACGACTGATGAAGACGTTGCTCGCAATATTGCCGATAAAGTGACCGAGAAGTTTTTCGATAATTATTCAGGCATTACATATATCGAGGATGTTGAAATTATCCGTCCTCAAAAATTCTTAAAAGACGAATAATCTTTTACAATCCAATATCAAATACCCAATCAGCTAGAGTAATGAAAAGCGGTATACAGACCGCTATTGCAATCGGTGTTCCTACACTGGTTGAAGATCCAATGTAGCTGGATGGGTTAGCAGACGGGATCGCCGCTCGCAATGTCGGTGGGCCTGAGACATCAGAGCTTGAAGCCGCTAAGATAGACAGCATAATCACGCCGCCTGGACTGAAACCAACAGTGATATGAGCAATATAGCCGAAGCAAAAGGCAATCAGGCCGTGAATGATAGGGGCGAGCGCTGCATAAATAACAAACCAATGAGCCACCTGACGCATTTCTTTTAAGCGCGAGTATGCTTCCATTCCCATTGTAAGCATTAAGATTGAGAGAAGCCCTTTGAAGAGGGGGTTATAAAAACTATCAAAGACCGAACTTGTATTTGCAAACAGGCCTAAAGCCATCCCTAAAAGAAGAGCGGATAGGGCTGAGCCCCTTAAGCTATCTTTTATAATTTTAGAAATTTGAGTCTCTGATTTTTGATCTTTGTCTGTCTTCGCAAAATATAAGTTTGCTAAAACAATGGCTAAGACAAGAGCGGGAATATCCATGAAAGGATAGAGCGCTGGTGCCCACGCTTCATAGGTAACGTTGTCATATTCTAAGACCGACATTGCTGCGGCAAGGGTTGAGGCACTCACTGCGCCAAACAAACCGGCTGTGGCAACTCCATCTTCTTTTTTTACGCCTGGTAGACGCGTTAGAATTGCAGAACCACCGAAGACTATAATTAATCCAATCAAAATGGTCATGATGATGGGAACAAGCATATCAACGATATTCGCGTCACGAATTTCCATGCCGCCGTTAATTCCGATCCGTAAGAGCAGCATAAACACACAAAATTGATAAATAGCAGTTGGAATTTGCAGCTTACTACCGAAGGCCGATAACAGCATTCCGCCAATCAAAAACGCTAGCGCAGGAGATTGAAACTGCGTGAGAAATTTCATCAAAAATTCAAAAAGAATATCCATAGGCTCTATTTAGTAGTTTGACTGATAATCGCAAAGTTAATTCTTGCATTACTTATTTGCTTGCCTCGATCATTTCATAGAAACGATGGAAGAGGTAGTGGCTATCTTGTGGGCCGGGGGAGGCTTCGGGGTGGTATTGCACACTAAAAGCGGGTTTTGTTTTGTGCCGTAAGCCTTCATTCGATTTATCAAATAAACTGATATGGGTGATTTCAATAGTGTCATCCAAGCTTTCCGGGATCACCATAAAGCCGTGATTTTGTGAGGTGATTTCCACTTTGCCTGTTTGGATATCCTGAACAGGGTGGTTGGCTCCGCGATGGCCAAGGCTCATTTTCTCCGTTTTTCCATCAAGGGCTAGGGCAAGAAGTTGATGGCCTAAGCAAATTCCGAATATGGGTAAGTTTTTCTCTAAAAGAGTTTTGATCATAGGTACGGCATATTCGCCCGTGGCCGCAGGATCGCCGGGGCCATTCGTCAGAAAGACACCATCAGGATTATGACTTAGAATCTCTTCCGCTGTGCTGGATCCTTTTACAACAGTCACTTTAAATCCTGCATGAGCAAGGCATCGTAAAATATTGCGTTTACACCCAAAATCAACGGCAACAACATGATATTTGGGGTCTTTTTGTTGGCCGTAGCCTTTGCCTAATTCCCACGTGCTTTCGTCCCATGTGTAGGTTTGAGTGCATGAGACCTCTTTGGCCAAATCCATACCTTCTAGTCCCGGCCATTCGGCGGCTTGTTTTTCAAGCGCGTCTAAATCAAATTTCCCATCTGGCGCATGGGCGATAATTGCATTGGGTGCGCCTTTATCACGGATGTGGCGTGTCAGCGCGCGAGTATCAACATTGCAAATTCCGGGCAAGTTGTGAGAGATGAGCCAGTCATTAAACGGTTGCATCGCACGCCAGTTTGATGGATCGGTAATATCTTCGCGAAAGATCGCCCCGCGTGCGTAAGGCGTGAGGCTTTCAATATCTTCGTTATTCGTGCCGATATTCCCGATATGCGGAAAGGTAAATGTAATGATTTCACCAGCATAAGATGGGTCAGTCAAAATTTCCTGATATCCTGTGATCGAGGTGTTAAAGCAAATTTCGCCCACCGCACTGGTCTGTGCGCCGACGCCTTTACCGTATATTTTGGTGCCATCGGCAAAGATGATCACAGCGCTTGCATTGTGAGGTATTTCAGATGTAGATTGTTGATCGCTTTTAAGGGCTTGTGTTTTCGTTTTTAACACGGCTTTGATGTCTCCAGTTACCTAATCATTTTTTGGGTCTTACTGGAAACTATTGTAATAAACAAAAAATAGGGAAAACGGAAGTAAAAAATGAGTATTCGCGATGATTTAAGCACATCTTTAAAAGAGGCCTTAAAAAATAAAGATCAAGTGTCAATGTCTACGATACGCCTTATCACTGCGGCTATAAAAGATCGCGATATTGCAGCGCGTTCCAATGGAAATAGCGAAGGTATTGGTGAGCCGGAAATTTTATCGCTTCTGCAATCTATGGTGAAGCAGCGCCAGGAAAGCTCAAAAACTTATCGTGATGCTGACCGGGAGGAATTAGCAGAGCGAGAAGAACAAGAAATTACTGTCATTGAAAAATTTCTTCCTCAGCAAATGAGTGAAGATGACATGTCCAAAGCGATTGAAGAGATTATTGCCGAAGTCGGGGCGCAAGATATTAAAGATATGGGTAAAGTGATGGGGGAATTAAAATCCCGTTACGCTGGACAGCTTGATATGGCCAAAGCTGGCGGTGCAGTAAAGGCAAAGCTAGCGGGTTAAAATTTAAGCCCATAGCTAAGCCATCAAAATTAAATTCTACTGGATTTCTGCGAGATACACGGTAAAAATAGCATAATGACTCTTTCACCGCGTTTTTTAGATGAGCTGCGTTCGCGCGTTACCTTATCGGACTTTGTTGGTCGCAAAGTTCGTTTAACGCGAGCAGGGCGGGAATTTAAAGGATGCTGTCCGTTTCACAATGAAAAGACCCCTTCATTTTATGTGAATGATGATAAGAATTTCTATCATTGCTTTGGGTGTGGAGCGCATGGCGATGTGATTGGCTTTGCGATGCAGCACGATAATTTGTCATTTATCGAAGCTGTTGAAACGCTGGCCTCTGAGGCAGGTCTTGAGGTTCCCAAATCCTCGCCTCAAGAGATTGAAAAGGCGAAGAAGCAAAAGAGCCTCTACACATTAATTGAGGATGCCACTCAATGGATGGAAATACAGCTACGTGAGCCACAAAATATCGAAGCTTATCGTTATATGCTTGATCGTGGGCATCATGATGAACAGCTTTCACGGTTTCGGATTGGCTACGCTCCCGCCGATCGTCAGGTTTTACGAAACGTAATGAAAGAAAAGGGCTATACCGATAAAGATATGATTGAAGCCGGTCTTTTAAGACCCGGCAATAACGGAAAAGAGCCATATGCATTCTTCCGTGAGAGGATTATGTTCCCGGTAGCCGACAGAAGAGGGCGAGTTGTAGCTTTTGGTGGGCGTATCTTGCCTGATCATTTGCGTCCTCCCGATCGCGGCGACTATGTTCCGGCGAAATACATGAATTCTGCAGATAATGCTCTCTTTCATAAAGGGCATATGCTTTATGGGCAAGGCCGCGCCCGGCAAGCTGTTGCCGATGGGCAGCCGTTATTGGTTGTTGAAGGCTATGTCGACGTAATGGCCTGTGTCAAAGCAGGATTTGAAGGGGCAGTTGCACCGTTGGGCACAGCTCTGACAGAAGATCAAATTATCCTGCTGTGGAAAATGATCTCTCATGAGCGTAAAGAACCTATATTATGTTTTGATGGTGATAATGCAGGGCGGAGAGCGGCTTTACGCGCGGTTGAGCGCATCTTGCCGTTATTAAAGCCTAACCAATCAGCCAAGATTGCATTTTTACCACAAGGGCAAGACCCAGATAGCTTAATCAAGTCAGAAGGCTCCCAGGCTTTTCAAACTGTTTTAAATCACTCTTTGTCTCTGGTGGATTTCCTATGGCACAGTCACACAAGCGGGGAGCGCTTTGATACACCCGAACAGCGCGCGGGATTGTCAAAGGCTTTAGAAGATAGATCGCTGATGATTGCTGATCGGGATATTCAGCATTATTATCGCCAAGCGTTTCGTGAGAAAACCCAGAAAGAATTTAGATCAAATTTATTGCCTAACAGCCTAAAAAATAGACATAATCGTGGGTCTTATCAGGCGCAAAATCAAGGTATTGTCAGTATCAAGCGGCCTAGATTTACAAGGCCAGAAGATAAGTTAATTGCCGCAATGATTAATCATCCGGCTATTTATGAGCATTTTGAGGAAGAATTTGGACTTTTAGTCGTAGAAGACAAGCATCTTGATAATATGAGGCAGGATATTATTACGCATATTCTCGAGAATCCTGGCTGTGAAAAAGATAATATAATCAATGCCTTGAAAGGAAAATCTTATGCGCAATATTTGAATAAATTGCTGTCTCAAGAGATTTATGCCCTTGCGCGCTTTGCTAGACCGTCTGCAGAGCTGGATGAGGTCATTGAAGGCTGGCGCCAGCTTTATCAGTCTATCGCCCATAACACGAATATCTCTCAAGAGATAAAAAATGGTAATAATCAATAGAATAGGGGTTTCTTTTGAGGAATTTTTTGCTATACAAACCCGTTAGGAAGTTAAAGGCGAATCATATATAACCATTTGGTGGTATTGATTGCCATTTTTAAAGTGTCCATTAGGAACAGGCATATTTGGTTTGGCGAGTAAAAAATCAGCAAAAAAATCTACGAAAAAGACAACAGTAAAAAAGGCAGCTAAGAAAACTTCTGTTAAAAAGACTGTTGCAAAAAAGGCCGCTAAGAAGGTAACAAAATCGCCTTCTAAAGCGAAGAAAACTACTGTGAGCAAAAAAACAGTAGCAACAAAAAAATCGGTTAAAAAAGCGAGTAAAAAGAGCGTGAGTAAGACAGCAACAAAAACGACTGCAAAAAAAGCAGCATCTAAGGCAACGAAAAAAACGACAAAGAAAGTAGCGGCTAAAAAATCTCCTAAAGCAGCGCCTAAGAAAATTGCAGCAAAAAAGACAGCTGCAAATAAAAATAAAAAAACTGATGAAGAAGAAGCGGCTGCAGAAGAAGAAAGCGGCACAAAAAGAACAGTCAAAGGCACGCTAGCCCAGATTGTTAAAAAGCTTGTCAAAGAAGGTAAAGAAAAAGGCTACATCACATATGATCAGCTCAACAAAGCTTTGCCTGCAGAAGAGTTTTCTTCTGAGCAGATAGAAGACGCTATGTCTACATTGTCTGATGTAGGTATTCAAATGAGTGAAGGCGACGATTCAGACGACGATGATGATGAAAATGAAGGTTATGATTCAGGCGGTAACATAAGCTCTGACGACTCAGGACGGACAGATGATCCGGTTCGCATGTATCTTCGTGAAATGGGGACGGTAGAATTATTGTCTCGTGAAGGTGAAATCGCGATTGCTAAGCGTATTGAAGCGGGTCGTGAAATGATGATTGGCGGGATTTGCGAAAGCCCGCTTGCAATTGAATCAATTATTGCATGGTATGAGGCCTTACAAAAAGGCGATATTCTTTTGCGCGAAATTATTGATCTCGATGCAACATACAGTGATGATCCGGTTGATAATTCTGCCCCATCCTCTGATAAAGATGATGATGATAGTGGCTCAGATGATGCAGAAGCGTCAGATAGCAGTGACGATTCTTCTTCGGATGATAGCGATGAGGATAATGTATCTCTATCTGCTATGGAAGAAGAGCTAAAACCTCAAGTTTTCGAAGTCTTTGGTAAGATTAAAAAGACATATAAGAAAATCCAAACAGTCCAAAAGACCCGTATTGAAGCCATTCAAAAGGGTAAAGAGCCAGATGCAGCAACGAATAAAAAATATGCGAAGCTGAAAGATGAAATGGTTAAGCTGATGGATGAAGTGAAGCTGCATAATGCAAGAATTGAGCAGCTTGTTCAGGCTTTATACAAAATCAATCGCGAGCTCGTCACTTTAGAAGGGAAGCTCTTGCGTATGGGAATTGACGCAAAGATTAAGCGTGAAAAATTCCTTGAAGAATATTACGGCGAAGAATTAGATCCAAACTGGCTGAAACGCGTTCGTAAGATTGATGCAAAATGGGAAAAATTTGCAGAAAAGAATGAAAGTAAAATTCTAAAAATTCGTGAGCAAGTCGCCTTAGTAACAGAGGATTCAGCACTTCCGATTAAAGAATTCCGCCGCATTGTTTCAACAGTGCAGCGCGGTGAAAAGGAAGCAGCGCGCGCCAAAAAAGAAATGGTTGAAGCAAACCTCCGTTTGGTGATTTCGATTGCAAAGAAATATACAAACCGTGGTCTGCAGTTCCTTGATCTTATTCAAGAAGGAAATATTGGCCTGATGAAGGCGGTTGATAAATTTGAATACCGCCGTGGATATAAATTCTCAACCTATGCAACATGGTGGATTAGACAAGCGATTACCCGTTCAATTGCTGACCAAGCGCGCACAATTCGTATCCCTGTTCATATGATTGAAACGATCAATAAGCTTGTAAGAACAAGCCGCCAGATGATGCACGAAATAGGACGTGAGCCTACTCCAGAAGAGTTAGCAGAGCGTCTACATATGCCGCTTGATAAGGTTCGTAAAGTTCTAAAAATTGCAAAAGAGCCAGTCTCGCTTGAAACGCCAGTCGGTGACGAAGAAGATTCATCATTGGGTGATTTCATCGAGGATAAAAACGCGATCTTACCTGTTGAGAGTGCGATCCATTCAAACTTGCGTGAGACAACAACAAGAGTTCTTGCATCGCTGACTCCGCGTGAGGAACGTGTTTTAAGAATGCGCTTTGGTATTGGTATGAATACTGACCATACTTTGGAAGAGGTAGGCCAGCAATTCAATGTGACAAGAGAGCGTATTCGTCAGATTGAAGCCAAAGCTCTTCGTAAGTTAAAGCACCCAAGCCGCAGCCGTAAGCTTCGCAGCTTCCTTGATACTTAACCGATATTGACTATGTTTGGGCAAGATTTGTCTTTAAAAAATTCAGGTCTTTTCCTGTTTTTAACTCTGCTTGTTCTTTCACCATTATTGGCAGTCGAGTTTCCAAGATTTTTGGCCTACATCCCTCTTGTGGGGTTTTTATGTTTTATTCCTTTTTTAAAGTCATTTAAAAGTTTGTCGGATTTTAAAAACTTCTTTTTAGGAGTAGGAGCTGCATTTCTATTTATAGGTATTCATACATATTTTATTTCGGCATCGCCTGACGCAAGTGAGAGATTTTTAAAGCTACTCCCTATTTTGATTTTCTCAATTGCCTTTCTCTGTCTTTTGAAAAATCTTCCATTGCTGAATACTAAAAAACTTTTAGAAGTTTTAATGGTGACATCAAGCCTATCAGCGCTCCTGATTTGCTTCGAGCTGATAACTGGAGGTATGCTCTATTCTTTGATCCGGAGGGGATCAGAAGAGGACGGTGTTCATTTAGCTGTATTTAATAGGGGAAGCGTTTTTGCACTACTCCTATTTCTAGCATCATTTTTTCTCTACTCTCGTAAAGATAATAAACTGATCTATTTGCTCTTCATGCCGTTTATTGCATTACTTTTTCTAACGCAAAGTCAGAGTGTCCAAATTGGTTTTGTTTTTGCAATTTTATTTTATCTCTTATTTCCATTTAAAAACCAAATTGCTTTAAGTGTAGCATTCGCTCTTTTTGCAGTTCATGCACTCATACTGCCGTTCGTCATGCCTGCAATTTATGATGCCGTTCCTTATTTAGGGGATACGCCAATCTTAAAGAGTGGTTTTGCCAATCACAGACTAGAGATTTGGGATTTTATCTCCCAAAAAATTCAAACTAATCCATGGGTAGGTCACGGTTTAGAATTCACGAGAGGTTATGAAGGTTTTCAACCACGGGGAATATATTTTCATTGGGACAGTATTTTGCATCCTCATAATTTTGTTCTCCAAGTTTGGATTGAATTAGGCGTCATAGGCGTCTTATTCCTTATTTCTTTTGTATGTTTTCTCATGTTAGAAATTAGAAAAATGGAGCATTCTGTTCAAAAAAGTGCCCTCGCCATTTTGTTTACATTGTTACTTTTAAATTCCTTTTCTTACGGATTATGGCAAAGTTGGTGGCTCGGCTTTATGTTTATCATTAGCGGTCTATTTTTGCTTGTTTCCTATCAAAGCCGTGATTATAAAGAGGAGGGGGCGAATAGCTCAGCTGGTTAGAGCAGTCCGCTCATAACGGATTGGTCGGGGGTTCAAGTCCCTCTTCGCCCACCACTTTCTTCATTTAAGTGTGTTATAATCTCATTTTTTATATGTTGAAATATTTAATTGTTTTATCTGTTTTTCTAGTCTCTGGTTGTGCAACACCAACACAGAAGGCTTCAGGTGTTTTACCGGCTCCAAACTTAAAACCCAACTCATTTTACCGTGTTGATGTTACGCAACAATGCGTTCCTTATGCGCGTCAAATGTCAGGCATTCAAATCAGAGGGGATGCGCATACATGGTGGAAACAGGCCAAAGGGCTTTATGATCGGGGTCAAACACCGAGAAAAGGGGCCGTTATTGTTCTTTCAAAAACTGATCGTCTCAAGCATGGCCATTTGGCCGTTGTCTCTGATGTTATCGATTCCCGTACAATAGAGGTTGCCCATAGTAATTGGGGCGGCGATAAATATACGCGAAGCTATGTTTATGAATTCATGCCTGTGAGAGATATCTCAAAAAATAATGATTGGTCAAAAGTAAAATTCTGGAACTACCCATCGTCAAGCTTTGGCCGTGTTTATCCTGTCTCAGGATTTATTTATCCGAAACAAGATCAATCCATCATGTCATTGATTTCCGAAAACCTTTTTTGAGTAGATCGGTGACCTTTTTGTAAAATAAAATATTCGTTTAAGTAAATTCAAGTTATAGATTTGGACCATCATGTTCTATGACTTTGTTCCCTTGCATAATGGTTATTTCTGCATCGTCGAAAGGGCTGGCGGCTAATCTTAAATCCATTGTATGGTAGGGTATAAATATATGTTCCTTATCTAATCCTTTTCGTACAAAGTCTTTTGGATTTCGTGTTACAACAATAGCACCACGAGATAAAGCAGTTGCATATATAAATGCATCCAGTAAGCCCATATTGCTATCAATACGTGCTTTGACAGCAATAATTGCATCCTCTTCATTCGTGTCTACGATTTCCATACAGGACTTTAAGAGTTCAGAAACAACCTCTCTTGTTTCGTCATCTTTATACCCAACAAGAACTTCTGCAAATGTAATGCGGCTAATTGCACGATCTCTATATTGTTCGAATAGATCAAGGGCAAGAGGTTCCCCATCAAGCCAATCGATGACAATGTTCGTATCCACAACTAAGCTAAAATTACTCATTGCTGTTTAGTACAACAAGACAATGTTTATGTAAATAATTTTTTTAAGTTGCCAAACACACGTTTGAGTAAATCAGTTGTCTGACGTGCAGGGTCTTGGCGGATCGCGGCTTCTTGCTGGGCTATATAAAAAAATATTCCCTCTATTGCCTTATCGAGTGCATGGTTTGTCAGATTGGCCTTCACATCAGGCATAAAAGGGATCGCTTGATACTGTGCCATCACTTGATCATAAGCTTGAACAACGCCTGCTTGGGAGAGAGCTTGATTAATAATTGGTGTGAAACGATCCTTTATAGGCCCCGTTGTTGTACGTTAGAAATATTGCGTTGCACTATCTTGAGGCCCTTTGTAAATTTCATAAACATCACTAAAAGACATTTGTGAGATGGCATTGACAAAAATTTCTTTTGCTTCTGGTGTTGCAATTTCGGCGGCGCGGTTGAGACGCAATTCCAAATCATCCATTAAAGCTGACATGCCAACTTTTTCTAAAGCATTTTGAACCTTTTGTAGTTCTTGAGGAAGGGGGATACGTATATTTTGATCAAGGGCAAAACCATCTTGCCGTCCTAATTGACGAACAACCTTTCCTGTCCCGATTGTGAGTGCTTGTTTAAAGGCTTGGCTTATTTCTGCGCTTGTAGACTGACTCGCCTGAGCCGCATCTAGGTTCACATTACTAAAAATTGTGTTTCCTAGGCTCGCTATGTCATTTGATAGAGTCTTTGTTGATGTTTGGCATGACATCAACAGGAAGGCATATAAGAGGAGTAAAGATTGAGATGTTTTCTTCATAAACAGTCTTTTCATTAATAATTTTTATATTTCCTGTAATTCATGTACTCTCACTCTATGCTTGAATTTCAATTATTTCTATCGGTTTTTCTTCAGGTTCTCCTCATATTATATGTCGGTGTAAAATTAGCCGTTGTGAGAAACAAGGCTCTAAAAAACGGTGAAGCTAAATTAAAAGATATTGCATTCAATAATACTGCGTGGCCGGATTACGCCAAAAAGGCACAAAATAGTCTTAGTAATCAATTTGAAATGCCGATGTTATTCATCCTGGCTGTTTTATTTATTGTTCAGCAAAATCTAGCGGATTTAGTATTCGTGGCTTTGGCTCATATTTTTGTCATAAGCCGCTGGATTCATATGTTTATCCATACAGGTAGTAATAACCTATATCATAGAGCGGGAGCTTATCTTGTGGGGTTAATTGCCGTCTTTGGTATATGGTTTTATCTAGCATGGCAGTATTTTTCCAGAATCTATCTATAAGTCTTGACTTCACCCCCAAAAATCCTTTAAAACCTCGTTATTCCTATGAAAAGCGGTAACGCTTGTTGAATTGATATTCAATCCATAACGGCAAATAGGACAATTAGAACGTCATGGGCGCAAGCCGCGAGGACAAAAATAAAAAAGGAAATAGTTATGAGTGAGAAGAGACCTCAGTCTAAATATAAAATTGATCGCCGTTTAGGCGTTAACCTATGGGGACGCCCCAAATCACCAATTAATGTTCGTCAAACTGCACCTGGTATGCACGGCGCACGTCGTGGAAAGCCAACTGATTACGGTATTCAGCTTTTTGCGAAACAAAAACTAAAAGGCTATTACGGTAACATTGGTGAGCGTAAGTTCCGTCGTTATTACCAAGAAGCAAACCGTATGAAAGGTGATACAGGTCAAAATCTTATTGGTCTATTAGAGCGTCGTTTAGACGCAGTTATTTACCGTTCAAAGTTTGTGCCGACTGTTTTTGCGGCGCGTCAGTTTGTGAGCCACAAGCACGTAAAAGTAAACGGCCAAAAAGTAAATATCCCATCTTATCAAATTAAAGAAGGTGATGTGATTGAGATTGAAAGCAAATCACTTTCAATTCCTATGGTTATTCAGGCGATGGAATCAGCAGAGCGTGACCTTCCGGAATATATCGAAGTTGATCACAAAGCAGGAAAAATCACATTCCTACGTGTACCTCAATTAGAAGATGTTCCTTATGCAACGCAGATGGAACCATCTCTCATCGTCGAATTCTATTCACGATAATAACAAATGAAATAAAAAATATGAGAGCCGCTTTTAAGCGGCTTTTATTTTGTCTTATTACCAATAAGCGCAGAAAGTACGCCTTGGAGAGTTTTAACTTCCTGAGATGTTAGGTTGTTTCTAGAAAAAATTGAGCGTATATTACGAGTTATTGTCGGGCGCATATCGTCATTGCGGAAGAAATTCTTTTTCTCTAATTCATGATTGAGGCGGTCTAGAAATTCATTAAATTCTTCTGCCCTTGCAATCTCAGATTTTCCTGTGGGAAGTATTTCATTAGCAATAGAACTTGTTTGGCGTGCATATTCGGCAATAAGAAGTAAAACGCTTTGCCCAAGATTGAGTGATGAGAATTCAGGAGTAGTTGGATAGGTAATAATATGATTAGCGAGTACAATATCATCATTACTTAGTCCTGCGCGCTCCCCACCGAATAAAATTGCAATGTCTTGAGACGATGATTGCTTATGAAGAATGTCTTCAACAGCTTTTTCAGGCGTGAAAACTTTTTTACGCATATCACGCGGTCGCGCAGTTGTTGCATAAATCGTATGAAAGGGCTTCACAGCTTCTTTTACATTATCAAAGACTTGGACAGGGTTGAGATGCTCAAAAGCACCGACAGAATTGGCATTGGCACTCTCGCTTGGCCATCCATCACGGGGCGCGATTAAAATAAGATCTTTCAGGCCAAAATTCGCCATGGCGCGAGCGGCTGCACCAATATTTTCCCCCATTTGAGGTTTGACGAGAATAATAGAAGGAGTCATTACCCTTGTAAGCGCTGCTTAGTTTTTTCAGGGCCAAGGAGGGGAAGGAGTACGGGAAGTTCTGGACCATGATCCATACCTGTCAAAGCCTGACGCAGAGGCATGAAAAGTGTCTTACCCTTACGATCAGTTGCTTCTTTAATTTTTCCAATCCATTCGTTCCATGTATTTTCATTCCATGGACCTTCGGGTAAAAGATTAGCGGCATTAGCGGTAAAGCTTTTATCTTCTTCATTCATATTTGCAGCAACAGGGTTATGAATGATATCCCACCATTGCTGAATATCTTCTAACTTTTCTAAATTAGAGCGAACACCTTTCCAAAAATCTGCGTCAATATCTTTAAGACCCATGTCATGAAGTCTTGTTTCAACATCAGAGAAATCTGTCTCATGCAGAATTTTTGAATTGAGGCGAATAAGCTCATCAGTATCAAATTTTGGCGGGTTACGAGAGAATTTTGAGAAGTCAAAACTATCAATCAGCGGCTTTAAATCACCAAAAGCTTCGATAGGGTCAGACGTTCCTAAACGCGCCATAAGCGAGACTATCGCCATAGGCTCTAGACCTTCACTTTCCTGAATATCTTTCACACTTAAAGAACCCAAGCGTTTGGAAAGCTTTCCGCCTTCCGCGTCGGCAATCAGGGAGAGGTGGGCAAATTCAGGCACTTTGCCAGAAATGGCTTCAAACATTTGTACATGGGTCGCCGTATTAGAAACGTGATCTTCACCGCGCACAACATGCGTGATTTCAAAATCAACATCATCAATTACTGAACACAGATGGTAAAGCGGGCTTCCATCTTCACGTAAAACAACAGGATCTGTTAAATCTTTGCCTTCATAACGAACGTCCCCACGAATATGGTCGTTCCATTCAATTGGTTCATGGTTCAGCTTAAATCGCCAATGAGGTTTACGCCCTTCGGCTTCATATTTCTTAATCTGATCTTCGCTCAGCTCTAAGCCCGCGCGGTCATATGTTGGAGGAAGGCCGCGAGATAGCTGTGTTTTTCTCTTAAGGCCCAATTCCTCTGGTGTTTCATAACAGGCGTAAAGGCGGCCATCAGATTTCAATTTTTCAATAATTTCATCATAACGAGCCATACGATCTTTCTGATTGGCTTTTTCATCCCAATTGAGTCCAAGCCATCTTAAGCCGTCTTCAATAGCCATCTCATATTTTTCTTTTGAGCGCTCACGGTCTGTATCATCAATGCGAAGCAGAAAATGACCATCCATTTTGCGCGCGAACAACCACGTGACGATCGCCGTGCGGGCATTCCCAATATGGAGAAATCCTGTAGGAGAGGGGGCGAAACGGACTTTAACACTCATCTATCAAACCTTGACATAATAAATTAAATTTTCTTATATATATTCATAACCGAGAGTGTAATCTATGTCTAACAATAATCGTTTGCCAGTCCCTTATGATCCGCCTAATCCAAGCGGATATTCTTTGTATAGGACAGAAGAGGGAAATATTCCCCCTAATCATAGTCAAAAACCTGAAAATTACGTGATTTGGTTTGAATCAACAGGAGTAGGGACAAGGCGAGAAGATCTTCTTATATTAACAAATGTTTTTGGAAGAACTCTGGAGCAGGCACAGGATATAATTGAAGATGCAGAACGGGGTCTTCCCGTTATCCTATGTAGTGAGAGTTTTGAGGCGGTCGAAGAAAGATTAGATCAAGTCAGAGAATATAGTTCAAAAGCGGTTTTTCCGCCCAATAAAAAATATTCTAAAAGCAAAGAGTCTGTTTTGTTTATGAGATAAAAATGAGTGTTACTGAGTTAGAAAGACCAAATTTTCAAAAGCCTGCTGAAAGGACTTTGATTAAGCCTAAAAGACCAGAGTTAAGACCTGTTTTCATTACTTATCATGGGCCTCTTATCTATCATTTTGGCAAACTTAAAGTTGATGATGTGTATGCGCTAGCTATAACTAAATTTTTTAGAAAAAACTTTGATATAGCCTGTAAGCATGTTCGGGAAGCTTGTTTTCCTGAAATTGGAAAAAGCACTTTAGCTGAAATGACCTATGAAATAGCAGAGACAGTAACGAAAAGGGCGAATAACTATTGTGACTTAAATATATCACCGCCTTTTATAAAGGCCATGTCGTTTGATTTTGATCGGAAATAAAATGTTAGACGAAGAAAAGTTATTAGATAGCGACACACAGACCTTTAAAAAACCTAGGCGTGTTCCTTTGCATAGGGTGTTTATTCTTAGAAATAAACTTCCTGCTTTATTGTTAGATAATTCTGTTAAAGGTGGAGAACCTTTTACGCCAGATCCTGTTATTGAGGCTATAACAAACTTCTTTACTAAAGACGTAGACCAGTCTAGCCGACATTTGCAACTAGCATATAAAAATGGCTTAAGTGTTTTAGCAGAACTGTTTCCTGAAATCGCTGAGTCAAAAGTTTCTCAAGCGCGTCAGTATGTTGCATCGAGAGTTCCGCCCTCTATTGTAAAGATTATTACATTTCATCACGAAAAAATTTAATTTTTACTATCAAAGTACCCATTGGTGATAGGGTAGCGACGATCACGGCCGAAGGCTTTTGGTGTAATTTTTGTTCCGGGAGGGGCCTGCCTGCGTTTATATTCTGCGCGGTCTAAAAGTTTCCACATATCCCAAACAATTTTTGTATCAAAATCGATCTCCTCTGGCGCCATATTTTCTTCAATCAAGCATTCCAAAATCATGTCTAAATCTTCGTAAGGCGGAAGACTATCTTGATCAGTTTGATTATCTTTTAATTCCGCGCTTGGCGCTTTTGTAATAATGCGTTTGGGAATGACATAGCCCTGTTCATTACGCCATTCAGAAAGTTTATAAACTTGTGTTTTATAAACATCTTTAAGCGCGTTAAAGCCGCCGCACATATCACCATATAAGGTTGCATAACCAACCGCCATTTCTGATTTATTACCCGTTGATAACACCATCTTTCCATTCGCATTTGAGAGAGCCATCAGGGTCATACCACGTAAACGGGATTGAATATTCTCATATGTAAGTGGTGAATTTTCGGGAGAAATATGATCAGTAAATGTTTCATCAAATGCACTGACGCCGCTTTTAATTAGAAAGATTTGATAATTAACACCCAGTAAATCCGCACATTCTTTTGCATCATCCAAACTGTCTTGAGACGTATATTTAGAAGGCATCATAATACATTCAACTTTATCGGCGCCTATGGCATCAACTGCAATGGCAGCTGTTAAAGCGCTATCAATTCCCCCAGATAATCCAATGAGAACACCGGGAAAGCGATTTTTCTCAACATAGTCTTTGACGCCCGTTACAAGCGCAGAATAAATCTCTTCTTCTTTTGAAAGAGGCTTATGATTTTGGTATTCAAAGATTTCACAAACATTTTCTTTAAAGGCGGGAAGCTCTTTTTCAATCTCACCTTTTTCATTCATGTATAATGAGCGACCATCAAAAACTAACTCATCCTGCCCGCCGACTTGATTGATATAGAGGATAGGAAGAGACGTTTCTTTATGACGACTTTCCAGAGCTTTTAAACGTTTTGAATGAATGTCAGTTTGATATGGGCTACCATTGACTACAATGAGAAGTTCAGCGTCTTGGTTAGATAAATGAGAAGCAACTTTTGGATGCCATGAATCTTCGCAAATCATAACGCCAATTTTTTTATCTTTGACTATAATAGGCTGACTTAATTCACCTTGTGCAAAAATTCTTTTCTCGTCGAAAACTCCTGTGTTGGGAAGCTGATGTTTAAAAATTTTATCTTTAATTTCCCCTTTTTGGATATGAAGGGCGGCATTTAATAAAGTATTATTTTCAAGCCATGGAGTGGGGAGGATAATTGACGCTTCAATATCTCTTGTTTGATCAAGAAATATATTTATATGCGCATGGATGCTGTTCATAAACCCATGATTGAGAACAAGATCATCTGCTGGATATCCAGATGTCACACACTCAGAAAAAACGATTAAGTCTTTATCCCCATGCTCTAAGCACACATTAAATATCTTCTTAAAATTATTCTCAAGCGCACCAACAGTTGGATTAAGCTGTGCGGTAATAATTGAAAGAGGGAATGTCATTTTATACTTTTGCAAACGCCTTTAATTCGTCAGCGACAAGGAAGGCAAGCTCTAAAGCCTGATTTGCATTGAGGCGTGGATCGCATACCGTGTGATAACGGCTAGATAAATCTTCATCCGTGATATCATGCGCGCCGCCAATACACTCCGTGACATTTTGTCCTGTCATTTCAAAATGAACGCCGCCTGGATGCGTGCCTTCAGTATGGTGAACTTCAAAGAAGTTTTTGACCTCGGAAAGTACATTATCAAAGCGCCTTGTTTTATAACCGCTCTCTGATTTTTCGGTATTGCCGTGCATTGGATCACAAATCCAGACAACATTACGTCCTTCTTCTTTTACTTTACGAACAAGAGGAGAGAGTTTTTCTTCCACCTGATTATGGCCCATTCTAGCGATAAGAGATAACCGGCCAGCTTCATTTTCAGGATTGAGCGTGTCAATTAATCGAATAAGCGTATCTGGGTCGAGTTCTGGAGGGCATTTCATCCCAATCGGGTTATGAATGCCGCGAGCAAACTCTACCTGCGCGCCGTCTGTTTGTTGAGTACGCGCCCCAATCCATAAGAAATGCGCAGACGTATCGTAATAATCACCAGATGTACTATCTTCACGGGTCATAGCTTCTTCATAAGGAAGGAGGAGGGCTTCATGACATGTATAGAAATCAGTTTCACGCATAGCAGAAACTTTTTCTCCTGTGATTCCACATGCTTTCATAAAAGTAAGCGCGCGATCAATATCAGATGCTAAAGCTTCATAACGTTCAGATAGAGGACTGTCTTTGACAAAGTCTAAATTCCAACGATGAACTTCATTTAGGTCTGCATATCCGCCTTGGGCGAATGCACGCAAAAGGTTAAGAGTCGATGCACTTTGATTGTAAGCGCGGATCATTCTTTCAGGATCTGGGATGCGTGCTTCTTCAGTGAATTCAAGTTTATTAACAATATCACCACGATAACTAGGTAGAGTAATATCACCTTGCGTTTCCATATCAGAAGAGCGCGGTTTTGCAAATTGGCCGGCCATTCGCCCCATTTTAACAATGGGCATTGAGCCGCCAAAGGTCATAACAACTGCCATTTGAAGAAGAACACGGAACGTATCACGTATTTTGTTCGCATTGAATTCCTGGAAGCTTTCCGCGCAATCACCGCCTTGTAAAACAAAGCCATTGCCATGACACACATCTGCAAGCTGCACTTTTAAATTTCGCGCTTCACCGGCAAAGACTAAGGGGGGCATATCAGAGATAATACCTTCAGCCCATTTTAAACGGTCTTGATCAGGGTAATTGGGGAGTTGTTCTGCTGGTTGATCTCTCCAGCTGCTTTTATTCCATGTGCTCATACGTATTCCTATTCTTGATTTAGGAAAATACGGGGTTTTGCTTTTTAAAACAAGACCCTTTAAGAGGCAGGCTCACGCATTGTAACAAATTCTTCAGCTGAGGTTGGGTGAATGCCAATCACTTGATCTAGCTGGCTTTTTGTAATGCCAGTATGAAGGGAAGCCGCAAAGCCCTGCATAATTTCAGGAGAATCTTTCCCAGCCATATGCATCCCCAAGACTTTATCAGTATCCGTATCAACTATTATTTTCATAAAACATCTCTCGTTTTTGTCTGTTAGAACATGAAAGAGGGAGCGGAAATTTGATTTAAAAATAGATATTTCATGTCCTGCGTTTTTGGCTTCTTCTTCGGTCATACCTACAGTGGCAATAGGAGGACTTGAGAACACAGCTTTCGGTACTAAATCTAAATTTGCAGAATGCTCGCCATTTTTTCTAAACAATCTATCTGCAAGTATGTGCCCTTGGGCTAAGGCGGTGGGTGTTAATTCTTCTCCTTCTGTAATATCGCCTACAGCATAGATATTGGGAATTGAGCTTTCAAAATTTTCGTTCACTATAACTTTTCCTTTTTGATCTGTTTTAATTCCAAGATCCTGAAGGCCAATATTTTTTGTATTTGGTGTACGGCCTATAGCGGCGAGAACCAAATCTGTTTCAATTATTTCATCGTTATCGGTTGAAACTTTTAAGATATTTTCTATTTTTTCAACTTTTTGAATATTGGTGTTAAGTTTTACATCAATTCCTAAATCACTCATATGCGTTGTTATAAATTCACGTAAGTCATGGTCAAAACCCCTAAGGACTTGATCACCCCTATAGATTAAGGAGACTTCAACCCCTAATTTTTGCATGATACAGGCAAATTCAACACCAATATATCCTGCCCCCAATATCACCATTTTTTGGGGCAAAGTTTCCAACACAAACATATCATCTGATGTTGAAATATATTCTGCTCCTTCAAAATCAGGGTGAGTAGGAGCGCCGCCTACGGCAATCAATATACGTTTTGCCGTAATTTTTTGATCATTAATAAGAACAGTGTGTTTGTCTTTTAAAGTAGCATAGCCTTTAAAGGTTTTTACGCCTGCTTTTTCTAGCATTGATTGATAGATTGAGCTGATGCGGTTCGTTTCTTCTTGAGTATTTTTAAGAAGCGTTTGCCAATTAAAGCTTTTTGTTTCTATATCCCAGCCATAGGATTTGCCAGTTTTCGATACATCATAAAAATTAGATGCGTAGACATATAGCTTTTTAGGGACGCAGCCGACATTCACGCATGTGCCGCCAAATGCATTTGATTCAGCAATTGCAACTTTAGCCCCATGGCCAGCGGCTATCCTCGCCGCACGCACGCCGCCTGATCCGCCGCCAATTACAAAATAATCATATTCATCTGTCATTTATACGTTCCATCTTTTGTGAAGCCATAACCATTGGCTAGGGGCTTCATCAATCCATTCTTGTAAATAATCATGAGATTTTTCTACAATCTCAAATACGCTTAAATTATTAGTATCAAGAGGTTTAAACACTTCGACTTCAAAAGAACATCCATTAATACGACGTGAACGAACTGGAATAAGAGGACAGTTATATTTTTTTACAAGCTGAGCAAAAACATCGGATGTCATTGCAGGCTTTCCTAAAAAATTAATTTCTATGCCTTCATTATATTTTTGGTCGATAAGTACACCAAGGTTGCCACCTTGATTGAGAAGTTTAATCATCTCCCGCATACCACTTTTTGATTTTGGAATTGTTTGTAAGCTAGGATCACATTGACGTGCTTTTTTTAATAAATAATCGGAAAAAGGATTATTGGGTGCACGATATACAGATTGTGGAGAGAATTTTCCATGGTAAAAAAGGCTAGGCGGCATGACCTCCCAATTCCCTAAATGCGCAGCAAATAAAATAACGGGTTTATTACTTTGAGGAAGATTTTCTACGCCTTTGACAGTCGTATATTTTTTAGTGATTGTTTTGAGGTGTGGGTATTCCATCATCACACGTCCCAGATTTTCCCACATATTTTGAGTGATTTCTGCTATTTCATCATCAGATAAATCACTATAAATATAATTTAAATTTTTTTGTGCTTTGCGAGAGGCCGCGAGGCGTGGGCCAATTGTTTTTCCAATCCATCCACCAACATTAGACGCGTAAATAGGTCCTAAGATTTTTGATAGCCCTAAGACTAGAGCCAATAAAATAGATTCTAAAAAATATCTAATTTTTTTCATGGCTATTTTGCAGATTTGATTGAAGATATTCAGCTAATTTTTTGCTATCTTTTATGCTAAGTTTAATGGGTAATGTATCAACCATTTCTTTATAAATTGAAGGGATACGAATAAAATCTTTCTCTGTTGTAATTAAACGAGCATTTTCTTTTTTTGCCTTGTCTAGAAGAGATTTTATATCTTTTTCACTATAGCTATGGTGATCAGGGAATTCATACCAATCGCTAAGGTAATATCCGTTATCTTCCAGAAAATCTTTAAACTTTTGAGGGTACCCAATACCAGCAAAAGCAATATATTTTTCTTCTTTTACCTTACTGTCAGGTGTAATAAATCCTTCAAATACTGGTTTGTCAGACAAGAACTGAGGGCCAATTGTGATGATTGTATCTATTTTGGGTAAAATCTTTTTTAAAGGTACTCTTAAAGGGCCTGCCGGAATTGTGAAGCCATTTCCAAAATCCATATTTCGATCAACAACAAGGATTGAAACATCCTTTTTTAACGAATGATTTAAAAGCCCATCATCCAGGATAAGGCAATCAGCTCCATTCTCTTCTGCTAATTGAGCACTTTTACCACGATCACTTCCAACAATTACTGGTGCATGTTCTGCTAAAAATAAAGCTTCATCACCAACTTCTGAAAAAATATTTTCTTTTAAGTTCACAAGTTTTGTATCTGTATCGTTCCTGCCATACCCTCTTGTTAAAATATAAGGATTTAAAAATAAATTATTGTCTTTGATGATTTCTAGTAAAGATAAGACTGTTGGTGTTTTTCCGCTTCCTCCCGCAACAGCATTCCCTATACAAATAACAGGAAGTGAAGATTTATATCCATCTCTTTTAAAGCTTAATAAAACCAAATGTACCAATTGATATATAAAGGCGATCGGCAATAATGCATATGAGAGAACGCCCTTTTTTTGATACCAAAATTTCGGTGTTTTTAAAAACATGTAAATGACTTTAGGGAAGATAAGGTTTTATTTTTTCAATAATGAATTCAATATTTGAATCTATTGTTTTTATAAATTCTTTTGCATTAGAAACTCTTTTTTCTAAATAGTCTTTATCTTCAAATAAGTTCTTTAATTCTTGAAAAAGCTCTTCTTCATTTTGAACTTGTACTGCCGCGCCAATATTAAACATCGGGTCGAATAAATTTCTTTGGAATTGTATTTTAGGCCCCGTTAAAATCATTGTATCAAACTGCGCCGCTTCGACAGGATTATGACCGCCGCCGCCATCTTTACTAAAAGATCTTCCAATCATGGCAATTGAGGATAGGCTATAGAAAACGCCAAGCTCTCCCAATGTGTCACATAGATAGATATCAGTTCCTTCATTAGGTAAAGATTTATTCTCACCACGGCGTGTAACGTTCGTGCCTAAAGATTTAATTTTTGTTTCTAACTCTTTTCCTCTATGTGGATGCCGTGGGACAATAATAGTTAGAATATTTGGGATATATTTTTTTAAGCGGCGGTGCAGGCTTGCGGCTAATTCTTCCTCGCCTTCATGTGTACTGGCATAAACCCATAATGGTCTATTACCGACAGCATTTTGTAATTTTGATAGCTCTTTTGAATCAAAACTTAAGGGCTCAGCATTTAATTTTATATTATTACTATAGGCTGCATTACCTCCTAATAGTTCAAATCTAAGTTTATCTTTATTTGATTGTGCAATGATGAGAGAGAAAATTTTAAGTAATTTTTTTGCTGTCTTTTTAAACTTACTCCACCGTTCAAATGATTCGTCTGACAAACGTGCGTTGAGTAATATCGCTGGGATATTTTGCTTATTTATTTCTTGTAAAAGATTGGGCCAAATCTCTGACTCTAAAAAAATAATGAGATTAGGCTTCCAGTGAGAGATAAAACTTTTAACCCATTTAGGGTGATCTAGGGGAATATACTGGTGAAATGCGTTTTCTGGTAGGCGCTGTTTTAATATTTCTGCAGATGTCACTGTTCCACTTGTAATCAGAAAGTTTCGCCCTTCTTGTTGAAGCATTTTTATTAAAATGAGCGCAGATTGAGATTCACCAATACTTGCAGCATGTATATGTATGAGTTCGCCGTTAGGTTTTTTGGTTTCTGTAATTCCATAACGTTCGTTGAGGCGCGCTTTATCTTCTTTTCCCCAATTTCCACGATAGTACAAATGAAATTTTAGTATGGGTGTAAGAATAATAGCTAAATATTTGTAAATAATAAGCATATTTAGATGATTACAATAGTTTCAAAAATAAAACTATTATTTAATCAAAGATATTATGAGAATTCTTTAGGATTATCTTCTACTGACAGCTGCCACCGCTTGTAAAGCCACAACCAGCATTCGTACAAACCCCATCGGCATAGCCAGCAGCGCCTTCTTGCGTGACCACTGTCACTCCAGTGAGAACAGCTTCGGTACAGGTACCAGGTAGTGTTCGTTCATAAACATTTTGGTATATTTGTCCAAGCGGGGTATGGAAGGCATATAAAGCATCACCTTGATTTGTAGCTAATTCAATTTGATCGGCCCATGATGTAATCTCTGATTCACTTCCACATGCGGTTGGCCAGTTTCTAACATCCTGAATACCGCCCGCATATCCATCAACATCTGGACCATTTAGGCCAACGATGACATCAAAAGGATAAAACCCGTCAGTAGATTCAAAATTACTATTATGAATAAAATTCATACATTTTGTAGCCCGCCATAGATTGGCCATATGCTCACATAAATACCCTGATCCTGTAAGAGAGTCGGTTGCAGGTGTATTAGCATTATCTGGAGGAGAGACGGGTATAAGAGGGGCTCTACCACCTAAGAAATTATGATTAAAATTATTTGTTTGGTATTCAATGACGGCATCTGTAATAGAAGCTTGATAAATTTCTTCCAATGATTGTGGTGTACCTCTAGGAATAATTTGGCTTCCAAAATAATTTGTGTGCGTAAAGATATTACCACCATCCCAAGCATTAATTCTTACAAACTGATCAAAGCAAGTATATTCAATAACGCTATCTGGCTTAAAAATTAGATTTTGGTTCATCATGATTTCACGCTCAGACTCTAGCCATGCTTTAGCGTGCATTTGTCTCCATATTTGAGTATCACAAGGCTGTTCAGCTATCTGGGCTTTTGGACTACCTAAAGGAAGCAAAAATAGAGCGATTAATAGAAATGGTAATATTTTTTTCATACTTATCATCCTTATATTTTACAGGATTATGGGCATATATAGCAATTCTAATGCATTTATCCTGTTTTTACGCACATAATTTAATTTACACATTGGTTATCTCTTAAATAACTACACCCTTTATTTGTACAGAAACGATCAGGATATTCTTCGATTTGTCCTGAATATTGGCGGAATACTGTTAAACCCGTATTGATGGGTGGTAAACAATTCCCAGGTAATATTCTATCAAGATCTGTTTGAATATCTTGAAAATCAACATATCCGTGCTCTGCGGTTAGGACAGTTTCCGTTGTAATACAGGTACTTGTATTACAAGTTGGTATTTCTGGCGGGATAACATAAGGATCACGGGGATCGCCTGGCTCCCGAGGGTAGTTACCAATCGGTCCTCCATTGGGCCCTGGAACAATAAGAGGGCTACCATCTGGATTTTGCGATGGTCCTCCACCAGATTGACCTTGTCCAGTAGGCCCAGTTGGTGGTGCAGGGGGAGTTCCTCCACCAGCAGTCCCAATAGGAACAAATGGAGCTGTTTGACCTTGTCTTGCTTGACGGCCATGCTCAATGAGAGCATTGGCAACAGAAGGATCACATAAATTAGGTGTTCCTGTGATGGGACATGCCGCACCGTGTCGGGTTGAGCTATTACCATATCTATAATTTCCAGCTTGAACATTGCCAGTTGCACATTGCGCATCTACGGTATTGCCATCAATTGTTAAAACATAATCCAAGTGCGCGCCACCTGCACCTGTGTCTCCAGCCCTCACCGTTCTTGTTGCTGCATCATAATTAGGAGATTGTAAGTGTGAATATTGCATTCCAATGCGTTGTCCTGCAGAATTAGTGCCGCAATCAAATTGAATGTAATACCCATAACCGCTAGAACCAGGGCCTCCGCCAGATGTAACATACTCACATCCCTCAGGAATAGTGAGTGGTGTGCCAATAGGAGTGGCATAGTCTGTTCCTGGGTGGTTACGACTACAACCAGAACAGTTTCGAGGCCCCATGTTACTTGTCACACCATAGCCGGGTGCGGGATTAGGTATCGTTCCTGTTCCATCTTCACATAAAGATTGGGCTAACGCTGGGGAAGCACTGAGAAATATAATAAATGTAAAAGTAAAAAGGCCCCCCAATATCTTCATTATGGCCCCACACTCATATTAAAATATTGGTCTTCATCCCCATCATATTGATAAACATCAAATGTTTGCCAGCTATTATCTGGATAAGCTCTTAAGGAGAGAAAATTATCAAAGCGTTCATCAGTTGAAGGGGCAATCGCATAGGCAAAAATAGGTCCTATAGCTTTTAAACTATTCACTGTCCGGTTTTGATCCGGTAATGTCCTGTCTTGAATAATATAATGAGGACATATATCTGTTTGAGGGCAGAACTGGCCTGCTATTTCATCAGTTTCTTCTTGTACTGACGCAATAATTTCTGATTTTCCATCTCCATCAAGATCAGTGGTGGCTACATAAAACATAGGGTATCGGAAAACTTTTCCTTCTACGATATGAAGCCCATTGTGATAGTAACGTTCTTTTGTAATTGGATTAATGATGCTTTGCAATTTTTCGAATGCAATGAAACAAACAGGATCTTCTGTTGCAGAGAAACAAGTTTTATATTGAAGAACTTCTTTTGCGAAAGCATTTGGTTGTAATCCCAACAATATAAATACGACTAGAAGGATATGAGATATATTTTTCATTAATTACAGTCCCATCCATTGCCTGAAGGAAATTCACGAGGCTCTAAGCCTGCAGACATCTGCTCAAATGTAGGAAAGGCAACAGGCGCATCAAAGTTTTTACATTTTGCAGCTTGCCAGATTTGAGCCATGTTCCTGCAAGTCATAAGGCCGTTGCCTAAACCCGGAGTAGTCCCTGCTAATATTTGGTGATTAAATTGTCCTCTTCGATAATTCATCCAAGTAGCATCCACAACTAGAACAATAGATTCTTCTAGAGTGTCTTGTGTGAGGTATTCGAATAGAAATCCGTTTTCCCAGGCAGTGCTTTCTTCATAGATTTGAATAGTTACAGGCCCATCTGGATCTAAGATGTCTACATCTCTTGATTCCCAAAATGTAGAACCTGAGAATATAGGATCAATAAATTGAGAAATATCCTGTAAATCTTGATTAAAACAAGCATAAGTTAGAACAGAGTCCGGCTTTATAATAAATCTCTTGTTAAAAGCGGCTTCTCTACGTGATTGGTTAACAGCATGATTCACAATAGCTGCCCAAGCATCTGTTGCGCAGCCTTCAACTTCACCACTTGAAAAATAGTCTAAGAATCCATCACCAGACGGTTCTAATACCAATCTAGGTGCTACTTGAGCATAGGAATCTCTAGAAAAAAGCGAAATAAGAAACATTACGCTGAAAAAGCATAAGAAATACGCCAAAGATGATTTAGCCTTAAAATGATGCATCTTTATTATTTTACTTTGTTTTCAATGAGAAAGGCAAAAATACAGCTCTCTTAGTTTTTTATTACATATCTAAATTGATATGGATTCCAAACAGCAGTTTTACTTAGAAAATCACTATTCTCATCATTATAAATGATTAAGTCGTGAATTCCGTAGTTTTTTTCATGTGAAATAAGTATTTTATGTGCATCAAATTCACCGATAATAATCGGTTTACGATTTTTAAAGGCTATAATTTTATATGAACAATACTCTCTGACTAAGCAATTTTGGTTTTTGACTAAATACTCTTTGAAGATATCGTTATTTAAATCATATCCAGCTATTAAATAAGTTGAATTATCTGACGTAGAGCTTTGTAAATAATCAATAATTTGTATTTCTTTTCTATCTTTTGCTGGCTTGAAAGATACAAGCGTGTTGGCTTCTGCTGGTAAGCAAAAGAGTGTAATAAAAGATAAGAAAAAGATGAATTTCATACTCTTTTCAGAGTATATGATTTTTATATCTTTGTACGAATTATTCTGGGAGATCGAAGTCTAAAATAGACATATTAAAATCATAAGAGACTTCGCCTTCATCTTCATCTTTATATACAAGGCCTATAAATTCACCATTAATGAGTACTTCAATAGAATCGTTGGTCTGCGAGCGTGGTCGAACCCCAATTTGTGGATTATCAAACTTTGATCTCATATAAGCTTGTATTTTAATTAGCTCTTCAGGTGAAATATTCATGAATTAACTCCTATAATTTGGGTTTTATTACGAGAAAAATAGCTTTAAATCAAGAACTGGTTTCCGAAAAAGGAGCTTTGACTGCATTAAATGCAGCCACTGCAATCTCTTTTCTTGAATGGAAGCGCTTTGATGAAAAAGGCGTATGAAAAGTTAACTGTATTGTAATGGAGGATAGTTTCCCAAAATTCCATAAATGGGGAATAAAGGTCATATCACCGTGCCATGCATAAAAATCCCGCTTTTCTTCAAACTTAAAATTATTATCAATTTTTAAAATTTGGATTGTGCAGGGCTGTAGAATAATATTTTCTGTATCTGAATTAAGGAAAATTTCAAAAGAGCTCGATTTGAAAGGGTAAACTGTTTTTCCTTTTGTTGAGGTTCCCTCGGGGAAAAACACTAGATTTTTTCCATTCTGTAATGAATTCAAAATTTTGTTTCGACTATCTTCCTGATCATGTTTTTTTTGTCCAATAAAAACGGTGCCAGTAATTCTTGCTAATAATCCCAGAAGGGGCCAATTGGCAACTCCTTTTCGAGCAACAAAAAAAGTAGGAAGGATGCTTCCTAATACGGGAATATCAATATAAGAGATATGATTACAGATATAAAAAACATTTTTTGTTTCTGGTTGTCCTTTAACCTTAATTTTTATCCCAAAGATTTTACATGTCAGGGAATGGAACGCTCGAACAGCGATAATATAGTATTTTGATTGGTAGAAAAAGACGCCCCACAATATTGAGAAGGGGACAGCAAAGAGAGAAATAATAACAAAAATAAAAATTTTAAATGCGGAGATAAGAGAGCGCATTAATGAATAACTGATTCTTCTTCTAAAACCCTAGGGTTTTGTATTACAGGCTTATTATTCTCTCTTTCGTAATGCTTTATATATTTTTCATTTGCATCTGACATAGACAAAACAACGCATACATCGGTCGTATTAAATTGATGGTCAATGACGGCCCCATCTCCGACTGTTGCACCAACCCTTAGATAACCTTTAATCAAAGGGGGAAGATTATTAAATACTCTTTTGACATCAATTGTATCTTTAGAATGTAAATTCATATTTACAAAGCGATCAGGTAAGGCAACTGGTCTCAATAATTCTTTTGATCTGTGAAAGTGATAAAGGTAAGACAGCTGCTCTGATAACTCATCAATATTGGTCCCATGAAGACTTGCACATCCAAACAGCAACTCAATTTTATGATCTGAAAGATAGTCGGCAATACCTTTCCATAGTATGTGTAAGATTGCTTTTGATCTGTATGGTTCAAGGACACAAGACCGTCCCAATTCTAGCAGTCCCTCTTTGTATTTGAGTAAGGGCTTAATATTGTATTCTGAGCTTGAATAAAATTGGCCAAACTCCATTGCTTTTTGATAACGTAACAAACGATATGTTCCTGCAACACGAGATCCTTTTGCATGATCAATAACAATAAGATGGTCTGCATATTGGTCATAGTCATCAAAGTCAATTTGATGATCTAAGATGGTTTGGCTAGGAACCGCTCCAAATTCTTCATAAAAAACTTTAAAGCGGAGACGTTGTGCCTCTTCAACTTCCTGACTATTTTCAGCAAGTTTGACTTCAATTTGTTCAAAATTTGTTTGGTTCTTTAACATCTTACTGAAGAATGTATTTTTCGTTCATAGGGGTCAAGATTTTACAATAATCATTAAGAACAATTGTGTAAAACTCTTAAAGAGATTGATTAATGTTTCTATTGATATTTTCAAAAATCTCTAATGCAGAAGGAAGACTATCATCTACTCCACAGCTCTCACTTCCAGGCTCTTGGGGTACATCTCCCATTTGCTTTTTTTGCGCTTCTCTAGCGAAGCATTCCTCTGCTTTTCTTAAAAGATCAATTTGCTGTTGCCTTAACCGCTCTAAATCCATATCGATTTGAGCTTGGCGAATGGGGTTGTGCAAGGGGGCTTTAAAAAGAGAAGGTTCAATCAGAATAGAACTATCATGTCCTAATTTCTTATCTGGATTAATAATAAC
>JBCCKS010000020.1:0-33365 GCA_039027295.1 Pseudomonadota bacterium
GCCCCATTCGTATTACCGCGGCTGCTGGCACGAATTTAGCCGGGGCTTCTTCTGATGTTACCGTCATTATCTTCGCATCTGAAAGAGCTTTACAACCCTAGGGCCTTCTTCACTCACGCGGCATGGCTGCGTCAGAGTTTCCTCCATTGCGCAATATTCCTCACTGCTGCCTCCCGTAGGAGTCTGGACCGTGTCTCAGTTCCAGTGTGGCTGATCATCCTCTAAGACCAGCTACTGATCGTAGGCTTGGTAGGCTCTTACCCCACCAACTACCTAATCAGGCGCGGGCTCATCCTTTAGCGATAAATCTTTGGACCGAAGTCATTATACGGTATTAGTGCCGGTTTCCCGACGTTATTCCGAACTAAAGGGTAGATTCCCACGTGTTACGCACCCGTGCGCCGCTCCTAGTAAACTAGTCGCTCGACTTGCATGTGTTAGGCCTGCCGCCAGCGTTCGTTCTGAGCCAGGATCAAACTCTCAAGTTTGATCTCATCTCAATAATGAATCACTTTTGTCTGGTTTCTTTGAATTATAAATAATTCTTGGAATTGAAGCATCTCTCGACACTCCAAAAGACAAAATATCATTTTAAGAAGTGCAAGGACCTGCTTCGCTTTGTATTGTATTGTACATATAAAAATGTACGTCACGTAACTATAGTAAGTTAGTTTTGATACACAAACGTAGCAGATCTCATATTTTGCTTCGCCGAAGCGAAGCTATTTGTAATGTGTTCAACATTAACAAGCTCTGCTGCCTGTGTATCTCTTTTTTCATTCACGATGTTCAAAAACCATTCGCAGAAAAAACGAGCGGTCAAAACCGCACAAATTTAACTACGTTATCGATGAGAAATAGACAGTAACGCATCTTAATGCTTTTCGTCAAGTTTCTCGTGGATAACAAAATAAATTATTTTATCCCGATAAAGAAAAGCGCGGAAAGCTCCCGCGCCATTCGTGAGATGGGTTATATACTTAAACGATCAACCCTGTAAACCCTTTTTTTAACTTTTTTTAACTTTTTTTTAATTGGCCCCTAAATCAAGCGCCAAAGCCACGGCTGGAGCCACTTCTAAAAAATTATTTGCAGGCATAGAAGCCCCTGCTCTTACCTCATATTGCCCGCCATAAGCGTCTGTATAATGTAATCCATTAGGAGTCGCTACATGATCTCTATAAAAACTTGTTAGAGAATCATTATCTGCCTGCATATCATCTGTATCTGTTATGGGAACGCCATATATTGTAGCTCCATATTCTGATGATAATGTTTGTGAGTAAGCAGAAACTTCATGTGCATCAGACGGGCTTTCATCTCCAAGTACAACCACAGATCGAGATATTGCTATAAACCCTTGCTCAGATTCATTTGCGAAAATACGGTTAACTTCTCTTAGTGCAGGCATCATTTGTGTACCGCTACCGCCCCTATCACAGGTTGATGGTATTGTTTCTGTAACGGGATCCCATAAAATATCGGAAATCACCGCAAAAGCATCTTCAGGGGAATTCATAATAAAAGTTCCAGTAGAACAACTACCGGTACCAAAAAATACAATAGAGATGGCATAGCTTGAATAGCGATTAAGAATAGCAACGTCTCTTTGATCATTCACAGCTTCCAAGAAAAGCCTCTGACTTTCATTCAAGCTATCCAAATCTAACCTTTCAGAATCAATTCCTCGCAAAAGGACTTCTGCAATTCCTCTCATCATTGCTTGCTTTTCGAGCATATCAACAGAGCCTGAATCATCAATTACAAAGGCCGTATGTAAATCAACATATTCTATAGTTTCTTCATTTTGAGGTTGCTGGTTAATTGAAGTGCCTAAACCCGGAAAGTGAACGGTTTCAGCATGAGCAGCATTCATAAAAGCCAGAAAAGGCAAAGCCCTTAAAGAATGTTTGAACAAAGAAGACGCATTGAAAGCAGAAATATTACTCATAATTCTATACTCTGATTATTTTGTATTTTTTCTATAATTAGATATGCAAATTATGCATTTCAGAGTCAATATTTAGTTATAATTATCCCAAATGTATGCAATATTTCTAAATCGCTAGCTTCGGGCAGAGATAACAAACTCCCTCAGGCGTTCTACATATCAATGTTGCATCTTCATCAAAATCTGCAGAAGGGCCATCACCAACATTCAGGCCGCCCTCGCCGACACGGCAAAATAATCTATTCAAATCCTCATATTGATGGCGTTCAACCCAATCTCCACTCGTACAGAAGGTTATTATTCCTGATTGTTGAGCGCTTTGTTGGTCAGCCTTGCCTATGTAAACGGAAGCCCCTTCAGATAAAAACCATGGGGAGCAAGCTCTCCGCTAGTATCACATTGTAACGGGAGATTATCTGCTTGAGCTGCCGTAGCGCCAGCAAGTAACAAAGCAGAGATTTTTAGCGATTTCATCGTATTTGCCCTCATTAATCTGAATTTAAGAGCAATATAGCCATAAATATAATTATGTCAAAAAAATATTTACAAGAGGCCCGACTCCATTAGCTCTTTTTCCAAATCTGGTGGAATATCTTCAAGCTGCCCCCCGCCTTGATAAATACCGCGATCCTTAGGAGCATCTTCGGGTTTAAGATAGCGCCATCCCTGAAAAGGGCGTTTGGGTTTTGAATAGGTTTGAATAATCTCTGTATCGCACATAATTAAACATTGTGTGCCTCTATCGGCACTTTCGGCCTGTTCAAAACCAATGATTTTCTGCCGACATAAAATACGTCTTTTCATGACGCGGTAAATTGATCCACCTGATTGTAAAATTTCATCTGCGGCTTTTGGTTTAAATCTTGTTCTAACAATATTTGCAGGAACACCGTCATAATCAAAAATATGTGCACGCTGCCATTCATAGAAATCATCTAAGTTATCAATCCCAACAACGAGTTTAATCATATGTAAGCTCATAATGCCTCCAAAAGTTTTGCCCATTGTTGCAAAGAGTTATCGGGATAAAAAGTTTCACTGGCTTTTAACGCGCCCTCTTGTGCAGAGAACCATACATTTCCATCTTCTCGGTATTTTAAAATCGTTTTTGCTAAAGTTTCGGGGCTCATATCATCAACGATATCACCATTTTTAAATTCTTTTATAACTTGTCCAATCTCGGAATCAGACGAGCCAATAAAAATACAGGGCCTGCCTACGGCCAACGATGCATAAAACTTACACGGGACTGTTAGGCCCGTTACTTGCGGTCTGAGGCTCACAAGATGAACATCGCCGGTTTCTAAAATCCGCTGAAAGTGCCCTGGTGGCTGGAAAGGAATAAAACGCATATTTGATAACTCTCTCTTATCTCTCTCTTTCGATAAGCGAGAATGGGCGTGTTGATCGCCAATAAATAAAAACTCAATTTCTTCATGATCACGCAAAATTTCTGCGGCCTTAATCATAATTCCTATAGGATGCTCTTTTTGTAAATTACCTGCGTAGATAATTCTAAATTTTTGAGAGTCATCTTTTTTAAGATGATCTAAAGACTGTAAAGCCTGACTCTCTTGATGTCCAAAATCTTGTAAGTGTGAGCCATGCAAAATTGTCCAATTGGGGATATAAGAAATTTTATTGGTTAAAATATTTTTTTGTCTAATCTTATTTGCAACATCGCGCCCCGTCACAACAATTTTATCTGTAGACTTTAGAGCTTTTAGCATTTTTGTTTTTTCTTTTTGCAGATTTTTATTCTCAAGCGCTTCGATAATTTCAGGATATAAGTCTTCAACCCAATGAATATGCTTTTGTATTTTTTTTCGAACAAAAAAGCGTTTTAGCAAAATAAGATCGAGAGGATCTGTCATAGTGACAATATATTGGTGATGCTTCATTTTAAATGACGCCTGAATAAATCTAAATTTTAAGACAAGATCTGAAAAGATATTGTTCTTAGTGGATTTTTTGACAGGAATAACCGTTATATTCGTCGCAGAATTTTGGGTTGCACCCTGGCCTTCACATAGCACGCTTACTCTCCAGCCTTTTGCAGCCATATAATGGGCTAAATCAAAAGCCAGTCGGCCGCTAGAAGACTGATCTGGCGGAAAAGATTTATTGATAATCAATAGTGATGATTTCGGCATATAAATTATTTTATAAAATCTTATGATGTAGAAGAATATATTTCATACGCCATTCGTAAAGCCAAAAAGAATAGAAAAATACTAAATATTTTTTTCAGACGGTTCACCGGAACGCGGTGAGCAAAATTTACACCCACAGGCGCCATCAAAATAGTGATTGGCATAATAATGAGCAAAGCCAACCAGTTAATATATCCAATTGTAAAGGGCGGCAGTGCAGTCGCTTGCTCCAACGTCCCTATCACAATAAATCCAACTGATCCTATAATTGAAATTAGAATTCCCATAGCAGCCGCTGAGCCAATAGCTTTATGAATTGTAACGCGATGCAGGCTCATAAACGGCACATTGAGAGCGGCGCCCCCAATGCCCATTAAACTTGATACAAAACCAATCACGATACTAATGCTTGTTGTAATCGGCCAAGCTGGTAGAGATGATTGAATATTCCCTTTTGGTTTAAAGAGCATCAGCATTGCTAAAATGATGAGAGCAGGAACAAAAAAGCTTTTGAGCCATAGGCTATCAACTTTAGCTGCAATCATTGTTCCCAGTATGACACCTGAAACAAGACCAGGAGAAATTTGCTGGATCAAATTAAAATCGACAGAGCCTTTTTTGCAATGCGCATAAGACGATGACAAACCTGTTGCCATGATTGTTGCAAGCGACGTCCCAATTGCCACATGCATTAAATGTGTTTCATCATATCCCAATAATGTGAATGTGTAATAAAGCCCCGGAACGATAATCAAGCCACCACCAATACCGAATAACCCGGCTAAGAACCCAGCGATGATGGCTAAAACAACAATAATACAAATTGAAATCAGTAACATCGGCGCACTATAGGCCGCATTATTCTATAAGTTCAATGAGTATTTCTTAGATATAAATAGATAAACTATATTTATCGTCTCACTGCTGGGGAAACGTAAGGTCTGCCTTGAACACTCAAGTTTGCAGGCCTTTGGCTTGAAGAAGAGCTTGTAGGGCGGAAAACCCTTTGCGCGGCAGCTTGGTTATTTCTAGTTTGAGCAGCCTGTCTCTCACGCTGCTCTCTTTTAGCGATATTTCGCTCTCTTAGAAGCTTTCTATTTTCTTTAATATCATCCGGCGTTAATCCCAGAGAATATCCTGTATCGTCGTTAGCGTATTCATTGGAATAACTAATATATCCAGAACGGCTGCTATTATTACTACTTCTAGATGTTAAATCACTTAAAGATAGAGGCTTTGCTCTTTGGCTCGTATTTCTATTATTGTTTTGATTGTAAAAAAACGAATTTCCACCTGAGCGAGTTGTATTTCTGGCGCCATAACTGCCAAGGCGGGTAAATTTGTTTACCGTAACTCTTTCATCACCCTGGGTACTTTCCAGAATTTCATTATTCCGAACATTATCTCCCATGTAAGGGTTATTTCCCAAACCCATATACTTTCTTAAAATTTCTTGTTTTTCTCTTTCTTTTTCTGCATCAGTTTGAGCTTGCGCATCGCCAATATGAATAAGGCAAAGCGCAAGGAGTAGTATTTTAAACATTTTCATTTTATCGACTTAGTCTTGATCTGAGTGTGTTAACTTCTGAAGGTGTAATAGCAAGTGATATTCCACTATTTTGTGCTCCATTATAACGCATAATTCCTTGCGTGTTAATCTGTGCTGTACCGGCGATTAACTGCCCTATTGAAATTGGACTTCCATCAACTAAACGGCTTGCCACTCTTGGAATATCCCCTTCGCCACCTAATCGTGTAAAACGATTGAGAACATTCGCCGCCGCTTCATCTATAACATCAGCAGCTACATCTCTTACTGCTCTTTCCACGTTTTCAGCAACTCTTCCTACAACTTGGTTAATAATATTATGATCACCATCAGTCGCGAATGCGATACCATCTGGGGATATAGCCACAGGTAACCCTGATGTTTCAAAGAATTGGAAACCATTTTCATCTGTCATAAATGGTTCACCCCATGCTGCTCTTCCCAACAAGGAATCTGTAAGATTGTTATTGTCATCTAAAGCAAAGACTTCGCCTGTCATACGATTAACACCTACTGGAGCACCTTCTGTTTCAAACAAATCAAAACCAGCTGGAGTGTTGGCCTCTGTAAACATATTGTCATAGTCAACATTAATAAAACCGCCTACAGTTCCTGGAACAGAGTCTTCAAAAAGATCTCTAGTTGTATTTGCAACAGTCTCTACAACGCCGCTTCTTGTAGGCTCAAGAAAATCTCTCGGCAACACAGATTCTGATAGAGGCTGATCAACCAAGTCCATCGCTGTATAGTCAGAGCCTGTATCACGAAGCATTCTTTCTAAATTTGCAAAGCCTTCTGGGTTGTTATGAGATGTAGAAATCAAACCATAATTAGCAGTTTGATAAGTGTGCTCAACATATCCCCCTAGGCCTCCTATTGGATTATAACCAGACGGGGCTGCGACGGCTCTAGAGACGTTATCAACCACTCCTCCAATAGTACTGCCTGAAACATCCCACCCTCCAAGTTCGCGGCTATATTCTGCTGAAAAAACACGACCATTGGGATTTACGGCGACAGGGGCGCCATGTGTTTCATAAACTCGATATCCATTAGGGGTTGTTTCAAAGTGATCGCCATACAGGGCGCTACCAATCACTCTGTCAGTAACTCTATTATAATTATCTAGGGCAAAAACCTCACCGGTTCTTTGATTAACTGCAACAGGAGCTGTATTCGTTTCGAATAATTCAAATCCTTCGGGTGTTCCTTGCTCTTCAAAGCGCCAGTCATAATTCACTGAGATATAATTTACTACGTCACCTGCACTTTGTGCGTGAACTGATTGTATAGGTAGTAAGCATAACCCAACTAATAATAATCCTTTTAACCCTGTTTTCATTCTAGATCCCCTCTATCGAATTTTTAACCATCTCTTATTTTAGCATTTTCATGAGGCAAAAATAAAATTTGGGGAATGACAGGTTTTTGAGAGTTTTTTCAGAGCAATTAAAACAGAATTTTTAACGGTTTTTTAAGCATTTACAGGCAATATATAGCTGAAATTCGCAATTAAGAACGGTTTTAAACTATTATACCAATAACTCCGGATAATAGCAGTTTTAGATAGGGGAAGTAGTAATGGAAGTAAATATTCAAGAACTTGTTAAAGAAACAGGCTTAAAGGATAAAATTTATCCCGGTAAGAAGCTGGTCAAAAAATACGTTCAACCCGGTGAATTTAAGTCACATTGTGTTGTTTTTGACTGGAGAACAAATTTACTACGTGTGGAGTTAAAGGCTGGATTACATGGGCGTGATTTAGATTTAAGCGATCTGAAAAACTACCCAGTGAGTTATCAAGCGCCGACCTTTATTGAATTAATTTCTGATGACGTTGTTGAAGCCAAAACAGAAGATGACGACGATGAAGAGGAAGAAGTTAAAGGCAAGTCTGGCGCCGGCGGAAAGCAGCCGAAGAAAAAATTAGAAGATAGCGAGCTGAGCCTCAGTGCTTTTGATAAGGCAACAGAAGGTTTGATCCCAGAATTAGCAGAAATTGAAAAATTTGTTGTGATGGGTAAAGAACTTGCTCAAGAAGCCTTTGCGCAAGCTTTTGAGAACTTTAAAGAGCAGCTTCATCAAACCAAAGTCATGGCAATGGATGTGATGAAGGGTGTGAGTGATATTATTCAAAAAGCAACACCAGGCGGGGGCCTAGAGGCCAAAGGTGATGAAAGTATCAAATATAAATATGATACTGAGAAAACAGCTGCATTATTCGGAGGCATGGCCCCCAGTTAAAGGTTATATTTCCTTCAAATATTAAATTTGAAATGAACGGCGGCTTTTGTAAGTTGCCGTTTTTCAATTCTATGGTAAAAATTTTATATGTCAGATGAGAACAAGAACAATCCTTGGGGCGGAGAAAAAGATAACAACGTCATTGATTTGCGCAAAAAACAAAAAGAACGCGAGGATCTCGAAAAGAAGTTAGAAAAAGAGCTTCGCAAACAAAACGAACCGCCAATTATTAATTTACCACCACTAACAAAATATATGCTGCTTGTCTTTGCCAGCATTTTCATCACAACTGAATTTATTGTTCCAACGGCCTATCAAGAATGGGCCTTTATGAATTTGGGATTTGTACCCGGGCGGTTTACAGGAAATTTTCCTTTTAACTTTTTGCAATTTATAACGCCTATTACTCATATGATGCTACATGGATCATGGCTTCACCTCATCATGAATAGTGTGATGCTGCTCGCCTTTGGCTCAGGCATAGAAAAATGGCTGGGCAGTAAAAATATGCTCATTATATTTGTACTAAGTGGCCTTTTTGGAATGGGCACCCATTTTGTCATTTACTCAAGCTCTATCTATCCTGTAGTTGGCGCATCAGGAGGACTAAGTGGTTTATTTGCCGCTGCGCTGATTATGTTGCAAAGACAAAATATGGGTATGAATGGACGCTACGGTATTTGGCCTTTCATCTTTTTATGGATTGGTATTTCAGTCATATTCGGAATGATGGGTGGACCAGATGGAAGTACTATTGCTTGGGCAGCGCATATAGGTGGATTTTTAGGGGGCTTCCTCGCCCTAAAGCTTTTGAAAATTTAAGCTGCAGGGTCAATCAATAATTCTTGGTTAGCAGGTAAAGCATTAGCTGGCTGATACCCTCTTGAGCGGCTCGGATATTGCCAAACAATCGAATTAAAACTCTTATGCGGTAGGGCAAGTGGAAGCCATTCCTCATAAATAATAGATGTTTGCTCACAAATCCAAACTTTATCATGTGTTGCTCCAGCGGCTCTGTCCATGAGCTCATGGACTTTAAATTCGTTATGAGAAACATGTTCTTCTAGCTTCGCTCTCAAACGGTAAATACGCGCACAGGGCTCAATCTTTTCCGCTCTTATAAGAGCGCCTTTCGCATCCCCCCACAATTCTAATTGAATAGCAGCGTTTGCATATGCGATATGGCTTTCCAAATGATCGGGATTTAGATCAACAAGTTTTTGATACCACTTTAATATCTTATTTTTATCTTCTTTGTTTGACGGCGATAGCTGCTGCCACAAATCAGCCAAGTCAGGATGAGGATTGGACTGCCACGCTTTCTTAATAAGTGAGACTGATTTCTTTTCTTTATTATGGCTTCGATAATAATCAACGTAGCGTAAAATAGTAGGGCTGAAATTAGGATTAAGGGTATAAGCCTTTTTAATATTTTTAAGCGCTTCAGCTTCTTCGCTCTGCTTTGTATGCTCATCATACTTTAGAAGATAAATTGCAATACGATCACTAATCACTTTTTCTTCTTCTAATGCCTGATGCTTGACTGCTTTCTTCCCTGTTTCAATCGCCGCATCCCACAATTGATTTTTAATTTGTAAGTAGTAAAGCGTTTGAATAATCCATGGTTGTTTTGGGTGTAATTTGTAAGCTTGCTCTGCATAATCAAGCGCTAATAAATAATTTTCCTTATCCATAGCCGCTTTTAAAAGCCCTCTAATCCCCAAGAAAGCGGCGTCATCATCTTTCATTAATTCTTCAAAACGACTTTGTGCTAAACCACTATCGCCGCGCATTTTAGCTGCTTGCGCTTCAAGTAGTAATTGTAGTCCTATCTTATTTTGAGGTAGCATTGTCTGCGCTTGCCCAGCGTAAAAAGAGGCTTGTTTACTATCACCAGCGGCAATCGCTGTTAGTCCTCTTGTCAGCGCACTAAATCCTTTTTGATGTTTTTTGTTTTCTTGTTTTTGAATAATCTTAGACGGAATCAAAAAGACGCTTTTAATGACCCGATAAATCGAAACACTAAACGTCAAAAGTAAAATAGAGAGCAGTAAAAAAACACCAGTCGGCAGCGCAATGTTGTAGCCAAATAACTGTAAATTCATCTCACCTGGGATATAAGCAACCCAAATGAGCCCTGCTAAAAGAGCAATAATTTTGATAAAAAACCAAAGCGTTTGTAACAAAGCTTTTCCTTATTTTATAACCTGAAAAGGTAGTCTAACGACCGTCTGAAAACCCTCTAAATCCCCTGGCATTGGGAAGAATATTCACACCAGATTCTTCATCGCGAATAACTTCACGTCCACCGCCCACATCAGCTGGTATTACATCTCCTAAAGAATCCTGAATACGGCCGAAATCTATATTATTAAGGTTCGGAGCAGAAATGCCGCCCTGCCCTAATAAAGATGATGGATTAAGATTAGAGCCGCTCACTTTTGATAAAATAGATTCACTAATCATATCTTGAACTTGCTCTGCCAAAAGTGTCGCTTGCGCTTTTTCAACTAAAGGCTGGGCTGTTTCTCCTGCTTCGCCTTCTAAGGACTGTAGCTTCGCAAGAGCGCCTTCAATATTGCCATCATCTAAAAGCTGCTGAGCTTCAGCAACAGTAATCTGCGTGTCAGTTGCCAAAACAGGCTTACCTTCTTTTTCGACTTGGAAAACGTTATTTAATCTAACGATTGCTTTTTCTTTAATTGATACGTCTTCGCCTTTTAATGATGAAAATACAATATCGCCTGTCATTGTTTTTAATTCTTCAGAAAGACCTGACGGCGATAAAACACCATTCACGGCTTGAGGAGCCAGCTTATCAAGCGCTCCTTGTAGTTCGGGATCATCACCCGCTAGTTTTTTTAAAAGAACGATATCATCTTGAAACGCTTCTTCACGGTTCAGTGTATCTCTAAATTTTGAAAAGGCCAAAAGCATTGCTGCTGCTTTTAAATCATTCCCCGATACACCTTGTAATGTTTGCCCTAATGGACCTTCATTTTCATTTTGAGCTTCTTGAAGGCCAGAGCTTAATGATTGATCATTTTGCATCCCTCCAACAATATTTTCTAACTGACTAACAGATTGTTGTAATTGCTTTTGACCAACTAAACTATCTTCTAATTGCTGCACTCTGCCAATAAGCGCTGAAAAATTTCCTGAACCTGAAAGGCTCGCCACTTTTTTTTCGATAAACTCCAATCGGTCGGAAAGCTGACCAGCATTAGGGCCTAGAGTATTGCTTGAAAATTCTTTTGCTTGATCTGTTAAATCATTCACGGTTTTTTGTAAGTCACGCGCTTGGTTTTGGAGGACTTCGACTTTTAAACTTAAATCTTCAGGAACAATTCTATTCAACGTTGATGTGCGTTGATCAACATCTTCAACTTTTGTTTCAAGCTGCTCAATCTTTTGTGAGATTTGCTGGTTATCAATTGCCCCGCCTTCTTTAGAAATTAAAGGCCATAACAAAACAGCCGCAACAATGATTCCTAAAACAACAATAACGGCCGCGATCCATGCGCTTGAGACAACAGCTTTTCTATTATTCTCTTCGATTTTTTCCATCAGGCTATCATGTGTTGTTTTATCGCCTGCGATCTCTTGTTTCTTCTTAAAGCTCGTTACATTTTCTGGTTGCTGAGTTTTTTCACTCACAGATTTAGGCTCACTTTTTCTTTCTACTGGCTTTTCTGTATCCGCAGCTTTTGGTGGCGCATTATTTTCTGCAGATGGTTTTTCATTACCATTTGCAATATCGCTCAAATCAATATTATTAGATTGCGCGGCAGATAAAATTTGATCGCGCCTTGTTGCAGGAATAACATTTCTTTTTTTCCATCCCTGAACAGTCGTCACAGGAACATCAATTTTTGCGGCCATGGGGCGAATGCCGCCAAAGCGCTCAATAATTTTTACAGCATTGTTGAGAGGCTGTGATTTTGATTTTGCCATATTGTCCTTATCCTTTGTTTTTAATCTCTTCTAATTTTTTTATCATATCTTGATGTGTGGGCTTTTCGGCCACATGCACGTCTTTCCAAGGGAAATATGCCAAATAATTTAGCATGGAGTCGCTTAAACACAAGAGGCTTGTACGTGTTATCGACTCTTTAATTTCATTAGAATATGGAGAGGTTTCTAATGCTTTTGCAAAGGCTTCAGCCGTACGTCTTGAATAAAAAAGAACACTATCAATTTGTGAGTTTAAGAAAATTTCTTCATTTATATCAATAACTTGTATAGAATTGTATAATTCTACTCTATGAACAGCATGGTGCAGTTCTTGAAACAAATCTTTGAAAATTTCCCGCCCGGATAAGTATAAAAGCGGAGAATCAAAGCTCATTTGGTTTAAATCTTGAATGAGTTCATCGACGTTTATGTAAGTTTTTTGGATATTCAACCCTTTTTCACGCACCTTATCGCCTGTAACAGATCCGACGCAAAATACAGGCAGATGGACTAACTCTTCCGAGTCTTTCAGATAGTCTACTGCCTTTGAGCTTGTGAAGAGAAGCGCTGAAAAATTTTGTGGTTCAGGTAGTTCGTAGTCCAAAGGCTCAATGACTAAAAAAGGATGCTCAAAAACCTCGTACCCTTTTTGCTTTAGCTCTTGTGCCAGGGCCTTATTATCTTGTTCTACTCTGGTCAGCAAAACCGAACTCAAGATAAAAATCCTTCTGGCAAATCTGCTTGTAACTCTACTGCCAAATCGCTTGCTATCTTGAGAGCTTGCTCAATAGAAGTACACTCCCCTTCAATCTGCTTATAGACTTGATGCTGGCCGTCCAGGCTTCCAACGAATCCTTTTAGGCTCATGGTGTTATTTTCTATAGATGCATAAGCGCCAATCGGTGTGTGGCATGATCCATCTAAGAACCGTAAGACTTCACGCTCTGCTGAAACAGATAAATATGTATGCGTACAAGAAATAGCGTCGAGAAGTCGATGGATATCATGATCATCTGTTTTTGTTTCAAGGCATATTGCACCCTGACCAGCAGCAGGAAGCATATCATCAAGTGACAAAGAATGAATCATATCATCTTGTATTTCCAGTCTCTCTATCCCTGCCATAGCCAAAAAGCTCGCATCCACTTGATCATTCCTAATTTTATCAAGGCGGGTCTGTATGTTTCCCCGAAAGGGAACAATTTTAAGATCAGGGCGCTTTTCAAGCGCAATCGACTGGCGCCTAGGACTACATGTTCCTATCACAGCGCCTTGGGGTAAATCCTCGATCTTTGAGGCTTTTTGAGAAATAAACGCATCACGTACGTTAGCGCGTGGCATATAATGTTTAATGGTTAAGCCATCTGGCAAAATGCAGGGCATATCTTTTGTACTATGTACGCCGCAATCAATCTCGCCACGCAAATGAGCGTTTTCTATTTCAGTTGCAAACTGGCCTTTTCCACCGGCTTGAGCATTCAAGGCTTTTTCGCCATCTTGTTTCTTCCAATCCGCCGCGCTTTTGATCGGAACAATGACGACTTCTAAATCGGAATGCACCTGCTTTAAAGCGTCTGATACAAGCTGAGCTTGTTTCATCGCTAGCGGAGAGGTTCTTGTCCCTAAACGAATTGATTGTTTCACCATAGCTCTTTTGTTTTAGAAACTTTACAGCCCAATGAAAAGATGAAAATATGCCGCGCAAATGAACAACCACAAAAAAACAATCATTATGGGTATTGAATCCTCTTGTGATGAGACAGGGGTTGCCATCATTTGCGTTGAAAACGGCGAGAAAATAATTCTCTCTAATACTGTTTTAAGCCAGCTAAAAGATCATAAAGCCTTTGGCGGCGTTGTCCCTGAAATTGCCGCGCGTGCGCATATGCAGCATATTGATACACTTATCAAAGCGGCTCTCGAGGAAGCATCTTTATCTTTAGAAAATTTAGACGCCGTAGCTGCAACAACTGGCCCAGGGCTTATTGGCGGGGTGATGATTGGCATGATGGCGGGTAAGTCTATTGCAGTGACACAAAATATCCCGTTCATTTCTGTAAACCATTTAGAGGCGCATGTTTTAACCCCGCGCCTAACCAATAATGTTGAATTTCCTTATCTGGTTTTACTGGTATCTGGGGGGCATACACAGATTTTAATTGCTAATGAAGGCGGTCAATATCAATGCCTAGGCTCTACCCTAGATGACGCGCTTGGCGAATGCTTTGATAAATCTGCAAAATTAATGGGGCTTGGCTATCCCGGAGGCCCAGAATTAGAAAAAATAGCGCTTGAATGCAGAAATAAAGAACAAGCTTTAGAAAAATATCCTCTACCCTCTCCTTTAAAAGGCAGAAAAGGATGCGATTTCTCTTTTTCAGGACTGAAAACGGCTGTGCGTACTCATGTTGAAAAAATGCAAAGCGAGGAGCTTAATCGCCAAGAGATTGCTGATCTAGCGTACGCTTTTCAAGTCAGTGTCGCCGATATCTTAAAAGACCGCTGCCAAAATGCGATTTCAGCTTTTCAAAATACGAAAAAGCAAAGCAAAGGCAAGTTTATTGTTTGCGGAGGAGTGGCGGCTAATCAATATTTACGGAGCCAATTAAATGATCTATGTGATCAGAATAATATGGAGTTTATTGCACCGCCGCTTAAATTATGCTCGGATAATGGCGCAATGATCGCATGGGTTGGATATGAAAAATATGTTCGCAGCGAGTTTAGCGGCTTAGACATTGCTGCAAGACCAAGATGGCCTCTTGATGAAAATTATGCCATAAACTCGCGTAAGAATTAAAACAGACATAATGTGTTTAATGAGGGTATATAAATGAAAAAGATCGGAATTATTGGTGCAGGCGCTTGGGGAACAGCTCTCGCTCAAAATTTATCCAATAGCGGCCTTGATGTCATGTTATGGGCGCGTGAGGAAGATGTCGCAAATTCAATCAATACTGAGCACAAAAATAATTTATTTTTAAAAGATCTTCCCTTAAATGAATCTATTAAAGCCTCTCACAATAAAGACGATTTATCAGGATGTGATCTTTACATCTTAATGACTCCAGCGCAGCATTTACGATCAATTATTGATGATTTTGCAAATATTATAAAAGACAATCCTTTTGTCATTGGCTCTAAAGGCATCGAAATAGAAACTGGCAGCTTGCTCTCAGATGTTGTTTTAGAAAAGTTGCCGGATGCCATCTTTGGTTTTATGAGCGGGCCTACCTTTGCAGGTGAAATTGCAAAAGGCTTACCATGCGCCATTACCCTTGCCATGAATAATCGTGAAGTTGGGAAAGAGATTGTCAAATCAATTGGTTCCCGAACATTAAGAACCTATCTCAGCAATGATATTATTGGTGTTCAAATTGGTGGATCAGTTAAAAATGTAATTGCTATTGCCTGCGGCGTGATTGAAGGCAGAGGCATGGGTGAAAGCGCGAGATGTGCGCTTGTCACGCGCGGCCTTGCTGAAATGGCGCGCCTTGCAAAAGCGTTAGGTGCAGAAAAAGAGACATTAATGGGCATGTGCGGTATTGGCGATTTGATGCTGACTTGTTCGAGTATGCAATCACGCAATTTCTCATTCGGATATGAGTTAGGACAAGGCAAGTCTGTAGAAGAAATTTTAAGCGAACGCCAAGCTGTCACAGAAGGTGTTCATACAGCAAAAGCTTTATACACAATTGCACAAAATAATGCCGTTGATATGCCAATATCAAATGCGGTTTATGAATTTATTACTGAAGATGTCAAAATTGATGAGATTTTTTCTCGTCTTTTAGATCGTCCTTTAAGAGAAGAAAATATTTAAAGCAATGAAATACTGGCTCGTAAAATCAGAACCCTATAAATGGTCATGGTATGACCAAGTTAAAAAAGATGTTGAACATTGGGATGGTGTGCGCAATTACCAAGCCAGTAATAATATGAAAGAAATGAAAATCGGCGACCAAGCTTTCTTCTATCATTCTAATGAGGGGAAAGAGATCGTTGGGATCGTCGAAGTCGTTAAAGAATACTACCCCGATCATACCGATCCCAAAGGCCGTTTTGGCATGGTTGATTTCAAAGTGGTATCGCCTTTAAAAAATCCCGTGACGTTGAAACAAATCAAAGAGACAAAGTCTTTATCTGAAATGGCGTTAGTGAAGCAATCAAGGCTGTCTGTCTGCCCTGTTCGTAAAAAAGAGTGGGATATCATTCTTAAAATGAGCGAAAGATAATTTCAAAACCCTTTAATTTTCCATAAAATTATTGACTTTTAAGAAAATAAGCGTATTGTCTCACACAGAAATTCGAGGAGACGAATAATGAGTATTTTTGAAAAAATCATACCTTCACGTAAAGGCATCACTATGGCTGCTGGCGCAACAGCAATGGCTATTACAGGAACTTTTGCGCAAGCCAATTCAGCAGAAGATTTTGTTAAAGGCCTTATAACCGGTATCATTATCAATGAAATCGGCCGCAACGGTGGCAACCACGAAGCAAACGGACGGGGCATACTCACTTATTGTTTTTATGACCATAGAAGAAGAAGCACTATCTTAAAATGCACTGATCATCATGGTAGAGCTGTAGCTGTTACAACTTATCACGATCCTCATAGAACTTTGAATGAAACACGATGTTTACAACGCCGCCCTAACGGCAGAAATTGTGGGTTTGCAAGGGCTAATGTAGCTGCTCGTTTAGGCTTAGGCGGCTAAACGCGCATTATTTTGAAATTGCTGCCCATAATTATAATTGGGGACGGGCACAAGATTAAAAATAAGGAGCAAGACCGCATATTCAAATCCCCCCATGCGGCCTCGCTGTCTTGCTTTTTCCTGTAATTTGGAAAGCAAGATAAAGTTTTGAAATTCTTTTTCGCGCTCTTTACGCTTTTCTAATTCTATCTCTTCTTCACGCTCACGCATTAATCTTTGCGCTCTTGCCATCATCTCTTGAATCTGGCGCACTTCAATATAGCGTGTTTGAAATGCGCAATAGGCACTGTCTTCCATATCCATGGCAATCTCTGTCATAGGATCATTTGAGCCATGGGCTTTGGTTAAATCTTTACGCTGCGCTTTGGCTTCAAGATATTGCCTATGAAGGCGCGCTAGTAAGTCATCAAGCTTCATAAAGGCTTCAATTTCCGAAAGCGGGTCGCGTGATTTTTTCTTTTTCTTATTCGGCGCATGCGAATGTTCATGGGGTTGAAGGCTATCCAACCGACCCACAATGTCATTCATAATCTGGTGCAATGATTTTTGCGACATATCTTTAACCCTAAATTCTTATTTCAGGTTGAATGATATAGAAAAAAGATTATGAAAAGATTAATTTGTTGTAAATCAATAACTTACATACATATATAGAGCGTATTCAGCGTTAGTCCATACCTATGGCAGACATATATAGATCTAAAAGCTCATCTTCTTCGCGGCGTTTTTCAATGTCCATTTTACGAAGTTTCATGATACGGCGCATGATCTTGACTTCAAAACCAGCTGCCTTGGCTTCGGCGTAAACTTCTTTGATATCTTCAGCGAGGGCGGCTTTTTCTTCCTCTAATCTTTCAATACGATCAAAAAATGAGAGGAGTCTTTTTCCTGCAACGCCACCAACATCCTCCGCCGCATTATCATTAGAATTCATTTCTGCAACCTTTGCGCTACTCATCAATTTTGCCTTTATTTAAAATTTTAAAATAAAAGTCATAAACGATTCCAAGAAGAAATCTAGTGCGTTTTCAATTTTTTAAAAATATGATGTGCTTAACGTCTCGCGCGAATATTCCAGCTTTCAATTTGCAAACCTTCAAGCGCATTATCATCTAAAACGCGGCGCAGCTGAATACGAACAGTCACTTTTTGGTTAAACATATTATTTTGCTGCCCCAACAAGTTCACTGTATTCTTTGGCAGAAATGTCATTGTAATCGGTAACTGGTAAAGCCAGCGATAAACATTATCAATCGCGCCGCTATTGAGGAGTAAAGGTTGCTGCTCAACGTAAACATTTACATCATAGCCATTCTCATCAACATTACTTTGAATTCCCGACTCTCTTAAATATGTTTCGTACTGAGAAAATCCTTCTTCAGTAAAGAATTTTCTATTTTGCGGAATGGTTTGGGCAAGCTGACCGCTTCTAAAAAATAACGAGTCGCCAATAACACCTGTCACCCAAATCTGCATTTCTTTACTTGTCCTGTGGGGCTCTTCAAGTGTAATCGCTTGCTTTTGCTCTAGATAAGGAACGCTCACAACATCCAAACCCATTGTTTCGATAAACGGCGCTTGGTTTCCAATCGGTTCATAATTCGTTGTGGTGTAAAAGGCAAAGTAAAGAGCACCCAAAAATGAGATAAACGCAATAATCGGCACAAATGTCATTAAGAATTTTGTATACCAAAAATGCAGCATGCTCTAATGATCCGATTTCTTCTGCCAGTTAGGAAATTTCTCTAATAATGGCGATAATTTTCCTAAAACCTTACCTGCTTTTTGGCCAATTTTTAAGACATTATCAATTCTACGGGCTAAAAATGCACGTGTATCTTCATGATCTTCACTCTGATCATTTATCCATCGTAGTGTAGTTGCACTCATTACACCGACCAATAACCCTCTTTTTGTATAGAAATTATAGTCTTCAGACGTATCGCCAACCCATTCCCATATCAAATCAGCGCTATTCCAGAGTGTTTTCGCGGCTTTTGGTGTTTTGGTTGGACCAACCCAATAAGCGGCCGCTTTTCGCACCGCTTCTTTATGAGGTTTTAAAATCTTTAACCTTTCCCACACTGCTGCCTGCACCTTATCTCTAATACGTACACCTGAAAAATCCTGAGAATTAAGGGTTTCCAGCATTTTACGATCGGCCCAATCAGAAAAATGGATAATAACGTCTTCAATTTTTTCAGGGAAAACGGCTGTAGCCATTTCTTTTTCAAACCCCGCTTCTATTGCAGCGTTTTCTATGACATCCCAATTCCAACCCTCAAATTCAACATCATTGAGGGCTATTTCTAAAATTCTATCTTTTATTTCGGAATTTTTTGTAGCCATGAAGCATTTTAAAACAATAAAACAACAAGGATCAATTTATATCTCTTGCAAAAGCAGGCTTATCATAAAAGAATGAGTACCATAATGACAAATAATGATGAAAAAAGTAATTTAGGCCGCAGAATCGCCAGATATGGTCGGGTTTCCGGGACAATGGCAGGCTTAGCCGCCAAGATCGCAGGTGAGCGGTTTTTAGGGATTAAAATTGAGCGGGCAGAGCACGCCAAGCAACTCACAGAAGCGCTAGGCAACCTCAAAGGCCCGCTGATGAAGGTCGGGCAAATATTAGCAACAATTCCTGAGGCTCTGCCGCCTGAATACGCTAACGATTTTCAGCAATTACAATCAAATGCCCCACCGATGGGATGGGCATTTGTTCGCAGGCGTATGAAAACTGAATTAGGCCCTGATTGGGAAAGCAAATTTAAAAGCTTCGAAAAAGAAGCAGCCGCCGCCGCAAGTCTGGGGCAAGTTCATAAAGCAGTAACGTTAGACGGTAAAAATATTGCCTGTAAGCTTCAATATCCAGATATGTCGAGCGCGATTGAAGCCGATCTCAAACAGCTAAAACTAATTTTTTCAATTTATGAGCGCTATGATCCTTCCATTAAAACGAATGATATTTATGAAGAGCTTTCCGAGCGCTTACGTGAAGAGCTTGATTATGTTTTAGAAGCCAAGCATGAAAAGCTTTATGCCTACATGTTGCGCGACGAAAGTATGGTTCATGTGCCGGATATAATTGATGAGCTATCAACCTCCCGCCTTCTATCAAGCACATGGTATGATGGCGCAAAAATCCTAACCTATAAAGATGCCCCTCTCGAAGAGAGAAATGAAATCTCTATGAGCCTTTTTAGAGCATGGTATGTACCATTATATTATTACGGTATTATTCATGGCGACCCCCATTTAGGAAATTATACTGTGAGAGATGATTTTTCTATTAACTTGCTAGACTTTGGATGCGTTCGTATTTTTCCTGCAAAATTTGTGAAAGGTGTCATTGATCTCTATCAGGCACTTATGGAAGATGATATTGACCGCGCTGTACACGCCTATGAAACATGGGGTTTTGAGGGCCTTAACAAAGATCAGATCGAAACGTTAAATATCTGGGCGCGGTTCTTATATGGACCGATCATGGAAGATAAAGTTAGACCAATTGGCGAAATTACAAATGGTATTTATGGCCGTGAAACAGCTGAAAAAGTACACGCTAAACTCAAAGAAGTTGGCGGTGTGAAAGTCCCTCGTGAATTTGTCTTTATGGATAGGGCCGCTTTAGGGTTAGGCTCAGTTTTTATTCACTTGCGTGCAGAAATAAATTGGTATCGGATATTTAATGAGATGATCGCTGATTTTGATGTTGATAAATTACACAAACAACAAGAAGATACGTTAAAGAAATTTGATCTTGCTGCATAAATATCTATGACCTTTGAAACATCCTTAATTCTAATCGGTGCGCTTGTCCTATTTGTCCTAAAGCCAGGACCCAATATGGTCGCGACGATTTCACGCTCTATTTCTGATGGGTTTTCTGCAGGCATTGCAATGACATTAGGCGTCACAGCCGGTCAGGTTGTATTTTTTCTTGTGGCTGTTTTTGGATATTCTTTGATCGAAGCGTATATGTCATTCCTAGTGTTCTTCCTAAAATCAGCAGGAGCGGCTTACCTAATTTATATCGGGATTAAAGGTCTTCTTCATTTAGAGGCTGGAACATGGGGCGGGAAGCCGGATCAAACGACTAAGATTACAAATCTTGAAAACTTCATGTCATCGTTCGCGATTTGTATGTCGAACCCATTTACAATTTTATTTTACGCGGCATTCATTCCACAGATTATTCCTCTTGGAAATATTAGCGTAGAAAACATCATTTTATCACTTGTTGTAATCGTTATGACATATTTAGTGATGCACGGATCGATGGCTTATGCGGCAAGCAGCGTTAAAAACACACTCAAAAATGAAACTCTTGTTCGCCGTATTAATTTCGCAGTCAGTGCGATTTTTATCATGCTGGGGCTTTTCTTTATCGCCAGCATCTTCCCTATTTTCAATTTTAGCTTGTAATATAGTTACAGTAATGTTTTTAGATTTAAGTATAGGAGAAGTTTTTCAGAAATCTTAATCCATCATCACTTCAGACATTTGTCCTGTAATAGCGTCAACCCACACTTCTACTTCTTTCTCACCATCTATAAGGTCAATTTCATAAATTAAGGCACCCTCTTTTTTTTCTTCAAGTATTGCAGTAATAACGACTCCATTATGAGCTTCAGTTACTTTTTCTACTGCTTCAGATAGATTAACTTTAGCAAGTTTTGCCTTTCTTATATCGCTCTCATTACTATCCATATCAAATATGTTGGCATATGAGCCTAGAAAAAAAGCACCTACAATAAGAATGGTGATAATGAAAAGATTTATAATTTTTGATGTCATTGTTAAATACCTAACTAAATTAAAAAATATTTCTAAATTAATATAATTGGCGCGCTCGGCAGGATTCGAACCTGCGACACCTGGCTCCGGAAACCAGTGCTCTATCCCCTGAGCTACGAGCGCACTTTTATTATCCGCTTTTACTTTCTAGCTGCGTTATTCGCTCTTTACTTATGAGTATAAGCTTCATCACTCATGCCTTGCTAGAAAATAAATTCAAATAATAATGAAAAATAACTTAAATCGGCAGTTGCGTTCCATCGGGAAGGCCTAGATCACTCATCATTTTTTGTGTCTCATCGGCCATTGTTTGATCGGCCTTAGACTTTGCATCGTTTAATGCTGCCTTAACCAGATCTTCTAATACTTCCTTTTCGCTAGGGTCAATAAGACTGGGATCAATATCAATTTTACGTGTCTCACCTTTGCATGTCATCGTCACGGTCACCATACCGCCACCTGCAGTGCCCTGCACTTCTATATCGCCCAAACGCTCTTGCATTTCCTGCATCTTGTCTTGCATTTGTTTGGCTTGTTGCATCATTTTTGCAATATTCATATCTTACTCTTTTTCTTTTTTTGTAATGGTTGTTAATTCCGCATCAGGGAATAATTTAAAAATATTTTGAATTAACGGGTCTTGTTTGACATCAGCTCTCAACGCATCTTGAGCGGCCTCTTCTTTTTCAGATAAAGTAGCATCCCCTTGCTTTTGAGACACTGAAACAACCCAACGCTGCCCTGTGATCGATTTGAGTGCTTGTGATAAATCTTGAGTGAGGCGTGGCGGCGCCATTTCTTTCGGTCTAATTTCTAGAGAGCCCTCTTTTAAATCAACAAGATGCGCATACATAAAGACTTGCGAAGCCAGCATCATGAAGCCGTTTTTCTCTAGCGCGCTCACAATATCTGTTAAACTCTGTAATTGAGTTTGATTGCTAGCTTCAGTTTCCTCTGGCTTTGCTTGTGCTAAACTTGCCTGTGGTTGGTTGGCAGACTCGGCCATCATCGTTGTTTGAGCTGGCTCAGGTGCGCTTTCACTTGTTGGCAAAGACTGGACAGTTTGAGCTGCATTTGGTTGAGCTTGAAGAGCTGTTCCCTGAGAAGGCGTACTCACTTGTGGAGTGTCTCCTGATTCCAGCTTTTTTATAATCGATGCAGGGTCCGGTAAATTCGACGCATAATTTAATCGTAAAATCACCATCTCTGCTGCGCTTTGGGCATTAGGCGCTGTATTCACTTCCTGTAAGCCTTTTAGGAGGATTTGCCACGCCCTATTGAGACTTGGCATGGATAAAAGCCCTGCTAAGTTTTCAAGGCGCTCTTTTTCAGCCTGAGACATCAAGCTTTCATCTTGGTAGTTCGGAAGCGCGCGATATTTGGTCAGCAAATGACTGAGCGACAGCATATCTTGAATAATCGTCGATGGGTCACCACCTTTTTTGTACAAATCTGCCATCACATCGAGTGAGCTTTTGACATCGCCTTTCAATGCAAATTCCAAAAGACTTAAAATGACAGATTGATCAGCAAGCCCTAACATCTCTCGAACGCTGTTGGCTTTCACTTCGCCCTGACTTAATGAAATAGCTTGATCTAATAAACTCAAACCATCACGCACTGATCCATCGGCGGCACGCGCAATCATTTGGGTTGCCTCTGTTTCAATCTTTGTATTTTCTTGGCCAGCGATTTTCTCGTAATAATCAGCCAAAACATGAGGTTCAATTCTACGCAGATCGAATCTCTGACAACGTGATAAGACCGTTATGGGCACTTTACGAATTTCAGTTGTCGCAAAAATAAATTTCACGTGGGCGGGCGGCTCTTCCAAAGTTTTCAAAAGCGCATTAAAAGCCGCTTTTGAAAGCATATGCACCTCATCAATAACATAGACTTTATAGCGCGCAGATGTCGGCGCATAACGCACCCCATCCAAAATCTCACGAATATCGTCAATCCCTGTACGGCTTGCTGCATCCATTTCCATCACATCAGGATGACGGTCTTCGGCAATCGCATTACAAATCTCACAATCATCTGTAGGCCCTGTTGTCGGATCGGCATTCCCATCCGGCCCAGCATAATTGAGCGCTTTGGCAATAATACGGGCGGTTGTTGTTTTCCCCACACCACGAATACCTGTCAACATAAAGGCATGTGCAATCCGGCCTGATTCAATGGCATTTTTAAGCGTACGAACAAGCGTATCTTGACCGATCAAATCATCAAAATTTTGAGGGCGGTATTTCCGCGCTAAGACTTGATAGTGCGCGTCTTTTTCTTTTTTTTCTGACATAAACAAGTGTTAGCGGGATTCAATTTTGAATGCAATAAAAGAAGGGGTTCTAGCCACTTAACGTCTGTAAAAGAGTGGAAGACCGGACAACGACCCGAAAAAATTCACCTGCGGCTGCTTCCTTTCGGTCCTGACCGGGTCCAGCGATATTTCGCCCGTGCCGATCTTCCGCCACGGAAATTAAAGAATTTTTAGAAACTTTACAAGTTTAACTTAAACGTACGCGCTGATTAGCGTGTTCTCCAATCAAGGCCTCGATGACTATCGCGTTTCGCTTGGATCATAGAGGATATAAGTCCCATGATAGGAAGAGCAAACACGCAAGCTATAAAATAAGCCATAATATGCTCCCTTTCTCATATAACCCTCTATTATTTTATTTTTTCAATTCAGATATGCGATTTTTGCATATAAGTTTAAAAATAGCAAGGTTTTTCTTATTTTCCGCTATTTTCTAGCATTTTAAGCGTCAAATATTAGATTTTGATCATCGGCTGTTACAATCAGCTTTCTTCAATAAAATCAGCCCCTTATTACCATAATTCTTAATAAATGTTAACTTTTCTATAAGCATATTCCTGTATTCTTAAGGGGTGAGGGAAATCACAGCATATTGTCTAAACATCGCAATAGATAGGAATCGAACGCGTGCCTAGTTACACAATAGAATTAGAATTATTCGGGCTATATAGCACCGATATGCCTGTATTTGAGATATGGAATGAAGGCTCTCTCTTCAATTCGTACAGCATCTCAAGTGCAGGAACTTCTATTATTGAAACAATCACCTTTGCTGGTTCTGTCCCTACATCATTAGAATTTCGTTTCAATGATGCACTGCCAGAGCCCGGCAGACAAATTGAGATACGATCCGTTCAAATTAACAATCAATATTTGAACACAGGAAATTTTTTATCAGCCGACCTTCTCAATAACGGTCAAACCTCTACAGTCAATGTGACAACTGGTAACTTTATTTTTGACGATTCAGAGCCTGCAGCATCCGTCTTTACGACGGGGGCAACGCAAACATTTACAGCAGGAGTTGATCGATTTGTACAATTCACATCGTCAAGTGATGAAGTCTTTACCATGCTTAATGGTCGTGACGTTGCGTATTTAGGCAGTGGGAATGATACAGTTAGTGGTGGTGACGGTAATGATATTTTAAGGGGCGGAGGCGGCGCAGATTTACTTTATGGTGATCTTGGCAATGATCGTTTATTTGGACAAGACGGTAATGATGAAATTTTTGGCGGTGATGGTGATGATCTTGTCCATGGAAATGATGGTAATGACCGCCTCTTTGGAAATGACGGAGCCGACCGTTTAGTGGGCCACGTTGGGGATGATTTACTTGTTGGCGGCGCAGGGAATGATCGCCTATCAGGCAGTGCCGGTGAAGATAACTTATTTGGCGGAGACAATAACGATACACTAAATGGAGGTACAGGAAACGATACTTTAGATGGTGGTTCAGGCGAAGACCTTCTTTTTGGCGGCAGTGGTAACGACATCATCAATGGCGGGGCAGATAATGATACCATCTATGGTCAAGGCGATGATGATACAATTAGTGGCAATGAAGGCAGCGACACAATTCGCGGCAATGATGGCAATGATACAATTTATGGCAATGAAGGTAACGATTTCCTTTTTGGGAATATTGGCGATGATGTCATTGACGGTGGAAGCGATAATGATGAAATCGAAGGCGGTGAAGGTAATGACACAGTTAATGGCGGCGATGGTATTGATACGATTAGCGGCGACGGAGATGATCTTGATGTTGTCATGGAAGCCGGATCCATTGCAGTTACACAATTAAATGGCACGCAGTGGCATAGTGTTAACTTTACATCGAACCTTACAAATGCAGTTGTAAAACTCTTCGCCAATGATATTACAGGTGATCCGTTCACAACACGTGTGCGTAATATCACAAGTACCGGATTTGAATTCCAGCTCGATGAATATGACTATCTAGACGGCGCAACAGCCTTAGAAAATATTTCATGGATTGCCATTGAGGAAGGAAGCCATACGCTTACAAATGGCATCACCGTGGAAGCTGGATTTGTGAGCGCAACCAATGAGAATTCCAGTACCGTTAATTTTGCGTCAGGCTTTACAGTAAACCCTGTCGTTTTTTCACAACTCTCATCAGACAATGATTTATCAGCCGCCGCGACTAGAAATAGAGGGGTTTCAACAGCAGGCTTTACGCTTGAAATGAACGAAGAAGAGGCTGCAGACGGTGTACACGCAACAGAAGATATTGGATGGCTTGCCATAGAAGCTGGCGGTTCTGCCCTAAGCGGCTTTCTAGTCAGTACAACTGGGGATGTTGTGACCCAAAATACAACAACAGTTAATTTTGGCGGGACGTTCGGCGCCACGCCCGTGTTTGTTGCTGATATGCAAACTGATGATGGTGGCGATACTGCCGTAACAGCTGGAACTGGCATTCTGACAACAACAGGTACAGAAGTCTACATTGATGAAGAACAATCAAACGATACAGAGATAGGGCATACAACTGAAAATGTTGGATATATTGCCTTAAATGCTGGTGAATATTCAGCAACCAACTTTGTAAATGGAAGTGATGTTTTAAGAGGCGGCGCAGGCGCTGATACAATATATGCCGATGTTGTAGGCGTAAGCTCTTCTGTCATTAATTCATTATCAGCAGTAATATTAGCGGATGCCCCTATTGCCTATTGGTCTCTTAATGATTCAGGCACAGTGGCCGATAATTTAGGCAGCACAGGGTCTATTGATGGAACCTTAAATAATGGCGTGCTTACCAATCAAAATGCACTTTATGTCGGCGGTAGTGAGTCAATGGCATTTGATGGTACTAATGATTATATCTTTATTCCGAACAGCCCTGACATTAATGAAAATGCTCAAACACTTAGAACAGTGGAACTTGTCTTTAGAGCTGACACCTTAACAGGCCGTCAGGTTTTATACGAAGAGGGCGGCGGAACAAACGCGCTTACAATTTATCTTGATGGCGCTAACATTTATTTCAATGTCAGAGATTCGGGAGAATTTGGACCTTTTACAATCACAACAGGCATTACAGCAGGCGTAACCTATCACGCGGCCGCCGTATTTGACAGCGTTACAGCTAACTCATTTACTGGATATCTAGACGGAGTCTTTGTTGGCTCGGGTACAACCGCAACAGATTTAGATCCCCATACAGGTGAGATTGCTATTGGCCGCCAAAGCGGTAGTAACTTCTATCATGACGGCGCGCAAAGCGGTGATTCAAATCATTTTGATGGATTTATTTCTGACGTCGCGCTTTATAATTCTGCGCTCACGGCAGCCGATATCCAAGAGCGCGCTGACATTGTATCAGGAACATTATCAGGACCTGTGCTAGCCATTGACGATATGCTTTATGGCGGTGATGGCCTTGATATGCTTTATGGCGGCTCAGGAAGAGATTCTTTTGTATTTGAATCAGGCAGCGCCTTTAACGATGTTGATCAAATTTTCAATTTTTCTTACGGCGAAAGAGATAGTATCGATATTAGTGATTTGCTGACAGGCTACACATCAGGCGTCAGTGACATTAACGACTTTGTCCAGTTTACGACCTCAGGCAACAACACGCTTGTGGGCATTGATGCAGATGGTACTGGCGGCTATACAAACATTGCTCAAATCAATAATATTGTAGGCTTAGATGTCGATACCATGCTTGCTAATCAGCAAATTATTGATTAAGCGATTATTCATAACTTAAGTCTTCCCCTTAAAAATCCTCATTTTTTCAGTTTTATTTTGAGCTTTTAAGTGTTTCTACACTAGTATTTGTTTCAATTATGATGATTGGGAAAATACTTTTAAAGCTATCTGTAGCTCTCATTTGTTTTTGGTGCGTTGATGCCAAGGCACAATCCGCCAATACAATTTCTCAAGACTTACCTTTTCACTTTTCTATTGATGCTGAGCGATCATCATACCAACCTGGTGACTTATCTTATTTAGGATCAAGAGTGGGCGCAGGCCCTATCAGATTTGGTTTAGTGACAGAAGATGATCGGCTTGATGTGTCAGGTATTAATCTTGGCCTTGTTTATCAACTGCCTTCCTATCAAATACAAACCCAAATTGGATACGGCTTTGGAGATGACCAACAAAGTTTTGGGACAATAGATCTGGGTGGACCAACATTAATAGTGCCCGGCACTGGCATTGGTTCAAGCGGTATTGGATTTGGATTTCCTGGCCCTACAAACGAAATAACCAATGGTGTTTTAAGACGTGACTTTAGACAACAAAATTTTGAAATTGCGATTGAGAAAACCCCTTATATTCTTAGTGATAAAGTCAGCTTAGCCCCTGCATTAGGATTCAAATATAATCGTACAGAAACTGATAATTTTTTTGGGGGAGACCTCCCCTCTGCTGGAGCTGATAGCTTCTTTTATAATACTGAAATGAGTGTCCAAAGCTTTAGCCCTATAGCAAAACTCTCACTTGATTACTTACTACATCCTAAAATCAAGCTGAACGCCTCTGCTTATTATGCTTATGACTTTAATATAGGAGATGGCACAGACCAACTGACATTGATAGGAAGCATTGCCGCCGGCACGCAAAGAGCGGATTTAGACAATAATGACTCAACACATAGTTACGGATTTCGTGCAGGCGCTCAAATTCCTCTTCAAAAGAATTTAGATTTATCCTTGGATCTATTTTACGATGCAATCGGAAATACACCTGAGCTTGATTTAAGAACAGGCAGTAATGTATCAGCTTTTGACTATGAAAGAACCAGCCAGTATGGCGGGCGCATAGGCTTTACTTTAAAATTTTAAACGATTAATGAGCCATCATTGACCATCTGGTTTATATCTAACCCTGTTTGGCCGTCTAATGTCACTAATTGCTGGGCGGCTCCCGGTAAACCGCTTCCAAGACCATCAACGTAAATTTCTGTATTATCGTTATTTTCGGTTAAGCTTACAAAATCGTTAATATCATGTTGAGCTTCGTCAAATCCTGAGAGCAAATCAGATAAATCTAAAACATCTTCAAGAGCATTATAGTCCATAATCACATCGCCTCTCTCAGACATATCGTTATAATCAAAAGTATCGGCACCCGATCCTCCATAAAGTGTGTCTGCGCCTGCACCGCCTGTAATGACATCATCACCTTCTTGACCAAAAATCAGATCATTGCCTGCACCGCCATTTAAAATGTCATGGCCTCCAATACGCCCTTCACCTGTTGGCGATACGATTTCTTGCCCTAAAATAAGAGCATTCGCTTTAATATAGTTTGTTGTATCCCCCCTATTCCACGTAGGTTGAAGAGCGCTTAATCCTGCTTCCAATTGGGTAAAGACTTCCCATCCTGCTCCAGATGAGGTTGTAAGACCATGCGTTTGAGCGAGCGCATCTGTATTGAGGCTATCTCCAAAAAGAATATCACCCGCTTCATTTCCATTCATAACGTCATCCCCAACAGAGGCTAATTTTAATAATGGATTGGTTTCCTTCATTGTTGTAACAAGCTTATCAGCTGGAACATTCAATGCATCACCATCTGAATCAATCAGATCAATATTAAAAATATTATCATCTGTGATATTGATTCCAACGCCAATGACTTCATCACTAAGCTCTTGAATAAGAGTAATTTCATCAGAACCATCAGCACCTGAAATTTCACCCATCGCGTCCTCAGAGGATACATTAATAATATCACCTGTTGCGTCATCAATAGCTCTATTCGGCTCACCATCACTTAAGAAATATGTCGTTGTCGCTGCATCCGAATTGAAATTACTAGATTGGAGAAAGCTAATCGCATCCTGTAATCCTGCCTCATAATTTGTTACTCCCCCGTTGACTAAACTATTGGTTAAAGCGAGTGCATCTAAATAGCCTTGTGCATCAGTGACCGTAAATGTTCCACTTGCTGCTTCCCCTGCATTAAACGCTGTAATGTGAACATTAATTTCACCGCCTTGAAATTCTGAAAAGCTTTGCATTAGCTCATTCACTGACCGCACCATCAATTCTAAACGCGTCTCACCTGTAACAGATTCTGCACCCATAGATCCGCTGACATCTAAAATAAAAACAACGTTACAATTTTGAACGGTTTCCATTGTTGTCGCGCCGCCAATATCACCAACAAAAACATCATCGCTATTGCCGCCAATCATTTCACCGCTTCCTTGGCCAACAACAAAAGATGTTGTCGAGAGTGCATCATCATTATTATTCCCCCCAACAATTAAACCAGGTGGATCAATAATAATAAAATCACTGCTTTGAGGCTCAGAAGATAACCCTAAAAGGTTATTATTATAAGTTGGTGAGATTGTGCTGCCGCTAAAATTGAAAAGCTTATCATCTGTTGAAATATCATAAAGAATATCAGCATCAGAAACACTTGATGGTGTTTCATCAAAAATAAATCCATTATCTTCACCATATAGAGATGTTGAAGATTGAATATCTGCTATTACACCTTGCGGCTGTATCTGAACATAAAATTGGGCACCCATAACCCATACCTCCCCTAAACGTTTACACGTATGTGTTTCATGCCCTACCTTCTCATTTTATATAAATAAGACTTTAAATTTTGATAATTTTATCTAAAATTTTAAGTAATTCAGGGGGATAAGCTTGATTTTATTGAGAAAATTAGTCGTTTCTTTATGATCATATATCGAGCAATGGAAGGAATATAGACGATGGAACAGCCTTTATGGTCACCAAATGAGCAGAGAATTGAAAACTCTCACCTTATAAAATTCCTTCGTTTCTCAAAGTTAGATCATGAAAACTATCATGATTTATGGCAGTGGAGCGTCGATCACTCAGAAGAATTTTGGAATAACTTATGGGATTATTGCGGCGTCGTTGGTGAAAAAGGCGATGTTGCTTTAAAAGCCCCAGACAAGATGATAGGGGCACAATTCTTTCCTAATGGAAAAATAAATTACGCCGAAAATCTTTTGCAAAAACGCTCAAACGACCCTGCTATTATTTTCCAAAGTGAAATAGGTTTAGAGCAAACCTTAAGCTTTGATGATTTATATGATCAGGTCAGCTTATGGGTTCAAGTATTTGAAGAGCTTGGCATTCAAAAAGGTGACCGTATAGCGGCTTATCTTCCTAATCTTCCTGAGACAATCATTGCCTATTTGGCTTGCGCGTCAATTGGCGCTATATGGTCTTCGGCCTCACCTGATTTTGGCGCGCAAGGGGTTATTGACCGCTTTGGACAAATTGAACCAAAGATATTTATCGCCGTAGACGGCTATACCTACAACGGAAAAGAAATTACTTGTTTGGATAAAGTAGAGGCTGTTACTAAGGCTATCCCCTCCATTGAAAAAACTTTTATCATTCCTTTTTTAAAACAGAAACCTGACCTTTCCTCTCTTTCAAACGCTATTAATTCAAATGATTTTTTACACTCTTACCAACCTAAAGAGATCGAATTTAAACGCGTTAGTTTCAATGATCCTTTATGTATTTTATTTTCATCTGGAACAACGGGTATTCCTAAATGTATTGTTCACGGCCATGGTGGAACCCTTCTTCAGCATTTAAAAGAACATTACTTGCAATGCGATACAAAAGAAAATGATCGCGTGTTTTATTTCACAACGTGCGGGTGGATGATGTGGAACTGGCTTGTCAGCGCATTAGCTGTTAAGGCAACGGTTATTCTCTACGATGGCAACCCGTGCTATCCAAAGATTGACTCTTTATGGAGCTTCACAAGTAAATACCGCTCTACCTTCTTTGGGACATCTGCAAAATACATCGATACGCTCCGCAATCATAATATTAAAGTGGGTGAGATATTTGATTTATCTGACTTGAAAATTATCACATCGACAGGCTCTCCTCTTGTTCATGAAAGCTTTGATTATATCTACAACAATATAAAATCTGATCTTCATGTAGCGTCAATTTCCGGTGGTACAGATATTATTTCCTGCTTTGTATTAGGCAACCCTATCTCCCCCGTCTATCGCGGTGAAATTCAAGGCGCAGGGTTAGCGATGGCCTTAGATGTTTTTGATGATCATGGCCAAAGCGTTGAGCCTGGATCATCAGGGGAACTTGTCTGCACAAAGCCTTTTCCATCCATGCCTGTCAGTTTTTGGAATGATGAAACTCGTGCAAAATACGAAAAAGCTTATTTTTCACAATTTGAAAATATTTGGAGTCATGGTGATTGGGTCGAAAAAACATCTCATAATGGCTTTATCATTCATGGTCGTTCTGATGCCACTTTGAATCCTGGTGGCGTCCGTATTGGAACAGCAGAAATTTATAGGCAAGTTGAAAAAATAGACGAGGTTTTTGAAAGTATTGCTGTCGGTTACGATAAAGATGGCGACACGCAAGTGATTTTATTTGTACGTTTAAAAGATAATCTAAAACTAGGTGATGAATTAAAAACTCTAATCTGCAAAACATTAAAAGCCGGTGCATCACCGCGTCATGTTCCTGCACATATTATCCAAATTACTGATATTCCGCGCACTAAAAGCGGAAAAATCACTGAATTAGCGGTCAAAGAGGTTCTTCACGGTAGACCTGTGAAAAATATAGAATCTCTGGCAAATCCAGAGTCACTCAAACTTTATGAGAATTTAAATTTATCCGCTTAAGAAATATACAAGTCAGGGATAGGCGTTGAGTTGGGATCAAATAAATATTGAGAAAAATCTTCGACACCCGCTTCTTTTAAAAGATCTTCATCAATATAAAATTGCCCCGTGGCTTCAGATGAATCTTTAACCAAAATTTCATAGGCCGCATCAGCCATAATTGTATCTTTACGGCACTGTTCAGATTTAATATTCCCAACCATTTTTAAAGCGGATGTATAAATTAAGGTCTTAGGCCATAACGCATTCGATGCTATCCCGTCTTTTTTAAGCTCCGCCGCTAATCCCATCGCACAGAGACTCATGGAATATTTAGACATTGTGTAGGCCGTATGATTTTCAAACCACCTCATGTCCAAATCAATTGGCGGCGATAATGTTAAAATATGCGCGTTCTTAGATTTCTTTAAGTAAGGCAGTGCTTTTTGAGCCGTGATAAAACTGCCGCGCACATTTACATCGTGCATCAAATCGTAACGCTTCATCGGAATATCAGATGTATTGGCTAGAAAAATTGCACTTGCGTTATTAATCACAATATCAATCCCACCAAAGTGAGACGCAGCCTTTTCGATCGCTTCTTCTACTTGAGAGTCTTCACGCACATCCATTTGCACGGCTAGCCCCTGCCCGCCTGCCTCTTCTATCTCTTTAACAGCGCTATGAATTGTTCCGGGAAGCGTTGGATGAGGTTTATCCGTTTTCGCAGCAATGACTATATTCGCGCCATCCTTTGCTGCCCTTTTCGCAATCGCAAGACCGATGCCCCGACTGCCTCCTGTAATGAAAATTGTCTTATTTTTTAACATAAATCTACTATGACCGATTTTTTGGTGAATTTAAAGCTAACATACTCAAATTATTAAGTATTTCTTCAGCATATTTTGGTATTCTGTGAGAGTGGGTAAGTCTTTGTGATCATTGAAGAATTTGGGGTTTACCTGCACTTATGGGAAGTCATGAGGCCGAAAGGTCACAGAATACAAGGCAAAGGGCTATGCCGGGAAGCTA
>JBCCKS010000021.1:0-28678 GCA_039027295.1 Pseudomonadota bacterium
CTCACCCTTACCAAGGGTGCGCTCTACCACTGAGCTACCGCGGCCGAATATTATTTGCGGAAGATATTATAATTTTTCTGGCATGTCACGCCTCAATTCCCTATATTTTTGATGCTATGCAAAATAAAGAACAACAGAAAAAAGACGCTCGTGCGGCGGCTTTAAGAGATAATTTGAAAAAGCGCAAAGCCTTTCAAAAATCTCAAATAGAAACAGATCAAGAGAGAAACAATGAGCCATCAAAACAAAATAGCCAATCAGAATAGCGATCAGAAAAACGATATGAACGAGATACCAGAAGAAATGTTCAACAATATGCCAGGCCTGCTATCAGACGGGCAAATTCGTGACTTATCTTTAAATGAAGATATGATTAATCCCTTTGTTGAAAAACAAACGGCCGAAGGAAAAATCTCATTCGGGTTATCTTCTTATGGCTATGATGCGCGCTGTTCGAATGAGTTTAAAATCTTCACCAACATTGATAATGCTATGGTGGACCCAAAGAACTTCTCTGAAAATAGTTTTGTCGACCGCACCACTGACGTTTGTATCATTCCGCCCAATAGTTTTGTGCTCACGCGTTCTGTTGAATATTTCAAAATTCCCAATGATGTGATGGTGGTTTGTTTAGGCAAAAGTACCTATGCGCGTTGCGGCTTGATCGTCAATGTGACGCCTCTAGAGCCGGGTTGGGAAGGCCATGTGACATTAGAGATTTCAAATACCACGCCCTTGCCTGCCAAAGTTTATGCCAATGAAGGTGTTGCCCAATTCTTATTCTTCCGTGGGTCTGTTCCTTGTGAAGTGAGCTATTCTGATCGCGCTGGAAAATATATGGGCCAGCAGGGCGTCACGTTGCCTCGTATCAAAAAATAAAGCAATTATTATGAACGACATTCAAACACTTGCCAGTGGCCTTGACCAGATGCGTGTGCGTCAAAGCTCTAACCTGAAAGGCTCCATTCCAATCAGCGGCGCAAAAAATGCAGCGCTCAAACATATGTGTGCCTCTCTTCTGACGAGTGGGACATTTACGCTGTCTAATATGCCCGTAGGTTTGCGTGATGTAAAAACGCTCAACGCTGTCTTGGAAGGGCTAGGGCTAAAAATTACAATCGAGCCAGAGGCAAAGACAATTCATTATGATGCCTCAAACCTAACCTCGCACGAAGCACCTTATGAGTTAGTGCGCAAAATGCGTGCAAGTGTTTTGGTGTTAGGTCCGCTTTTGGCCCGGCAAGGCCAAGCGATTGTTTCACTCCCCGGGGGCTGTTCAATTGGTGGTCGTCCGATTGATCTCCATTTAAAAGGGCTGCAAGCCATGGGTGCCGATATCCAGCTTGAAGATGGCTATGTAAAAGCTAAAGCGCCGAAAGGCGGCTTGCAAGGCGCTGATATCACATTTCCATTTGTGTCTGTAGGCGCGACAGAGCATTTAATGATGGCAGCCACATTAGCAAAAGGAAAAACAATTCTTCATAACGCTGCGCGGGAGCCTGAAATTGTCGATCAGGGCGAAGCCTTGAATAAAATGGGCGCAAAAATTTCTGGTCTTGGCAGTGATGAGATAGTTATTGAAGGTGTTGAGAAATTAGATGGCTGTAGCCATTTAGTTTTACCAGATCGTATTGAAACAGGCACATATATGTGCGCTGTTGGTTTAAGCGGCGGGGAGTTGCTTCTAAAAAACACGCGAACTGATTTCCTTAAAAGTCTAATCGCACCGTTGACAGAGGCGGGAATGGAAATTGAGCAACAAGGGGACGATGTTCTTGTGCGCCGTGGGGATTTCCGCTTAAAGGGCGTTGATATTATGACTGAGCCATACCCCGGATTCCCAACTGATCTACAAGCGCAATTTATGACCATGCTCACCCTGTGTGATGGCGCGGGAATGATTTCAGAAACTGTTTTTGAAAACCGCTTTATGCACGTGCCCGAATTATGCAGGATGGGGGCAAATATTTCTGTGAAAGGAAACTCAGCCATTATTCGCGGTGTGGATGCGCTAAAAGGGGCCGAAGTCATGGCCACTGATTTGCGTGCCTCAGTCTCTCTCGTTCTGGCAGGCTTGGTTGCAGAAGGCGAAACAACGATCAACCGGATCTATCATCTTGATAGGGGGTATGAAGATATCGTCGAAAAGCTGACAGCTGTCGGCGCAGATATTGAGCGCATTAAAGCTTAAGGCCTCTTAAGATCTTTTGGGATCGCTATAAAACGCTTTTGCTGATCGCGCATTCGGACTTCGCGGTACTGTCATGGCAATATCATTGAGTGACAATCCATGGGCTTCAAGGCCATAGCGATTAAAAGCATCTGAAAATCCTTCCCAACCATTTGCCCCTGTTGCTATAGAACGTGATGAGAAAAAAACAACCCCTTCTCTAAAAAATGAAAGCTGGTTTTGTCTAAAGCCAAAGAACTGATTTTCTACGCGGTGGCCATCGCTATAATCTTGCCCTAAGAATGATAACAAAGTTGGGTCTTCATAAGCACGGCCATCGCCAACAACAACACCATACTTTTTTAATTTTCTTTCAGCGGTCTTGAGTATTTCCGGCGTAATTTCTCGACTAAAATCACTGTAAAGCGCTGCGTCAAACTCTCCGGATGCAATGATTTTATCAATCACGATAAGCCGGGCTAAATCTGTTTGCTGCCATAGGGGGTCATATGGCCTGTCTAAATCAACAGGGTGTTTTCTAAATAATGGATTGGTTGTAAAGGAAGCGACTTCATCTAATGAGCGAAAAGTAATATCTGGGATATTACTTGCTTTGCCTGCGCCTTCAATAAGGGCCGTTGTATTTTTACCCGGCCCATATAAATCCATCCAGATTGTTATAGGGATATCAGGATTTTCTGACGAGATACGGGCGACGTTCTCTTGATAGATTTGAGGAATAGGACAGCTTAAAGCAGCGCTATCATTAGCAACGTGCTTCACCGCATTGATCCAAACAAAGTTTAAAGAAAATTTCATACGCCCTGTTTACAATATGTAAAATTATATTTCAAGGATAAACCTATGCAATACATTGCCTTTTCAGTATGAAGCGCGTATAAAACGACAATATTAATTTGTGAAAAGAGCAAATGGCAAAAGAAGATTTATTAGAATTTAAAGGTGTTGTAACGGAAATATTGCCTAATGCAATGTTCCGCGTGAAGCTTGAAAACGATCATGAAATTTTAGCGCACGCCGCCGGAAAAATGAGAAAGCATCGAATTCGTGTTTTGCAAGGGGATACAGTCACTGTTGAGATGACACCCTACGATCTGACCAAAGGTCGTATTACTTTCAGAGAAAAATAATCAGTTAATTTTTAGAGTATTATAGGTTTCAAAAGACCCGTAATAGTCAGGGCGGTCTAGGACCTGTGCTTGGAAGCCTTTACCAGCTGCTCTTGCTTCACGAACAAGCTGAGTGTTTTCGGCTTGTCCTGTCATAGCATGATATTTTGCGCCAGGTAGTCCAATTGCATTAAATCCATGCCATTTTACGCCGCCTGAACTATCGCCACTTCCTTTTGCAGCTTCTTCAAAATCTGGTTTCGCATGAAAATACGCCGCTTCAAGAAAATTGAGCGTTAATCGTTTAAGAAACCCTGTAAACTTTTGTACTGCCATAGTAAAATCTTTTTAGTTTATCTTCTGTAAACCTTATTTAAAGCTGATATTAGCATATCTTCGTATTTTTACTCAATGCCTTATTCACTTTTTGATGTTATTCACAAAAATCCTTATTTCTTTGATTTATAAGGAAAATCTCCATAAAATCCGCATCAGAACAATAAAATGAGTAAAAAATGCAGAAAATAGCCAAAGAATTGCTTATTTTAGCCTCTCAATCCCCCAGAAGGCTTGAATTACTAGATCAAATCAATATTCAGCCTGATGAGATTGTACCGGCTGATATTGACGAAACGCCCCTTGATAAAGAAAAACCCAAAGCGCTCGCTGTTCGTTTGGCGCAAGAAAAAGCGCAAAAAATAAGACCTGTTTACCCGGATCAATTTATTTTAGCTGCTGATACAGTTGTCTCTAAGAGCCATAAACTCTATGAAAAGGCGCAATCAAAGGAAGAAGCCGCCGCATTTCTATCCGCTTTTTCAGGCAGTCGCCATAAGGTTATCGGCGGAATTGCCCTGATTACGCCCTCTGGCAAGACACATACACGCGCTTGTGAGACTATTGTTCAGTTTAAACGTCTTACGCCTCAAATGATTAATCATTATCTGGATATGAATGATTGGCAGGGCAAAGCAGGCGCTTATGGTATTCAGGGGTACGCTGCCAGTTTCGTTAAGTATATGGCAGGATCATATTCTAATGTCGTTGGGCTTTCGCTCTATGATACAATAAAGATATTACAATCAGGCGGTTATCTGGCCACAGATAGTTCGTCATAAAGCGAGGCATAAGAGTTGGATATATTAGTTGATGATCTGAATGGAAGCTTGTGGGTAGCGGCTTCAAAGAAAAGCCGTTCAGGCGTCAATAAAATCCATGGCCTTGAAATAGATCCTTACGAAGAAGAAATCAGAAGCGGCTCTGTTTACTGGGCGCAAGTGATTAAAATAGATAAAGCGCTCGATGCCGCTTTCCTTCAGCTTGATGACTACAATACGGGCATTTTGCACAATAAAGATTTCTACATTTTGGATAAAAATGGGGAGTATAAAAAAGATAATAATATCGCCATTGGAAAAAGCCTGAAAGCAGGTGATTTTATAGCCGTTCAAGCAAAGAGCGGGTATTTACCAAAGGTCGATAGTGTTGACCTTACAATGGAAGATAAGTCCGCACGTGTCAGTATGAATATCACTTTGCCTGGACGTTACGTGATTTATGCACCGCTTATGAATGGCAACCGGATATCAAAACGCATTAAAGATAAAAAGCAACGCAAGCAGCTCAATAAGATGCTTGATAGTGTTGAAATGATTCAAGGCTGTATCTTGCGGGCCGCTGCCATGAATACACAAACCGAAGTGCTGATGCGTGAAGCTGATATTTTGAAACATATCTGGGAGGAGCTTCAGGATTACCTTGGTGGGGATGCTCCGTTTTTGGTCATGGATGGCCCCGATGCCATTAAAAGAACCTTAAGTGACCAAGCACATTCACAAGTTGAGCGTATTGAAGTCAGCACAATGGATCACTTTAAAGAGGTTGAGGAATGGTGTGAAATTTATGCTCCTGATCTTGTTACAAAGATTCATCCGGCTGATTTACCGCAAGCTGATGCAGATCTGGCCTTATTTGATTATTACGATCTGCTCAATCAAATTGATGATTTGTTTGATCCCTATATTTTGATGAATGGCGGCGGGAATATTATCATTCAACAAACGGCTGCGTTAGCCGCCATTGATATTAATCGCGGTAGTGATACACGCAGCAATCTGACAATTAATTTAGAAGCGCTTGACGAGATAGGCCGGCAAATTCGCCTGCGAAATCTAGGCGGGATTATCATTATTGATTTTCTCAAAATGAATAAAAAGGCTGAACATGATAAGCTTATGGCCGCGTTTGATGATGTTATCTCTCAAGACCCATGTACGGTTCAGCTTCATGGATTTACATCTTTGGGCCTCGCCGAATTAACCCGCCAACGCCGCACGCCACCCTTGCAGGATAGGCTCGATTTAGTGCTGGACTAGTTTTTTAATAAAACACCTAGACAGGAAAACTTCTTTATTTTATAAGCCTATATCACTTTCAAAAAATCGATTTGAAAGCATAAATCTGGGCCCGGGTAGCTCAGTGGTAGAGCAGCGGACTGAAAATCCGCGTGTCGCAAGTTCAATTCTCGCCCCGGGCACCATTTTTTAACCTATCTACTAATGAAAAGTGTCTCCATCGATAATAGAGGCTTACTGAATAGGAAATGTAATATCTTATCTTATCTTATGACTTTAAAGCCTTCTAACTAAAAACATATTAAATGATTTGTAACACGTTAATTGACATGTTCTAGCTCAATTCTAATTTCTTAGAAGATCTATTGTTGTCTCTAGAAGGTGAACTCGTTGTACCTGGATCTCTAGCAGCCGAAAAACTAGTAAATAATCCTTTAACTGCCGCAATAGATTTTGGGTTTGATATAGAGAGCACGTTGATCCCGCCATCAAGAGCGCTTCTCTTTCTACTAAAGATAATACCTTGAGCGGTTAATGCGGCCTCTAGTACGGCTCTTTCATTATTTGTCATCCGGTCTGTTTTTAAATATTTTGCACTTTTCCCGTCACGATCAGTAACGTCTAACCAATCTGCATGTAAAATAGATTCGGTTGATAACCTTTCCTGAAGTAATTTGAATCTTTCTACGTCTTTGTTAGATAAACGAATTGTTTGCCCAAGTGATTTGCTTTCATATATTACTGGTGATAATCCGTGCTGTTCAAGTTGGGTTTCTAGTGCAGTAACGGTTTCATTTGTTAAACTTCTAGTAGGTAGCCGGATAATTTTATCGCCTTTTGTGGTCTTCGCTTCTTGCCAATCTCCTCTTATAATTATTGAGTTAACAGAAGTTTGGCGGTGCTGTATCTTTGGCGTATTTTGAGAACGATGCGCATATAAAGCATTATTATTCACATCTAGATATTTTTTGACTTTAGCACTACTTAAATCTCCGATGAAATCGTGCATGACATCAACTATAAGCGTTTCGCCATTTTCTAAATCTACTTCATTCCATGCATGGCTTACACCATAACCAGAGTGTTCGTAGTAGTTGCCTCTAACTAGACTTGTGGGCATTCCTATCTCATCAGCAAGCGCTTTAAACAATAAAGAGCGGTGTCTACAGACGCCTGTTTTAGCTTGGATTAACTGCCCAAGAGAAATTTCATATCCCCTGCTATTTCCACCGCAAATTCTGTCCATTATTCGTTCATTTTCAGCAGTGTCATTGATAGATAGCAGGCCTTGTACATAGCCACTTAAAAATCGAATTTTTTGTTCTGTTGAGGTTAATTTATTTAGTTGTTGCTTAACGTATTCAAGCGCCGATTGAAAAATAGGATCATCAGAAGGGTTCTTTACAATAATGATTTCTCTAGTGGGGCTTGTTGCATAACTGCCGTCTCTATTAAATTTTAGGCCTCGGCCACCATCTTTGTAACCGTATTCAATACGTTCACTTGATGAAATCCTGTGTTCTTCATTGAACCTCCTAGACTGATTAATAGATTTATTCATCGACATATTTTATGAAAAATTTATTAAAAATCATTTAATATTAATTATTTCTTATTTTGTGTTGTATTTTTCATAAAAATTGACAATTTGAAGATTTTTCTGTAAAAAACAGCATGATTTCTTTTTCAAGAATATTTGCGTTATGTGCATCTATAATGTCTTCGCCCGCAGTCTATGCAGATGAAGTAAACACTGACGACTACCCGCCTGGTCGCGCCGCTACAGTCGAAGAACTTCAACAATATTGCAGCCTTCAAAATAACCCTGATCAGCAAGCGCAGCTTTTATCTCTTACGAAAAGCGAAGAATACCCATTTGAAATTATTTTTTGCCAGCAAGGGACTGTCGCGCCGTATAAATGCCAGACGCTCTTAAATTTAATGAATTCAGAATTTAATTTTGTATCTCTATTGCGCGAAGATGGTTTCAAAACACAATCACAAAACGTGAACCAATTTAAAATGTTATACCCGGTTTATGATCAGCACTGCCTATCTTTTGTGAATTAGGTTCAATTACTTCCCTTTTGTCTTTCTAAAATCACCCGGGAATTCTGGGGCAGGGGGCAATGGTGGAAGATCATCAAATACTTCTCCGCATTGCGGTATAATTCCTAAAAGCTGCGGCCATAATTGAACCCATCCGCGTTCGTGATCTGCATCCTGAACAACGGAATAGCTAATGCAATCAGATAGCCCAATTGACTGGCGATAACTGTGATAAGAACCGGGAGGAATTCTTTGATCTGCGGCACCAATGAAGTGATGTTGAGGCACTTGCGATAGAGCTTCTCCAAAATCTGTTGCAAGTAAAGAATTTGTCGCGTAAGGCATTTTGCCATCATGATATTCATTCACGAATGCAGGGCTTAAATTACCAGCAACAGTTCTTAAACTTAAAACATCGTCACGTTTGGCGGCTAAAACTGCGGCGATATTCGCTCCGCCACCATAGCCAACAAGATGGAAGCCGTTAATATCAAATCTTGCAGCGATATCATTTAAAGCATCTTGGTAAGCGGCCACAACTTCTGGCGTGTAACGGCGCTCTTTCCAATAGCTTGCATCACATCCTTTACTTTCAGGAAATTTTATAAACTGACAAGGCCGCGCTAAATACGCTAAATTTTTGCTTCGATCACGTGAGGCTAAATGCAAAGCTACAGGGTTTTCCGGGGTAGGGTCTATTAATCTTTGATCCTTATTGGAAATCGATTTGAGAAGAACAGTGTCAATCTGGTTTTCAGAAAACTCAATCGCTGTCCCGTCATCCTCAATATAAATCGTCGCAGGCTGTCCGCGATTATGCATTCTTTCCCATGCTTGTAATTGGAACTGCTCATTATTAATTGAGCGTTCAACCATAAAGGCTGGGCGGGCAATACGCTCAGATGTTTGGATATCCATATCGGTATCGATGGCGCAAGCAGTTATAAGAACAGATAAAAAGACGAGAACATATTTCATGAGAGAATCCCAAAGTAATTTTATATATTGTAGTAAGCTTCTTACGTCTTGACCATAGTAAGTTTAGAGAAATTTAGAGCGCTTCATTATTTTTTGTCTCTTTCTTAGCCTTATGCGGGCTCCAGCCTTTCATCCAGACATCGAGAGGCGCAATTTCAGCCTTGTGACCATTATCATGAAACCAGCTATCAACCACATATTGTTGATTGTCGGCTAGGTCAAAAACAGAGGCGCTTTGATGCCACCACCTATCACCTGATAAAAAGGGCTGACGGCCAACAGGAAAGCCTGCTCTATGGAAGCGTAATAAATTATTTTGCTCAAGATAGATAAGGTAGCTCGTCGTATTCGTGCTTTCATCAACGCAATCTTGCTGAAAACGGCTATCATAGTCTTTATCGCTGGCTTCATAGATACGAAATGTTCCGCGGCGATCGGCTTTTGTGCCCACTTGCTCACCTAAATCTTCTTCAAAGACAGCGATGGCTTGAGCAATTGCATCTCTTTCATTATCGGCAGTTTCAATACCTTTAAATAAAGCTGCAACTTCTTTTTGAGCGGTGGGGGAGAGTTTAACAGTTTTTTGTTTTTCACATCCGTAACCAAAACAATGGGTTAAACTATTTCCTTGTGGCGCTGGAATATCTTTAATTCTTAAATAATCGAGAGCTGTTCCGCTTGCGCATGCTGTGCAAAGGAACAAAACAGAGATCGCAGCCAAAGATTTGATCATCTAAATATCTAACTCGATCATGATCGGGGTATGATCTGAGGCTTTTTCCCATGATCGGGGGGCTGTATTAATCTCACAAGATACAAGCTTATCTGTTAAGTCTGGCGTTAAAAGAAAGTGATCAATTCTTATCCCATTATTTTTTGGCCATGCACCACCCTGATAATCCCAAAACGTATATTTTTGAGGGGATTGATCATAAATTCGAAACGCATCGTAAAGTCCAAGATTTTTGAGCTGATACCAAAATCCTCTGCTTTTTTCGTGAAATAAAGCATCATCCTTCCACGCATTAGGGGAGTAACAATCCTCATCTTCAGGAATGATGTTAAAGTCACCTGTTAAAACAAATGAGATACCATTTTCCCTTAGTGATTTGATTTTATTCAGTAAATGCTCCATCCACTTCATTTTATAATCGAATTTTTCAGTCCCTGTAGGATTTCCATTGGGCATATAACAATTCAAAACTCGAACGCCTTTATATTCAATTTCAATGAAGCGGGCATTTTCATCATCATATAAATGATCGCTGATAAGTATCTGTTTTTCTTTGGAAAATACCGCAACGCCGTTATAGGCTTTTTGTGTGACTGCTTCGCTGTGATATCCAATCTCTTCGAAATCATTAGCGGGAAAATCTAAGCCCTTTAATTCTTGAATGCCGAGAATGTCAGGCTGTATTTCTTGCAGCCATTTTTTGACATGATCTTTTCGGGCCTTAATTGAATTGACGTTCCAGGAGGCAATTTTCATTTTTTAAACCGAGAAACTTGTGCCGCATCCACATGATGATGAGGCGTTAGGGTTGTTAATTTTAAAATGCGCACCAATAAGGTCATCAACGTAATCCACTTCTGATCCCTCTAAGAACGGAATAGAAATTTCATCAATAACCAGCTTCACCTCACCTTTCTCAAAAACCTGATCATCGTCATTAATCGCTGTTTCTTCTTTGAAATGATATTCAAAACCCTGACAGCCGCCACCTTCCACAATAATGCGCAGCATAAGGCCCGGCGCATTTTGTTGTGTTTGAAGCGCCTTCATTCGTTTCACAAAGCTGTCAGTCATGGTTATACTCATATTCTAATAGTACAATAGTTCAGCTTAGGATTTCAATATGGCTCATACCGAAAGTAACGATAATAAAGAAGAGGTGCAGAGCTATAATTACTGCGCCCTGCCTTTAGCGGCTTATGCATGCCGACCGGATGAGAGTAGGGGGCGTATTTATGAAGAGCCAGAAAGTGCAACGCGTACACCGTTCCAACGCGATCGTGACCGGATTATTCATGCCTCTGCCTTTCGCCGCCTGAAATATAAAACCCAAGTCTTTGTCTACTCAGAAGGGGACCATTATCGCACGAGGTTAACGCATACTTTAGAAGTTGCTCAAATTACCCGCTCTCTGGCCCGCGCCCTCATGGTCAATGAGGATTTAGCCGAAGCGATTGCCCTCTCGCATGATTTGGGGCACACGCCATTCGCCCATATTGGTGAAGATTACTTGCAAAGATGTATGGAGCCTTATGACGGGTTTGAGCATAACGATCAATCGTTGCGCATTTTAACAAAGCTAGAGCGGAAATATCCTGGCTGGCCCGGCCTGAATTTAACTTGGGAAACGCTCGAGGGGGTCGTCAAACATAATGGCCCTGTGAAACCTGATGATAAGGGTAAGCTTCCGCCTACGCTTTATGATATTCAGCATCAAATCGATTTAGAAATTGATACCTTTGCCTCGCTTGAGGCCCAAATTGCCGCCATTTCAGATGATGTTGCCTATAACAACCATGATGTTGAAGATGGCTTAAGAGCGCGCATGTTCGATTTGGATGATTTATCTGAGCTTGCTCTCATGGGCCCCATCATCAAAAAAGTGCGTGAAGAGTGGCCCGATGTTTCTACTCACTACATTGTTCAAGAAACGGTTCGTGAGATGATCGGGGCCATGGTCACTGATGTCTTGGCGGAAACAAAAACACGCCTCGAAGACCTTAAACCCAAAAGCCCGCGCGACGTTCGTGAAGCGAGTCAAAAAACAGTTGCCTTCTCATCATCAATGTACACGCAAGTTGAAGAGCTGCGTGCATTTTTACTCAAAAGAATGTACCGCCATTACAGCGTGAACAGAATTTGGAATAAGGTTGAGAAAATCATTCCCGACCTCTTTCACACTTACATGACGCATTACAATATGCTTCCCGATGATTGGCAGATTAGGGTTGAGAAGGCTGGCGGGCTTATCGATAATGTCGCTCAAGCGCGCATTGTTTGTGATTATATCGCGGGAATGACCGATCGCTATGCAATCCGTGAGCATGAAAAACTATTTAATCTCTATAGAGACATTAATTAAAAATCTAAAAATAAGGTAGGGGTATGAGAGTTAAAAAGAAACTGAAGATTTGGCAGAAAAATAACTTGGTCACTGCCGATCAAGTTGAGAAAATTCTTAAATTTGAATCAAAAGAAGGCTCCAACCGCTTTATGAGAAAGCTTTTATGGGTCGGTGGGTTTTCCATTCTTATGGGGCTTATCTCGATTATTGCAGCCAATTGGCAGATAATCCCACCTTCTCTAAAACTATTTGTTCATTTTGCTATAAATTTCTCTGTTGCAACAGCCGCGTTTATCAATCACCAAAAAGGTAAACTAATTCATACAGATGTTTGCCTGACTATTTTATGGGCGCTGACAATCACTTTTATCGCGCTGGTTGGGCAAATCTTTCAGCTAGATGGCAGTATTCCTTCGGCCATATTCCTCTGGTCGCTTATCACAATTGCCCCGCTTGCTATTTTTGGGCGGACGCTCATCGCTTTGGGACCAGCATTGGTTGCGTTTATTGCATTAGTTGTTACAGGCTCTATGGAATATGTGTTTCCTGTACTCAGCAATGATCAGGCTTTCGCCTATAATATTGGATTATTTATTCTTTTGCCCATGATGTTCATTTTACTTTCAGATACATTAAAAAAGTGGGATCGACCACTTCATCAAAATTTAATGGTGAGCACGTCTATAACAGCTATTATTATTGGGGCATCATCAATGTGCCAGCTTTGGTACGGACGTTATGATTTTGAAAGTTTCACTTATTATGGTTTGATTATTTTAATACTCGTCCTTGCAACATTTGCATCAAAATATGTTGCAAAAAACAGCTATCTTCAAAATGAAAATATCACACAGAATGTTGAGTATTTACTCATCGGTAGTTTTGCAATAAGCGCACTCTCTTTCATCTTTATTTCTGTAGAGGCTTCTTTTATTGCAGCGCTGAGCTTCATCATATACTGGATCTTTCTTGCCTATATATTCAATAAAATGCATTTGCAATCCCTTGTGACCTTTGCGATTGCTGTGGTCGCGATTAGAATTTACGTTGTGTATCTAGAGCTTTTTGGATCGCTTCTCCTAACAGGCTTTGGATTAATCATAAGCGGTATTGTGCTGATTGGAATGGTGATCGGTGTGAATAAATTCAGAAAAACCATTATCAGTGAAAGCGCGGCATAATCATGATGAAAACAGCTCTTAAAATTTTTGTTATCTTTTTGCCCGTGATCATAATGGGGTTATTGATTGCCTCTAATATTCACAATCAAAAAAACGGTGAGCAATGGCGTATTCCTGTTACAGGTTATGACCCGAGAGATTTATTAAGAGGGCACTACCTCACATTTCGATATGACTGGAATTGGCGCGATAAAATTCAAGAAAACAAGAATGAACGCGCAAATTGTGTGGGACGTGAATGCGCATTATGTTTGCAACGCTCTGACGAAGAGATCACCCATATTGCCTATGTTGATAGCGTGGAGAATGCAAGACAATGCGATAGCTTCATTAAAGGGCGTTCGTATAATATGAATAATTTTTCAATCAGCGGCGGCGCATATGGATTGCAGCGTTATTATATTCCTGAAAAGAACGCACGTCAGCTTGACCAGATGCTCAGACAAAATGACAGCAACTACGATTTCGAAATCGAAATGCGCATTAGCGATACTGGCCGCGCCTTTATCGAAGGGATGTATATTGATGACCAACCCCTAGAAGAGTGGATTAAGGTCAATGCAGAAATAAGTGATTAAAAAATTAAGGCGCTGCTCTAGGGACAGCTCCATCTCTTGATCGTCTTCGAGAAATTAATTCTGATTTTTCAAAGCAATCTCTCGCAAATTTTATTCTTTCAGGAACTAAGCATTCTTGTAATTGAGGAGAATGCTGAATGCAGTATTGCTTCATTACCTTTAAGCCCGTGGCTACAAAGCTCGTTAATTTGGGCGCATAATTTAAACAATTCTTACCCATCTGCTTTAATGCATTGGCTTCGAAATGAGTAAGACTTTCTGCATGTTCAATGCATCCATCATTCATTTGCTTTATGGTGGGGATTACTAAATCTGTTAGTGCACTGACGTCATTTAAACAATTTTTCCCCATTGTTTGTAGGCTTTCAGCATGAAACGAAACCAGTGAGTTCGCTCTTAACAGGCAGTTACGACCCATATGAAGTAAACGGTTAGCTTCAAAATGCTTAAGGCGATAGACCGTGCGTAGGCATTGTTTTCCCATATGAATTAACGCGTTTGCTGAAAATTCCTCTAGGCGTCGGCATTCATCAAAACACATATGGCCTATTTTCTGAAGACTGCTCGATCGAAAGCTTTTCAAAAAAGGCATTTCATGGAGAGAGGAATCACTGAGTTTAGACAATTGGTCAAAATTCATCCGAACAATTTTTGACTCGTCTGCTTCAATTAAAACGACATCACCAAGTTTTAGATTTCCTTTTTTATCAACATGCAAGTCTGTGTTCCCTCCATAATCACGATTAAAATCTAACGGAAATTTATCAACGTCATGAGGGTCTACGTTGCGAAGTGTTTTTGTTTTATTATCAAAATAAAAACGCTCGAAAAGAGCATGTCCTGCTTTTCTATCTATCTCTGTGACAATGCCATCTTTCACAAAAGCATGATGCCCATAATAGATGTTATTATCTTCAGTGTGATGTTGAAATACTTGTCCTTTGGCTAAAAGATACCCATCAGGTAGAGGCGAAGAGGGTGCATCAAAATCAACATTGAAATGATCTTTGAGGGCAAGGGATAAACCTTCAATAATATGATCGGGATTACTTTGAAAAGTATTGTCAGGAAAATCGACTGCGTGATTATAACGATTTGTAATCTTTATAAGGCCGCCTGATTTTAAAATCTGAATAGAGATCACAGATGTTCCGTATTCATCTTGTCGTTTTTCTATTCCTTTAAATTGAGATCGTTTTAGCTTGTCTGCTCCCTTTTTTACGGCATGAACAACATAGTAACTGAGAAAGCGTGAATTGCTGTTAAATGTACAAAGTAGCTCCCCTGGCGCAAAATATCGCTTAATAGAATTTTGCTTTTCAAGCGTGTTTGCATAGAAGGCATCATAGCCGGCTTCTTTTAATAATTTAAAGGGGTTTTCAGCCTTGGGTGGGGCAGGCTCATTTTCATTCGCTGCTTCAGTGAGTGATAAAAGATAAGGAAGTAAGGGTTCAGCATCTCGCCCTGCGTGCTTTACGATATCTTCAATGCCGGGTACTTCAAAGATACCTGAATGAAAATCTCGAATGGAGCGTGCAAAGCGTTCACCATTTTGTTTTTTAATTTTTTTGTAAACGCGCTCACTCACTTTATGTCTCTGATTATTGATGCTTTGGCTCTACAGCGCGAACATCTTTTTTCTTCACACCTTTGGAGGCATCGCCGCGCGTATGCGGGCCGATAATCATCACATGTTCGTCAACTGTACCTCTATAAAGGGTTCTTGTATGCCTTGAAACCTGATGGAAAATAGGGCTTTGCCGTAATTGAGGGCCAATTCTTCTATCACTTGAAACAACACGAATATGTGTAGGTTGTAGGGGATCTTCAACAACTTCATATTCAAAATAAGGATGCTTATGTCTGCCCATGCGCCCACCACCGCCAGTGGGTTCAATGATGTGGGCAAAATAATCGGCCTCATTCATGCGCGCGCACATATTGGCAATATGCGCCATAAAGCCAGGGACTAAATGGGTTGATTGTTCGCCCATCCTCATCACGTCAACAGCTTGCTGTCGAACGATATTGCCTGTCTTATTATCTATTTCGCGCCATCCGGACATTCTCATATCTTCATCTAATTCTATAACACCAGATGTATTGATATGTGATAAGGCACCATTTTGAAGTGTAAAAAATCTAATTTTTATTTCACCGCCAACTTGGTGAGCTAAGCCGTATACTTTTGCTGTTTCGCCTTCTGCTAAAATATAATCAAATTCAAATAATGATTTATCTTGTTTTAAAAAATGTCTGCCGTCTCTTACGTTTAAATTAAAAACGCCAAATGCTCCCAATTCATAAACACTTTCATGTTCCAAATATTCTTGTTTGTCTTCTGGTACTGGGACCTTATGAGGCGGCGTACCAAACGTAGTATCAACTTGTTCTTCTGTCATTTCTTCCGTTGATCTTATAACGGTTTGATAATGCCAATCAGATGTTTCTGGATTTCTTCTTTTGTTAAACTCATGCGCTCTTCTATGATTGGCAATAATAAAGGCTCTTTTACTTGAGGGGAATGTTTTCCATCCAAACTTCTCAGTTAACTTTCCTATGCTTATAGCTGCACGCCCGACTATTTGCGTAGTGTAAAATACTCCATGTTTTATTAAAGTTGGAGTCATACCATTTCGGAATTGGGCGGCCATAGTTTCCTTGAATAAATTGAATTCAGGAATTTTGAATTTTTTGGCCTTGGTAATAAAATCAATTAATTCCTTTTTATCAGCTTCAGCACTTTTAGAGAGTTTCTCGCACAGTAAGTGCGCAGTTCCAACTGACTTTACTTCTTTGCTGTGAATATCTTCTGGCTTCAGTGCTTCTAATTCGGCGAGTGCAAACAGTGTCTCATCGTCAACGCCTAGTGTTTTTAGCGTGCTCCAAAATGCACCTTTATCCTGACAATCAAAAATGATGATTGGCTGATCGGTTTCATTCAACATATATTGAATGCCAGGGCCAGCATCCCATGCACTTTTTATAGAGGCTTTAATTTGTTTTGCGCCCGCATCTGTGAATTTTCTTGTGAGCCGTCCGCGTCTATTACTCAGGCTAATGATATCACTATTGATTTGCTCGCGGGCGAGAGCCAGTTTCTCTTTTCTTTTATGAGGAGATAATCCTTGCGTTAAAACAACGGCAATGAGACGTCTGTTTTTGTTTTTTGTTGCAACGCCAACAACCGCATCGCGCATGGATAGCTGGCCAAAAGTTTCAAATTTAAAGGGGCTAGATTGTTGCATAACTTGTCCTAAACATTTGATATCATTATGTCAATATTTTATGTGAATAAAGAGCTGTTGAATCTCATGCGGTATAAAAGTTATCCACAGAAAATATAGGAATTTTATCCTAAGTCTTTGATTTTGTTACACCCCACTAAAAAGTGTTTCACGTGAAACACTGCTGAAAATAACAGGGTAAATGCTTTAGAAACAAACTAAATTCTTGTGATGATTGGGTTTTTTTCATACTGTTTTTATTATGAATGAACGACATGAATTTGATGATCCGGGTGCTTTTGATTTTTTAGGGACGATTGGTCCGAAGGCGATATTTTTTATTGTTCTAATTGCGCTATCTTTCATGGTGGGGTTGGTCTGGAAACTCTATTCCAATGGCGATCAAACGGAAGCCAATGTTCCGATTGTGCGCGCGTCTGAAGATCCTATCCGTGTTGAACCCGAAGATCGCGGCGGGCCGGAAATCGCATTTCAAGATAGTACACTCTATAATTCTGAGTTGAATGACCGCCGTGTTGAAAATCTCTTTGCCGAAGATCAATTTGATGAACCCCCAATTCCGCGTTCGCAGTTATTCGCTGGATTAAACACACAGGACGAAGAACCAGATTTAGAAAATTATGAAGATGTTGTCATCGATCAAACTGAAAATATAAATGAATCGATTGAAACATTTATTGAAGAAACAGTGGAATCTGCTGAAGAGACTGTAGAAGAAGTGGTAAGTGTTGAAATTCAGACAAATGAAAATTCGGAAGTGCCCAAACCGCTCTTTGAAATGAAACCGGATGTAAAACCGATTCAACCTAACGCGCAACTGCAACAGGTACCTTTTAATCCAAAGCCTCAACCTATTGCAAAGCCCGGGCCGCAAGCCGCGCCACAGCCTATTCGTGGGGATTACTTCATACAGCTGGCGAGTGTGAAATCTGAAAGCGCAGCAGAAACGGAATGGAATAGCTTTGTCAAAAAATATGATCCGTTTCTGTCGTCTATGCCGCACCGGGTTCAGAGAGCGGATTTAGGAGATAAAGGAACGTTTTATCGCATTCAAGCTGGTCCCATTTCTCAAACGCAGGCGAATAGTATTTGTTCTGAAATTAAAAAAATTAATCCCAATGGATGCCTTGTGAAAAAAGGCTCATAACATTAAGAGGTCATAAATTATGTCTCATTCATCCGCTATTATCCTTTCATGCTCCGGCACAAAACTAACCGATGATGAAAAGCGGTTTTTTGCGAGTGCCAACCCGCTGGGCTTTATTTTATTTGCCAGAAATTGTGAAGATCATGATCAAATCAGAAAACTCAATCATGATTTACGCGATTGTGTGGGATGGGATTGCCCCATCCTAATTGACCAAGAAGGCGGGCGTGTTCAGAGGTTGAAGCCGCCAGTATGGCAACAATATATGCCCGCCAATGCCTGTAATACTTCAGATGAGGCGGCGGGTGTTGCGCGTTTTATTGGGCATGATTTGGCGGAACTTAATATTGATGTGAATTGCGCCCCTGTGATGGATTTATTATTAGAAGAAACGCATAATGTGATTGGTGATCGCGCCTTTTCAGATAATCCCGATGATATTTTTGAAAAAGCTTATGCGGTTTGTAATGCTTACCTAGAATGCGGCGTTACTCCTGTTGCCAAACATATTCCGGGGCATGGCCGGGCGACGTCGGATAGTCATTTGGAATTGCCCGTTGTGGATACGCCTTTGGAGGAATTGGAGCAAACAGACTTCCTGCCTTTTCAGAAATTGGGGCAATCCAATATAGTGCATCAGGTGTGGGGAATGGTTGCTCATATTAAATATCCTGCGCTCAGCGCCCTACCAGCTACAATCTCAAAAGAGGCAATAGAGTATATTCGCGGGACAATGAATATCGATCAATTCCTGATTGCTGACGATATTTCGATGAAAGCACTAGAAGAATACGGAAATCTTGCGGATAGAGCGCGAAAAACGCTGGAATCTGGCTGTGATACCACGCTATATTGCAGTGGTCTATTAACAGAGATGGAAAGCATTATGGCTGATATTCCAGCCATGAGTGATCAGAGTTTTGAGCGTTATGAGCGAAGCCGTATTCGAAGAAGATCAGCCGCGTAATATCGACCTTCCCCAAGAAGGCGATGTTGATGCTTTCTTGCTTGATATTGATGGGTATGAAGGCCCAATTGATGTGCTGCTTGATATGGCGCGCACACAAAAAGTTGATCTTCGTGAAATTTCTATCCTTCAGCTTGTCCGCCAATATCTAAGCTTTATTGACCGTGCCAAAGAATTACGCCTTGAGTTGGCGGCCGAATATTTGGTCATGGCGGCGTGGCTAGCCTATTTAAAATCGCGATTATTATTGCCGCAAGAAAAGTCAGAAGATGCAGAGCTGACAGGCGATCAAATGGCCGAAGCGTTGCAATTCCAACTGCGCAGATTAGAAGCCATGCGTAATGCGGGGGAGGCATTGTTATCAAGACCGCAGTTGGGAATAGATGTCTTTAAACGCGGAATGCCAGAAGGGCTTCGCACGCACTATGAAACAACATGGCAGGTGACACTTTTTGATTTGCTCAAAACGTATGGCGATATTCACCGCCGTAAAGATTACACGAATTATGAGCTTCCCACTTTTAATATTTTATCGATGGAAGATGCTGCCAATAGATTAGCCAAAATGTTAGGAAACCTTCCACGATCCGGTCCGCATAGTGTTTGGACAACATTGCAAAGCTTTATCCCTGAAGGCATTGACGATCCATTGCTTGTCAGATCAACTGTTGCATCGACTTTTACCGCCGGATTAGAGATGGCCAAGCAAGGCAAGCTAGAGATTAGGCAAGATGGAGCCTTTCGAACAATTTATTTAAGAACAGCAGACCGCGAACCGGGATATGTTTCGCAAGAAAATAATTAAAGGAAATTTTTAAGAGATGGGTGAACCAGAAACATTAGACGATATTACCGAAGAGCAAATGGAAAAAATTGCAGAGCAAATGAATGCGATTGAGCCGGGTGATGAAGTGCCGCGGGAAGAGGGCGATCATTCAGATCTTTTGCGTATGTTAGAAGCTATTTTGTTTGCATCTGCTGAGCTATTATCACCACAAGCAATTTTAGAGCGTATGCCAGAGGAAACAGATTTAAATGTCCTTCTCCCTCAATTAAAAGAAACCTATCAGGGACGGGGCGTTGAATTACACGAAATTGATGGAAAATGGGCGTTTCGTACAGCCAAAGATGTAGGCGATAGCCTGACAATTCAAAAAGAAGTTTCTAAAAAATTATCAAAAGCGGCTGTTGAAACGCTTTCGATTGTTGCGTATCACCAGCCTATTACAAGAGCAGAAATTGAAAATATCAGAGGGGTGGCCACCCATAAAGGCACGCTTGATATTTTGATGGAGCTAGGCTGGGTGAAGCCAGGACGCAGGCGTGAAACTCCGGGTAGGCCGCTGACATGGATGACAACAACTTCATTTTTAGATCATTTCCAATTAGAAAGTCTGATGGATTTGCCCGGATTGGATGAGTTAAAGGCATCTGGACTGTTGGATAGACGTGCAGCCATTGAAACAATCCCTGACTCAGGTGACCTGTTCGAAAGCGCTGATGTCGATGCAGAAGAAGTGATCAAACGTCAGGAAGATGATGCCTTTGATGAACAAAGCTATAAAGATATTCAATCGCGCAACAATGAAACCACGGAAGGTGAATAATTATGAGTATAGGTATTTGGCAAATTTTAATTGTTGTTGTTTTGGTGTTCCTCCTTTTTGGTGCAGGCCGTTTGCCACGTGTCATGGAAGATATTGCCAAAGGCATTAAATCATTCAAAAAAGGATTGAATGACGAAGAGGGTGAGTCCAAACCTAAATCTATTGATGAAAAAAAGGATTAAGCCGCCGTGCTTGATTTTGGCTGGGTCGAGCTTCTTATTATCATTATTGTCGCTGTCTTTGTTGTGGGGCCGAAGGATATTCCTCATATTATGCAAGGCATAGGGCGTTTCGTTCGCCGTTTTCAGTATGTAAAATTTGCGATTTCCCAACAATTCGATGAACTGATGCAAGCCGGTGATATTGAGGAGCTTCGTAAAGGAGTGAATTTTGAACAACGATCACAGCAAGATGTTCAAAAAGATATTCAAAACGAGCAGGATGAGGATGCTGAGTTCATAGAAGCGAATGAGAATAGTGCCGAGCCGAAAAAAGAGGAGGGCGCTTGATGAGCGAACAAACGCTGCCGCTTACAGGGCATCTTATTGAATTGCGTAAAAGGCTTATGTGGGTCTTTCTTTCTATGATTGCGGGAACGGCTTTATGTTTTTTATTCGTTGAACCCCTTTATGGATTTTTGGTTCAGCCTTTGGCCGATGCGATGGGGGATAGTTCGACTAACCGGCTTATCTACACAGGATTGGCAGAAGCGTTTTTTACTTACTTGAAAGTCGCTTTTTTTGCAGGTGTTTTTTTAACCTTCCCGATTTTATTAGCGCAAATTTGGCTGTTTATTGCGCCAGGGCTTTATAAAAATGAGAAAATGGCCTTCTTGCCGTTTTTTGCGGCGACCCCTTTATTGTTTTTTGCAGGCGGAGCGCTTGTCTATTACGGGATTATTCCAATGGCATGGCCATTTTTCTTAAGCTTCCAAAGCACTGGTGCGGAAACGGCTCTCCCCATCCAACTTGAGGCCCGGGTCAGTGAATATCTTGATTTAATTATGACATTAATCTTCGCCTTTGGGCTTTGTTTTCAATTGCCTGTGCTTTTAACACTAATGGGTAAGGCAGGGCTCGTGACCTCAGACGGTCTCAAATCAAAAAGAAAGTACGCCATTATTTTTACCTTTGTGGTTGCTGCGTTTTTAACACCTCCCGATGTTATTTCACAAATCGGATTAGCGCTGGCTATCTTAGGCTTATATGAAATTTCAATCTTTTTGGTAAAGCAGTTTGAAAAGAAAAACAGTGATGACGCTTTATCAGACCTATAAAGAGCTTATTGCCGAAAAAGATTTCGAAGCAGATGAGGAACAGGAAAAAGCCGTTCTTCTTTTGCAAGATATTCATCAAGAGTTAAAAGCATCAAAGCCTTTCCTGCCTTTTTTAAAGCCTGCGCCTGTGAAAGGTGCATATTTTTATGGCGGAGTCGGGCGCGGAAAATCAATGATTATGGATTTATTTTTTGACTCCGTATCAAGTAGCATCAAAAAGCGGCGTGTTCATTTTCATGAATTTATGATCGAAACCCATGATTGGCTTCATCAAAATCGCGGTAATGATTTAGACGATTTGCTGATGGATTATGTGGATCATGTGACGCGCTCAACGCGGCTTCTTTGCTTTGATGAGTTTTATGTGCGTGATGTGGCCGATGCGATGATTTTAAAGCGATTATTCACGGCGTTTATTGAAAAGCGAATGGTGATTATTGCCACCAGTAATTGTGCGCCTGATCATTTATATGAAGGGGGATTACAGCGCGATTTATTCCTGCCTTTTATTGATTTTATCAAAGATGAGATGCATGTCGTGAAGCTGGATAACCAAAAAGATTATCGCAGTATTGCCCAAGCCGATCAGGATATTTATTACTTTCACCCACGTGATGATGATACGAAGCAGAAAGTTGATCAATTATTTTTAGAGCTTTCGGACGAACAGCCAGCCTCGATGAAAACCCTATCTGTGAAAGGCCGAAAAATTAAAGTACTTGCGGTAGGCGATATTGCACGATTTACCTTTGCGGATCTTTGCGAACAGCCGTTGGCAGCCGAAGATTACATTCAAATTGCTAAAAACTATGACACAATTTTTGTAGAAAATGTTCCTGTGATGACGGCTGAAATGCGTAATGAAGCTAAGCGTTTTATTTTGCTGATTGATTGTATTTATGAGCAGAAAAAACGGTTAGTGATTTCAGCTGAGGCCGATATTCACCAGCTTTATGGCGGGAAAGATCATGGGTTTGAATTTGATCGTACGGTAAGCCGTCTGATGGAAATGCAAAGTGCGGCCTATCACCAAGAAAGATTGGATGCATAAATGGATTTACTGTCTTTCTTTAAAAAATCTGAATCTGAAAAATATGAAAGAGAAAAGGCGTTGGCCTTAGAAGGTAGCGAGAGCAAACGTATTGCACTTGCCAAAAATGAAAAGACTCATAAGGAAATTCTTTTTTATTTGGCGGAAAAAGATGAGAGTGAGAAGGTTCGTAAAGCCGTTGCCAAAAACAAATCAACGCCGCTTCATGCGAGTACAGCTCTCGCCAAAGATGGATCGCAAGATGTGCGCCTTGCTCTTGCACATAGACTGATCCAAATCCTTCCTGAAGTGTCTCTAGATACGCAAAGTAGGCTTTATGCTTTTACGGTGCAGGCATTAGGGACACTTGCGCTTGACAAAGTTTTAAAGATCAAAAAAGCCCTGACGGCGACATTAAAAGATCATGCTTATGCCCCGCCGGCCGTTGCGATTGCTTTGGCAAAGGATATTGAACGGGAAGTGTCAGAGCCGATTTTAAGATTATGTACCGTTATTAAAGATGAAGATTTAATCGACATCTTGCAAAGCCATCCCGCCGATTGGGCCGCTGAAGCCGTTGCACAACGAAAAACAATTGGCGCGCGATTATCATTAGCCGTGATTAAAAAAGAGAATAAAAAAGCTGGCCAGTTACTCCTAAACAATAAAGGCGCAGAGATTGATGAAGAGGTTCTTTATGAAGTGATTGAACGTGCGCGCGATTTCCCGGAATGGCATGAACCGCTTGTGACCAATCATTCCTTGCCGCCAGAGTTAGCAACAAGGCTATCGCGGTTCGTAGATTCAAGTATTCGCAAGTTGCTCTTAGAAAAAGGGCAGTATGATTCTGAAACTATTGAGATGATTTCAGATGCGACGAAAAGGCGTATGGCGATGGATTCAAGCGGCGATGATGAAAAGACGATTAAGCAAAAAGTTCATACGCTTTATGCCCAAAACGCGCTTGATGAGACTTTGCTCTCCGATCATTTAGCCATGCGGGATAAGGAATTTATCGTCATTGCATTGTCATTCATGGTGAATGCAAAAATAGCATCTGTGCGTAAAGTCTTTAGCTATCAAAAGCCGAAACTTGTCTGCGCGATATGCTGGAAAGCTGGGCTTTCGATGCGATTTGCGCTGAGATTGCAGCAGGAGTTAGCACAAATTTCATCTAAGGAGCTGATTTACCCGAAAGAAGGTGTTGATTATCCGCTGACACCTGAAGAGATGGAATGGCAACTTGAATTTATTGGATTATAATTATGTACTGTTATGAGTAAATTTTTTACAGTTTTTTTATTGTCTTTATTTCTATCTGGATGTGTCACAACCACTACGCAAGCCCCTGATCCAGAAGGATATCCGCCACCCCAAGCTTTTAACTCTTATAAGGTTTATAAAAAGCCACCCCCGCTAACTGTTCCCGATTCACAAAAAGCAGATTTTGTTTTGGTTCAAAAATCTCAAAATAAAATGTTTTTAAAACGCGATGGGAGAGTCTTACGAAGTTATAGCATTTCATTAGGACAAAACCCTGTAGGGCCAAAGCTTGAGAGGGGGGATTTGCGTACTCCTGAAGGGCGTTATTATTTAAATTATAAGAATGACGATAGTCAATTTTATCGCTCCATTCATATTTCATACCCCAATGAATATGATATTGCACGCGCGGAAAGGCGGGGCGTTGACCCCGGAGACGCAATTGTTATCCATGGTTTACCCAACGATATTCGTGATCGTGATATTGAAGGTTATTTAAGCCCTAAAAACTGGACGGAGGGCTGTATTGCCGTCCGAAATAGTGAAATGGATGAGATTTGGTCAATGGTTGATTTAGATACACCTATTGAAATTAGACCTTAGGGACTAAGCCATAGTTTTTATTTGCAGGAAGACTTTCTTCGCTTTATTCTCATTCATAAATAAAAAAGGAGATATTCATGGCACGAGCAAAAATCGCATTAGTAGGCGCAGGGATGATTGGTGGAACCCTAGCGCATCTTGCTGGATTAAAAGAATTAGGCGATGTGGCTTTGGTCGATATTGCAGACGGCATTCCGCAAGGTAAAGGATTAGATTTAGCCGAGTCATCCCCCGTTGAAGGATTTGATTGTCATTATCAAGGGAGTAATGAATATGATGTTATTGAAGGCGCGGATGTTGTTATTGTCACAGCGGGTATTCCGCGCAAACCAGGTATGAGCCGTGATGATTTAATTGGTATTAATACAGGTATTATTAAATCAGTCGGCGAGCAGATAAAAAAATACGCTGCTGATTCTTTTGTGATTGTGATTACAAACCCTCTCGATGTGATGGTTGAAGTTATGCAGCGCGTGACAGGATTTAATGATAAAAAAGTTGCTGGTATGGCAGGGGTTTTAGACTCTGCACGCTTTCGTTATTTCTTAGCCGAAGAGTTTGGCGTGTCCGTTGAAGATGTCAGCGCGTTTGTTTTGGGTGGTCATGGTGATACGATGGTACCACTCACACGCTATTCCACGATTGCGGGAATTCCGCTTCCTGATTGCGTAAAAATGGGATGGAGCACTCAAGAGAAAATTGACGCTATTGTTGATCGCACACGTAATGGCGGCGGCGAAATTGTAGCTCTTTTGAAAAATGGGTCTGCTTATTATGCGCCTGCTTCATCAGCGATTGCGATGGCCGAAAGCTATTTAAAAGATAAGAAGCGTGTTCTACCCTGCGCTGCAAAACTGCATGGCGAGTATGGTGTCAAAGATTTATATATTGGCGTTCCCGTAGTCATCGGTAAAGACGGTATTGAAAAAGTTATTGAGATCACACTGAATGATGATGAGCAAAAAATGTTTGATCATTCTGTTGATGCTGTGAAGGATTTAACAGCGGCTATGGAATCTTTAGAAAAAGACGCTGCTTAAAATACTAAGGTGTAACAGGAGTTGGACGGTTTGTTGCAACTGGATCAGCAGGTGTTATGCTTGTATGACTTTGTATAGGTCTTAGAACATGAATAGGAACAGAACCGTTTGAATTTCCAAAGTTTGAGCGTAAAGTTTGAAGCTGGTCTGCTGTTAATGCAAATTCATTTCCAACACTATACAGACCTTCTGTTACACGTGAAGGTTTAATATGCTGAGAGGCTATTTCAAAGCGTTTAGTATTATTATCTACTCCCTCTAGGGCAGTATGAAGATCTTCTGGAAGAGGGCCAATAAATGCCTTTCCGGCAATATCTTTTATATCTCTCGCTGCAACATCATTTTTCAAAGATAAATGTGAGATTTTTTGAAACAAAGCATCACTAATATGCTGCGTTTCAATTTGAAAATGCGCGCTTAATCGATTTAACGTTGTTTGTCCATGAGACGGAATAGCTGTGGCAGATTGAACAGCCAATGCTGGAAAGAAATAAGCCTGAGTTTTTTGAAAAACTTCTTTTGCGGTATCCCAATTGATAACACTTTCTACAGCCCCGTGTATCTGAGCCCATACAGCAAGAGGTGATCTTAATAGGGCGGCCGCTAGAGACGTATCTTTGCGCTCTCTTGTATATTGTCTTGTGCGTCCTAAGGCAGAGACTAATCCATCTGCTCTTTTTTCATTATAAAAATGTAATGATTTTTCTCGGAGGCGGTCGCTGTCTTCTTTTGCTGATGCGTAAGCTTGTCTAAGAAGTGTTTCTTGTGAAACAGAACCATTTATTTCCATGATTATGAGTATATACGAGCTTTACGAAAAGTCAATAAAAATCGCCCTATCCATTGGTGAGAGAGGGTTCGCGAGGATTTTGTGAAGTAGGATTTGCAGCTGTTTCTACTGTTTGCTCAGCTTCGTTTATCTGAGAAGAAAAGATGTTTCGTAAAGATGATAAGCCAGATCGTATTTTACTTGTAATTGTTCCCATTAAGGATTGTTGAGTAATTTCTTCGCCTTGCAAGCTAGCAATCATATCTTGTGGTAGGCCAAGATTGATCAGTTCCTGTGTTGTCACTTCACCAGCTTGAAGTCTTTCTCTAAACTCATCGCTATCGATACCATTTAAAATATTTTCATAGGCTGTTAATTGTTCACTATAGCGAGCAAATTCACCTGATGCGTGCTCAAGATCTTCTTGTACACCGTCAATTTCAGCTCTGAGGTCATTAATCACGTTTCTTCTATTTGCTATATCTATTTCTGCGCTACTACAGAAATGTTCTAATTCTGCATATTGAATTTCAAGCTCTCTTAAAGCAATGGAACGACGGATATAACTAGTCTGTAAGCCTGGATCAGCTACTGATACCCCGTTCGTTGCGCCGTCTATTTCTCTAGCCATAACTTCTAAAGCTTCTCTCTCATCTAAAATTATTTGTTCTTTTTCAGAAAGACGAATAAGCGCTTCTTCTAGTTCGGCTTCTGCAAAGAGTAGTTCTTCATTATATTGGTCGTGAAGTTCTTCTAATTCTGTTTGACGATCTAAATAAACTTCTACTTGTGTTTCAGCTACTTGAACGTCTGTTCTTAAGTCTGATAAATATGATACTACGCGTGATAGGTTTCGTGCGAAGAAATTTTCTAAATCTATTTGACCGAGGATTGAAATTCTTAACGTGTTTGTAAAATTCGTTGTTAAGAGAAGCTCACGTCGACGACGACTTGCTTCAGTAGTATAGGCGCCGTCATGATAGGCAGCTGATGCGCCACGAAAATAACTTTCATTATGATAATGAAATCCACGCCCCTCATGAGCGCCTAGCTCAGCATGGTCAGCAGCATTATTGAACTGTTCGGGGTTGGCTGCGATCTCTTTAAGGTGATCGGCCCAATTGAATGGACGCGTAAGTGAATCTGGCCTGTTCATAATGATCTTATTATAAAACAATTAGTGGGTGCCATACAAAAAAGTACGAAAAATAAAGTGAATACAGTAAGTTATGCGTACTAACCTAAGGCAGGAACGACGGGAGTTTGAACTATGTTAGGTGTTGTTGTACCAGTTGTGAGATCGGCAGTTTCAACTACCTCATTAGTTTCAATCCCCAGCCCTGTTGGACCAGTTTCAGGACCATTCATTTCAACTTGTTCGATAATTGATTCTGGTACACCATTATCCCTTAAATCTTGCGTTGTTAATTCACCGCTTTGAAGACGTGCAATTGTATCAGGATCATCCATATATTCTCTTGCGGCTTCGTACTCTTCAAGTTGTCTTTGAAGGGCTTCTATATCACCTTCCATTTGGGAAATTTCACCTGTTAATCTATTAATTTCTGCTTGAATACCATCGCGAATACTTACAGCAGTATCGTATTCTTGTCTTGCTGCTTCAGCATCAGCTTCAGCTTCGGTGGCGTTATCTTCAGCGTCTCTTGCTGCAACGCCGGCACGAGCGACATCCTCGCGCATCATATTCGCTAATGTCCAGTCTCCACCAGTCATAAGGGTGTCATGATTTCCAGAAATTTCAGCGGCCTCTGCTTCTCTCTGTTCTGCAATTTCATTTCTTCTTGCGGCTTCTGCTTCAGCCTCTGATAAAGCTTCGCCTGTTTCCACAACATCTGCTTCAGCAGCTCCGAGAGCTTCTTCTTGTTGACCGAGTTGATTGCGGTGAGCAATGACTCTTTCTCTTACCTGATCAAGATCGGCTTGTGTTTCTGTAATTTCATCAAGAATACTATTATAAACGCTGTTGAAGAAACCTTCTGTAACAGTACGAGATGTTGCCTCGGCTTGACGGAGTGTTTGCGTGCTTTTCAAACGTCTGTCTTCTTCTGCCTGCGCTTGAGCTTCTTGGGTAAAGGCGGCACCATTTGCAAATCCCTGCTGTGCTTCAAATTGTTGACGATTAAAACGGTCTTGCGCCGTTTCAGGAATGCTTAATGCCCCGCCCACATCTGCGAAATTTTGAACCTTTTC